>PHDA01000037.1 GCA_002842465.1 Bacteroidetes bacterium HGW-Bacteroidetes-7
AGGAAAGATTACGGGTGTTATCAACAAGTATTTTGAAAACTCCTATCTGGATGTTGTATCAACTTTTGTTAAGAATGATAAAATACAACTTGAAGAGTTAAAGAAGCTGATTGAAGAAATCGAACATGCAAACAATAAAAAGAAATGACAATATTCCTTTTATATCTGCTAAAGGTGAGTGTTTGTACATCAGTGTTTTATCTTGCCTACAATGTAGCTCTCTCAAAAGAGACATTCTTTAAAATGAACAGGATTGTCTTATTGTTAGCTGTTTTAGCTTCGGTTGTATTACCTATCTGGACTTTGACAATTTCTAAAGAGATAATTATCTCTCAGGATTTGCGTCAGGATATTTTTGTAGGAGGTTTTTCAGGAGATCAACTTTCGGCTTCAATTGATAACGCAAAAGACTGGAGAGATTTTATGCCAGTTATTGCTCTTATTGTCTTCCTAACAGGTGCGACGATTATTTCCATAAAAAATCTTTATGGAGTATTTCAAATATCTAGAATAATTAAATATTCCATCAAGGAGACCAAGTCAGATGTGAATATACACATAAGCAAAAATGATGTAATTCCTTTCAGTTGGTTCAGAAACATTATAATTTCTGAGGAAGATTACAATTCAAACAGGGAGATTATTATTGAACACGAAAGAGCACATATTCAGCTGAATCATAATTATGATCTGTTGTTTATCAACACTGTGGCAATCTTTCAGTGGTTTAATCCGTTATTCTGGCTTTTACGAAAAGAGCTTATTACAATTCATGAATATCAGGCCGATAATCATGTACTCCAAAATGGCATCGATGCAAGAAAATATCAATATTTATTAATCTCAAAAGGGACCATGCAGAGTTTTTCCATACCGGTAGTGAATCACCTGTGCAGCGGAAACTTTCAAAAAAGAATTAAAATGATGCTTAAAAAACGATCAAATCCAAATAAAGCAATTAAGGTATTGTTATTAATACCATTGCTGGCAATAGCAATAGCTGCATTTGCCAAAACGGAGTACGTAACATCTTCTCCGGATGTTTCATTGCCAAATGAAAGCGTGACATCTCTTCCAGATGTATCAGTAAAATCTGAAATAGTAAAAGAACCGCAAAGAGACACAAAAGTTAACAGAGACCAGATTGTGCCTGTTACAATTATGAAAAACGGCACATATAGTTTGGGTCAATGGTCCTCTTATACAAGCGATAAAAACATTAATGAGGCAAACCAAAATAACATTGATCAAGTGATAAAAGATATTGTCTCAAAAATGAAATATCCCAAAGATTCAATTCATTTTTTTATAAAGTTTGAGGAGGGTGATTTGCAAACTGTAAATTCCGATCAACTTAAATCACTTCAGGATGCTTTAAAGAGCAATGGAATAAAAAATATTTCTGCTGAACGTAAAACTAATGAATATATAAAACTGAGAGATGGGGTATTATCTATAAAAATTAACGATTCAGGGCTCATTATGGTTAACAATGAATTTGTTACAAACAGTAATGAAGTGGAATATTTACTAAAAAAGCATATTGAAAAACATAAATCCGCTTCAAATGAACCAATTATAGCTGAGGTACAAACATCAGGTAAGACTCCGATTGAGGCATTGAATATGCTAAAAGATATCCTTCAAAAAGAGAATATAACCAATGTTAATTATCTGTATGCAAAAAAGGTACAAGCAAACGAAGAGTTCCCTAAATCACTTACAACCAAAATTCCAAAATTTGTTGCTCCCCAAATGATCTACCCCGAAGATGCGAAAAAGTCAAGTACACGCGGAGAGTTCTATGTTAAGATTAAGTCAGAAAAGGGAGAGATAAAACGGGCAGAAGTAGTAGATATTAAAGATGTTTTTGACACTCCTCGCTGCGAACCACTCATCATTGTGGCCTATGGAAGATCAACTGAGGTAACAACCGAAAAATCAAATGAAACCGAAGCTGCCAAAGGGCTGGCATCAATTAAAAATGAGCTGCTCCGAGTTACAGCTCTTCTTTCTCAATTTGACGATCCTGAATGGAAAAATGCCAATCATGACTTCATACTTCAGGTAATATTTGAGTTACGTTAATCATTATTTGAATCATAACTTATAAAAAAGCAGGTAGTAATACCTGCTTTCCTTTTGTGTTATTGATGGATATCTCTCTTAATTATTTGCACCACCGGGAAAATACTTTCCAATAGTGAGTCTTGCAAGCAGGTAGCTTATTGCTGACTCTGCCCCCTGATTCAGGTTTACGTTAGTCTCCTCAAGTCCGTCATAACACCCGCCTGTGCACGGGTTGTAGATAATCTGGTTTAAGCGGTTCTCCCCAAGAAACCAGTTAAAGGCGATAGATATCTTTTTTAAACACTTTTCATCTTTAAATTGGTCGTAGAATGTGCTTAAAGCCATTATTGTGTAGGCAACGTCAATAGGTTGCTCTCCATAATCTCCCGGAACTTCCCCCTTTTTTAACCAGCCCCTGTTTGATATAACCACTATTCTGTTTTTCTTAAAAGTTTTGGAAAGAAGAAATTTAAAGGATTTAATAGATACAGTTTTATAGATCTCCTCTTCAGTTGCAAACCACGCATATAACATACTTTCCGGAAGCGAGCTGTTGGCGTATGTAAGATAGTCTTCAAACCATACCCAGTCATTTGAGGATTCGTGCTTAAACATCTCCAGAAGCCTGTCTGCAAAAACTTTCAGCAGGGTTATATTTTTTTTGTCATGCGACTGCATATTGTAAAAGTAGAGGCCCTTGATAATAAAAGCCATCGCTCTGCTGGAGTAGATCTCTTTTGTGTTAGGGATAGCTCGCTTTATAATTTTTATAGCCTTTGATACCAATTTTTCCGGAAGGATGGAACTCTCTGAGATAAAGTAACCTAATGCCCAAATAGCTCTTCCATTAGCATCGTCGAGGTTTATTTTGTTTTGTTCTGTAAAATGGCCCTCCTTATCTACATAGTTCAGAAAGGTTCCGTTTGGTTGTTGGCAGAAGTCAATGAAATTCAGATATGTTTTTAAAAGAGGTAAATCCTGCGGATCTGAAGTCTGTTTGTAGTGCATACAAACCGCTATTAATGCTCTTGCGTTATCGTCAAGAGTGTAGCCGGAGCCAATATCCGGTTGGTTTATCCTTGCAAATTGAATAATACCGGTATCGGTTGTCATCTCTTTAATATACTGTAGGGTTACTAAAGGTAGATTATACTTTAGAGGGAAATCATCCTGAATGATCTTTTTGAATAGCTCTGTATGCGCAATTGCTGAATTCTCCCAGGAAGTCGAGATGATTTTTTCAACAGCGTTCAAGCTCATTTTCAATCTTAAAGGCTCATCACTTAAAAGATGTATAACACCCTCTGCTAACTGACGGGAGCTCCCAAAATCAATTATTATTCCGGTATCCTTAGACATCACCTCTGTTGCGTGAGGAATTGGAGTTGATATAATTGGACAGCCACAACTCATAGCATAAGCAAATGTGCCACTTACTGCCTGGAATGGATTGCTTGTTGTAAAGAGGTAAATATCTGTAAGTTGTAGATAATCAAGAAGCTCCGGAAGAGCCATGAATTGATTAATAAACAGAACATGTTTACCAATTTTTAAGTCTGATACTTTTGCTTCCAGCATCTCTCTATATTTCTCTCCATCAGATTTAATAATTGTCGGATGTGTTTTGCCAATTACAATGAAGAGGACCTCCGGGTATTTTTTTATTATAGCTGGAAGTGCATCCAGTGTTGTCTCTATGCTCTTTCCTGAGCTAAGCAGTCCAAAGGTTGTAAGAACTTTTTTACCCTTTAATTTGTATTTGTTTTTAAGAAAATTTCTATCTGAGAAAGGTACCAGGTGCGTTCCGTGAGGTATTACAGATAATTTGCTCTTTTTAGTATCATACTCATTAATCAGAATATTTGCAGAGTTATTTGTCATCACAATAATTGAGTCAACAGCATCAATGATGTTTTTCACTTTTATTCTTAAGAAGCTGTCCGGATTTGGAATTACTGTGTGGAAAACCACAATAACAGGTTTTTTGAGCGAGGATAAAAATTTTTGAAACAGACCATCTGCATTTTGAAACAGACCAAACTCATGCTGAATAAGAATTCCCTTTATAAGATCATTATTGTTAATTAGATCTTTAAGCTTTGAGTAATCCTTATGATCGCTAGTGTTAAGGATATATTCAACTTCGTCCGAATAGCTATGTTTTTCAAAAGGAGTTTCAAGGGCACAAACCTTAATTGTAAAAGATTTTCCAAATTTATTGGTTATTGCACATATCAGATCCTGAGAGTATGTAGCAATTCCACATACTCGTGGAGGGTATGATGTCAGGACAAGTATCTCCGGAGTCTTCCCTATTGATTTATCTACTTCGTCGTTATTCTCTACCAACTCTTTCAGCAAAGACGGCATGTTTAATGAAGCACAGGCAATCTGTTCGTCTGCTGCTCCGTAATAGATAAAGAGTGTATCACCAAAGACAACTGCACCGGTAGGAAAGACTACATTATTCACTTCACCTACAAGCTCCCAATCATATTCAGGTGAAAATAGAGCGTAAGGCAGTCGCGATATCACTTTTGTTGGATTGTCTATATCTAGTAGCGCTGCACACGCAGAGTAAACTAATCCTCTCTGGGTCTTCTCTACCCCGTGATATATTAGAAGCCATCCAAATTCTGTTTCAATGGGAGGACAACCGCCTCCAACATAGGAATATTCGTGTGAATAGAAGGGGTCGAGAACAATAAATTCGTGAAAATTGTGAAAATAGTCCCTCCAGAATTCCATTGTTAACTCATCCAGGCTTTTGACACTAACGAGCTGTATTCCCGGCCTTATTCTGTGAAGAAAAACAAATTTGCCGTCAATTTTTCTTGGGAAGAAAATAAGGTTTTTATCCCATAGCATCATCTTCTTCTCCGGATCTGCCTCCTGATAATAGAATTTATGGTTACGATAATATTTTATATTTATGTCACCATCATTTTCTGCAATATCAACAAACTCGGAGTAGGTTATGGGCGGTACTATTATCCCCTTTTTTGTGAAATTTACAAGATTTTTAGATGTCGCCAATGCTCCTCGTGCATTTATTCCATCGTATGCAGTATATGTCATATAGTAGGTGTTGTCGATTGACACTATTCGTGCATCTTCAACCCCATGTGCCTCATAATCAAACTCCGCCGCCATTATTGGCCTGTCCCATCTCTCCACTAAAGTTAACGGCCCATCTAATCTGCAGTAGCCAATACTGGAGTAGTTCCCGGTACTTACAGCCCGGTAGAATATATGAACACTATCCCCTACACGTATTACAGCAGGGTTAAGCACACCCTCATTCTCAAATTCATTGGAGCTCTTCTCCAGAATTATGCCCTCTTTCTTAACTACTACCATATTATAGTCCTCTAATTCAGATTATTGATGTATCCAATAAAGTTCATCAAAAACAAATCGAAAAACTTATACAATTCCGTAAGAATTATATATTATTCACAGAGTTTCATACGACAAAATCATTTCTCACACATTTGGGGGTTTTATGCAGTATAATGAATTTTTGATATTAAATTGCAGGTAGAAATCTCAAAAAACGAGCTATGAAAACTTTTATCAAAGTTATGATTCTGCTCCTTGTTATGGCATTTGCCATTCCAAATTACCTGTCAGCAAATAATTTAAATGAGCCAAACAGGGCTAAAATGGACTCTCTTCTTCCTATAAGAGGGTTCTGTATCGCTTTGCCAACCCCCGACAGGGTTGATGAATTTGTCCGGTTTATTGATACCGAGCTTGCCCCAAGAGGTGTTAACACATTGGTATTAAGGGTTGAGTACAAGTATAAATGGAAAAGCAGACCTGAACTTATCGACACTCTAGCACTCTCTAAAAGGGAGGTAAAAAAGATTTTAAAAATGTGCCGGAAGCACGATATTAAGATGATTCCGCTGATTGACCTTCTTGGCCACCAATCGGGACGCAACGGCTTAGGGAAGTTACTTAAGGTTTATCCCCAATTCGAGGAGACCCCTATGGAGTTTGGTAACGATCCGGCAAGATTGCCAATGAATGGCTTTAATATGCGAAGTTATTGCCCAAACCATCCGGATGTTCACAATGTTGTGTTTGATGTGGTGGATGAGATCTGCGAAGTGTTTGAGTCGGATATATTTCATGCCGGTATGGACGAAGTGTTTGATATTGGTAACGACAAGTGTCCAAGGTGCGCAGGAAAGGATAAGGCAGAGTTATTTGCCGGGGAGGTGACGACAATACGTAACCATTTGGCCTCTAAAGGGAGGAAGATGTGGATGTGGGGAGACAGATTGCTTGATGGAAGAACAATAGGCCTTGGCAGATGGGAAGGGAGCTACAACAATACCCACAGGGCTATTGATATGATACCAAAAGATGTGACAATCTGCGACTGGCACTACGAGAGAGCCGATCTTACCGCAGCTCTTTTTGCAATGAAGGGGCTTGATGTAATGACTTGCCCTTTTAGAAATCCACGTACTGCGGTTATGCAGGCGGAGGATATGGTTAGGTTCCGCCAGAATTCGGCAAAGGTGATGATAGAGAGATTCCGAGGAGTATTACACACAGTATGGTCAAGCACCGGAGTGTTCCTGGATGGCTTTTACGGAAGAACCCCTGTTGACCAAAATACCGGCGACCGCACACCATGGGAGGCCTTCCGCCGTATGTACGACAGAATAGCGGCGTTTTAATTACTAATTAAACCATTTCCCGGATATAGAATCATAAGTTCCATCCTGCTTAGCTGCATCAAGCGCCTGCTGCCATTTAAATACAGTGGCTGCGGGGGTGTTTTTTGAAAATGCAATGTAAAAATCAGATGACATAAGTTGATATGCAGGTTCCACCTGATTATACTGGTAATTCAGGGACCTGAGTATTGAAGGAAATGTAATATTAGTGCACACAAAAGCATCAATTTCTCCATTCATTAGCTTTCTGGTCATTAATTCAGGATCGCTTGCGGTTACAAGATTCGTAAATCCCAAACCTCTGAGATGCTGGTCAGAAAACCACGAACTGACAGTGCCCACAGAACCCAGGGCGCGCGCTTCATCAATCGATTTGATAGTGATACCCGAACCGGCCCGAACATAAAAGTAGGTAACATTACTGCCTATTGGTCCCACCCATTGAAATAGGTTTTCCCGTTGGCTGGTGCGATCCATTGTGAACAGACAGAAATTGGGATTGAGCAGAGCCAGTTCATAAGCATTGCTCCAAAGCGATACTCTGATTGGATAAAAGGATTGATTTCGTTTCATAATTTCCAAAACCACATCAGTCCCGAATCCTGTGATATCTCCTGTATTGTTTCGGTAGGTCAATGGCGGATACTGCTCTGTATAAACCTGAATTATATCGGGCGGATTGGCCGACTGCATATAAATTTGGTATAGCTGTTTTAAGACCCCGTTTTGCTTAGATTTATCAATTCCCTTTTGGAATTCTTCAACTACCTTATCGGGAACTGCATTATTAAATGCAAAGTACACCAGATCGGTGCGAATGGTCAGTTTGTTGGTAATATTGTAAATAGATTTACCGATGGCAGTGAGAGCAGCCTCAGCAGTGATTTTGTCTGAAGGGAACAGTGTGATTTCTCCCGAAAGTAGCTTGCTCAAGGCATCCTGGTTATTCTCGCAATAAACAAGATTGCTAAACCCTTCGCTAACAAGATGCTGTGTTATTGCATAGTCGCGCAGAACTCCTATTCCGGTAACATTACGTGCATCGTCAAGTGATTTCAGCTCAACAGGATTCTGTGATGAGGAATAAAAATTCCAGTCTAAAGAGGCATAAGGCCCTGCCCATTTGAACAATGATTTTCTTTCGGCATTAAGAACAGTGGAATATAACACGGCATGTTCATTCGTAAGAGCTTTTGCATAAGCTTGGTCCCATGAAAGAACTTCCGAAGAATATGAAATACCAATATCATTGCAAATCTCTTTGAGTAAATCGGGACCTAGCCCCTTTAACGAACCATTCTCTATATAATTTAAAGGTTTATAGTCTTCAGTTATGAATTCAAGTTGATAAGAATCCTCAGTCTCCAAATCCTTGTTGCATCCAATTACTGTTGTCAGGATAGCAACGGGAAGTAAAAAGAATTTAGATGCCCTAAAAATAATGCGTACAAATTTTGAAATATTATTTGCCATCATATAGTGTGAATTTTATTCGTTGAAGGTAATAATAATCTTGTAAATATCACACTCAGAATTCGTTTGTATGTCGTATCCCCTATAATCGGCATAAATATTTGATAATTATAGGGGTAGATTTATTAAATTTGTCTAAAGAAGCACTATCCTCCGTTTAGGGGTTCCGACAGTTCGTAAAATTGCGAACATGTGTAGAAAAAAAAATTGTAAATTGCGGTAAAATAAGGCAAGATGCTATGAAAAAAGTTTTTAGTTTGTTGGTAATAAGTATATTCTCGCTCTCTCTGTTTGGACAACCAATTAATGAAACGGCTCAGATAATGCTCACATTGGCAAAGAGAAGTGGCAACCTGCCATCTCTTTATACAAAATACTACAAGGTAAAAGCTTGGTCGGTAAAGCAAAGCAAACCAATTCCGGCAAAATATGAGACATGGACGCTCTCGGATTTTCAGGATGCAATGGATGTATCTACCAAAAAACCAATTGACTGGGGTGTAAATGGAGACAGATATGTGGTTGTGAATATTGTTCCTGACCATAATAAACGCCCCTATCACGTAAGAGACGACCTGACAGGTTCAGAAAACAATCTGACATTTACCCTGGAATTATATGAATTCAATGGCGAATTTGTTAAAACAATATCCAAATGGGGCTACCTGCTCGGATCTGGTTATCATGGTGTCGTTTATGTTCAGCAAGGGGTTTATCCCACTTTTTTATCCGGTGTTGCTGTGGAAAAAGGAGGAAAATTAACTTACAAAGTTTTTAATGATGCTAAGACCCGGCTATCGGAATTGGTTGAGGAATATGAATTGAGAACTGCACTCAGAAATAAAAAAGTAGACAGGGAAGATCAAATCCCTCTGCAATTAGCTTGCACCTTTCCTCCCAGGCCGGTTTACGATGCCGAAAAAACTGCAATACTGGAGAAGATGAAGCGGGAATCTCCTTTTTTGCAAATGAAATATTATCAGAAGGGTGTTTATGATGCCGGTAAAAGAGATTTCCCCAAACCAAACCAGAGATGGAATTTTTGGAATATGTTTATTGCAAGTGATATTACAAACAGATGTCCTGTTGATTGGGGACCAAATGGAGATCGCTACCTTCAGTTTGATCCCGAATTTGAAGATAAACGAAATTATTCTGCACTTGAAGATGATCTTTATTCCACAGGCAAACGATTCCTCTTTGCGCTCAGGTTATATGAGAATGACGGACGCTTTGTAAAGACAATTTCAAGCTATGGCAATTTTTTTGGTTTTGGAGAAGGCTCATTTGTCTTTATGCAGGATGCGAAAAATGAAATAGCCTCATTTTTCACCAAATTACCTGTTGAAATTGACAAGCCCTTTTCATACAAAGTAGATAAAAGAACAGTTTCAAAAATCTCCGAACTGCTGCTGTTTAAACCAGTGCAGTAGCTTCTTCTGATTTATGTCGGATCCCTCAAAATAGAATATAGATTGATTCGACAAAACCATCTTTTTCAAACTATAGGAGCTTGCCTCACATACTGCAAGCGACGGTACAAAAGCAGAACGACCTCCTTTATTAAAAAAGAGGTCGCCGTTTTCCAATTTAAAAAATTGTGGTGTTAATCAAACAAGACTTAAATTAGAAAACTCATAACCAATCTCATGCAGAGTTCTTTCTATCTTTGTCATCTGCTTTTCACTTATGTACTGCCCTCCTTTATACTGTCTCATTAGAGAGGGATTTATTCCTGCCAATTTTGCAAACTTGCTCATGTTTATAAATGAATAGTGATTGAAAAATGAAGCTAAATCATACTTGTACTCAAATGTCAAGTTTTGTAATTCCTTAGGTAACTTTTCCTCAGTCTCAGCGAAAGCCTCCTTTACTTCTTTTAAAGAATTTTCAAAATCAACCTTTGCCTCTGCAACGGTTTTACCCTCGCCTAAGATGGTGCTTTTTAAATATGGTGTGAACACGCTAAATGTCCCGTCACTTCCTTGTTCTATTAGTGCAATTGTTTTCATATAACCGATTTTTATAGATAGGCTTAGAATCCTATTTGTTTCTTTAGTTTATTAAATGTCCCGTTTTTTATTTCTTCTTTTCCATGTCTGCCAATTTGTAATACTTCATCCTTTTCGGGGTGTTTGTAAATATCATGATTCGCCCCATTCCTGAATAATATCCACCCTTTTTTTTCGGCAATTCTTCGCAGTTCGTTCCATTTCATACTTTCATCTTGCTTGATTAACGCTACAAATATATAACAAAAATGCAATACATCAAATATTTTTTAATTAATATCCCAGTCCCAGGTTCTAGTCCTAGACCGGAAACAAGAAACCCAAGGGCAGTTTAGAGCACAAGATTATATAATATATATTTCGGGAAACCAACATGTAAAAAAAAGAAGAAGCAGTGAAAAATCTGTTTCTTTCGTTTCTGTACCCCAAAGAGGACAATTTTCCGAACTTTTTCTGAAGGATCTTGAGTTGATTTTGAAGTTGAAAAACAATTTCCAAATGATTAATAATGATTGATATAGATTTGCTAAAATTGTTTATAAAACAATACTTGCGGTGAAGAAAGATACAAATCCATTTAAAAGTTACCTAAATTTCATAAGCATCAAAACCGGATTGTCATCCTCTCTCAATCTGTCGGAAATTGTTTTTAAATCATTATTTAATAATTCGTAATGCTTTTTCAAAAATACTGGGGTAAGTAAAATTGCAGCATAATTGTGATTTTGAGTTAAAGTAAACTGATTCAATACTATTTCATTACTAATTAATGCTAGTCTAAAATTACATTTATTGATATCTTCCGATGCATTATTATTAATCCTGAAAATACTATTACTTGATTTATCATATGCAAAATGTCTGAGTTTTCCACTTTTCCCATATTTCATTTCAGTACTAAAAAAAACGTATTTTGTTGTCTCCATAGTAGGAAAAATTGTAATCTCCTCGTGTCCATATTCAGTTACGTCAACAAATTTTGGTGTTACACTTAAATCTTTCCCTACCAAGAAAATCGTATCACACCTAAAACTTGTAATATAGGTACCATTCGAAGTTGTTGTCATTTGCCAAATCAATCCCGGCATATTGTCACTTATATATGGTCTTGAGTAATAAATATCTTTTATTTCTCTGATAGAAAGAGATTTTCTTTCAAAAGCCACCAAAGATTTACCATTACCTTTTATAACATCTACTCCTAATGGATTTTTTGAAACATTTGGAGCTATATAGCTAGAGCGGTAATTATAGCCAATAATATAATCACTGCCAATATTCTCAATTTGGTAAAAATCTGAATTGCCTTTCAATAATTGTTTGTCATACTTATGATTGCCATTAATGTCATATATCATGAAACTTAAGTTGTTACGATTATATATAACAACCTCATTAGAAATGGTATCAGCTGTAAAAAGGAAAAAATCGAGAAACTCACCAGGGCCTCTCCCTCTACGACCTATCTGATATAATAGATTTCCCCTATGATCGTAAACAAATAATTTTGAATCAATGCGGTTCCTATCTCCAATAATTATTTTATCTTTTGAAACGTATATGTTTTTACTGATATCATCATTAATAAACATAATCGAATCTTTGTTAAATTTCAGTGGAATATAAGTAATGTCGGCAACATCACTTAATTTTAAGTCCAGCAAAGGATAGTTCTTAATAGTATTAACAATAATAATATTGCTGTTATCCTTGGAACAACTTAGGGTGAAAACGAAAACCAAGTAAAATATAAGCTTTTTCATATAGATGGCGATTAAAATCAGTATTTGAAATTCGTAACGAGGGGCATGTTCATTTCTGCATAAAAAGTTAGTAATATCTTAGCCTTGAGAATATTCAGCCTGTAATTGAAGATATACATATTTTTTTTAAAATAGCTCGATTTGCTGGTTATCTTTTTAAATGCCCAAGTATTAAGATTGGATTACCATTCTCTTTAATATTTTTTGAGATATCAAGCAAAAGAGGGTTCTCAACGACATTATTTTCTCTGCACTTTTTGATATGGTCAAATATTTCATAAGGCCAAACTATTTTTACAATCTTATCATCAAAAGCCCCATAGAGAGGCATAAAATGCTCCATCCCTAGAATGTCGTCATAAAAACCATTTGCTAGGCTCCCTCTGGTGATTCCTTTGCTTTTATCGTGATAGATTACATAAATGTCTCCTTTCTCTATTCCCCTTTGATTGGGGAAATTGATAACCGTTGTCATGATAAAAAAAAGATATCGGGATGTCTCATATACTGCCATACATAACGGCCTGTTATCGGAGATCTTTACCAACCTGCATTGATCCAGCCTACCGGCAGACCATGCTCTTTCAGCGTCTATTAATAACTCTTTAAATTTATAAAAATAGTCCTTATGGATTCTGTATTCCAGATCTATCTTGACTACTCTGGAAGGGGTGATTCTTTCCTCTGCAATATGATAAATTGTGTCATTGATATAGTTGTAGAAAACCGTAGTATCATTATAATCTGTCATAAAACGTGTTAACCTACCTTTAGGAGAAGGTGTATAATGGTCGATATTAATTGGTTCGGCAACAGAAGCAGAGTTTGCTAAATCGAAATCAGTATTAAAAAAGAAGAGAGTATCTGGAAAAGAATACAGCAATAAGGTTTTACCCTGTTGAAAAAATTCGGAGATTCTAGAAAAGCGGCCTTCCGCTATAGTGTTTTCTTTCCCTCCATGTAGTACTCTTACATTACCGGTAGGTTTTCCATCTAATCCATACTCAATAAATTTACTGCCTAAGCTATAGTAGCAATCATTAATCCGTGCTACTTTAGTAACACCAAACGGCTCCTCAAAAGGGCCGCGTCCTTTAGTCCCTACACTATTTTGATATTTCCCATTTTTATCGAAACAGATATTATAGTTAAAAATATAATCACTCTTAAAAACGGTTTTAATGGTGCCTATCGTGCTCCGGTCATTTGTTTCAAGTATTATAAATGAAATACTATCCACTATTTCAGAAAGTTTGATTTTCTCTCTGGAATTAACTGCCCCGGTGATATCTACAATATCGTCTTGTATATATCCATCATGAGATTTGTTAACATTGCAGGAGATAAAAACAAATACTGATGATACTAATGTGATTTTGTTTATTATTTGATTAAACATGTAAAAGTAAAATTAGTAGAGTGTCGGACCCTCTGAAAAGCGGATTTAGTATCATTAAACTAAACCATTTGTTTTCAAACTAATGTTAATTAAAAAAAAGATAAATACGGATATAAATTTCGTCAAAAATTTCCTGTCAAAAAAATTTTGGCACAAAAATGGCGCAAATCACAAACAAATAACCCTAACTGGCTTATTATCAATTAGGGTTGTTCTGTTTCACTACCAGTAAGTGGAAAATTTCCCGAACTTACCATCTTTCAACATTTGAATTCAGTTATTGAATTAAAGAGTATTGACATAAGTTGTCACAAACTACATGTAAGTTTGTCGAATATAAATTCAATATCTAATAATAAACTTAAATGTCATGACAGTGGAAAACAGCAGAAACGAAGAGGTAAAGAGAAGAATCCAGAAGTGGGAACAGGAGAACAACAAGCAGCTTCAGGAGTGCAGCAGGGAAGAGTGGATATTGGCGATGCAGGGAATAATGGCAATGACCAGACGGGAAACTGAAGAGTATCTTGACCATCTGCTGGCACAGAATAACAATTATTAATAGTTAAAAATTAATTCAATTAAATAAACCAGTATATTATGGGATCTGTAATTAGACCAGTCTGTAAGTGCAACTCAAATTTCTCAAGCCTTTATGCAGGATGCGGTTTTAGCGATTGGGATGAAGTATGTAATGTGCCTACGCCCTGCTTCCATTGTCAAACTATATTTACAAGAAATCTATATAATAAAGTTCTCAAGTGTCCCAAATGTAGGAGGGTTGTACATCCCTATGGTGAAGTAGTTGATTTCAATAATGATATGGAAGAAGTCTTTAGTTGGAGTTTCCAGTTTAATAAGAAATACCAACTGTTACGCAAAAAATTCACATGTCCTGTATGTAAAGAAGAAAAATTGAGTTTTATTAAGGAAGCGATGTGGGACTAGGTCCTAATAGACCAATTTAAGAACCACTTATGAGGGATTTTGTACGGATAGTGAATCTTGTGTTTTTGGTTTTACTTTCTGTTGGTTCAAAAATAATTCCTACATTTGTGTTATAGTAATGCCCGTTACGGTAATGCCCGTTACGATAATAATATGTAGAGATGAAATTTTATAATAGAATATCCGAGATTGCAACTTTAAAAAGCATAGAGCAGGCTTCTTTAGAAGCAGCACAAATGACAATGATGGTTGGACGTAGGCGTATTGGCAAGACAACACTCTTGAAGAATGCATTTAGCTCTACAACTTTCTTGTATTTTTTCGTGGCAAAAAAGAACGAAGTGTTGCTTTGTGAAGAGTTTTCACAAGAAATTAGTGAAAAATTAGGAATTCCTATTGGTAGCTTCTCTAGCTTTTCCCAACTGTTTAAGACTATCATGCAATTGTCACAACGCATGGATTTCACTCTGGTTATTGATGAGTTTCAGGAATTTCACACTGTTAATCCTTCTGTATTTAGCGACATGCAGAACATTTGGGATTCAACAAAAGAAAATTCAAAAATAAATCTTGTACTTTGTGGCTCTATTTACTCTATGATGAAGCGTATTTTCGAGAATACGAAAGAGCCTCTTTTTGGTAGAGCTACGTCGCGTATTCTGGTCAAAGCATTTGACATAAAAACGATTAAAGAGATATTGTCTGACTATAACCCCAATTATACCAAAGAGGATTTGTTGGCTTTTTATATGATAACAGGTGGTGTGGCAAAATACATTGAACAGCTTATTAACAGAAAAGCATTTACAAAGAAGAAAATTCTTGACACATTATTTACCGAGGGATCATTCTTTTTGGAAGAAGGCAGGGATGTTTTAATTGATGAATTCGGAAAAGACTATGGTAATTACTTTTCTATTCTATCGCTCATAGCATCTTCCAAAACAGAGAGAGGGCAGATAGAAAGCACTTTGAATATGGATGTAGGTGGTTACCTTGACAGGTTGGAAAAGGAGTATGATATAATTAAGCGGAATCGTCCTTTCGGGTCAAAAGAGGGTAGTAGGTCTAATAAATATAAAATCGAGGACTGCTTCCTAAATTTCTGGTTTCGTTTTATATACAAATACCGCAGTGCAGTAGAGATTGGCAGCTTTTATTATATTCGTGATATTGTAGAAAGAGATTACGAAACGTACAGTGGAATTATTTTAGAAAAATACTTCCGTAAAATGATGATTGAAACGAAAGAATTTTCTGAAATTCAAGGTTATTGGAACTCTAAAGGAGAAAACGAAATAGACATAGTTGCCATCAATGATATTGAGAAACGCCTTGTCTTTTGTGAAGTAAAACGCAATACTAAGCGTGTTCGCTTAGGAGAGTTAGAATATAAGGCGAAAGATATTGTTGCAAGGTATCCTGAATTTTCCGTTGAGTATAAAGGACTTTCGTTAGAGGATATGTAAACATTCTATTTCGCGAACTAATCATATTTCAATATTTTATCTTTGACATACCGCACACAGCGTATAACACAGTTTACTCTGAGCCTATTTGTTGTGATTTGCTTTCAATGTTTTATCTTTGACATACCGCACACAGCTTTGGCTCAAGGATAAGACTTGACGACCTGTTGTGATTTGCTTTCAATGTTTTATCTTTGACATACCGCACACAGCATTAAGGTAACAGCGCAGATGCGCAGAGGGTTGTGATTTGCTTTCAATGTTTTATCTTTGACATACCGCACACAGCGATGGCGCACGTAATACAAACGTTTTTGCGTTGTGATTTGCTTTCAATGTTTTATCTTTGACATACCGCACACAGCCACATCTTTAAGGCCCTGATCACAAATGAGTTGTGATTTGCTTTCAATGTTTTATCTTTGACATACCGCACACAGCAATGAATTTACAGTTAACAATTTCGGTCTGGTTGTGATTTGCTTTCAATGTTTTATCTTTGACATACCGCACACAGCCTACGAATAATTAAACCAACAATATTTTAGTTGTGATTTGCTTTCAATGTTTTATCTTTGACATACCGCACACAGCGTTGGAGGACTTCAACATGAAGCTATTGTGTTGTGATTTGCTTTCAATGTTTTATCTTTGACATACCGCACACAGCATGCTGAAAGTATGTTCCATTCCTTTTTGCGTTGTGATTTGCTTTCAATGTTTTATCTTTGACATACCGCACACAGCAGGGATTTAGACAGCTGCCTATTTGTAAAGGTTGTGATTTGCTTTCAATGTTTTATCTTTGACATACCGCACACAGCCTACGCGACGATTACGCCACTGAGCTGATGGTTGTGATTTGCTTTCAATGTTTTATCTTTGACATACCGCACACAGCTTAATCAAAATTCAGTACGAACTAAAAGCAGTTGTGATTTGCTTTCAATGTTTTATCTTTGACATACCGCACACAGCCAAGTTGCTTTTTGCGCACACCAACCTCTGTTGTGATTTGCTTTCAATGTTTTATCTTTGACATACCGCACACAGCAAATGCTAAAGGATGAACTTGATTCTTTGCGTTGTGATTTGCTTTCAATGTTTTATCTTTGACATACCGCACACAGCAGAGGTGTGGCAGGATATGATCAGGGCCAGTTGTGATTTGCTTTCAATGTTTTATCTTTGACATACCGCACACAGCATTCTTTCGGAGAATATCTATCATCAACAGGTTGTGATTTGCTTTCAATGTTTTATCTTTGACATACCGCACACAGCCTCTATTCTTGCTGTTCCTGAGTGTCCGAGTTGTGATTTGCTTTCAATGTTT
>PHDA01000038.1 GCA_002842465.1 Bacteroidetes bacterium HGW-Bacteroidetes-7
TGTGTGACCCCTTGCAATGAGGGCATTAAATGAATCAAGCAGCTTTTTTATGTCGTGAAAATGGAGGCCGGTAGTAGGTTCATCAAAGATGAATAGAATTGACTCGTTGCCGGAATCTTTACCTAGGAATGAGGCTAGTTTAACCCGTTGGCTTTCACCGCCCGAAAGTGTGCTGCTGCTCTGCCCAAGCTGAACATACGAAAGACCTACGGCCCTTAGAGGCTCAAGCTTTTCTGCAATTCTTTGAGCTGCAGCCTCCTTTTGTGATGAGAAAAACTCAATTGCCTCCAAAACACTCATATTAAGAATGTCGTTTATATTTTTCTCCTTGTACCTCACCTCAAGAATATCCTGCTTAAACCTTTTACCAGAACAAGATTCGCAAACCATCTGCACATCAGCCATGAATTGCATCTCAATGTTTATTACTCCATCACCCTGACATTCAGGGCATCTGCCTCCATCGATATTGAAGGAAAAATGTGAATGGCCGTAGCTGTTTGCCTTTGCATAAGGCTGCTCAGAGTAAAGTCTTCTGATTTCGTCGTAAACCTTAAGGTATGTAGCTGGGTTTGATCTCGTAGATTTTCCAATTGGATTCTGGTCAATATATTCAACCGATGTAATTTTTGAGATATCGCCCGAAATCTCTTTATGAATGCCGGGTTTCTCACCAAACTGGTTAATTTTCCTGTTTAGAGCCGGGTAAAAAATATCTCTGACAAGGGTAGATTTTCCCGATCCGCTCACTCCTGTTACAGCTGTAAACACCTTCAAGGGAAACTTGACATCAATCTCCTTTAGGTTGTGCTCTGCTGCTCCGGTAATGTTGATAAAGCTACTCCACTCTCTTCTTAATTTTGGAATTTTGATCTTCTCTCTCCCTTGTAAATATGCCAATGTAAGGCTTTTAGACCCATTGTCCGCTGATGAAATTTCATCAACTCCCCCCTGAAAGACCAATTCCCCCCCATAGCGTCCTGCCTCCGGGCCGATATCAATCAGTTGATCTGCCTCTCTCATTATCTCCTCATCGTGTTCTACAACAAGTACACTATTACCGAGGTCTCGAAGCTCTTTAAGCACAGTTATAAGCCTTCCTGTATCTCTTGGGTGAAGTCCTATACTTGGTTCATCCAGAATATAGAGCGAGCCCACAAGGCTGCTTCCAATCGAATTTACCAGGTTTATCCTTTGACTCTCTCCCCCGCTAAGGGTATTTGAAGGGCGGTTAAGGGTTAAATAGGGAAGTCCAACCGATATAAGGCATCTCAACCTACTAATAATCTCCTTAAGAGGTCTTTCAGCAATTTTTGCTTCGTATTCAACAAGTTTTAATCCAGTAATGAATTCATAAAGATCTGAAATGCTCATATCTAAAAGATCTGTTATAGATCTCTCACCCACTTTTACATACATCGCCTCCTTTCTGAGTCGTTTACCCATGCAGGATTTACATATTGATTTACCTGTATATCTGCTCTGAAGATATTTATATTGTATTTTGTATCTATTCTTCTCTACCATCTTAAAAAAGTCATCGATACCGGTGAAATATTCGTTTCCACTCCACAGAAGATGCTTCTCACTATCCGATAAATTTTTGTATGGCTTATGTATATGAAAATCAAATTTATGAGATGAAGAAACCAATTGTTCATAGTAACTTTTCATTGTCTCACCACGCCAGCAAGCTATTGCCTCCTGATAGACACTCAGAGTTGGGTCCGGAATCACAAGAGTTTCGTCAATCCCGGGGATTTTGCCGTAACCCGAACACTCCTGGCATGCTCCAAGAGGGTTATTGTAACTGAACAGCAGATCGGATGGCTCTTCGAAAATAATACCGTCTCGCTCAAAAAGTGTTGAAAAGCTCTTAATTGTTTTGCCTGATACAATGTAAATTGTCTCTCTTTCATTTTCTGAGGACTTATTGACCGCAAATGCTGTCTGAAGAGAGTCGTAGAGTCTGTTTTCTGTCTCTTCATCAGTCTGGTTTATTACCCTGTCAACAAGAAGTAATACTTCACCGGTAACATCTAGGTCACCGGTAAGTGCAGTCTCAATTCTTACAATCTCTCCATTGGCATAAAGTCTGGTAAAACCATCCTCTTTAAGCTCAAGCAATCTCTCTGTGAGCCTCCCTTTATCTTTCCATCCTATAGGAGCGAGAATAAACAGTGGTTCATTAACAGGTAGCCCTTTTATATAGTTGATTACATCTGCAGGCGAATCTCTTTTCACCTCCCCGCCGCTTACCGGAGAGTAGGTTTTTCCAACTCTGGAATAGAGCAATCTCAGGTAGTCATATATCTCTGTTGTTGTGCCTACGGTTGACCTTGGATTTCTTGTGTTTACCTTTTGCTCAATTGCAATTGCAGGAGGGATACCGGTTATTTCATCAACATCGGGCTTTGACATTCTTCCAAGAAACTGTCTGGCAAAAGATGAGAGGCTTTCAACAAACCTTCTCTGCCCTTCGGCAAAGATTGTATCAAATGCAAGACTTGATTTTCCGGAGCCTGAAATACCGGTAATCACTACCAGTTTGTCTCTCGGTATGTCAATGTTTAAATTTTTTAAATTATTTAATCTTGCCCCTTTTATCCTGATATTTTTGTCCTGCATCTTTCTCTTTGAGTTATAAATTTGAAATCCTGCTTACAGATTTCACCCCTTTAATCTTTTTTAAATTGAATATGAGTTTGTCAAGCTGCTGGTTATTTGAAACCGCAACCTGAAGCTTTGCCTCTAGTTTTCCCTTCTGTTCGGTAATAGAAAAATGTCTTAATGAGATATTCAAAGAATTAATTATCTCAAGTATATGCTGACCTGCTCCCACCTCTTCATAACCACTGATTCTAAGGGCTGCCTGAAAACTATGACCTGTTGAACTCTCTCTCCATTTAACCCTTTGTACTCTGTATGGATAGTTGTTAATTAATCGGGAGGCATTGGGACAACTCATTCTGTGAATTTTTATGCCCTCTTTAATGGTCACAAAACCAAAGACCTCGTCACCCATAATCGGGTTACAGCACTTTGCCAGTTTAAAACCTACATTGTTTACCTTTTCGTCAATGATCAGATAATCCGACTCACCATGTTTGATGCTTTTTTCGGGTTTCATAACGTAACCCGAGAGCGGAGCCTGATCTTTTGAATCCGCAGCCTCCTCTTTGGCTGTCAGTAATCCCTTTATTTCAGAAATATCTATCTTCTCCTCTGCCAGAGCAACATAAAACTCAGATGCTGTTTTGAATTTGTAGTTTTTCAGTAAAAACCCAAGAGTATCGTCATTATAATCAATTTTCCAATTTGACATTCTCCTCTCCAACAACTCCTTACCCTCTTCTGCTCTCTTACCTGTCTCCTCTTTGAGTTTCTGTTTAATTTTTGCCCGGGCTTTTGAAGAGACCACATAATTGAGCCAGTCTCTTGAAGGTTTCTGGTTTTTGGAGCTCATTATCTCAACCACATCACCGGTTTTTAGCCTCTCTCTGATTGATGCAGGTTTTCCGTTAACCTTAGCTCCGGAACATTTTAACCCTAAGGTTGTATGAATGTCAAAAGCAAAGTCAAGCACACAGGAGTCTGCAGAAAGTCTTCTTAAATCGCCATCGGGAGTAAATACAAATATCTCGTTTATTGAAAATTCGGCATTATCAGCATACTCTGTAAGCCCACCACCTTCAAGCAGTTTCTTAACACCTGTCAGCCACATTGCCAAACCCTGCTCACTTTTAACTCCTTTGTAAAGTGTATGAGACGCATATCCATTTTCGGCAACATCATCCATTCGCTTGGTTCTTATCTGAACCTCAATTACATTACCATCTTTTGTGCTTACTGTTGTGTGGAGCGATTCGTATCCATTAGTCTTCGGCACTGTTATCCAGTCTCTCAATCTTTTTACATCGGGAGTATAGTTCTCAGTAACAATCGAGTAAACGCTCCAGCATAACTCCTTTTCACTCTCAGGTGGAGAATCAACTACAATTCTAATTGCAAAGACATCTGCAACAGACTCAAATGGAATTTGCTGCTTTACCATCTTTTTATGAATTGAATAGGCTGTTTTTGTACGGCTTTTAAGCTGATATTTTATGCGCGCCTTTTTTAAACCCAACTCTATCGGCCTGATAAACAGATCTGTCAACCTTTTTCTCTCCTGCTCTCCTGTTTTTAGTTTATTCGAGATAGTTCTGAAATTTTCCGGGTCGGTGTATTTGAAGGATAGGTCCTCCATTTCACTCTTAATATTATATAATCCTAGTTGGTGAGCAAGCGGAGCATATAATAGAAGTGTCTCTGTTGCCTTTCTTATCTGGTTTGACTTGGTAAAGATGTCAAGACTTCGCATTACCTCAAGTCTGTCGGCAAGTTTTATAAGGGTAACTCGTGGGTCTCCCGAATAACTTACAATTAGCTTTCTGTAATTTTCTGATTGAAGGCCTGTATCTTTTGGTTTGATGCCCGAAATTTTATTCAGAGCAGCAGCCATTGAAATAATCTCATCGGGAAAGTGTTTTTTGCAATCATCAAGCAATGCATTATCTCGCCTTGAAGCCTCGTGTAGAAAAACTGCGGCAATGGATAAGGGCATCAAACCCAACTCAACAGCAACAATTTCAGCAACCGCTATAATGTGTTGGGTAAAAGGCAAGCCGTTGCCTCTTTTCTCGTTTGAAAGAGCAACTTCGGCAATTTTATATGCCTCACTAATCCATCTCTGTTCAGCTTCTGTAGAGGATTTTATAAACTTTTCCAGTTTTTGCGAAAACATAATCAGTTTTTATCTAGTAACCTCTTAAGGGCATTCATCTCATCCCTGAATTTTGCTGCCCTAAGAAAATCAAGTTCCAACGCAGCCTCCTCCATTTTGAGTTTAGAAGCTATAATTGACTCCTTCAACTGAGCGGGGTTAAGCATTGCCAGCACAGGGTCTGCAAGCAGAGGATTTGCCTCTTCTTTATCCATTGAATAGTCTCTTACCTTCCCTAATACATTTCTGACCTCTTTAACAATCTGTCTTGGAATAATGTTGTGTTTAATGTTGTATTCTTGCTGTTTTTTTCTCCTCCTCTCTGTCTCTTCTATAGTCAAAGCCATAGAACGGGTGATGGTATCGGCATACATAATAACCCTTCCATCAACATTCCTTGCAGCACGGCCGGCAGTCTGTGTAAGGGCTCTGGCGGATCTCAAAAAACCCTCTTTGTCGGCATCCAGAATTGCAACAAGTGATACCTGAGGTAAGTCAAGTCCCTCTCTTAGAAGGTTTACGCCAATTAAAACGTCAAACCTCCCTGCCTGAAAGTCCTCAAGAATCTCAATCCTTTCAAGAGTATCAACATCTGAGTGAATATAACGGCATCTGATTGATATTTTTGTCAGATATTTATCAAGCTCCTCGGCCATTCTCTTTGTAAGTGTTGTTACAAGCACCCTCTCATCTTTATCTGCCCTGACTCTTATCTCTTCGAGCAGGTTATCAATTTGATTTTTTGTAGGTCGCACCTCAATCGGAGGGTCAAGAAGCCCCGTTGGTCTTACAACCTGTTCAACAATGAGGCCTTGCGAAATCCCAAGCTCATAATCGGCCGGAGTTGCGCTTACAAATACCCTTTGACCAATAATGTTTTCAAACTCTTCAAACTTCAAAGGTCTGTTGTCGGCTGCTGCAGGGAGTCTGAATCCGTACTCAATAAGAGTCACCTTTCTAGATCTGTCTCCACCATACATTGCCCTTACCTGTGGTATGGTTACATGGCTTTCATCGATGAATGTGATAAAGTCATCCGGGAAATAGTCAATCAGACAAAATGGTCTCATTCCGGCTGTCCTTCCGTCAAAATATCTGGAGTAATTTTCAATCCCAGAGCAGTAGCCAATCTCTTTAATCATTTCAAGGTCATATTCAACTCTCTGCTTGAGCCTCTTAGCCTCCATAGGTTTCCCAATCTCAGTAAAGTACTCGTACTGCTTGAGCATGTCATCCTGAATCTGCGATACAGCAGCTTTTGTACGCTCTCTGGTAGTAACAAATATATTAGCCGGATATACTGCTATCTCCTCTAAAACCTCAACCAATGCACCGGAAATGGGGTCAAACAGTTCGATGTTCTCCACCTCGTCTCCGAAAAATATTATCCTTACTGCAGTGTCTGAATATGCGGGGTATATGTCAACAGTGTCTCCCTTTACCCTGAAAACACCTCTGGTAAATTCATTTTCGTTGCGTGAGTAGAGGCTGTCAACAAGGGCATACAGCAGTTTACTCCTGGAGAGTATCTGTCCTTTAGTAATTTTTATGGTATTGCTGTGAAAATCCTCCGGATTTCCTATTCCATAAAGGCATGAAACACTTGAAATTACAATAACGTCTCTTCTTCCGGACAGCAACGCACTTGAAGCTGAAAGACGCAATTTTTCAATTTCGTCATTTATGCTCAGATCCTTCTCAATATAGGTATCAGTGACCGGCATATAGGCCTCAGGTTGATAGTAGTCATAATATGAGACAAAATACTCGACTGCGTTATCGGGGAAAAATGATTTAAACTCTCCATACAACTGGGCAGCCAAAGTCTTGTTGTGGCTCAGAATCAGGGCCGGCCTCTGGAGTTTCTCTATGACGTTAGCCATTGTGAATGTCTTACCCGATCCGGTAACTCCAAGAAGAGTTACGGCATCCACACCTTGATTGAGGTGGTTGGTAAGTTGTTCAATTGCCTCCGGTTGATCACCAGTCGGGCTGAATTTTGATGAGAGTCTAAAACCCATAAACTATTTGAGTGATTTCTTTACCTCTGTGAGGTAGTCTTCAAGACCTCTCACAACCTTTATCATCATGTCTTTCTGGAATTTTGAGCTAGCCAGCATCTCCTCTTCAGGTAATGAACTCATAAAGAGAGCTTCAACCAGCACAGATGGAAACTCTGTAGGTGCATTTAGCGCAAAATTAAAGTTGCCAATCAGACCAAAGTTCTTAACGTTCAGTTCCAAAAGTCTCTTTAGAATATTTTCTGCCAACGGCCTGTACTCAATATGTCTGTAGTATGTACTGGTACCCATCTCTCTGAGAGGATGGCCACCTGCGTTGCAATGGACAGATATTAAAAGATCTATATTCGCTTTTTTGAAAATATCTACCCTCTCCTGCATAGAGACATCGACATCTTCAGACCTGCTTAAAACTACTATTGCTCCTCTCTTTTCAAGCTCCTCCTTTAACATGTATGTCATTGCGAGATTGAAGTCTTTTTCTCTTAATCCTGAAGTACTTACAGCTCCTGTTGCAGAACCTCCGTGACCTGCATCAACCCCGATAACCATTCCTTTAAGAGTAGGGTCAGGTGTGTGTTTAATTGTAATGTCAAGTGAATTTCCAACATAGTCAACACTATAACCCCAACTGTATTTGTCTTTCAGATAGATAATTGCAGTGAAAACATCGGGAGATGTCTGGCGGAAGTGAACATAATCTACAGCCTTGAGATCCAGATATTGTGTAATCCAATTAGAGTTGCAAGCTGCACCGTGAATCTCAACCATTAAACGGTTGGGGTCACTCTCCCGGTAGATTATATATGGCTGACGATCTTGAAGAGAAATCCTGATTCTGTCTGCTTTACCTGCATTTGTTACACTCCATGAGCTGGTAAGTGAGAAGGGAGGTTTAGTGCCAAAAGGGACATTTTCTGTGAACTGCTTTGGGATATAGGCGTAGCCATTTTGAGACAGCTTAACCTTATACAAATTATTAACTGAATCCATGAGTTCAAGTTTGATACCCTCAGCTAAAAAGTTTATCTTTGCACCGCCGAGCCGATCCTCTCCGGCACCATAGTTAAGATAGGCACCCTTCTTTGTCATAACTAACCGGTTAGGATAGTATAAATCGGTTTTCGTTCTTTGCAGAGGAACAGCAATTTTATAGTGAACCGAGAATTTAATACTCTCTTCCGTTGTACCTTTTACGGATTTCACTGATATCTCGTTGTCCCCTTCAACTAATGAAAGTTCGGCACCAAAAGACCCTGTAGAATATTGTTTAACTAAAAGATCATTGATATATATCGCAGAACCTGGAACATCCACA
The DNA here is from genome assembly GCA_002842465.1 of Bacteroidetes bacterium HGW-Bacteroidetes-7. Classification (GTDB taxonomy): domain Bacteria; phylum Bacteroidota; class Bacteroidia; order Bacteroidales; family UBA932; genus Bact-08. Next base: position 8,105 of record PHDA01000038.1, read on the forward strand.
CCGGTTACAAAGTGAACAGGAGTAAAAACAGTATCTGTTTTTCCCCTTACAATCCTTAAGGTTGAGTTGTTCTGAGCTGTTGCAGTAGCTGATAAAATCAGAGTCAAAATGAAGGCTGAAATAAGCTTTAGGTTAGTTTTCATGGCTTGATATTTGCTAATTATGAGAAACACAAATTTAGATAAAAATGGGAAGTATTCATAGTAACAGATCACTGTTCCCCGGCCTCTTTATAATGATTGGCCTTATCTTCCTGGGAATCTTCATTAAAAGTGCAGTAGTATCCCTTAAATCATACGACAGGGTTGTAACAGTAAAAGGTCTTGCAGAGGTAGAGGTACCCGCAAACAAAGTTATATGGCCCGTTGTATACAAAGAGATCGGCAACGACCTCTCTGTCCTTTATAACGCCATTAATAACAAAAACAAAATCATAATTGATTATCTAAAATCCAAAGGGCTGGATGAGAGCGAAATATCAGTTGCTGCCCCTCAGATAATCGATATGAATGCCGAAAGATATCAGAGCCAACCCTCAAGTTACAGATACAACATAACAAGCATTCTTACTGTAACCTCAGATAAGGTAAACCTTGTGATGGAGATAATCTCCACCCAATCTGAACTTCTGAACAAAGGTGTTGCACTTACTGCCGGTGAATACCAGTATTTAACTCAATATTTCTACACCGGCCTGAATGACATCAAACCACAAATGATAGAAGAGGCAACCTCCAATGCCAGAGCATCAGCAGAGAAATTTGCACGTGACTCAGGAAGTAAGCTCGGTAAAATAAAAAGAGCTAACCAGGGTCAATTCACAATATCAGACCGTGACGCAAACACCCCGCACATTAAAACAGTAAGGGTTGTTAGCACAATCGACTACATGCTAAAAGATTAATTATAAACAGAATAAGTATTAAACATACATATTGATTAAAATCAAACATTTAAGTAATTATGGAAATTTGTAACGTACACGCCCGCGAAATTCTCGATTCACGCGGTAACCCAACAATCGAAGTAGATGTTCAACTCCTCTCAGGAGCCTTCGGAAGAGCAGCAGTGCCATCAGGTGCCTCAACAGGTATCAACGAGGCTCTTGAGCTAAGAGACGGTGACAAATCACGCTACCTTGGAAAAGGTGTTCTTCAGGCAGTTAAAAATGTGAATGAGATTATTGCTCCGGCAATTATGGGTATGAGCGCCCTAAATCAGACACAAATAGATAAATTCCTCATCGAACTTGACGGTACTCCAACCAAATCAAAACTAGGAGCCAACGCAATTCTTGGAGTATCTCTTGCTGTTGCAAGAGCTGCAGCCGACTATCTGCAGATACCTCTTTACAGATATATCGGAGGTACAAACGCAGTTACACTGCCTGTTCCAATGATGAACATCATTAACGGTGGTTCTCACTCAGATGCCCCTATCGCATTTCAGGAGTTTATGATTCGTCCAATTGGAGCACCAAGCTTCAAAGAGGCATTAAGAATGGGCGCTGAGGTGTTCCATAATCTTAAGAAGATTTTCCATGACAGAGGTCTTAGTACTGCTGTAGGTGACGAGGGTGGTTTTGCACCTGCACTTAAAGGAACAGAAGATGCTCTTGACTCAATTATTGCTGCCATTAAAAAAGCAGGATATGAGCCTGGCAAAGATATTACAATTGCTCTTGACTGTGCTGCCAGCGAGTTTTTCAAAGATGGTATTTATGACTACTCAAAATTTGAAGGCCCTCAGGGAGCAAAGAGAAATGCAGCTCAACAGGTTGAATTCCTTAAGTCACTTGTTGAAAAGTACCCAATTGACTCAATCGAAGATGGTATGGATGAGCAGGACTGGGATGGCTGGAAGCTTCTTACTGATGTTCTTGGTTCAAAAATCCAGCTGGTTGGCGACGATCTATTCGTAACAAATGTACAGTTCCTTAAGAAGGGTATTGAAATGGGTTGCACAAACTCAATTTTGATTAAGGTTAACCAAATCGGAACACTTACCGAAACTCTTAACGCAATTGAACTCGCTCACCGTAACAAGTTCACTTCAGTGACTTCGCACCGCTCAGGTGAGACAGAAGACTCAACAATTGCCGACATTGCAGTTGCTACAAATTCAGGCCAGATTAAAACCGGCTCTCTAAGCCGCTCTGACCGTATGGCCAAGTACAACCAACTTCTCAGAATCGAAGAAGAACTTGGAGACCTTGCACAATACGGTAGAAAATAATCTCCGCGCCATTTTTTGTAACTAATTACAAATATGCATATTTAAAAAAGCCAACCTTCATGGGATGGCTTTTTTTGCTCGAATTTCTCCGGGCTACGAGATTTAAAACATCCCCGTATCCCTGTCAGCATTTTGCAGTTTGCTGGCCTTTTCGTTGTACTTTATACCTTTGAATATGTTGTACCTTAAGCCTAAAACAATCATAGACTTATTATCGTCGATCCAATTGGAGCTACTATATTTCACAAGGCTTTCCGGAATTGTAACTGTACTGTACTTCGATTTGGTTAGGAACCAGTAACAGCTTGCATAAAGCATAAGGTCCCCTTTTGTGTAACCAATACTAATATTTGACTGGTTTTCATTTGACCTAAGGTAAGGGCCATTAAGAGATCTTCCAACAATATTCCCTTGGTATTGAGCCGTCCAATTTTTGTATTGGAAGTTAAGCTGATACCACATTGGAGCATAGACGTGCGAATAGTTGCCTGCTAAGGAGCTTGAGAGGTGAGTTTTAACAACCTGCCCCTGAAATCTTAATGTGAATATATTATTCTTGAATGGCTTAATTGTCCCTGAATATACTCCACCATATGACTTTGACCACAATCCGTTTTCTGAGGCAATTACAATATACTCTTCACCCTGAGAAAAATAACTGTTAATTGGCCGTTGAGTGTATAAATATATTGTGCTTAATTTAAGATCAAGGTACTTTGAGCCCCATGACCAATCCAGTTTTATCTCGTTAGAAATACTGTTCCTTAATTCAGGGTTACCCTGTCTAATAATGTGTTCAGTAACATAAACCCTGTTATTGCTCAACTGAGCTATACTTGGCTCAGAAGAGTACATTCTGTATTGCATTGATAAAACTCCCCCCTTCCCCAGGCTATAACCTAATAATACAGAAGGTCTGAAAACCCAGTCATCAAATTTTTGGGTGTATGTCTCTCTTTTGATATTGCTAAGTCCAAGGCTCGCCTTATAGGATAGTTTTCCGTTTTTCCCCGACAATTCAGTATAAACGTAATTTTTGAGAAATGACGTTTTGTATTCAATGTTTTCAAAGCTGTTTTTAACAGTAGAGTTAAGATTACTCGCCTCTATTGAATATCCGGCATTGAATTTTGCCTTTGAAAAATCAACCGAATAGTTTACTTCACCTATTAACGACATTTTACGGTTTTTCTCAAGCATATTGTCGTCAAGTAACAGTGTGCCGTTATCACTGAACTCTTTTTTTGAGTAGTCATTTGAAGTAATGAACCCTGTACCTACAACATTGATTGCAAGCTCTTGCCCCTTCTTAAACTGCTTCCAAAGATAAATATCTGCTGTTGGGCCTAGTACGGATTGCTGTTGAATATTTGTTCCTGTTCTGGACTCGCTCTCTTGAGCCTCAATATAATCAATTTGAGAGTTATTATTTGAGTGACTTGTCATAAAATTTGGAGAGAGTTTGATTTTGATTGCGTAGTCATTCTCTTTCTGGTTTACATATGTAAGGTTTACATAGTTGTCATCATAACCAAAGGCTGAGTTTGACTTCTGAAATCTTTGCATCCTGGTCTGGTTGAACATATAGTCGTATGATGTCTCAATCTTGTTCTTTTTGTAGTTTCTGTGATACAATGAGTAATCAGCTCCAATCTGACTCCTTCCCTTATTATATTTAAAATAAAGCATTTCATTACCAAACCCTGTAGTAAATGCTGATGAGAGATTTCCACCTGCCGCAAAACCATCCTCCCTCACTTTTGTAATAATATTTAGTACACCACCAAAATCGGCATATCTAGCCGGTGGAATGTCGTAATGTTCAATCCTGGCTATGTGTTCCGGCTTAAGGGTTTTCAGCTCAATTTCATTCGCATTCATTCCGTTAACCAATATCTTCATAGATTTGCCACCTACAGATGATATTTTCTCGTTAACCGGGTCGTAAATAACCAGTGGAACTATGGTAGTAAGCTCAAGCGCACTTGCAGCACCCTTGATATCAGAAGGGAGTATTGAGTATGACGTTTTATCGCTTTGAATCTTCACTCTGCTCTCATGAACAGTTGCAGCATCAAGCATCTTTGCATCAGCCAGCAGTGTGTGGTTATACATTAATGGAATTTTACCATCGTTTGGAATCATAATTGTGTCTCTCAGGCTTTTAAACCCCATATATGATACAACAAGAATATAATTATCCACTTGAACATTCTTAAAATCATAATTACCATTTAAATCTGTAATTGTTCCATATTTGAGCACAGAAGTGTCTGCTGCGCTATACATTGCCACATTGGCAAACGGTACCGGCATACTTTCACTATCCTTAACACTTCCCTTAAAAGAGACCTGAGCAAAAATTGAATTAGCCGTTAGTGCCATCGCCAGAAGAGCGAAAAGCCGAGTTTTGATGAATTTCATTTAATAGTCTGATTTTTTAAGTTTACATATTAGACGAAACTTATTACCAATTTGTTGCAAAGCATCAAAAAATTTTCACACCAAGATTTTCTCCGCGCCAGTTTTGGACATATACTTGCACAACAGACACTTACAAAATAGACTTTGGCAAAAATAGGTTAGATTTCAAAAAGTCTCATTTTCAATATTCTATATATCAAATAGTTGTCCAAAAGTGGCGCGGAGATTAATTTTTTATATCTTTGAAATCCAAAATTTTTAAGCAATGAAATTAAGCAAACAATGGTTTTTTCAGACATTATCAATTTTACTGATGGTATCGGTAACGATTACATTAAAAGCAACCGATAAACAATCAGTTATTGACAGTCCAAAACAAGACAAATTTCTGACACATTTCGAGAAGCATAACTTCAACCGCACTCCAAGGTTTGACGAGACGGTTGCATTTTGCAGATTGCTGGCTGAAAACTCCCCAATGCTCAATTTCACTACAATCGGAAAGACTCCACAGGGTAGAGAAATTCCTCTGTTAATACTGGATAAGGATGGCCTGACAAATCCCGAAGCCATAAGAGCCAAAGGGCGTGCAATTGTGCTGGCCGAGGCAGCAATTCATGCGGGAGAGCCTGATGGGAAAGACGCAGGGTTAATGCTCATAAGAGACATAGCAATACATAACAAATATCCCGGCATACTTGACAACGTAACGCTGCTTTTTATTCCAATAATAAATCCGGACGGACATGAGGATTTTGGAAGCCATTACAGAATTAATCAAAACGGGCCTGAGGAGGTTGGTGCAAGATTTACCTCACAAAGGCTGAACATGAACCGAGACTTTATTAAGGCAGATGCGCCAGAGACAAGAGCGCTGCTAAAACTCTACTCAACATGGATGCCCGAACTTTTCATAGATATTCACGTAACCAACGGTGCAGATTTTCAGTATGTAACAACATACGGTCTTGACCACTGCGGCTTTCTTGCCCCCAATATGTTCAAATTCACGAAAGAGGTATTTGAAAAAGAGCTTAACATAAAGATGGAGCAATCGGGCTACCCGATCTTTCCCTATTTCGAGTTCAACAGCTATACAAATCCAAGAGCAGGTGTGCTGCCCGACAACTTTCCTCCACAGTACTCAAACGGATATGCATCTGCAAACAACAGAATTGGAATGCTGGTCGAAAATCACATCTACAAACCATACAAAGAGCGCGTAACCTCTGCTTATAAGATAATGAAACACTCTTTGGAAATTGTGGGCAAAAATGCTACAGCGCTCTTTAAACTAACAGACGAAGCTGACAGATACCTTGCTTCTGCTCAATTCCGGACAGATTCCCTTCCGTTATTCTTTTCTCACGATCACAAAGACAGTTTAATGGTAGATTTTCTTGCATGGGCAGACAAAACCGAAATAAGCTCACTTTCAGGAGCCAGATGGACATACTCAGACAGGAACGCTCCTGTTACTATTAAGATGCCACTCTTTACATCCTACAAACCCGAGCTAAAGATAAAACTACCTGAAGCCTACCTAATTCCTCAGGAGCAAATTGAAACAATCAACCTACTGGATGTACATGGAATTAAATACGAAAGACTTACAAGCGATTCAGATTTTGATGTTGAAACGTACCGATTTGTAAACCCCAAATGGTCACAGTTTCCTTATGAAGGGAGGGTAACTCTCACAACAGATTACACAACTCAAAAAGAGAAGGTTACCTACAGGAAGGGAGACATTAAAGTAACAACCTCACAACCCAAGGTTAAGATATTGACCCATCTGCTGGAACCAAAATCCCCTACATCGCTTGTTTACTGGGGATTTTACAACCTTTGGGCAAGACCATCCACAGAGTTTTGGATCAGGATAAATTACATGGAGGTTAAGGGCAGGGAGATGCTTGAGAAAGATGATGCATTTCGCGCAGAGTTTGAGAGCAAAAAGGCCAGCGATAAGGAATTCGCCTCAAACCCAAATGCAATTCTGCAGTTTTTTATGTCAAAAGTGCGCGAAAATGTTGAGCCCAACGCCAACAGATACCCGGTAAGCCGATTAATGAATTAACACTTAAAGTTTAAAGAAACAGAAGGTCAACTATTACGAAGAGGGAGAAAAGAATTGCTGCATAGCCGTTAGCTGTAAAAAAAGCAGCATTGATTCTTGTGAGATTTTTTGGTGTAACGATCAGGTGCTGCCACAGCAGTAGAAATGAGAAAATTGCAGCACCTGCAATATATATCCAGCCCAACTGACCCGCACTTGCAAAAACAGAATCAAGTTCAGATGAAATTTCACTGGTTGAGATAAAGCTTTTATTGACAACAAAATAGAATACTATAAGTAGCGGCACAATTAATGAATGGCCAACAGATGAAATAATAAGCCCTACCCTTTTCCCGAAATGCTGTGGGACGGAATGTAGTTTATTGGCTGAATCAAACTCCTCATCTGCCAGAGCATAGATAATATCAAAGCCGCTAACCCAAAATAAGACAATCAGTGATAAAATAACCGGAGCCAAAGCAAACTCACCCGTCACACTCAGATAAGCCCCGGTTGGAGCAATAGCCAGACCCAATCCCAAAACATAGTGGCAAAGTGCCGTATATCTCTTCATCAAGCTGTATCCTAGTACAATTAACAATGCAGGAAAGGATAACACAAAGGTTAATCCATTAATAAAATAGGCTGCTATAATAAAAAGTAAAGAGTTTGCAATAACAAAAATCAATACAGATATAGGTTTGATAACCTTCGCCGGCAACTCTCTGCCGGCAGTTCTTGGGTTTTTTGCATCAATCTCTCTATCAAGATATCTGTTGAAACCCATAGCAGCATTGCGTGCTGTGACCATTGAGGCCAAAACAAGCAGAAGCAGCTGCCATGTGAAGTGGTGTTCTGTTGTTGCGATTGCAAGCACAAAACCAATCATTGCAAAGGGCAAAGCAAAGACAGTATGTGAGAATTTCACAAGGCTGAGAAACTCAGAGAGTGTCCTGATCACAGACTTTGCCATAGAGTATTAATTATATTAACGAAGTGTGGCTCCGAACTTATTCATGTAAGCTGTAAGCAATTTATTCATTACATCTTCGACATATTTGTCGGTAAGGGTCTTCTCCAGATCCTGAAGAGTAAAGCTTATTGCATACTGCTTCTTTCCCTGAGGAATTTTGTCACCCCTGTAAACATCAAACAGAACCACTTGCTTTAGAATCTTCTTTTCAGTGGCAAAAGCAGTTGCCCTTATCTCAGAGAACGAAACCTTCTCATCAATAAGAAGCGCCAAATCTCTTTTTACCTCCGGAAACTTAGGAAGCTCCGAATAAAGCACCCTCTTTTTCCTGACAATACCCAATAAAACATCCCAGGAAATCTCAGCAGCATAAACCTGCTGCTTGACATCAAACTGCTTTAAGAGCATGTTGCTTATTGTTCCCATCACTGCAAGTCTCTTTCCTCCTTTGGTCAAAATTTCCATACCCTCAGCAAAGATATCGGAAGGAGCAGAGGCGTAATCTAAATCGTACAGATTCACACCAAATCTCTTAAGAAGAGCTTCAAGATAACCCTTTAGCATAAAGTAAGAAGATGTTGCCCTCTTTCCTCTCCAATAGGGGTAGCCCGGACCGGTCACAACCAGTGACAGCTTTGGACTCTCTTTGTAGTCCTTTAGTTTTTCATCAGCACCCTCAGGAACATAGGAATATACATTACCAAATTCAAAGAGCTTAAGATCGTTTTGCTGGCGGTTAACATTATATGCAACAACCTCCA
>PHDA01000039.1 GCA_002842465.1 Bacteroidetes bacterium HGW-Bacteroidetes-7
CTAGTGACAACAAGCGCAAACAGTACAAACAGCACTATTGAAATGAATACTTCAATGTTTTTAGTTTTCTCATTTATGTTAAATCCGTCACCAATCAAATCACCTATTGCAAAATTGAAAGATATCCCTCTCTGACTTAAAGCGAGCCTGATTAAAATCCCAATTAATAATACCGAGATGACAATTAGTGAATTTAATCTCTTCTCAGACTTAGGCGCTATATAGTCTTTTTGTTCTGCCACCAAGTCGAGCTTATTATAATTTTCTTTAAACTTTAAAAACAGGATAAGTGATGTTAACCCGGAAATAAATGCAAATAAAAAAACAGAATAATAACCGAGATTATCTTTAAGGGTAATTGAAATTAGCGGTGCAATTAATGCTCCAATATTTACTGCAATGGAAAAAAGAATAAACCCTGATAATCCGGCTATTTCTTTACCCTTTTCATTGTAAATATTACCCAAAAAGACAATTATATTTGGAGAGGTAAGGCCAACTCCCACACCTAAAAGAATTAAAGCAAATACAACAATAACGCTTATTCCGGGCAGAAATGCAATTACTAAATACATTACTGTCAAAAGGATAAATCCAATTTTTACAATTTTCATTCTGTCTCGCAAATCGCCTAACAGTCCGGAAAATATTGTGGTTAGTCCCAGTGCACCATAAAAAACACTGTAGAAAATAGCGGCCTTATTTGTTTCTAAATCCAATGAATCCATCAAATATTTAACAAGAATTGCCATAATAGTATAAAACGCCAATCTCTCAAATGCCTTTGATGCCAGCAGAAATATAATACTGCTTTTTTGTTCTTTATTTAACATATCGTAAATGATTTAATTCAACAACCATAGTGTTTGCTGCCCTATCTCCCATCCTTCTTCCATTTTCAGAAACCAAAACCATTATTGGTTCGGCTAACCAACCTAATATTGGAATTAATCCAAAAAATAATATAAACAGATTTCTGAGTGAAGATTGACCTAGTGTGCATGGTCTGTTATCAGGTAAATGCATAACCATAAGTCCCACCGCTCTTTTTCCCCAACTTTGGCCACGGCCCAATCCATCTTTTATCAGAGTATAAGTTAAAGGAATTATATATAAAATTGCTGCTATAACAAACATAGCTGTAGCATTTTCGCTTTGTTTATTAACTATATCAACTAATCCGGCAGCATATGCAATAATAGCAGGAATTGATAAGGCAGTCACAATTAGCCCGTCCATAAAGAAGGCTAAGAAACGGTTACCAAATGATGCCTCTGTATACTTGTGATAAGCGGCTAATTTGTCTTGTGAAATAAGTTTCATCCCGTCTATATCACAAAATTTTGAACCAGCCGGGAATAACTTATTACATTTTGGACATGTTGGGTTTTCAATAAATTCAATTGAGAGGTTGTACCCGCAATTTTTACAAAAATTTGAACCTGCACTAAACTCTTGATTACACTTTGGGCAATTGTAAATATTCATACTTATGTTTTGTTTGATTAATCGTAAATGTATTCCTCCGACTGATTTACCATTGTAGGAAAGCCTTTGTCGTTGTATTCATAGGTTGTCGTTGATGTAGAATACTTGTCAACTCCCGGCACATTTTCATGCAATACCGAACTGGTTTCAACAATATTATTTGTATTTGTGTATATGCCGGGTGTTCCCAAGTCTTGAAAAATCTTAAAAGGATTATTTTTGTCGTCATATTTGAATGAGGTCTCTCTGATAAGTTTAGGTTCAGAACCGGTAATGAAAAGAAAACTGAAATATTTTTCTCTTATCACATTTCCCTTACTGTCATACTCGTAAGTATAGAATTGCGTAATGGAATTTGTGGCATCATGAATATTGCGCTTTACAATATTTGCCCCGTCATATTCAAGAGTAATCTTTGAAGTGTACTCAAATTTATCCTCCTTTTTGAAATAGTTTTTTTGAGTTACTAATTTTCCGGCACTATTGTATTCGAAAATATAATAGTTGGTAAAAGTTGAGTTTTGCGATGTCATTAATTCACTCTTAATGTGCATTTTCGAAGAGTAAATGTCAGGATCAACTGCTACATCCTGTTTTATCAGACGATTATTGTTGTCGTAAGAGTACTTGTTGAAAAAGTAGAAACTTTGAGTTTCTGCAATTTTACCACTGTTATTATAAATAAACTTCTGAACAGTTTTTCCACCGGCAAAAACACTTTTAATAGAAAAGTCCCCGTTTTTAATAATGACCCTGTTAAGGCCTTTATCACAAGAGCCAATTACAGCAAGCGCTATAATTAGAAGACTGAAAAATTTTACGGTAGTTTTCATGACATTCGAAATTATTTCAATTTTAAAGTTAATAATTTTGCCTGAAAATCAAATTTTTAGTCACCTGATTATCTGAGCATGGCGTTTTTTAAAACCCCTTTCTTTGCCTTTTTGGAGCTTCTTCAATCTCTCGGTATAATAATGCTTTATCTTTTCCAATTCTGAATTGATAGTTAAGTCTGAACATTATTGGAATTGTTGGTAGTTTAAGGGTTCCTCTATAACTATTGGTGTAATTTTGATCTTCAATTTCTGTCGCCTGGTAAATAAAGGTTTTTGCAAAGGGCAGTGCCGCCACAATTCCAAGTTTAAAGTTGCTTTTAAATGTCTTATCCAATGATAAAAGGTAAAGAGCATCAGAAAATGCATTGTCTTGTATGTGGTTTTTTGCTGTTGAGTATTGCAGTGTACCCGATAATGCAAAGTCGTGCTTGAATGACATTACTGTTGAAATACCTGCTTCAAATGCCCAATTATTTCTGTTATCAATGTTATTCTGCTTTGCCAGGCTATTTCCAAATGTTGACTGATTGTACAAAATGAACAATGGAGTTATAGCAAGCGATCCCAATTTTAGAGAACCTGAAAATTGTATTCCAAGTAGACTTATCTCTCCCAGGTTTTGCAACTGTGTTTCAAACCCGGCACCTTCGTTTAGTACAGTTAGATTATTAATTGCGTTCGTTCTTCTTTCATAGAATAACCTGTAGGAAATATAGCTTACATCATATCTTATGGAATGTTCGGCGTATAAACGTTGTCTGAACTCAGGTTCCAGCAGAGGATTGCCTTTTCTGACAGAGAATTCATTATCAAAGTATGTATAAGGGGTTAACTGAAATACCGAAGGTCTGTTCACTGAGTGCCTGTAGGAGAGAAGAAAATTGTGTTTTTTATTAAGCCTGTATTGAAAGGTTGCGTATGGCAAAACCGAAAGCTTGTTTTTAATAAAATTGCTCTTCAGTTCTGTTTGGACATATTCGGCTCTGGCTCCAAAATTAAGGTTATACCTTGATCTCTTGTAATGAAAAAACCCATAAACTGCATACAGATTCTCGTTGTAATCAAACCCTGTTATGTTTTCGTTTTGCATAGATTTATTGCCGGCTTTAACTCCTGTGTTTAACATGAGATTTTCACCTATCGGGTTTGAGAAATCAATTTTTATGTTCGTAGAGACCTGCCTCGGTTTTTCAGAGTTTATAACAGAAGGGATATTTGGCTCCTCTTCATTTAAGAAAGAGATTGAATTGTTTGACCTTAGGATAGAATTGCTAATATCAATTACAACTTCTCTACCCTCTTTGTTAAACAAGCGCTTATAATAAAGGGAGTTAAACACATTCAGGTTTTTATCGGTCTCTTCCCTTTGAGTACCCCATGAGGTATTATCGTCTCCATTTACCTCTGTTAAAACCTTTCCGCTCTTCTCGTATGAGTAAGGGTTTATCGAACCGTAGTAACTGAAAACATCTTTTGAGGTTGCATAGTAATCAAGTCCGTAATGGAACTTGTGTGAAAGATTTTTCTGCCTTACCTGCTCAATATAAGTGATATTGTCTGTTTGGCTTGTTTCTCTGATTTGATATTTATAAATCTCGTCAATATCCTCAAAATTTATCTCTCCATTATAAGATGTGTAAAGATTAAGGTTTTTGTGTGCGTACTGAATATTATATGTTGGAAAGGAATAAACAATTGCCCCTGATGTTGGTATTTCGGTAAAAAAGCTGCCACTGAAACCCATATCACCATCTTTTTTAAGAATTATGTTTATAACGCCCGATACGTTACCATCGTAATTTGAAGATGGTGTGTTCAATACTTCAACCCGGTCAATATTTGAAGGGTTTAACTGACTTATATAGCTTTTATCGCGCTCCATCCCATTTACAAAAAGAAGAACATTACTACTCCCTTCCAATGAAATGTTTTTCTTAAGGTCAACCTGAATACCGGGAATATACCTCAATACATCCTGAGCGCTTCCTGATGCCGAGACAGTTTTATTAGTAACAAAGTAAATTGTTTTGTCGTTCTCAATTTTACCCTTTAAACGTTCTGCAAACACACTGGCCTCTTTTAAAAAAACCGTTGTGTCCTTCAAGCTATTGGTTGTCTCTATGACTGATGTGTTTTTTTCAGTAATCGAAGTGTTTTCTTGAGAATGAAGCTCTGCAGACATTAAAATAATTGAAAGCACGAGCAAAGTTTTGATATTTTCCATTTTACTGTTTATTAAATAAGTTGAGCAAATGGAAGAATAAACCTTGATGAGTGCAAATTACCGGTATATACAGCAAGAATTTGTTACCAAGAGAAAGGTTAGCTTAGAAAATTGGTGCGATCTGCAAGAATTAGTTATGAATGGATAAGAGAAATTGCTTTATCAGGTTATCAAATATGGAGGTTTTAGCACGTGAAACCGGGATAATTTGATTAGTCCCTTTTAGTTTTAATTGGTATCCCAACGAATTTCCTTTAGTTGAAATCACTCTTTTTAAATTTATGATATATGCCCTGTGAGCTCTCATGAAGTAGGGAATAACTGAAAGCTGATGCTCAATTTCATTAATTGAATTACGAATAATAACCTCAATGAGTTTATCCTGTTTTATCAGATGAAAAACCACATAATTTCCTTCTGATTCAGCATAAACAAATTCATCCGGCAAAAAGCTCAGCTCCTCTTTTTTGGCCTTTGATTCAATTTTTATAAGCTTTTCCGTTTTTTCGTCGTGTCTGTTTTGACTCTCAAATTGATACTCTCGGAATATCTCCGGAGTAAATGCATAGCGAATGTTAAGTAAGGATGGAATAAGCACCGGAATTAATCCTATCAGAACCGAACGGGAAAATGAGTCAAAAAAAGTAGCATGATTCCATCTCGAATCCTGATACTCCATTAGAAATCCGGCAAAATATGCTGTGATGCCAATAAATGCCAGAACAGAAATAATAGAAAACAACTCTTTTGAAACAGACCACATATCATCTTTTGAGAAACAATTGGTCCTTTTGATTATAGAAGAGACAACAAATACCCCCACAGAGACTAATAAACAATAGAAAAGCATCGTAAAACTTAAACTGAAAGAACGAGCCCCATGTATCCTTAGCGGCTGATAGACAACTACAAATAAGAAAAGAATTATAAAAAAGGCAATTGTTCCCCACAAAGGACGTTTAATAAGAAAACTCTGTGGAAATTGTCTGTTTAACAGCACTTTTATTGTTTTGATTAAAACCATTTTCGTTTTTTCAGGTAAAATAACATCCAGGAGAATATTATAATTATTAGTAACCATATTGCAGCATAACCATATTTCCAATGAATTTCAGGCATATTATAAAAATTCATACCATAAATACCTGTTATAAATGTTAATGGGATAAAAATGGAGGCAACAATAGTTAAAATTTTCATTATTTGATTCGTTCGATGCCCCTGGACTGAAAAGAAGAGGTTTGTGCTACTCTCAAGAGACGATTGTAAAATATCACAGCTATCAACAAGGGTTAAACACAGATCTTTGATCTCTAAAAAATATTTTAAATTTTTCTTTTCTATATATTTATTCTCTTGTCTCTCTATTATTTGTGAAAAATCTTTTATTGGAAGAATTGATTTTTTAATGAAATGAACGTATTTTTTATGATTCTCAATCATTACCAAAGTACTCGGTAGTAACTCTTTTGTAGAATCAGTGAGATTCAGATTTTCAATGTCATCGTCTAATTGAGTTAAGGTTTTAAAGTAATTGTCAAGAATTGACTCAAGCATTCCATAGAGTAAATAATCAGAACCTTTCTCCCTGATGGCGCCCTTGTCCTCTCTAAGCCTATATCTTAGGTGTTCAAAGAAGTCTGCCTTTCTTTCTTGAAATGAAATAAGGAAGTTCTTACCTAGGATGAAACTAATCTGCTCTGTAATCAATTCATTATTTGAGGGGACAATTGACTTTAATGTAAGAAATGAATAGTCATCATACTCCTGGTATTTAGGCCTTTGATTGACATCAAGTATGTCTTGAATAGCTAAATCATGAATATTGTACCTGCTACAGATTGATGCAATAGTATCAACATCACTCAACCCATAAATATTTAACCAATAATGGTATTTGTCACTTTGAAACTCTTCAATACTGGTTGGAGTTTCTATCTTACTCTCTATGCAATCGACTTTGTTATATTTAAATAATTGGACAGCTATCTCTTCATCAGGGATATTGCCGGTAAATATGAATTTTCCGGGGTCGATTTTTTTTCTATTAAGAATAGGAATCTTTCTTAATGTTTTTAAAGTTTCCATAAAGCGGTATTATAATTGTCCGGCGATTGGTAATGTAAAGATAAAAGAAGAACCTGTTCCTTCATTACTCTCAACCCGAATTTTTCCATTGTTTTTATCTATGAACTCTTTGCATAGCAACAGGCCAAGTCCGGTCCCCACCTCTTGGCTTGTCCCAAGAGTTGAAATATTATCATCAATTGAGAATAATTTATCAATTTTTTCTTTCGGGATTCCAACTCCATTGTCAGATATTGTAAATGTTACTTCATTTTTACTGCTGACAGCTGAAATTACAACTTTCCCCCCAATTTCGGTAAATTTTAACGCATTCGATAATAAATTTCTCAATACAGTATTTACCATTTTTCTGTCTGCAAAAACTTGAGTTTTTAAGGAGATTTTATTTTCAATTTGAATAGATTTTTGTTCTGCAGTTGGCTGTATTAATGTGGTCGTTTCAATAAAAATTGTAGAGATATCAAAGTATTCCGGATTGAATGGCATTCTTCCCATTTCCATTTGAGACCATGATAAAAGGTTAGACAACAGATTCATTGCCACGCAAGATGAGTCCAATATAATTTTGGCAATTTCATTAACACTGGAATAGTTTTTCTCATTTGCTTTTTCAATCATGAGTTCGCTAAATCCAACTATAGAATTGAACGGAGAATTTAGGTCATGGGCAATTATCGAAAATAACTTATCTTTTGAAGCAATTAATTCAATTAACCTTAATTCATTATGTTTGATTTCTGTTATATCGTAACAAGAGCCTATGTAGCCTAAGAATGAATTGTCCAAATCGTAAAATGGTCTACCAAAATCTCGTATCCAGCGATATTCTCCGAATCTGTTTTTCATGCGATATTCCATTAAAAAAGACTCTCTTTTATCAAAAGCAGCGACATATGTTTGTACGCAAAAGTCAAAATCATCAGGATGCAATCCCTCAGTCCATCCATTTCCAAATTCCTGCTCAAAAGTTCTACCTGTGAATTCAAGCCAAGTTTTATTAAAATAATCACATAATTTGTCTAATCGCGAACGCCAAATCAAAGCAGGGAACTCTTCAAAGATTTTTAGGTACAACTCCTTTGCTTCTGATATTTCTACCTGCTGGTGTTTTAAAATCAAATTTTCTTTTTCGAGCTCTGCAATTCTTTCTATTAAACAATTGGCTTGGTTGTCCATAACTTTATTTTTTAAATGAGTAATGCCCCGAATATGGTTAAATACCATATTCGGGGCATCGTTTCTAAAGTTACATTAAATCTTTGGTTATTGCATCACTTATCAGAGCTATTTGCCGTATCCTTCTTTTTTATTGAACCCTTTACCTAGTCTGATTTTTCAACCAATCAATAATATCAAAAATAACCTCTTCAGAAATTGTCTCTTCAATATCTCCATATTCCGAAACTTCTCCGGTTATGCAATCCTGGAACAGGTGGTTTCGGTTTTTGTAAAGCTTTGTAGTAACACTTTTGTTGCCACCTGAAATTAGTGCCTGCTCAATAAGGTTAAGGTTATATGGCAATACCTGAATATCTTTATCTCCGATTAAAGCAAATACTGGGCACTTGACATTTTTAAGTGTTTCTGAGGGGTTGTGAAACAGATCATAACGCATAAATGGCATCAAAAGGTTGCTATAATCTGAAAGCTTCAGTGGCGAAGAGAGGCCTATCTTCTTCCTGTCGTTTTGGTCAAGTGCTGCAACTTTTTGGTCAAAAGAGGCAAGATTTCGTTTAATATCCTCTTTGGCAATGCTATCATTAACAGACTTTTTAAAGATGTCCATTATGCTCTCTAAAATCTCTTGGTTTAATGCGATTCCCTCTTTTGTGATTCCCATTGATGTATAAACTGCATCACACTGCTCAAAAATCACCTCTTTTAAAGAGATGCCCGAACCAGCCATCAACACAACAAAGGCAGTACTATTGTTAATTGTTGCTGCAATTGGAGCTATTTCTGCTCCCAGACTGTGACCTATCAGTCCTATTCTTGCAGAGTCAACATCCGATCTGCTTTTAAGATAATCTATTGCAAACGATGCATCCTCCGCATGATCTTTTACTGTTGCATTTCTAAAACTTCCCTCAGACTCTCCCGCACCTCTGTCGTCATATCGTAATACAGCAAAACCGTTGCGAGTCAAATAGTCTGCAATTACCAGAAACACTTTGTGTCCAAAAATTGTCTGATTTCTGTCAGATGGTCCTGAGCCCGAAATCAGAATAACTGCCGGTGCATTTTTAGAACCAAACGGCTTTGTAAAGGTACCTTTTAGTGAGATGCCCATTTTGGAATTTGTAAAGCTTACTTCTTCTGAATGATATGGGTAGGGCTTTTTGGGCTCCTGAGGTCTTTTTGCAACATGAAAAGGGAACTCCTCACATTTTTTCAGATTTAGAGAGATGCCCCCTTTTCCGGGATTCCCAAATGTTCCTGTAAGTCTGTTTTTCTCTCCGGAAACCGAATCTGCTGCAAGTACTCCTTTGTACATCACTCCAAGCATCTTTATTTCCAGTGTAATTGAGTCTCCTGTTGTGGTAACTTTATCTACGGTAATATTAAAGCTCTTCTGATCTACGCTATGCATTACTGCATTATACATTCCGTTTGAATCTGATTCAATTTCAAATGCAATCCTTAGTTTAGTTGAGGGGTTAACTTTTAGTTCGCCATGCCATTTCCCCTGGTGACTGTTTGCATAACTGCCTATACATATAAATGCTGATAAGAGTGTGAATAATAATTTTTTCATTGATTTTTGAGTTTTAACTGTGATTTTTATTCACGAAAGTAGATTTGAATAAAAAATGCCACAAATCTTTGTGTCAAACGTGCATAATACTTTCCAAAAATTATTCATTGATTGATGAACACCATTTATCGCTTAAAAACGGATGTTTAAATACAATTATTGAATTTTCATCAAACAACCATATGATAACGCTTTAATAAGTTTAAATTTGAAGTGGCAACAAATAACATGGGATTAAGCATACGGTAAACAGACATGAAAATTTCAATTAACAAAGAATATGTTGTACATGCAATAATATGGATTTCTGGATTCATCATTTTTGCAGCTTTTGCTCAAACTATTGGGAATGTTAAAAGAGAGAACTTTGGGTTTGTCTCGTCAATTGCTCTGGGAACAATTTTTAATATCATCCTTTTCTATACCGTCGCTTTCAGATTGATTGGCAGGTACAACGAGATAAAATCTAATGCATATCTGTTTGCATGTATAATGCTAACACTTGTAGGTGTCACTGCTTTAGAGTCCATAATAGATTACTTACTGTTTACCGCTTATTATTCAAGTGAAAACGAGCCACTTTACAGCCAATTCATAGTCACGCTCACATTTAACTTATTTGTTCTTGGAATTGCACTTGGGTACGGGTTTATAAAGAAGTGGCTTAAATCTGAGAGGCAGAAGCAAGAGCTGAAAGCTCAGAAGCTAAGTGCAGAACTGGATTTCCTGAAGGCTCAGGTTAACCCTCATGTACTTTTTAATATGTTAAATATGGCATTTTCAAGTGCTACAACTAACGGAGATGAAAGAACAGCTGATATTATTGAAAAAATCTCCTCGCAATTACGATATGTACTCTATGATAGCAATATCAATAAAGTTCCACTACAAAAAGAGACCGATCACATAGAGAGTTTTGTAGCATTGCAGAAGATGAGAATCTCTGCCGACATGCCTCTTAAGATTTCGCTTGAAATAAGCAGTGATGATAATAATTACATGATACCGCCTCTTTTACTGGTTCCATTTATTGAAAACGCTTTTAAGTACGGAATCTCGTTTAATTCTCCTTCCGAGATAAAAATCGCAATCAGCTGTAATAATGGATCACTGAATCTCTATGTAAGCAATCCTATTGTCAATAATAAGAGGGAGAGCGGAGTCAGCGAGACTTCGGGGATAGGTCTGGAAAATGTAAGAAAGAGGCTTTCTATTCTATACCCCTCAAGCTATATACTGGAGATATTAAACGACGGAAAGATTTTTATTGTTAACTTGACAATTCAACTGTAAGAAAAATGAGGTGTATAATTGTAGACGACGAGCCTTATGCCATAGATCTTTTAAAATCTTATGTGCTAAAAACAGAATCTCTTGAACTGGCCGGCACATTTTCCAATCCGGTAAAAGCTCATGCATTTCTGGTTAAAAACAGAGTGGATCTCATCTTTCTGGATATAAATATGCCTGAGTTAACGGGGATTCAGCTGATTAAATCACTGACCCACTGTCCTGAAATTATTTTCACCACAGCATATGCCGAATATGGTGCAGAAAGCTATGAGTACAACGCCGTTGACTACCTTTTAAAACCAATAAGATACGACCGTTTTCTCAAAGCTGTAACCAGGGCTGGAGAAATTACTCAAAAGGCAAGAGCAATCAAAACCAATTCAGTAGAAGTAAGCACCACACCTCAGACAGAGGAGATTTTATTAAATATTAAGAGCGGGAGCAAAGTGCACAGAGTGGGAACCGGCTCAATTTTATATGTCGAGGCATCAGGCAATTATATGATTTTTCACACAATCCAAGAGAAAATTATGTCTCTCATGACAATGAAAGAGGCAATTGACCTGTTACCCAAAGATTCGTTTGCAAGGATTCATAAATCCTATATAGTCTCACTAGCCGCCATAGAGATAATCGAAAGACACCAGGTTACGATTAAAGGAACCAGGCTGCCTGTCGGCTCGTCCTATCGTGAACTTTTTTTATCCAAAATATAATCTGGCCGGGAATCGAGCTTTTTAAAGCTCTTTCTGAAGTTTAATTGTTGCAAATTTTTCCTCTTTGTACTCTCCATCGCACGAGATGGCGGTAACTCTGTCAAAACCGGCCTTAATCCAAAACCTTAAGGCTCTCCAGTTATTCAGATAAACAGCTATACCCAGATTTGAATATCCGTTAGCACCCGCTTCATCAGATATACACGAGATTACCTCTTGTGCATAGCCGTTCTTACGATAACCCGAATCAATAACCAATATGCCTACCCACAAACAATCGTTGGAGGGGTAACCCATATACAAGCCTGTATATCCTATTAATCTATTCTCTTCTTTAAGATATATGGATTTTAGTCTGTAGTTTTCTTTACAGGCATTTTCAACAGGGGGCAGATCACCCTCTGACATCCATTTTTCAAAGTCTTCACTTTCATAGCCCGAACCCTCTACCAGCTGTTTGTCTGTCCAAGTATGAAGTACGCTCTTAAGCTTGCTGCACTCTTCGTGAATTGCCTCCTTTAATAAAAGCCTGTTTGTAATTAATGTCCCTTTTAACATATTGAAGCTACCTTAAAATCTTTTCAATTTTTTTACCCTTTGCAAGCTCATCAACAAGCTTATCAAGATACCTGGCCTGTCTGGTTGTATGATTCTCTATCTCTTCGATTCTGTAACCACAAATAACTCCGGTAATCTTCTGGGCATTAGGATTCAAACGGGCATTTTCAAAAAAAGCTTCAAAGGTAATTTCACTGTTTATCAGCTCCTTTATGGCATTTTCGTCATATCCCGTTAGCCACTCAATAATCTGATGCAGCTCCTGAACACTCCTACCCTTTTTTTCAACTTTAGCAATGTAATAAGGGTAAACAGATGCAAATGTCATCTTTGCAATTCGTTCATCATGCTCCTTAGTTGTTTTCATGTCTAATAAATGGGTTTCTGTAAAAGTCGTTTAACAAGTTGGTATAGTAGCTGTAGTTTATTTTATAACGACGCTGGAATACTTTAGGCTCTTTGTAACCTACAGGTACCAGAGTCACCTTAGTCATACCATTTATTGCTTTAAACTTGTCAGAATCAAGAGTTTTCTGATCAAACAAAACATCAAAGTAAAAGAGATATTTACCAATCCATTTGATATAACTCTTCCTATCTTCACTATTAAGCTCGCCTTGCTTGTTGACTAACTTTAATTCAGGATTTTTGCTGTATATCTCTTTCTGAAACTCCACACCGTTAAGCGGCATTCCATTTAAAACAGGAATAATATTCATCTGCGGATCCATAAAAATCCACTTGCCCAGCTCTTTTGAATAGACCTCTGTTACAACATGGCCTGCTCCTCTTCTAACCTTCTCTACATCTCTGGATTTCAGCCCCAAAGTTCTGGCCGGGATACCAATGCTGTTCATAGCTGCAGCTGCAACAATGCCATATTCTACACAACGAAACTGCTTCCCCTCCTTTGCCTCTTTCAAAATAGTTAATGCATCCGATTTGGATGGAGAGTTGCTGCCATTGTGGCTCCATTGGCTGTTTGTCCAATCCAGTATAGATTTAATTTTCTCAAATTCGGTATTATCCTCCGCAACCAATTTGTCTATCCGGTAACTACTTCTGAGTTCTTTAAGAAATTCATTCGCTGTAGTGTCGGAATATTGAAACACAAAGAGCGGGTTTTGCGGTTCCTGTGAATAAGAGATGTTTTTAACTCCTGCCGAGGGACTTACATTGATAAGTTGAAAGAAAGAAGAGCAGCCTGTGAGTAAAATTGTGCTGCAAAGCAAAATCAGTGAGGGGGTTTTCATAATTTGTCAGTATTGTTTGTTAAGTTTTAGTTTAAGTTCAATTTCATGTAATACCTCATTAAGGGATCTCCTACTACTTACGATCTCACTAAAATTCATGCCCTTTGACGTAATTAAGTAATTAACTGCCAAATAGTACTTTATGTAGATTTCACCTGGTTTATCATTAGTTTTATTTTGCGATGTAACCGCTTTAATCAATTCATAATTATTGGTACTGCCTTTAGCTATAAATTCAGAATAACCCTCATTTATCCAAGTATCCAATGTAATAAATCGTAGATATCCCAATTTGCTTCTGATAGCATTATGAGTTATCTCATGTGCTAATACTTCACTTAAGCTTCTGGTATAAACATCCTTATCGTTATTTTTATAAGACTCGTTTCTCTTAATATCATATTTGGCAACGAATATATTATTAGTCAACGGATTATAACACGCAAATGCTTTTCTTGAAAATGGAGCGAAAAATGAATACAAAAGGTAATTATTACAAAGATATATATTTTGAGTTTTTTCACTATTATAAATTTCTGATTTATATAGTAGTACATCAACCTCATCAATTATGAGCCTAAGCTCATCCCTTAAAGAATCCGCCGAATAAATATTGACGTTTTTATAAGAAAATGAATTGTCAAACATTAAACCTGGAAAGAAAACAACTCCGGAGTATATCAGTAAAGCACATAATAAAGTGCAGTTAACAATTTTGTTGTTTAACGCACCAATCAGATGTTTTTGAAAAAAGTGAATTTTACTTAGCTTCATCTTAAAAGACAAAAAATTAGTAAAGAGATTATACAATCTGTTTCAGCCATTCCGTAAAAAAGCCAAGTTGCGCATTTTGTTCAGCATGTTGTCTCACATGAGTTAAAACCGAACAGTAAAGCAAAAAGGAAAATTATCAACGCAAATCAATGACATCTATATTAAAAAATAATGCCAGATTAAGTAAATATGCTTATTGATTAGCTGAGTACGTCAAGATTTAATCTGAATGAACTTTTCATATACTTAAACTAGATATTACTTCAAAAAAGTTCATTGACATGTTAGCAAAAGAGTCGTTTATAAGAATTCCCAAATCATTTATAATCTCCATAAACTAATTAACTAGTTTTTTTATCAATCCTCTGAAAATTATTCCGTGTAATGGAAGAACTGAATACCAGTAAATTCTTCCGAGTAATCCTTTTGGACGAAAAGTTGCTGTTTGAATAAGGCTATTCTCTTTTACTTTAAATTCCAACCATGCTTCACCGGGTAGTTTCATTTCAGCAAATAATAATAAGCGCCTCTCTTCTTTGTTTGCATAAAGTACCCTCCAAAAATCCAGTGCATCTCCGACTTGAATGTCATATAAATTTGTTCTACCACGCCTTAGGCCTACTCCTCCAAAAATTTTATCGATAAATCCCCTTAACTTCCAAAGCCAATCTGCATAATACCAGCCTGTTTCACCACCTATTCTCCATATTTTTTCAACACTTGAATCTATATCTAAAAGATGTTTTATGCGGGTATCTTTATAACAGCCATACTCAGGAACCTTTATATAATCTGAAATTTTAAAATCTAACCTTCCGCTAATTGTTGAATCCTTCCAACTTGAAACAATCTCATTTTGCTCAATATTCTCAAATGCTTGTTTAATGCAATCTGTATATGACAATGGCTTAAAATTAAGCAGTTTGATAATTTTGTCATCTTTGGCAATAACCTCCACTTTCATGCTGTCAACCAACGAAGTAGCAAGCTTATATGATATAGAGGTTATGAAATATAACCAATAAGATGATAGTTTTGGTGTCATTACCGGAACAGTCCAAATATATCTTTTTAATCCACGAACAGAAGCAAACTCGAGTAACATCTCTTTGTAGGTAAGAATCTCATCTCCTCCAATATCATAGCTGTTATTAAATGTCTTTTCATTACCAAGAATACCCGTTAAAATTTTTATTACATCCGAAATACCAATTGGTTGACATTTTGTTCTTAACCATTTAGGTGCTATCATAATTGGTAATTTTTCAACCAGATCACGAATAATTTCAAAAGAAGCACTTCCTGACCCAATTATTATTCCTGCCCTTACAGTTGTAAATGAATATTCACCTTTGCCTAACTCTAACTCTACATTTTTTCTTGAATTAAGATGTTTCGAAAGTGTTTGAGAATTAACAATCCCACTAAGGTAAATTACCTGTTTTACATTTGTTTTATTAAGAGCCTCTCGAAAATTAATGGCAGAACTCTTCTCCAGCTCGTCATAGTTTTTCGAAGATGACATGGAATGAACTAAATAATATGCAAAGTCGATCTCTTTTGGGATATTTGCGAGAGTGGCTTTATTATTTAAATCAACTTCTATTACTTCAATCCTTTCTTTGATTAACCCCTCAGCATGAAATTTGTTTTTATCTCTCACAAGGCAAATGACATAATAACCCCTTTCAACTAAAACAGATAATAGTCTTTTCCCGATATATCCCGTTGCCCCTGTTAATAATACTTTCATAATACAATCACTCCTTCTAACGGATTATAGAGCAGGTTTAAAAGTTAGTAATTCAGAGATTTTGGTCACTGTTCTTCTATCAACAACATATGAAAAAGGCTTATTAATTTCAACCGGTAACTGGGTGAAAAATGATACTATTTGATTTTTTGCCTCTTGAATAAAGGCAAACGAGCCCTCTCCAAATCCAAA
>PHDA01000040.1 GCA_002842465.1 Bacteroidetes bacterium HGW-Bacteroidetes-7
ATGGATTGAATATATCTGTGTCAGATAAAAAGAATCATCAACAACCTATCAATTCATAGTGTAAACATTTTTTAGGACGAGTTAGATTTTCCGGGCTGACATAGAAACTGTTAACTTGAGCCAATAAAGAAATCTTGCCTCTTATGTAGAATTTAAATCTCATTTAGTGAGTCCCTGTAAACCTGCAGGGCGCGTTCGCGAGCAAATTTATGATCGACAATAGGTTCAGGATAGGAGATGTTGTCTCCACCGTTTTTTAACTCCGGCACCCATCTGTAAATATATTTGTTTGCAACATCAAATTTTCGCGCCTGTTCAGCTGGGTTAAATATTCTGAAATATGGAGCTGCATCACAACCGCAACCTGCTGCCCACTGCCAGTTACCAACATTTGCTGCAAGATCATAATCGAGCAGTTTGGATGCAAACCATGCCTCTCCAATCCTCCAGTCTGCCAAAAGGTGCTTGGTGAAAAAACTTGCGGTTATCATCCTCACCCTGTTATGCATATATCCTGTTTCATTCAACTCCCTCATTCCTGCATCTACAATAGGGTAACCGGTTTTCCCGAGACACCATTTTTCAATCTCTTCACTGTTGTTTCTCCATCTTATTGCAGAATATTTTTGCTTAAATGGGTTGTCTGCAGAGTAAGGAAAGTGGTATATTATTGATTGGAAAAACTCTCTCCATATTAACTCATTTAACCATTCAGGAGAGCTATCATGAGCAATCGTGACAAGGCGCCTTATGCTGACAACACCAAATCTTATGTACATACCCAGACGTGATGTGCCTCCTGCTATGTGAGGGTAATCCCTTGTTTTACCATAATTTATGAGCGATTCAGGGTTTATATGAGGAAAAGGTGTGGCTGAAAAACCCGCTGATAAGAAACCGATTTGCTCATGTGAAGGTACCTTTGAGAAGAATTTTACTTTGGGGTGAGGTTCCGGGAAAACCGGATACTGAACAGGGTTTACAATATTTTTTATCAATGAACATGATGCAAAATTGGTTGTGAAAAATGTGGGATCCTCCTCGAATTTACTCTTCCACCGTGCAGAGTAGGGGGTAAATACAGTATATGGTGTTTTGTCAGGTTTGAGAATATCTTTTTTTGAAAATATCACCTGGTCTTTAAAATCTATAAATCTTATCCCTTTTTTGGTGAGAAGATCCCTTACAGTACTGTCTCTGTTAACAGCATAAGGCTCATAATCCTCATTACAATAGACTGCCCCTATGTTATATGTATTGCAGAGATGTTCAAAGATATTTTCAGGTTTACCATACGCACATAATAGATTCCCGCCAAGTTGCTGTTCAATGTTTTTAAGTGATTGAATAATAAAATCAACCCTTTTGTCAGTTCTTGAAGTTAACTGTTCAAGAATGTCAGAGTCAAAAATAAAGAGTGGCAAAGCCTGGCACGCTCCTGTAGAAAGTGAGAAAAAGAGACCTTTGTTGTCTTCAGTTCTGAGATCTCTCCTGAACCAGAAAATATTTACTTTTATTCCACCCATAAAACCAAATGTTTAAATTATAGATTTCATTTTAATCAACTATAAATATCGTCAAAAAAGAGAGATCTATTAGCATGGCTATATAAACTTTTTTAACTTTATGCCACAACCAAACTATTAAGCTATGATAAGAGAGAAGAGACTTTTGCTTTTTGTGCCGCTTGCTTCGGCACTTGGGGCAGCTACCTCCTGCGGACCTAATGATAGTGAAAATCAGAAACCACTCAACATTATATATATAATGTCTGATGATCACTCTGTTCAAACCATCAGCACATACGACAACAGGTACATAAACACTCCTAACATAGACAGGATAGCAATGGAAGGGGTTAAGTTTACCAATAGCTTCGTAGCCAACTCAATCTCCGGACCAAGCAGGGCATGTATGCTTACCGGAAAGTTCTCCCATAAAAACAGTATGCTTACAAACCTTACACGTTTTGACAGCACTCAGGTAACTTTTCCCAAGATACTTCAGGAAAATGGATATCAGACTGCAATCTTTGGCAAATGGCACCTCAAAAGCGAGCCTTCAGGATTTGACCGGTGGGAGATTCTTGTTGGTCAAGGACAGTACTTTGATCCGATTTTCATAACGCCTCAGGGCCGAGTAACGCATAAAGGTTACAGTACAGATGTTGTTACCGACTTAAGTCTTGCATGGCTGGAAAATGAGAGAGACAGAGACAAGCCTTTCTGCCTGGTTATTCATCATAAGGCACCTCATCGTAACTGGATGCCAAATACTACAGATATTGATCTTTTCGAAGATGTAACTTTTCCTCTGCCTGACAATTTCTTTGATGAGTATGAAGGACGGCCTGCAGCAGCAGCACAGGAGATGAGTATTGGTAAAGATGAGATGGACTATGCATTTGATCTAAAATTAAATGATCCGGATATTGAGACCCGGCTAAAGCTGAATCTAACATTTGCTCTCAGAAGGCTTGATTCTATTCAGCGCAAGGAGTGGGACAGGGTTTATGATTCTGTACTTGTTGACTTTAAGGCTAGAAATCTTAGCGGTCGTGAATTGGCTGAGTGGAAATACCAGAGGTATATGAAAGATTACCTCAAGTGTATCAAATCGTTAGATGACAATATCGGCAGAGTTCTGGATTACCTTAAAGAGAACGACATGCTTGAAAATACAATAATTGTCTATACATCAGATCAGGGTTTCTACATGGGTGAACATGGGTGGTTTGATAAAAGATTTATGTATGAAGAGTCTTTCCGCACACCTCTGGTTGTGAGACTCCCTAAAGAGTACAGACAGTTCCGCAAGAGGGGTGATATTAATCAGTTTGTGCAGAATATTGACTATGCCCCTACAATTCTTGAACTTGCTGGAGCACCAATCCCTGAAGAGATGCAGGGAGAGTCTTTCGTTCCTCTTCTTAAGGGCAAAAACCCAAAAGATTGGCGAACTTCACTCTACTACCAGTATTTTGAATATCCTGCAGAGCATGCAGTAAGACGGCATTACGGCGTAAGAACTCAGAGATATAAGCTCATCAGATTCTACGGCCACGACATAAACAACTGGGAACTATATGACCTTGATAAAGACCCTTCTGAGATGAATAATATCTACGATAAACCTGAATACGGCAAAGTTCAGTTAGAGCTCCATGCCGAACTTAAAAGGCTTATGCTCAAATATGAAGATTTTGAGGAAGAGGATAAAAAGGTATATCTGGGACTTTAATACAGATGGAGTTAAATAACGGGTTTAAAGGGAAAACATTAAGAATTGAGGATGCAGGCCGTTTCATTACACAACGGCCCTTCTCGCTTATGTTAAAACCGGTTGGAAGCAGATGCAATCTAAATTGCAGTTACTGTTATTATCTCAAACAGAGCCCTGCTTCTGAAATTATGGATATCAATATTTTAAAGAGGGCCATTGAGGAGACTATTTTGGCAAATGACACTCCCGAAATATCATTCTGCTGGCATGGAGGAGAGCCGTTGATGGCTGGAATAGATTTTTTTATTAAAGCAGTGGAGTTTCAAAATAAAGCTGTTGAAAGAAAGGTTCAAAACGGTTTCAGGAAGCCCCTAATAATAAACACCATCCAGACTAACGGTACCCTAATTGATAAAGATTGGTGCAATTTTTTTAGGGAGAGCAATTTTCTTGTTGGTATATCTATTGACGGACCTGAAGATATTCATAACTACTTTAGAGTAAACAGAACAGGAGATAAATTATACGAAAAAGCAATTAACGGGCTGGAGTTATTAAGAGATAATAATGTCGAATTCAATGTTTTGTGTACAGTCAACTCCAGAAGCAAAGGGAGAGGAAGGGAGGTTTACAAGTTTCTCAAATCAAAAGGGGTGAAATTCATGCAATTTTTACCGGTTGTCGATCCCGGAAAGGAGTGGGGGACTGAGGCTGAGGATTACGGCAATTTTATGAAAGATGTATTCAGAGAATGGTGGGAAAACGAAGATGCCGGGAGCTATTATGTTCAACTTTTTGATGTGGTACTGGCAAATTTTTTGAATGTTCCGTGTGGCCTCTGCCAGTTTAGCCCGGTATGCGGCGATGTCCCGGTACTGGAGAGTAATGGTGATATCTTTTGCTGTGATCACTTTGTCAACAGCCTTAACTATTTGGGTAATTTAAACGAGATTTCTCTTGCCCAGGCTGTCTTTTCTAAGCGGATTGCTGCTTTTGGAGCAGATAAGAGCGCAACTTTGCCGTTAAAATGCACGGTATGTAAATTTAAAACCCTGTGCAACGGAGGTTGTCCGGAACACAGGGTGTTGAAACAGTCACAAGACTTTTATCTTAACTATCTATGCAAAGGTTACATGATGTTTTTTGAATTCGCCTTGCCCTATTTTAAACAAATGGCAGATCAAATTTGTTCGGAACGGGAGTAAATTCACCTGACTTTATCAAGTAAAAATTATCTGAGTACCCTCACCTCCAGCCATTTCATAAAACTCTCCAATTGTTAAAACGCCGCTTACATGTTCGCACAGATCTTCTCTTTTTAGTTTAAACATATCCATCGCAAGTTTACATGCATAAATCTCTCCACCTCCGGCAGTTATCAACTCCATAAACTCATCAACCGGAGGGATGTCAAGTTGCTCCATCTGGCTCTTCATCATTGCCGATACCCCGGCCTCAACACCCGGAAGTGCACCGAGAAGTGTAGGAAAAGGGATATTTCCCGGCATTCTGAGAGCAGGATTGCCAATGGTAGCGGTTTTAAGTTTTTTCATCTGCTTTTTGGTGATAGCGTCAAGACCAAAGAAAGTAAAGAAGAGCTTTGCTTCAATACCTTCCATAACAGCCCCGTTTGTCATTACCAAAGCTGCATAAACATCTTCTATTGTGCCTTTTGCACAAATAATGCACACTTTTTTGAGTGGTTTGTCGTTTGAGCTACTCATAATATCACTGTGTTAACTTTCAATATTTTATAATTTAATCTGTATTAGCTTTTTAAATACAGCTGCTCGGTTTAGGTATCCCGGCAATTTTGGTTGATTTCTTGAGTGGTGCACCGGGAAAAAGTGCATAGAACTCCTTAACATCTACTATACCCGATTTATTTATTGACCGGATTGAGAGAGCCTCACCAGAATTAAACCTGTTACGCAAAAACTCAATAATTGCGTAGTGCTTATCAGAGAGCTCCAGACCCTCTTCCTTTGCTACTGCTGCTGCAATCTCTTTATTCCATTGCTGAGGGTTTGTGAAATAGCCCTCCTCATTTACATCTACCATCTGACCTGCAAATTCTTTTTGTGCCATAATATTTGTTTTATAAAGTTTATTAATATTTGCTAATGTTTAATTCCGTATGAATCTTTATTCCGGCTTCTCTTTGCAACACATAGACATATGTGATGTTACAGGCAAATGATGGCCTCTAAGCAAAAGATTCCAGTACATCCATTTGAAAAAGAGTTTTCCGAAATAGTTTAATCTTGTATCCTTTAATAATCCAAATGGTCCAATCCAGTAGGGATATCTTCCGGGTAGCGGTTCGGTTTCATAATTAAAGTCAATTAGTGTGCCCTTTGAATATGAGGTTACTATATAACAATTGGCATGCCCGTCAAATTTTGCTTTAAGTGGTTCACCTTTAATGGCGCTCATAAGATTTTCTTCAAGAAAATCTGCTGCAAAGTGTGCTACTGAGCCTGCTTTTGAGGTTGGAAGGTTAGCTGCATCACCAAGAACAAATATGTTTTCATGGCCAATCGCCTGCAAAGTATGTTTATCTGTAGGTACAAAGTTAAGATCGTCACCCATTGAGCTTCTCTCAATCATATCAGCCCCTTTGTTTGTTGGAATTGTAACCAGAATATCAAACTCAACAGCCTTGTCTTCATAATCAAGAATTCTCTTACCTTGATTATCTACCTCTGCAATATTAAAATCAGGAACAATCTTTATATTCTTCTCCTCCATTAAGCCACTAAGCATTTTTGTGGCAATTGGCTTTGTAAATGCGCCCGGTAGGGGTGTTACAAGAGTCAGTTCAACCTTATCGCGAATCCCTCTTTTCTTGAAATACGTATCTGCTAGAAAGATAAATTCTAAAGGAGCAACAGGGCATTTAAATGGCAACTCAGTAATATTTACCACAAGTTTTCCGCCGTTAAAGCTCTTAAGCCTTTCTGCCAGAGCAACTGCACCTTCAACTGTATAGAAATCGAAAATATCTTTATGCCACAACTCTCCCAGTAGCCCTGGTGTCTCTTCCGGAGCAATCCGGGTGCCCGTTGCAATTATAAGAAAATCATATTTTAGCTCCTTTTTACCCTCTTCGAGCAAAACTTTATTCTCCTGCGGAAGAATCTTATCAATTTTTGAATAAATAAAATCTACCCCCTTAGGGATGAATTTCAATTTTGGCTTAATTACATCGTTTTGGTTATAAATACCAAATGGAATGAATAGAAATCCGGGCTGATAATAGTGTTCTTTGTTTTCGTCTACTATTGTAATACTCCACTCTTTCTTTGAGAGTCTTTTGCGTAATTTATTGGCAATAAGTGTTCCTGCAGTGCCGGCTCCTAATATCAATATATTTTTCATCGGAAAATATTTAGATGATTTATTATAACGTTTGTCAAATATAGAAAAAATATAAAACGCAACAAAATATTTCCTAAGAAAAATAATGTCACCAGAACAGATACGTCTGTTTTTTCTTTTCATCTATATTGTATAATTTAGGCAAATTTTATTTAATAACCAAGATGAAATATATACAGTACGGTGACAAAGAGCTCTCTTACCTGAAAAGTCGTTGCCCCAGATTATCAGAACTAATAGAGCAATTGGGCTTTTTAAAAAGAGAGGTAATCCCTGATCCTTTTGTTGCTATTGTTGCAAGTGTTGCCTCACAACAAATTTCAGGAAGGGCGGCAGAGACAATTTGGAAAAGATTCACCTCTGTTGTTGGTGAGGTAAACCCATCTAACATACTTAACCTTGATTCTGATGTAATTAGAGCTTGTGGTCTCTCTGCAAGAAAGACCGAATATATAACCGGCATTGCAAAGAGAGCCAATTCCGGTGAGGTTGATTTTTCAAAACTATCATATTTAACAGATAAAGAGGTGGTTGAAGAGCTGGTGAAGCTTAAAGGCGTAGGAGAATGGACAGCAGAGATGATTCTAATATTTTCGCTACAAAGACCGAATATTCTTAGCTATGGAGATTTTGCAATTAAAAAAGGGCTGGCCAAGCTTCATGGTAAGGATGCAATAACCAAAGAGGAATTTGACTTTTATAAAGAGCTGTATTCACCTTATTGTTCTATAGCATCTCTATACATCTGGGAAGTTTGATTATGCCATTTTGTCCTGTTTGGATATTTGGCAAATAATTTGTGGTTATCTTTGCGGCCAAATACTTATTTGACAAATACAAAAGTTAACATAATTATGAAAGAGCAAAAGAAGGAGAAGGATCATCATCACAAAACTGTTCACGACAAAGAACACCAGGAAAGTGCTTCAAATACAGAGAGTCAGGAGACTTCTACAGCAACTGATGCAACATCTGAACTAAACAAAGATGAGCAGATTGCAACACTTAACGACAAATATATCAGACTTGCTGCTGAGTTTGACAACTACCGCAGAAGAACCCTTAAAGAGAGACAAGAGTTAATCTTTACAGCCGGAGAAAATATCATTACCGGAATTCTTCCTGTACTTGATGACTTTGAAAGAGCCATGGACTTACTTTCTAAAACAGATGGAAATCAGACAGCTCTGGAGGGCACAGGATTGATATATAATAAATTACAATCTTATCTGACATCTAAGGGACTTAAGGTTATTGAGGCAAAAGGAGCAGAATTGGATACGGATTTTCATGAAGCTATAGCTCAGATTCCTGCATCTTCAAAAGAGCTTAAAAATAAAATTGTAGATGTTGTCCAACAAGGATATATGCTTAACGGAAAAGTTATTCGTTTTGCAAAAGTTGTTGTTGGTCAGTAATTTTAAAAAAATGGCAAAAAGAGATTATTACGAAGTCCTTGGTGTAACCAAGAGTGCATCTGCAGAGGAGATTAAAAAGGCATACCGAAAAATGGCTATTAAGCATCACCCTGATAAAAATCCGGGAGATAAAGATGCTGAGGAAAAATTTAAAGAGGCAGCAGAAGCTTACGATGTGCTGAGCAATGCTGACAAGAAGGCCAGATTTGATCAATTTGGTCACGCTGGAATGAATGGAGGTGGAGGCGGATTTAGCGGCGGAGGCTTCTCTATGGACGATATATTCAGTCAGTTTGGCGATATTTTCGGAGGCCACTTTGGAGGTTTTGGAGGTTTCAGTGGATTTGGAGGGCAGAGCAGGGGCGGAAGAAGAGTCAGCAGGGGTTCTGATATAAGGATTCGTGTTAAAATGGATCTCAAAGAGATAGCTCACGGTGCAGAGAAAAAGGTCAAAATCAATAAACAGGTTGCTTGTAAGGCGTGTAGCGGTAGAGGTGCGAAATCCGAAGCCGACATCAAAACATGTGATACCTGCAAAGGGAGTGGACAGGTAACCAGAGTTTCACAGACTTTTTTGGGTACAATGCAGACTGCATCTGTTTGCCCAACATGTCATGGAGAGGGCAAGACAATTTCTAAACCATGCGTTGAATGTTCTGGGAGTGGTCTGATAAAGGAGATGGATGAGATATCATTCAAAATTCCTGCAGGAGTAGCTCAGGGAATGCAACTGACAGTTCAGGGCAAAGGAAATGCTGCAAAACGTGGTGGTATTAATGGCGACCTGCTGGTGGTTATTGAAGAGGAGGAACATGCCGAACTTCAAAGAGATGGAAATGATTTAATATACTCCCTCTTTATATCCATACCTGATGCGGTATTGGGAACAGATGCCGAAATACCGGCAATTGACGGTAAACTAAGAATAAAGGTTGAGCCGGGCACTCAGTCGGGAAAAATCCTGCGCCTGAGAGGTAAAGGACTTCCGGATGTAAACGGATACGGAATGGGTGATTTGCTGGTTTATATCCAGATATGGACACCTAAAAAAATTGAAAAACAAGAGAGAGAACTGCTCGAGAAACTAAAAGGCTCCGAGTCTTTTAAACCAAAACCAGACAAAGAGGACAGAAACTTTTTTGAACGGATGAAAAAGATATTCTCTTAATGAATATAAGGAGAATAATATCAGCGGCAGCACTTGTTCTGGCATCTGTTTCAGTTTTTGCTCAGGCTGCTCCCTCAGGAAGGGGGTATCGCTTACCCATAAATTTACCAATTTCACTTTCAGGAAGCTACGGAGAGCTAAGGGCAACCCATTTTCATTCAGGAATAGATTTCAGGATTGGCGGTGTTGTTGGAGCCTCCCTTTTTGCAGCTGAATCGGGTTTTATATCCAGAATAACAGTTTCGCCAACAGGATACGGTAATGCTATATACATTCAGCATCCTGATGGAATGACAACGCTCTACGGGCACATGCACGATTTTGCAGTCAATACTACTAAATGGGTCAGAGAACAGCAGTACGAAAAAGAAAAATTTGCAGTAAATCTATATCCTGATCCTCTGATGTTCCCAGTCAAAAGGGGTGATTTTATAGGAAGAGCTGGCAATTCAGGCTCATCAGGAGGGCCACATCTACACTTTGAAGTAAGGGACACCGAAACACAAATACCACTTAATCCAATAACTGAGGCCGGAATTAATGTTCCGGATAACATACCACCTGTCATAAACAGAGTTAGTTTTTACTCAATAACAGACCCTTTAACACTCCCTCAAACCAGATTGTTGGCAACCTACACCCAACCAATTCAAGACCCAATTATTGTGAGCGACACATTCTATGTGGCAGTTGCAGCAATAGACAGACAAAACAATACAACAGCAAGGCTTGCAGTATCACATTACAACTACTATCTGAATGATCGTTTGATTTTTTCATTTGTACCCGACAGAATCCCCTTTGATCAGGGACGTTACATTAACAGCGTTGTTGAATACAGTGAGAAACAGTTGAAAGGTGTTAGTATGATCAAGAGTTTTACAGAGCCCGGAGGTGGTCTCAGGCAAAATATTGAATCTGAAGGCTATGGACTCTTTATCCTGCATGATGATACTATTCATACAGTTAAAATTGAACTGCTTGATGAGCACAATAATAAAACTGTGAGATTATTTAAAGTGAAGAGAGGTGCTGTAGCACCTGAAAGCCTGATCTCAGATACAAATGCACTCAAAAGAGGTATCGTTATGCCATGGTTTTTGCCAAATAGGTTTGAATCAGATGGCATTCGCTTTATGCTTCCACCGGGTGCGCTCTATAGCTCAATTCTCTTTGAATCAGAGCCTTTGATATTCAATGGAGCTCCTGCATGGAGAGTACACAGAAACACAACTCCAATTCACAACCCAGCAAGAATTGCCCTTAGGACAGATCATATACCACCCCACCTTACCGATAAAGCAGTTATTGTAACATTTAACGCGAACGGAGGTCAAAACTCAATAGGCGGAACATATAAAAACGGATGGATAGAGGCCTCAACCGGAACATTCGGAAATTTTGCAATAACGCTGGATACAATTCCACCTAGAATTGTGCCCGCATTTAAAAATGGTGATAACCTTGCAGGAAGGAGCTATCTTAGAATTACAATAAGCGACAATCTTTCGGGAGTAGCAGACTATAGTGTTATGATTGACGATAAGTGGATACTAACTGCCTATGACCCAAAAAACCGGAGACTGGAGACAGAACTCAGATCAGATAAGATAAACAAAGGAAAAAGACATAATATCGTTATCTCGGTCACTGACGGCAGAGGTAACACCAATACCCTTAAAAGCTCATTTATATGGTAAGAATCATTGGACTCATGTCGGGAACATCTCTCGACGGACTGGACATGTGCTACACAGAATTCAATCTGGAAAGAGGTAAGTGGAGTTATAAAATTTTAAAAGCCGATTCGGAGGAGTATCCTTTAGAGATTAAGACACAGCTGGCAAATGCGCAAAATATGACAGCTTTGGAATACGCTCTCTTCAACTCTGACTATGGCCTTTATGTTGGACGAAGGGTCAAAAGTTTTATTGACAAATATGACCTTAAACCGAGATACATAGCATCGCACGGACACACAATTTTTCATCAACCATCAAAAAGATTCACTGCACAAATTGGCTCAGGGGCGGGAATAGCAGCAGAGAGCGGAGTTGATACAATTTGCGACTTCCGTACTACCGACGTAGCACTTTGGGGACAGGGCGCACCTCTTGTCCCTGTAGGAGACCGTAACCTATTTGCAGAGTTCTCATACTGCCTCAACATGGGTGGTTTTTCAAATATATCATTTGACGGAGGAGACAGACGAATTGCATATGATATATGTCCGGTAAACTATGTACTTAACCACTATACCAGGGGAATTGGACTTGAATATGATAAAGATGGTGAAATTGCGAGGAGTGGCAAGATTCATGAAAAGTTGCTTGACAATCTGAATAATCTTGATTTTTATACAAAGAGTGGCCCTAAGTCGCTTGGAAGAGAGTGGGTAGAAGAGGTTGTAATTCCGTTGATAGACTCTTTTGAACTCCCTATCGAGGACAAACTTACTACATTTTGTGAGCATGTTGCAGTACAGATAGGAAGCCATATTAAAAGTGGAAAGGTGTTATTAACAGGAGGAGGAGCATTTAACAAATATCTTGTCGAGAGAATGGCCCAAAGGGCACCTCAGTGTGAATACTATGTTCCGGATGCCATGACAGTCAATTTCAAGGAGGCACTGATTTTTGCGTTTCTGGGGGCTCTTTATGCACATGATATACCGAATTGCCTTAGTTCAGTAACAGGTGCAAAATATGACAATATAGGTGGTGCATTGTATAAAGCAGGCATTTAATAATAATAAGTTTTGGTATATAAAAATAAATATCTATTTTTGCAGTCCCAAAAAAGCAACCTCTTACATGAACAAAAGAGTCGGTAATGTTGCACTAATAAGTTTAAAATAATGGATTTAATTAAAGTTGCACAAGAGGCATTTGCCGTAGAGCTGAATCAATTACCTGATTTTAAAGCTGGCGATACCATTACCGTTACATACAAGATTAAAGAGGAGACAAAAGAGCGCCTTCAAAAATATCGCGGTGTGGTTATTCAAAGAAGAGGCATCGGATCTACAGAGACATTTACCGTTCGTAAAATTTCGAATGGTGTTGGTGTTGAGAGAATTTTCCCTATTGCTTCACCATTAATCGATTCTATCGAGGTTAATAAGCGTGGTAAAGTACGTAGAGCAAGAATTTTCTACCTAAGAAAACTTACCGGTAAGAAAGCTCGTATCAAAGAGAGAAAATACGTATCAGTTAAAGAGGTTGATTCAAAATAGTTTCACTCTGAAATAATATTGGCCCCGTAGCTCAACTGAATAGAGTATCTGACTACGGATCAGACGGTTACAGGTTTGAATCCTGTCGGGGTCACTAATTTAACACACAAAAAAGGATCTCCTGAAAGTTCAGGTTATCCTTTTTTTTATTTACCTTTAATGTGATTTTCGCTCTCCTCGTTGCATAGATAATTTATGCAAATGCCTGCGTAAGCGGGGAGATATGTAGTTTTCGATGTTTAAATGACTTTGTAAGTTGACAAAGTAACTATGTATTTTAATTTTTAAGAGGAGGTTCTAATATGAAACCATCGTATTTTTTTTGTCTGTTTCTGGCTCTTATGCTAGTAGTTGGAGGCTGCAGCAAAGAGAGTAACAAAAATGGAGTTTTAAGATTCAGGACCAGTAACCCTTTGGTTGCAGGTCAAAATGCTTTTCCCCAGGCAGTTATTACCGGACTGGGAGTAAATAATCCGCCTTTAACAGATCATACAACAGCAACTCGAACTTTAAGTATGAGATTGACAGTGGGCGATGTCTGGATTGCCAAAGGTGAGGTCAAACTTGGACAACCTGATAATCTTGAGTGGATAAGGATAACAAAGAGTACCAATACCCAGGCGAAACTATTTGAAGACATCTCATTTGATGATGTTGAAATTCCGGAAGGTACATACAACAGCATTAAAATCACCTTTAAAAACATCTTTTACAGATATTGTGTCCTTGTTGCAAACCCAACGGTTTCCTACGAATTTCTTGAAACAATGGGCTCATATTTAGCTGCATGCGATCCTAATGACCAAAGTTGGGCGAGGACAAACTATTTTGGCCCGGAAGGCAACCATTATTTAGGTTCTGATGGAAAGTTCGCAATGGCTGCCCAAGGAGAGAAGGTCGCTCCGGTTGTTGTAAAAAGTGGAAAAATTGCTGTAGTTACATGGAGAATGGGTGCAGGCGCAACAGTACCATGTATAACGTATATAATTGATAATAATGATAATCGTCAGTGGGACTGCGGAACAGATGTAATGGATTTTGAATGTCCTCCTGAAGTGAAATATATGTGGGACTTTGTTTTTGAATATAAATAAAGAGCTATTTTTTTGTCATTGCTTCGGGCTTTTTTGAAATATTGTAATGCGTTTATTATCTGTTAATAAAATTTCTAAATTAAATTGTTTGCAGATGTACTGCATAGTCTCAAAATTATAAAAGCAAACGTGTGTATTGTCCCTGATGTAATACCAATTTTTAAAAGAGTCAATATCATTCCACATCTCAGTCATTATGGCAAGTATACCATTATCTTTCAATTTTAGGACAATTTTTTCAATCTCTTTTTTGGGATTGAAAAAATGTTCAAAAACCTCGGTTGAAAAGATAAAATCGTATTCATTATCGATTGTTTCAGGGAAAAAATAGGGGTCGTAGTAATCACATCTGTAACCATATTCTTCTATTATTGAGCTCAAAACCGGTCTTGGACCACACCCATAATCGACTCCGACCATGCCGGTTTTTAAATATTTTAACGAAGGCTCTATAACTCTTTTAAGATGATTTGTATAACCGGGATCTCCATCGTGATTGTTGTGTTGGTCATACCTTTTTTTTTCCTCCGTTTTGCATGGATGCATTTGTGGGTGGAGATAAATAAGTGAGCACTTATTGCATTTTGCATAAAGTCTCTCTTTGAAAAAAATATTTTTAACAGAGATTATATCTGACGAGTTACATAAAGGACAATTTAGTAACATAATAATATATTATACAACGCATTACCAACCCCAGGGCTTACCTGGAGTCTCAACCTCTTTAGTGAGATCAAAACGAACAGAAAAGAGGCGATCAGTATTAACTCTTCTAAGGTTATATACAAAGTATTCACCCGGTACAAGGTCTATCCACCACACATTGGTAATAGCTCCTGGAAGCATTTCTGCAGTCTCCTGATCGGCAGGGAATATTTGTCTTAATGCAGAACCGAAGTTTTGTGTTTTTCCTCCGTACATTGTTAAATCATCCGGAGTACCATCTGCGTGTCTGTGGTCATGCTTGAGTAAAATGCCACACTCATCTTTTGTAAAGACCCAAGTTCTTGAGCTGTCTGTGCCGACAAAAAAAGGTATGTTAATTATACTATCATCACCTGATAGTACATGCATAAGTAACCTTTTACCGGAGAATGCAGTATCGTTTGCAGGGGCTGAGACAACTGTTCCTTCATAAGCTTTGCCAAGTAGCTTTTGCAACTCACTCCAGAATACCTCCTGGGTTGTATCTCTGGCAGCAAGTGAACACTCCTGTTCCATGCAATCCTCTCTTTTCAATGCTGTTTCTTTGCGTTTGCTAGGGTCGCATGAAATAAGTATGCTTGTAATCATTAGCATTGCTCCAAGAAAAATGAATAGGTGTCCTGAACTTCTGAGTTTTTTTTTCATAATTAATTTTTATTAGGCTTTATTTTTTAATTGTTTAACTCAATAAATATATAATAAACGCCTTTTGAATAACCCTGAAATACCGCGTCCAAAATCTTCAAAACTTTGATAATTTGTTGTTAAACTGCTCATTACAAATCCCGCTCCTTCGTTTACACCGCTCTGTATTGGGTAAATAAGCATAAAGTTATTATTGGTGAAGTATTTGTCAAGATACTCAGGCATTTTTTCCATTTTTCTGTGAAAAGATGGTCTGTCAGGCCGACTCATCACAACAACCAGATTATCATCACTTTTGAGCTCTTTTCCAATTATCAGAAAATCATCCCAGTCATTAAATTGGAATAGTTGAGCAGAAACTGGAAAACGGTTTTGAACCTCCTCAATAAATTTAATTGTATCATGGGATGCGTGAAAGTGAAGTTCAGCTCCGGTGTTCCTTCCAATATTCCATATACGCATAAGCCAGATTGCAAACCCCTCTTCACTTTCGGCTCTTTCCGGTACAATTATAATATGTCTTTTTATTGTTGCAAGAGGTTGAACCGATTTGTATATGATTGTTGTTGTGTTGCATTGTGCGAGTACTCCCTCAGTAAAGTCCCCAAGGAATGTAGATGAAATGCTCTTTTTGATATGCAACCCTAAAATCAGGTCTGTTATCTTATGTTCACGAATTACATTAATAATACCATTTACGGGATTAATATCGTATCTCATAAGTTCATGAATATAGTTATCTGTTGCAGATGCAATCACTGAGGCTCTCTCCAGAATTTTTCGAGCGTGTTTGTCTGCAGATTCACTCACCTGATTATCATCAATAATGTTGAGGGCGTATAACCATTTTTTATTTTTACTGCTTTTAACAGTTAAGCTGAGATTAACAAGTTCGTCTGTAGTATCGAGTGTATTTATAGGAATTAGAATACGTTCTTTCATTTTGCTGTCACTTTCAGGTGCACCCTCCTCTTCAATGGCAATTACTTTAGCTCCGCTTTGGGTTACAAATGAAGATATTGTGCACGTAACCA
>PHDA01000008.1 GCA_002842465.1 Bacteroidetes bacterium HGW-Bacteroidetes-7
CGTATAAAGTTGAGACTTAAAGGAAAGAGCCCGGTACAATACCGAACTCTTTACAATAATAATTAATAATAAACCGTCCAACTTTTTGGGTTCACATCAGACAAAATTGGCTCATTCTTATGTTATTCTTATTATGATAGTTACCACAAACTGGCGCGGAGAATTACCTCGCCAATGTCATTTCGTTAATAAGGTGGCCGGCTCCGCCGAATTTGTCAATGATGAATAGTACGTAACGGATATCAACGCTGATGCATCTTTGAAGAGTTGGTTCAAAAATGATATCGCCACTCATTGCTTCCCAGTTGCCATCAAATGCGCACCCGATTAATTCTCCTTTTGCGTTCAAAACCGGACTTCCTGAGTTTCCTCCGGTAATGTCGTTGTTGGTTAAGAATGCTACAGGCATTTCACCGTTTGACATGGCATATTGGCCGTAGTCTCTGTTTTTGTGAAGCTCTTTGAGTT
The DNA here is from genome assembly GCA_002842465.1 of Bacteroidetes bacterium HGW-Bacteroidetes-7. Lineage (GTDB taxonomy): Bacteria > Bacteroidota > Bacteroidia > Bacteroidales > UBA932 > Bact-08. Next base: position 469 of record PHDA01000008.1, read on the forward strand.
TCTCAGGAACCACAAATTCCCAGTTGTTTGGATCCTCTTTTTCCATAACTCCGTTAAGGGTAGTGATGTGTTCAAAAAGAACTGCATCTTTTGGAGAGTAATTTAATACCTGACCATAGGTCAAACGCATTGTAGAATTTGCGTCAGGATACATTGCGGTACCTTTTTTCATCTCAAGCTGACCGGCAATATATGCTTTGTGACCTTCTGCATAGGTTTGATTTGCTCTTGCCAGTTGTGCTTGTAGCTTAGGCATAAGTGAGAAGATGCTATTGCCAACTTCGAGGGCAGGATCGTTAATTATTGCCGCATGATTTTCTGCAAGTGCCTTCTCTATCTTTTCACGGGATGTGAATACAGAGTTGTCAAACATATCATCAACAAACTTGTCGATATTGCCGGCATATTTTCCATCAAGGGTCTTGAAGAACTCAGGTCTCTGATCGGCAGCAACTTTAGCCTGATAAACTTTAATAAGAGCTTTGGCAACCTTGCGGTCTGTAGGCTCTGAGTAGTTCACGAAAAATGCATTGATCCTTTGCTCAAGCCCCTTTGCAGCCTTCATTGCCCCATCTTTGTCTCCCTTAGCAAGTAAAGAAGCAACCTGTGCGTAATGGTTTGCAACAGCAGTAAGCTCGATGTTGCCCAGTGCCTCTTGAAGATATCTCAGGTGATAAATTGGCTGAGCTCTTTTCTCAACGGCTGAATTAATATTTTCCAGAGCATTGGCATATTTTTCGGCCCTCTTCTTATCTTTTTTAACCCACTCTGCAAAGGCCTTCTCCTCTTGAGCGCGACGCTCCTGAACATTTAGTTTTGCAAATGTTTCGTTCATCCCGATTGCCTTTTTCCAGAAATTTGAACTGCCTGAGTATTTACTTGAGTACTGAAGACGAATTTTTGGATCGGCCTCCATGTCTGCCATCAATACATCCTGACGAACTCCTCTTACATAGATAGAAATTGCGTTTGTAATGTCTCTTGTTTCGGCAACCTCTGCCGAGGTCATAAAACGGCTTGTTCTGCCGGGATATCCGATAACCATTGCAAAGTCATTCTGCTCAACACCCTTCAACGATATTGTCAGGTGCTTTTTAGGCTGAAGAGGTTTGTTGTTTGGAGAGTAAGCCGCAGGTTGGTTGTTTTCGTCGGCATAAACGCGGAAAAGTGAGAAGTCACCGGTGTGTCTTGGCCACATCCAGTTGTCTGTGTCAGCACCAAACTTACCAATAGATGACGGTGGAGCACCAACAAAACGAACATCAGTATAAACCTTAGTTACTACCAGATAGTAGTCATTGCCACCATACATTGTGGTAACTCTTGCCTGCAAAAACTTGTTATCGGCTGTTGCCTTTTTTGTAAGTTCTTCGATTTTGCCCTCCAGAGCCTTTTTTCTCTCCTCATCAGTATTAGCCTTTTTTAGAGCTTTTTCAATCTCCTTGGTTACATCTGTAAAGCTTTCAAGAAATGTAACTGAAAGCCCGGGAGATGGAAGCTCCTCCTGACGGTTCATAGCCCAGAAGCCGTGTTGCAAATAGTCTTTCTCAACTGTGCTAAGCCTTTGGATTACACCGTAACCGCAGTGGTGGTTCGTAAGAAGCAGACCCTCCGAAGAGATTATCTCGCCTGTACAGCCTCCTCCGAAATGAACTATGGCATCTTTTAGACTTGTGTTGTTAATATCATAAATATCCTTAGCGGTTAACTTGAACCCCATTTCGGACATCTTTTTAATATTTAGCTTCTCAATTAACGGAAGCAACCACATTCCCTCGTCAGACCTTAATGGGCTGATGGAGAGTAAAATGGCAAAAAGAATCAATAGACCGGTCTTTTTCATTTTTATCTTTTTAAAGTGTGTTTGATTTGGTTGTCTTAAAACAAAGATAAATAATTCTGTCAGAATTATTGTATATTTACACAAAGCAAGGTATGCTATGATGAAGGTTCTCATACTTGTAGATAAGTTCCGCGGAAGTCTTTCCGCAAGCGAGGTTTCTGAGGCCATCGCAATTGGGTTACAATCATTTTCAGATAATTTGGATATTGTAAAGGTCCCTTTGGCAGATGGAGGTGAGGGAACTTTGGAAGCTGTTGAGAGAGATGGCACCGAGAGGTTAATGATAGAATGTATTGACCCACTCGGGAGAGAAATTGTAGTGCCTGTGCTCAAAATGGGTGATCGGATTTTGATAGAGATGGCAAAGTCTACAGGACTGCACCTATTGACCAGAGAGGAGAGGAATCCTCTATACACCAGCAGCTATGGCCTTGGGTTGGTGATAAAAAAGGTGTCTGAAATGGGCTTTAAAAATATACTTATTGGTATAGGAGGTAGCGCTACAAACGATGGTGGGGCCGGAATGCTGGAGGCATTGGGGTTTCGTTTTGTTGATGAGGAGGGTAGGGACGTAAGGCTTGGTGAGCACATTACAGGTCGTGATCTGATTAATATAAGAAATGTAGACGATTCAGGGTCCAATCCATTATTAAAGGAGTTAAATATTGAGGTTGCAAGTGATGTTACTAACACTCTTGTCGGGGCTAAAGGGGCAAGTAGAGTTTATGGACCGCAGAAAGGAGCAGGGGAAGTTGAGGTTGAATATCTTGAAAAGGGGATGCAAAATTTTGCTAAGGTATCAGCAGACTATCATGGCAAAGATTTCTCTTCACTACCTGGATCCGGAGCAGCCGGGGGTGTGGGTTTTGGCCTTATAGCATACTGTGGAGCAACGTTAAAGAATGGGTGGCGGGTTTTGTTCGACTTTATGGATGTTGATAAAAGCATTATGGAATCACATCTTGTGATTACAGGCGAGGGTCGTGTAGATGAGCAAAGTTTATCCGGAAAGTTGTTGGCAGGAGTTGGAGAGCTTTGTAAAAAACACAAAAAGCCTCTTTGGATTATATGTGGAGATAACCATTTGGCCAACAAAGATGTTAGAAAAGTAGGAGCCTCTATTCTGTTTGCGATCTCTTACATTGAGCCGGAAAAAGAGCTTGCAATAAAGAATGCCAGGGAGTATCTTGAAAAAATTTCCGCCGATGCTGCAACTTTTCTAAAGGATATTCAGTCTAACAATCGAACAAATAATACAAAATAATATGGAAGGAGTATTTGGAATCATAAGCCCGTTTTTAACCGCCATCATAATAATCCTTATAGTGTTTATCTCAAAGGTATTAAGAGAAAGGTCAAAAAACGAAGTAATTATGAAAGCGCTGGAGCATGGAAAGGATTTATCTCCCGAGCTACTGGCAGACAGAAGAAAAGAGAAAAAGAGCGACCCGCTTGCATCATCTCTTATTATTATTGGAATTGGAGTTGGAATATTCATTTCCCTCTATCTTTTCTTTAATGAATTAAAATTTGCCGCTTTCGGATTCATTCCCCTCTTTATCGGTTTAGGACAGTTAACGGCCTACCTGATAAACAAAAAGAATGGTTAGGGACGAAGGATTAAAAACAAAAGAGATTGACCAGAGCAGAATTTGAACAACAGGTTAAGTTAAATCAGGAGCCGCTCAGACGGTTCCTGATTAACCTCTGCGACGGCAACCTCTCACTAGCAGATGATATTGCACAGGAGGCGTTTATAAAGGCATATATGAATCTTGGCAGTTTCATCGGAAAATCAAAATTCTCCACCTGGCTTTTTAAGATTGCATATAACAGCTTTTGTGACAATAAAAGAGTATCGCAAAGACAAGCAAGCACTGAGCTAATAGACGGCAAGTTATACGCAAGTGAAAATCCTGAAGACAACTACAGGAATCAGGAGCTCCAAATGGCATTATCCAGGCTGAACGAAAAGGAGAGAGGATGCATTCTGCTTTTTTATATGGAGGATAAACCAATAAAAGAGATAGCATTAATAACGGGAATAAACGAAAATACGGTGAAATCCCACCTCTCAAGGGCGAAATCAAACTTAGAGACACATTTAAAAAGTATCGGTTATGAAAGATGATAATATAAAGAGGTTTTTTGATGACCATAAACAGACAATTAGTGACCAAGGTTTTAGCGAGCGATTGTTTGCTACTTTGGATTGTCTTCCGCAGCCTGAAGTAAAAAAGGACAGGAGCAGGTTCATAATTCCTGTTTTTGCACTTGCAGGGTTTTTAATCTTTGTACTCCTGGGTGGATATAGCGCAATAATTGATGGTCTAACATCATTAGGGGGAACATTTAGTGAATTGAAATCGGTAACTCCGGAAATAGTTGTGTCATTTCTTTTAACAGCGCTTGCCATATTTGGTGTTAGTAAATTTGCCAACGAAGAGGTTGGTTAACACAATCAATAATATCAACCTAAAGTAGCCGGAATGACATTCGGTGATATTTAGTTGTCCCAAATTTGCGAATGGCCTCCCTGTGTAGTTTTGTTGGGTAGGCCATATTTTTATCCCAACCATACATTGGAAACTCAGATGCAATCTCTCTCATAAAACAATCCCTGTAACTTTTGGCAAGAACAGATGCAGCAGCAATTGAGGTCATCTTTCCATCACCTCCAACAATGCATTTATGTGGAATGTTGCCGTAAGGCTTGAATCTGTTACCATCAACAAGAATAAGCTCCGGCTTTATTTCAAGTTTACTAATTGCCCGGTGCATAGATAAAATTGCAGCGTTCAGAATATTTATATTGTCAATTTCTACTGCATCTGCCCATGCAACTCCCCATGCAATTGCCTCTTTTTCAATCACTGGTCTAAGCAATTCTCTCGCTTTTTCTGAAAGCTGTTTTGAGTCATTTAAAAGAGGGTGAAAGAAATCGTCAGGCAGAATAACTGCTGCTGCATAGACCGGCCCGGCAAGACAACCTCTGCCCGCTTCGTCGCAACCGGCCTCAACTTTGCCCTTTTCAAGATAGCTTAAGAGTGTATTTGCCATTTTTGATGCAATTTAGCAATGGCATTTAAAATATGAAAATCAGATTTAATATTCAGGAAGCCTTTCACGAAGAACTCCAATGATACTCTCTTTGGTTTCAAGATTTGCTTTAAGAACATTTATCTCCCCCTCTTTTTCGGCTAGCTTTATTCTATAAGCAGTCTCGGAGATGTCAAGCTTCTCTTTAAACTCCTTTTCAATAACACTTAACTTTTGTGAATAATCGAATGACGAAGCGGTGTCAAAAATTAAGTTTTCAAGAGGTTTGTCAAGAATTTTTGCAATCTCTTCAAGACGGGGGTTTACCAGTAATGTTGTGCCACTTTCAATTTCGCGATATGAGTTCACCGATATACCCAAGATTGTAGCCATGTACTCCTGGGTATAGCCAAGGGACCTTCTCTCCCTTTTAATGCGCTCTCTTATCTGGTCGAAATCCATATATGACAAATTTATATTTAAGATGGCACTGTTGAACAACAACCATAAGTTGTGAAATAAACAGGAAACACATGTGATATTTGGAAAATAAATTTAAAAAAAGATATAAATGAATTAAAATCAGATAAACCACATGCTGAGGTTTGCTTTAAGATATGATATGGGTATACATTTGCATAAAAATTATGTTTTTATGAAATGTGAGATTGCAGATTTTCAAAGGGCAAATTCCCTTGTGGAGATATTCGAAAACCAGAAACTATTTATTAATCCACAACTCGGCTCAGCAGACATTGCGTTAGCATTAGGTGTAGAGGTCATACATCTGGAGATGTCGGCAAAAATCCACTTTGGGCTATCGCTAAGAGAGCTTACGGACATGTATAGAGTGCAGCATGCGACAGAGCTACTCAAAAAAGGTGTTCCCTATAAAGTTTTATACAAATATTCCGGATTTCGTTCTTTTAGCTGCTTTGAAAGGGCAATTGACGATATTGTCTATTGAATTTTTTTTTATAAATTTGATGTTCTGTTTTTAAAATTTGTTAATAAAAATGAGCTAAAAGAAGTAACTAATAAGTAATTTGGATTAAGTATGAAAGTCTATCCCACCCAAAGCATCCGTAACGTAGTCCTTATAGGGAATACGAAATCTGGTAAAACTACCCTTGCGGAGACAATGTTGTTTGAAGGTAAAGTAATTGATCGTAGAGGATCGGTTGAGGCGAAAACAACAGTCAGTGACAACTCAGAAATCGAGCAGATTTATCAACGTTCAATTTATCCGGCTCTGTTGTATACAGAGTTTATGGATAATAAGCTGAATATAATTGATACTCCCGGCTCAGACGATTTCGTAGGAGGAGTAATATCTGCATTTAAGGTTGCCGATACCGGAGTTATGATTGTCAATGCACAACAGGGTGTTGAAGTTGGGACTGAAATACTGGCCCGTTACGCTGAAAAACATAATAAACCACTTATTCTTGGAGTAAACCAACTTGATCACGAAAAGGCAAACTGGGAAGGAGCGTTGGAATCTTTAAAGAAGACTTTTGGAAAAAAAGTGGTCCTTATTCAATTTCCGATTGATCCGGGGCTTAATTTCAAGTCTTTTGTGGATGTACTAAAGATGAAAATGTATGTTTTCAAAGATGAAAACGGTACAAGAGAGGAGCATGAAATTCCTGCAGACCTGGCAGATCAGGCAGCGGAATACCATCAGGAGCTTGCTGAAATGGCAGCCGAAAATGACGAAGCTTTAATGGAGGCCTTTTTTGATAAAGGGCAGCTCAGTGAGGAAGAAATACGTAAAGGCCTTTCGATAGGTCTCTCAAAATGCGAAATCATGCCGGTTTTCTGTCTTTCGGGAAAGAAAGACATTGGAGTTAAAAGGCTAATGGAGTTCATAATCAACGTTGCACAAACTCCTGACAAAACTGTTCAGACCCTTAAGACTGGCGAAACTGTACCTTGTGATGAAAAAGGACAAACATCTCTTTTTATTTACAAAACTGCAATCGAACAACACCTTGGTGAGGTATCATATTTCAGGGTAATGTCAGGAAAACTGACAGAGGGAATGGATGTAGTTAATCATGAAACAGGAGCAAAAGAGAGAATTTCAACAATATATGCTGTTGCCGGCAAGAAGAGAGATAAGCTTACCGAGATTGTAGCGGGAGATATCGGATGTACTGTTAAACTTAAGTCTGTGAAAACTAACCAGACTCTTAACAGTGGATCAAAAGAGTGGGCATTTGAGCCAATCATATTCCCTCCTTCAAAATTCAGAACTGCAATAAAGGCGAAACAGGAGAAAGACGAGGAGAAACTAGGTGAATTGCTTAACAAAGCTCACGCAGAAGATCCAACTATCAGAATTGAATATTCTAAAGAGTTAAAGCAAACAATTTTGAGTGGACAAGGCGAGCACCATATTAATATTCTTAAGTGGCACCTTACAAACACAAACAAGATAGAGGTAGATTTATTTGCCCCAAAAATTCCTTACAGAGAGACAATTACAAAAGTTGCGCTTGCTGATTACAGACACAGAAAACAATCGGGTGGTGCCGGACAGTTTGGCGAAGTTCACATCCTTATAGAGCCTGTAGTAGAGGGAGTTCCTGCCGGAAACAAATTCAAAATTGAAGGAAAGGAACTTGTTCTTAACCTAAAAGGTAAAGAGGAGTTTACTATGGACTGGGGAGGCAAGCTGGAATACTATAACTGTATTGTAGGCGGTGCAATTGATGCCCGTTTTATGCCTGCAATCCTAAAAGGAATAATGGAAAAAATGGAAGAGGGTCCTTTGACAGGTTCTTATGCTCGCGACATTCGTGTGTTCGTATATGATGGTAAAATGCACCCGGTAGATTCAAATGAGATCTCCTTTAAACTTGCAGGTAGAAATGCATTTAAGGAGGCATTCAAAAAGGCAGGGCCGAAGATTATGGAGCCAATCTATAATATAGAGGTTCTTGTTCCAAGTGAAAGTATGGGTGATGTGATGAGTGACCTACAGAATAGAAGAGCTATGATTGAGGGAATGAGCAGTGAAAAAGGATTTGAGGTTTTAAAGGCACGCGTTCCTCTGGCCGAGTTACACAAATACTCTACAACCCTAAGCTCGCTTACGTCAGGAAGAGCCACCTTTACAATGACTTATGCAGATTACCAGCAGGTTCCTGCGGAGGTTCAGGATAAGTTGCTCAAGGATTACGAAGCAAGCGAGAAGGACGAATAACATTAATGATAAAAGCACAGAATATTACAAAATCGTTCGGACCTCTTCTTGTCCTCAAGGGCATTGACTTTGAGGCAAGAGATTCCGAAGTGTTGAGTATAGTTGGAGCAAGCGGGGCTGGTAAGTCCAGTTTGCTCCAAATTCTTGGTACCCTTTCGAATCCTGATACCGGTAAAGTTTTTATTGACGGAACCGATGTTTTTTCGCTAAAGTCGGACGAACTTGCAGATTTCAGAAACAAAAAAATAGGTTTTGTTTTTCAGTTTCATCATTTGTTACCTGAGTTTACTGCTTTGGAGAATGTTGCTATTCCTGCACTTATTGCCGGAGAAAAAATGTCCCGTGCTAAAGATAGCGCAGGGGAGTTATTAACTTTCTTAGGCCTGGGTGAGAGGCTGACTCACAAACCCTCTGAGATGAGTGGCGGAGAGCAGCAAAGAGTTGCAATTGCACGTGCCCTGATCAACAAGCCAGCCGTTGTATTTGCAGATGAACCTTCAGGAAACCTCGACACGAATACCAAGAGGGAGATTCATAAACTCTTTTTCGATCTCAGGGACAAATATCGACAAACAGTTGTAATCGTAACCCACGACAGAGATCTGGCAAAGATGAGCGACAGAATCCTGGAGATGAAAGATGGGGAGTTTTTACTTTAAAAAATTTGCAATACGGCATACAGATTCAGCAATGAAGGTGAATACAGACGGTGTTCTCCTTCCTGCATGGGTCTCTGTTTTACCAACAAATTCAGAATTATTCAGGGTTCTTGATATTGGCACCGGAACCGGTGTCATCTCTCTAATTATTGCTCAGCGATTGGCCCAACTGCATAAAGCAGATTTTGAAATTTGCGCAATTGATATTGACGCTGATGCAGCAAAAGAGGCACAATTTAATTTCGAAAACTCAGATTGGAGTCAAAATTTGAAATCTGAACACATTTCACTTCAAAGCTTTTTAACTCGCTTTAAATCTGATTCAAATCATAAATGTGAGCGAGCAAATTCAAAGTTTTCGTTGATTATTTCAAATCCCCCATTCTTTACAAATTCACTTCAGGCTCCCTCTCAAAGAAGAACAGATGCCAGACACAACAACGCTTTGCCCTTTTCTGATCTAATAAAAGGTGCATTTGAACTGATTGAAGAAGACGGTGTATTTGCTGTTGTTTTGCCGGCAGATGCAGGAGATCCATTCATTGACCTTGCAAAGAAACACGGCTTATACCCTCAGAGATTGTGCCGCGTAAAGACACTGGCAGAAAAATTGGAAAAGAGGTATCTGATAGAATTTTCCAAAAACAAAAAGGCCTCCTTTTCTGAGGAGACCCTTGTTATGCAACTTAGCGGCGGTAAGTATTACACTCCGGAGTACTGTCAACTTGTTGAAAATTTTTACCTAAAAGATTTTCCGCAGACAACGTCCGGAAACTGACAGCCATATTATTTTGGTTGTTTTTGATCGGAAGGTGTTCCGGGGCCGCCTGTACCTCTGAGCTGATGAATCATCTTCATCCTGAACTCCTCTTCGGCAACATATAGTTTTGCAACTTTCTTTGGAGGCAATATTTTTAAGAATTTCTCGAAATAGCCTTTGTGTATTGCTCCCTCTTCAGATGATCCGCTAATGTAAATTTCAAGTTGGTTTTTGAATTCGGTATCAGTCATTGCCTGCTCACCTTTTAATGAACGGTTTATATTACGAAGTGTTCCTTGGACTCTTCTGATGACAGTTTCTCTCTCTTTCCAGTATTGATTGTAAACAGGCCAGAACTCCTCTGCCTCTTTGGGGGTAAGCTCCAACTCGGCAGTAAAGAATGCAATTTTAGCACTTTGAATCTGCTGGTATCTCTGGTTTCTCTGCTGCTGTTTGTTGGGTTCGGGCTGAGCCATTGCAGGTATTACAAGGGCTATTGTAAGCAGAATTAATAGTATTCTTTTCATTATTGTTTTATTTATTTAGTGCTCCCTGCTATTCCAGAGAGGTGAGTGTAATAATGTCAATATTTTCACTTATGTAGCTCATTACCTCTTCAGAGGGAATGGTGTGTATATCGCCGGTCTCGTTTTCTGCATCAATATCAAAGAAGTCTATAAAGGTAGTTTTAAGAAAACCCTCTTCTATGTACTGATTCCCTGCAGTCAGAGTTGAAACGTCGCTATTCGAAGTTCTTGGAGTGAAAATTGTCAGAGCTGCGTAGCCAATGAAAAATATAATGGCAAATGCAGACACCATTGCTAGTTGTGGCCGGATAACAGTAATAAAGCCGGTCTTTGGAGTGCTGCCGGATGCAGATATCTTTTCTGCAACCTGAGCCTTCATTTCATTGAAGTATCCGTTGGGAACCGTAAATGGATTCTCCTTCATACGGGCATCTTCTATGTAATTTTTTGGTTTCATACCTATTTGACTATAAAAATAACAAAAGGATTAAATTGTCTCTTTTAAATATTCCTGAATTTTTTGATAAGCGTGATGATAAGAGGCCTTTAGTGCTCCAACAGATGTGCCGGATATCTCCGAAATATCTTCGTAACTCAATTCGTCAAAATAGCGCATGTTAAATACAGCCTTTTGTTTAAGTGGGAGACGCATAATTGCCTTTTGAAATATCATTTGGGTGTTATCACCATTAAAATACGGGTCGGCTTCAAGTTGATTCTCCAGTTGCCGGGAGTAGTCGCTAAGTGAAAGAAAGGCCTTAAGTTTTGCCTTTTTGATAAATGTAAGTGTTTCGTTTGTAGCGATTCGGTAAAGCCATGTATAGAGGCGTGACTCCTCCCTGAACCGGGGCAATGCTGCCCAGGCCTTGATAAATGTCTCTTGAAGCAGGTCATTGGCATCTTCATGAGATGCAACCAACTTACGAATGTGCCAATAAAGTCTTTCTCCGTATTTATCTACGATAAGGTTGAAGGCATAATTCTCTTTTCCCTCCTCTCTAAATAACTCCAGGAGATCCTTATCGTCCATTAGATTTTTGTATTACTTTCTTTTAAGTACTCTCTTAACAGCAGCAATAATGTCCATTGAAGATAGTCCGTACTCTTTAAGTAGTTGAGCCGGTTCGCCACTCTGCCCAAAGTGGTCGTCAACGGCAACACATTCAACAGGAAGGGGTAGCTCTCTGGCTAGTAACCCTGAAATCAACTCTCCCATTCCTCCTGCAATCAGATGCTCTTCGGCTGTAACAACTGCCTTGGTTTTTGCTGCTGATTCTAAGACTGCTTTTTTGTCAAGGGGTTTAATTGTGTGAATGTTTATCAGCTCAACTGAGATCCCCTCTTTTTCGAGTTCCTCTGCAGCTACGATTGCTTCCCATACCAGGTGACCTGTTGCAAAGATTGTCACATCGGTTCCCTGAGCAAGTGTAATGGCCTTACCTATTTCAAACGGGGCATCCTCCGGAGTGAAGTTTGGTACAGCGGGGCGGCCGAACCTCAGATAAACAGGGCCTTTGTGATTTGCAATTGCTATTGTTGCCGCCTTGGTCTGATTGTAGTCACAAGGGTTGATAACCGTTAAGTTTGGCAACATTCTCATAAGGCCGATGTCCTCCATAATTTGGTGTGTTGCTCCGTCTTCGCCAAGAGTTATTCCGGCATGTGATGCACAAATCTTTACGTTTGTCTCCGAATAGGCAACTGATTGCCTAACCTGGTCGTAAACGCGGCCTGTTACAAATCCTGCAAAAGAGCCTACAAACGGAATCTTGCCTGAAACAGCAAGTCCGGCGGCAGTGCCAATCATGTTAGCTTCTGCAATCCCGCACTGGATAAACCTTTCGGGATGTTCGGCCGCAAAGGCATCCATCTTTAATGAGCCGGTAAGGTCTGCGCAAAGCGCAACAACCTTTTCATTTATTTTGCCCAATTCAGAGAGTCCGGCTCCAAATCCTGAGCGTGTATCTTTATTTCCTTTGTTTTCAAATTTTGCCTTCATAGTCTTCTCTTTAAAAATCGCCCAGGGTCTCTTTTAGTTGTTCCAGTGCTTTTACTGTTTGATCTGCATTTGGTGCTTTTCCGTGCCAGTGGTGGGTACCCTGCATGAAATCAACATCTTTGCCCATAACCGATTTCATCAGTAGCATTTTTGGTTTTCCATCTCCTGCACTATCCTTTGCCCATTTGAATGCTGCCTTTATTTCGTCAATATTGTGACCGTCAACCTCTTTGCAACTCCATCCGAATGCCGTCCACTTTGCTTTGAGGTCACCTAGGTCAAGAATTGAACTTACAGGACCATCAATCTGTTGGCCATTCCAGTCGGTCATAGCTATAAGCCTGTCAAGTTTGTGCTGTGCTGCAAAAAGTGCTGCCTCCCAAATCTGACCCTCCTCACTCTCTCCGTCACCAATCAGTGCATAAATAAAATTCTCCTCTTTATTGAGACGTTTTGCAAGAGCTGCACCGCATGCGACAGATAACCCTTGTCCCAGTGATCCGGATGCAGTATGAACCCCAGGAAGAGCTCTCTCTATTGAGGGGTGACCCTGCAGTCGGCTTCCGTATTTGCGGAATGTTGCCAGTTCTTTAACCGGAAAGTATCCACTCCTAGCAAGAACGCTGTAGTAAACCGGTGAAAGGTGGCCTGCCGAGAGAAAAAACATATCATTATTCTTGCCCTCTCTGTCCCAATTGGCAGGGTTGTGATTGAGTGTTTCAAAAAATAGTACGGTCAGAAAATCGGTACTGCTTAATGATCCGCCGGGGTGGCCTGAACCGGCCATACTTACCATTCGGATAATATCTCTTCTAACCTGAGAAGCAATATCTTTTAAATTTGCTGTTTCAGCCATTATTTTCTTTAAATTTATCTATGTTCCGCAAAGATAACACCAAAGTCATAATTTTGGAATTATTTTTATCTTTGCACCCACAATAACGCCTTACTCGTAAAATGAAGCATATTAGGAACTTTTGCATAATTGCACACATAGATCACGGTAAAAGCACACTAGCAGACAGACTGCTTGAGTGCACTCATACCCTTTCAGCAAGGGATATGGACAACCAGGTGCTGGATTCTATGGATCTGGAGAAGGAGAAGGGGATTACGATTAAGAGTCATGCAATCCAGATGGATTATGTGTACAAGGGAAAGGATTACATCCTTAATCTGATTGACACTCCCGGCCACGTGGACTTCTCTTATGAGGTATCACGTGCCATTGCATCCTGCGAGGGAGCTCTTCTTATAGTAGATGCCACTCAGGGTATTCAGGCACAGACTATTTCAAATCTTTATCTGGCAATAAACCACGACCTTGAAATAATTCCTGTTCTGAATAAAATAGACATGGATGCCGCTATGATTGATGAGGTCAAGGACCAGATAATTGAACTTATCGGGTGCGATAGCGATGATATATTGTTGGCAAGCGCCAAAACCGGACAAGGTGTGCCGGAGATTCTTGAGGCAATAGTTGAGAGGGTCCCTGCACCAAAGGGTAATGAGGATGCCCCTTTGCAAGCGCTTATTTTTGACTCTGTCTTTAACTCCTTCAGAGGGATTATCGCATATTTTAAAGTTGAGCATGGAGTAATCAGAAAGGGAGATAAGGTTAAGTTTTATAATACCGGCAAGGAGTATGAGGCCGATGAGGTGGGCAAGCTCCGTCTTAAGATGGTTCCTACCGGGGAGGTTGGAACAGGTGATGTAGGGTATATCATCTCGGGGATTAAAACAGCCAGTGAAGTAAAGGTGGGAGATACAATTACCCATCGCGACAGGCCGTGTTCAGGGTCAATTGCCGGTTTTGAGGAGGTTAAGCCGATGGTGTTTGCCGGGCTTTATCCTGTGGAGGCTGATGAATATGAAGATCTTAGAAGCTCTCTTGAAAAATTGCAGCTTAATGATGCATCTCTGGTTTTTGAACCGGAGTCTTCACTTGCTTTAGGATTTGGTTTCCGTTGCGGATTTCTTGGACTTTTGCACATGGAGATTGTTCAGGAGCGTCTTTACAGAGAGTTTGATATGGATGTGATAACAACCGTGCCAAACGTTTCATACATAGTTTACACAACTCAGGGAGATAAGATGAATGTTCACAACCCATCAGGTCTGCCGGCTCCAACTCTAATTGACTATATTGAAGAGCCATACATAAGGGCACAGATAATCTCAAAGTCTGAGTATTTTGGAGTAATCATGAAACTCTGCCTTGATAAAAGAGGAGTACTGATAAGTCAGCACTTTCTTACAAGCGAAAGGGTGGAGCTTAACTTTGATATGCCACTCGCAGAAATTGTCTTCGATTTTTATGACAAGCTAAAATCGGTTTCACGAGGTTATGCATCTTTTGACTATCACGTGACTGAATACAAAGAGGCCAACCTTGTTAAGCTTGATATTCTGCTCAACTCAGAACAGGTTGACGCACTATCTTCACTCATACACCGTGATCATGCCTATGACTTTGGCCGACGTATGTGTGAAAAGTTAAAAGAGCTAATACCCCGCCAGCAATTTGATATAGCCATTCAGGCAGCAATCGGTTCAAAGATTATAGCCCGCGAAACCGTTAAGGCGGTTAGAAAAGATGTAACCGCTAAATGTTACGGTGGTGACATCTCCAGAAAGCGCAAGCTACTTGAAAAACAGAAGAAGGGTAAGAAGCGTATGCGCCAGGTTGGAAACGTAGAGGTTCCGCAAAGCGCCTTCATGGCGGTCTTGAAACTGGACTAATAGTTTTCTCCGCGGAGAATTTTATGCAAGCACAAAAAAGACCGGCTGAATTTCAGCCGGTCTTTTTATTTAATATAGTCGGATCAAAGACTTATTCTCTGAATTTTGCAAATTCGATATCGTTTTGTGCGCGGGCTTTCAAAGCGTCGTTCTTGTAAACGATTTCAAGTTGTTTTGCAACTTCTGTCATGTTACCCTGGCGGGCAGCGATGATAGCTCTCATGTAAGCAGCGTGAGGGCATTTGCAAGTGATTGCTGCAGATGCTTTGTCAAGCTGGTTTGTGAGAATGTATGCAAGACCTTCATTTTCGTTCTTTGAACCGGCAAGTTTGTTAACCGCATCATTGTACTTACCGTTAAGGATATCAATGATAGCTGCATTTTGTTTAGCCTCTTTCAGATCTGATTTTGCAAACATCTCTGCAGCAACTTTGTAATCTTTATCGCGAAGTGCAATAACACCGGCGTTGTTAAGATAGAAACCAGATGTCTTGTTGGTTACTTTTGCATGAGCAGCTTTTGCTTCAGCAAGTTTACCGTTGTCAAGAGAAACAGCTGTAAGGTTGTTGTAAGCACGATCACACTTGAATTTATCACCGGCTTTCTTATAAAGAATAGCTTTGGTGTCATAATCTTTAACAAGTGCTGCTGTGTAAAGAAGAGCCTCAACATCCATTATCTCGATGTTTGTTTTAGCAAGATCTTTAAGCTCCTCGTCGTTATAGTTTGTGTAGTCAACATGAGCAATCATTCTTGCTCTTCTAAGCTCTGGAAGAATTTTGTCGGCTAGAGTGCTGAATACTTTAGACATGTTTTTGATCTCCCTTTCACGTACCATAGGGTCGCTGTACATAGAGAGAACGCGAAGAATAAGCTCTTTGTCTTGAATTGTAGATGCTGCAACCAACTCCTGGAAACCTTCCCAGTCTTCTGCTATTGTTGAAACATTAACCGGAGCAGATACAGGAACATTCTTGGTTATTTTGTCAAATGCTGCTTTAGCAGTTTCACCACGTTTGTCTGAGAGTTTTGTATTGAGAGCTGTAGGGCCGTCCGGTGAAGCATAAGCAACGATGTCAGTGCTCTTAACCTCTCTTCTTTCATCCTTTTCGATTTTGGCAAGGAATTGCTCGAACTCTTTGATCTCTGCCTTGGTAAGCTCTTTAGGGCGAACAACAGGGCTGTTGATTGTGTAAAGAATCTGAGTCTCTTTCTTCTCTTTTAAAACTTTCTGGTAGTTGTTTGAAGTGATAGCTGTGATTCCGTCTGTGTGAACAAGCTTGTATGTAATGTTTGCTCCGTCTGCAAGTTTGTAAGGTGCAGGGAAGTCGTATTTCTTAAGTTTGTTCCAAACTGCAACTCTAAGTTCCAGATGAGATTTTTCCATTCCCGGCTTGTATGCAAACTTAACAGTATTGCTGGCTTTTCCTCCGGTTGAGTAAATAGGCTGGAAATTATCGGTAATCTTTTCGCCTTGCAATTTGAATGCAGGGGCTGCAACCTCTCCGCCTTGATAAACCAAAACAGGAATTACTTCGAGAATAGCTCTTGGATGGAAATATTTCTCAGGGAAGTTCATTGTGTAGGTGGCTGTAATCTCATCAGCAACTACTTCAAGGATTTTGGGATTACTTTCAACACTCACCAACTGAGCATTTTTTGCCATCTTGGAAGGGTTACTGCAGGATGCAATAGAAAGGCCCATGACGGCAACCGCTAAGATTTTAAATAGATTTTTTTTCATTCTGGATGTATTTAGTTGTTTAATTCTAATTCTTTTTAAATTTAGTTGGGACTACCCCATTATTGCAAATATATACAAAAAGATTAACAAAGCCATACTATATAAGCCCTTTAGCCCTTAAAAAGTCAACATCTGCGGGGGTGTCAACTGAATATGAGGCAAAGGCAGTTTTTCCCACCACAATTTTTATACCATTTTCAAGCCAGCGAAGCTGCTCAAGGCTTTCAGCATTTTCAAGAATTCCGGGAGAGAGGCTATTTATTTTTATCAACGCCTCACGGGTATATCCGTATAGACCGATGTGTTTGTAAAAATCGCACTTTTCAATCCATTTTTCAACCGGGAAATCACGAAGGAAAGGTATGGGTGTGCGACTGAAATATAGCGCTTGACCGTTGGTGCCAAAAACGACTTTTGGAGTGTTAGGATTCAACAACTCCTCGTTGTCAGTTATCTTTTTTGCTAGAGTAGCTATCATTGTTCCGGGAACATCAAAACAACCGACAAGCTCTTTTAGCTGAAGCGGCTCAACAAAAGGCTCATCACCCTGTATGTTTATTACCATCTCGCAAACCTCACCGGTAATCGCCTCAATTTTGTACATTGCTTCAAGAACTCGACTTGTACCATTAGGATGATCAGCCGAGGTCATCACTGCATTACCTCCGTTTTGGGTTACAATATCATATATTCTATTGTCATCAGTTGCAACATAAACATTATCGAAAGCCTCCCTGCTCCTTGAATATACCCTCTCGACCATTGTAACTCCTCCTATCAGGGTGAGAGGTTTGCCGGGAAAACGTGTAGATGCGTATCTTGCCGGTATGATTGCCAGAATTTTCATTTTCCACCTTTTAAATTTCCCAAAGGTATAAATTTTATCTATTTTTGTGTGCTATGGATTTAAGGTCAATAAAGCAGAGATTCGATATTATAGGAGACAATCAGGCGCTGAACAGAGCGCTTGAAATTGCCGTTCAGGTTGCTGCTACCGACCTCTCTGTACTTGTAACCGGAGAGAGTGGAGTGGGTAAGGAGGTTATACCACAGATTATCCATATTAACAGCCCCAGAAAACACAGTCAATACATTGCCGTAAACTGCGGTGCTATACCCGAGGGTACTATTGATTCAGAGCTGTTTGGCCATGAAAAAGGGTCGTTTACCGGAGCATTTGAGACAAGAAAGGGCTATTTTGAGGTGGCAAACGGAGGTACTCTTTTTCTGGACGAAGTTGCTGAGCTCCCACTGTCGACTCAGGTACGTCTTTTAAGGGTAATTCAGTCCGGAGAGTTCATAAAGGTAGGCTCTTCAAAGGTTCAAAAGACTGATGTGAGGGTTATTGCTGCTACCAATGTTAAGTTGCAGAGGGCAATAGAGCAGGGGCGGTTTAGGGAGGATTTGTACTATAGGCTCAATACTGTTCCAATTGTGGTCCCATCATTAAGAGATCGAAAAGAAGATATACATCTGCTGTTTAAGAAGTTCTCACTGGACTTTGCCGATAAATACAAAATGCCATCCATCAGACTGACTCCCGATGCAGTTATAATGCTCGAGAGCTACAGATGGCCGGGTAATGTTAGGCAGCTTAAGAGTATTGCAGAGCAAATTTCGGTTATTGAACACAACAGATTGATTGGGCCTGAACTGCTTAATAAATATCTTCCGCCGGATCCGGCTAACAACCTGCCCGTTAGAACAGAAGGTCACGCCAGTGACTATCTGACAGACAGAGATATTATTTTCAAAATATTATATCAGTTAAGGCAAGAGGTAGAGGAACTTAAGCTTAAGATATCAAAGGAGCAAGCGATTCCGCCTACAAGAATTTCTACCGGAAAAGAGATTCAGAGCAACATAGGGGACTCCTCAATTGTTGACTATGAAGAGGATGCCTTTACTGAAACGCTTTCAATTTCGGAGGTAAATTCCGACCTTATCAAAAAGGCCCTGGAGAAGAATAACGGTAAGAGAAAGCTTGCCGCTCAGGAGTTGGGCATATCAGAAAGGACTCTGTACAGAAAAATCAAGGAGATGAATCTGGATTAAACTTTTAAATTTGGACTATAAAGTTCTAAATTTGGCCTATAGGCTTATACAAAGACGCATGAAAAAGTATTTATATATAATAGTTGGACTGTTAATCTTAAACTCTTGCGGGATTTACTCCTTCTCGGGAACATCAATTCAACCGGACGTTACTTCGATAACCGTTTATAATATTGAAAACAGAGCAATGCGGGTTAATCCGGCTCTGAGCAACGCACTAACAGAGGAGCTTAAAGAGAAGTATCGCCGTTTTACTAAGCTTACCCTTGAAAACGACAGGGGAGATTTATTGGTTGAAGGTCAGATAACCAGTTATGAAACAGTATCAATAGCAGTAACCGCGCAGGAGGTGGCTGCACAGAACCGTCTGACCGTTACGGTAAAGGTTACCTTTACCAATGTAAAATACCCAAAAGAGAATTTTGAAAAAAACTTTGCAGCCTTTGAAGACTACCCATCAACATCGTCGCTCGATGCGGTAGAGGCAAGGCTGGTAGAGAGTATTGTAAAGAAGTTGGTTGAGGAGATTTTTAACGCAACCGTTGCAAACTGGTAAAGATGTCAAATTTGGATTTACATAAACTTGAAATGTATATCGAAAGATACCCTTGGTACTCAGCTGGGTATCTTGAGATTTTCAGACGGATGTCAATTTTGGACATAGATGCCGGCAGTTCATTTCTTGCAAAAGCGGCATCACATATCTATTCACGTTCAGTTTTATATAAGGTTAAAACAACCAGAGGAGGACTAACTGCTCCTGAAGACATTATTGAGATTTCTGAGAATAAAGAAGAATCTTTCAAGAGTAAAGAAATCAGTATTTTACCAAGCAAACACTCTCAAGAGACAATCAATACTAAACCTGCAGAGAGTCAAATGCCAGGCTCAAGCTACACGGCCGACGAGATCAAGGGATTTGAAGATGGAGACGAAATTGTTCTTGACGAAATGTCAGATCTTGTTCCGGGAACAATGCCCCGGTTTGTGCTTGCCGGAGGAGACTATTTCTCCAGAGAGGAGTTTTCCCAAATTGATCTTGACCGTTCAAAACCCGTGGATAATTTTATTGTAGAAAAGCCCTCCCTGCTCAGGGCATCGCCAAATTTTAAAGAACACCATACAGTACCCGAAGCAGAGATAGATACAGCAGAGCTTTTTGATGACTCCTCATTTTATACAGAAACACTTGCAAAAATTTATCTGGATCAAGGTTTTTACAAAAGAGCATTAGATGTTTATGCAAAACTTATTTTGTTATATCCGGAAAAAAGTGCTTACTTTGCGACCCTTGTAAAAGAGATTAAGAACAAATATAACAACTAATATTATGTATACCGTAATAGCTATCCTTATCGTCATCGCAAGTATATTGCTGACAATAGTAGTGTTAGTGCAGAATTCGAAAGGTGGCGGACTTGCTGCCAACTTCGCATCAGGCAACCAGACATTTGGTGTTCGTCAAACTGCCGACTTCCTTGAAAAGGCAACATGGACACTTGCAATTTCAATTTTGGTTTTGTGTGTTCTGGCTACAGCTTTCGTTTCAACAGGCAGCAGCAGGAAGCAAAATGCAATTCAGCAGAGAATAGAACAGTCGGCACCAACACAAGGTCAACCGGAATTTCCTGTTAATCCTGCCCCGGCAACACCTGAAACACCATCGGGTACAGAAAATTAATAAAAATTTTCTCACAGTATATCAGCTCGTTACGTAAGTAACGGGCTTTTTTTGTGAAAATTTTTAGTACTATGTGATACAAGGTATTGAAAAAAGTATATATATTTGCAGTACCAAATTCTATGTATAATTAAATAGGTTAAAAAATGAAAAAGGTTGTAACAGTAGGTATAGGCGGAAGAAGCTTTGTAATAGATGAGGACGCTTATCAGAAATTAAATCTTTACCTCACCCGTTTTAAAGAGAAGACGGGAATGGGTGTACAGTCGGGTGATGTAATGGAGGATCTGGAACAAAGAATTGCCGAGCTTTTTACTGAGGCGCTTGGAACCAGGTACCAGGTTGTGAACATCACAATGGTCAACAACATTATCTCTCAGTTGGGTATGCCCGACGGAGGACAGATGGAGGATGACTTTGGTGTAAAAAACGAGCCGTTCTATAATATGGCCGTTAAAAAGTTTTACAGAAATCCGGATGACAAGGTCATCGGAGGAGTCTGCAGCGGAATGGCTCTTTACCTCAATGTAGATGTTGTTCTTGTGAGGGTACTCTTTTTTGTTGCAATATTTATGGGTAGCATTGGCTTCTGGGGTTATATTATTCTCTGGATTGTTGCACCGCTAGCATATACAGCAGCACAGAAATGTGAAATGAGAGGTTTGCCGGTAACAGCCGAAAACCTAAGGAAATTTTCTACTTACAGATAATTGGGAGGGGTTATGAACGAGATTAACACAGACAATATTAAATCGCAAATGCGAAAAGGAGTTTTGGAGTATTGCATTTTGAGTATTCTGAACAACAATGACGCATACGCCTCTTCGCTCATAGGCGAATTGAAGGATGCGAAAATGATAGTGGTGGAGGGAACTCTCTACCCGCTGCTCACAAGACAGAAAAATCAGGGACTTTTAAGCTACAGATGGGAAGAGTCGCAACAGGGGCCGCCCAGGAAATATTACGCAATAACCGATAAGGGAAGAGAATTGCTTGCAGAGATGGATTCAGCGTGGATAGAGATAGTCGAAACAATTGCATTAATAAGAAATAATAAGAAGTAAAATGAAAAAGGTTGTCAAAGTAAGTATCGGAAATCTTGCCTTTACTATTGAAGAGGAGGGATTCCTCATCATTAAAGGTTACCTTAACGAACTTCACGACCACTATGACAACAAGGAGAATGGCCAGGAGATTATTGAGGGGATTGAGGAGAGGATGGCTGAGCTGTTTGTTGAAAAGTGCGGTGCAAACAATGTTGTAACATCATCTGCAATTAAAGAGGTAATCTCAATACTTGGCAGACCTGATGTTATCGATGAAGAGCAGGGGGGCGCAAGTAGCTCATACTCCTCTTCATACAAACACAAGATACCAAAACGACTTTTCAGAAATCCTGACAACAAGGTCCTTGGAGGAGTATGCTCAGGCCTTGCAGCATACACATCAATTGATACAACTCTTGTGAGAGTACTTTTTGTGCTCCTCTTTATCGGCTTCTCATTCTTTGGCTTAATGCATGTTGGAGGCGGAGGTTTTATGATTTTCGCATATATAGTTATGTGGATTGCTATACCTGAAGCAAGAACAGTTGAGCAGCGTTGTGCTATGTACGGCGAGCCATTGGATTTGAATAATTTTCAAAGACAGATGGAGAGAGGTTTTAGTCAGGCTGGCAAAGGGATAAGAAGAGCTGGAAGAGAGGGGGTAGAGGCAATGAGTACAATTGCAACAATTATTTCAAAAATTGTGTCGGTATTTCTTATTGTCATTTCGCTTAGCGGTCTGATTTTCTTTTCATTTCTGTTTTTGGGTGTTGAGATTTTCAAAGATGTGGTACCTGTAGATTTTCTGGACTATATTGAGATAGGCATTGAGAATCCGGTTTATATAAAGATTGCATTTTTGAGTATGATTTTCCTTCCATTTATTGGGATGCTCTATGGTGGAATCCATCTTCTGTTTGGTTTCAGGCCTCAGGGAATTCGCCCTGGTCTGATAATATTCATATTGTGGATAATTTCAATTTTCACTTTTGGAATCTTGGCAACAAAAGCAAGTCGCCCGTTCTGGAATGATGCAAGAAGCGAACAGGAGGTAATAATAAGCGACAAATACGACACTCTTTATGTAAAATTTGAATCCTCTTCTGGTGTTCCCTCTTCAAGAGTGATGTTGAATGCAGGATACTCAGATTATACACTGTTTTGGATGGAAGGTGAGAACAAAAGCCAGCAAATAGTTTCATTCCCCAAATTCAGAATTGTAAGGCAAAGCAAAGAGGATGGATTTATGTTAAAAAGCCGTACCGATGCACTCTCTTATACATACTCCGAGGCACTTGACAAGGCACAAAAAAATCTGCCATCTTATGAGATAACAGATTCTCTTATAACTATCAAGTCAAATATTTACAACAAACAGAACAAGTTTGATGCAACATTCAGGCAAGTAATGCTCTACATTCCCGAAGGTGTTAAAGTTATTGTTACAAGCCCAATTGAGCACGACTTTGAAAGGCGTTTAGAAAGGGACTGGATATTTAACTGTGACCGCAACGATCGTCGTGACGATAGATGGGAGGGCAGATACTACGAATTCAAAGATAGAATGGAGCGCAAAAAGGATAGGCTGGAGCGTAAGTTTAACTGATTACACCAAGCTTCTTTCCAACTTTGATAAAAGCATCAACGCACCTGTCAATATGCTCAGGCTCGTGTCCCGCACTAATCTGAACCCGGATACGAGCCTGATCTTTTGGTACCACAGGGAAGTAGAACCCAATAACATATATACCCTCTTCAAGCATCTTTGATGCAAACTCCTGGGATAATTTGGCATCGTACAACATTACCGCACAAATAGCAGAGCGTGTTGGTTTAATGTCAAAGCCGGCATCCTTCATTTTACCAAGGAAGTAAGCTGTGTTACTGTGAAGTTTATCCTGAAGATCATTGGTCTTTGACATCATATTAAACATCTCAATTCCCGCAGCAGCAACCATTGGCGGAATAGAGTTAGAGAATAGATATGGCCTTGAGCGCTGTCTCAGCATCTCTATTACCTCTTTCTTTCCCGTTGTGAAGCCTCCGATAGCACCTCCGAAAGCCTTTCCGAGAGTTCCGGTGATAATCTCAACCTTACCTCTAAGATTGTAGAGTTCGGTTGTTCCTCTTCCTGTCTCTCCAACAACTCCTGCAGAGTGAGATTCATCAACCATTATCATTGCATTGTACTTTTCGGCAAGTTCGTAGATTTTATCCAGAGGAGCTACATTACCATCCATTGAGAATACACCATCAGTAACAATCAAGCGAAACCTCTGTGCCTGTGAGACCTTAAGACAATTTTCAAGCTCCTCCATATTGGCATTTGCATAACGGTATCTTTGAGCCTTGCAGAGACGCACTCCGTCAATAATTGATGCGTGATTGAGGGAGTCAGATATTATGGCATCCTCTTCAGAGAGCAGAGGCTCAAAAACTCCTCCATTTGCATCAAAGCAAGCAGCATAAAGGATAGAATCTTCTGTACCGAAAAATTCCGAAATCTTTTTCTCAAGTTCCAGGTGCAGATCTTGTGTGCCACATATAAAGCGAACACTGGACATCCCGAAACCGCGGGTATCAAGAGCCTTTTTTGCCGCTTCTATAAGATTGCTGTTGTTTGAAAGGCCAAGATAGTTGTTTGCACAAAAATTTAGAACCTCCTGCCCACTTGAAATTTTTATGTTTGCCTGTTGGGGATTAACTATAACTCTCTCTCTCTTATAGAGCCCTGCCTCATTAATGTTGCTCAGCTCAGTTGAAAGAAAATCCTGAAAATTTGTATACATATTGTTGATTTTAATGATTTTGTAACACTATAAAGACAAAGTTAGCAATGAAATATAAATTTTTGGCATAAAACTTGAAAACTATTTTTGTTTTTTAAGTTTTCAATATTACCTTTGCGCCCCAATTAAGAGTAATTATAAAATGGATATAAGAGATAGAATTATTGAGGTGTCAACCGAACTTTTTCTCCAGAACGGCTGTAAGTCCATAACAATGGATGATGTAGCCAAAGAGAACGGTATCTCAAAAAGGACCCTTTACGAGCACTTTTCAGACAAATCGCAGCTGCTGGAGGAGTGCATAGAATTTATGAAAGTACAGATGAAGGACTATTCGATGGAGCTGGAGAAAGAGTCAGAAAATGTACTTGACCTACTGTTTAAGATTCACAGCTCCCAATCGGACCTTATAATAAATCTTAAAATAAATTTTTTCCAGGAGCTTAGAAAATACTACTACGACCTCTATAAGAAAACTGTAGAAAATGTGATGGTTTACCACATGGAGAGGATAAATGAATACATAGATAAAGGTCAGAAAGAGGGGTACATTATTAAAAATATTGACAATAAAATTGTCTCTAAAGTTGTGATTGAGATATCGCATCTATTAGAGAACTCAGATGTGTTTCCGGTTAAGGAGTACAGAAGAAAAGAGCTCTTCAAGGAGGTTGTTATTTACTATTTCAGGGGAATAGCAACTGACAAGGGGATCAAAGCAATAGATGAATATTTAGCAAATTCAAATTAATTTAAATTATGAAATTAAGGACAAAAGTAACCGTAGCACTTACACTTTTGATTACTGTTGCCTCAGGCAGCAGCCTGCGTGCGCAACAGGCAGCAGGTGGAACCCTTACACTGACAATCGATCAGGCACTTGAGATAGCCGTTAACGAAAACCTTAGCGTTAAAATTGCTGACGAAGAGATTAAAAGAGTTGACTGGCTTAAGACAGAAAACTGGTACTCATTGCTGCCCTCTTTAAGCGCTAATGCACAGTACACAAACAACATACTCAAGCCGGTTTTCTTCTCGGATTTTTTCCCCGGAGGAAAAATGGAGATAGGTGCAACAAACAGCTATGCTGTTAACGGAGTAATGCAGGTACCAATATTCTCGCTAACTCTGTTCAAAAGCATTCAGCTGTCTGAACTTGACCTGAAGAGTGCTCTTGAATCGGCCAGAAATACTAAGATAGAGCTTATTTCACAGGTAAAGAACTCTTTCTATGGAGTACTGATGCTGGAGCAATCTCTGGAGGTTCTTCAGGAGAGTTATAAAAACGCAGGGCAGACAGCGCAGAATATAAAAAATATGTACGAAAACGGTCTTGCATCGGAATATGATAAAATCAGATCAGATGTTGCAGTTAGAAATCTTCTTCCAACAATAACACAGGCAACCAACGGTCTTGAACTTGCAAAAATGCAGCTGAAAGTACTTTTATCCCTTGACCTGGAAACCCCTGTTGAGGTAGCCGGCAACATCTCTGATTATGAAAATGAGATTGCCGCTTTTCAGGGAATGGGTCCAATGATTCTTGACAATAACAGCTCTCTTAGAAGTCTTGACATTCAGTTGGAAAAACTTGGAAAAACATATGAGTTAATAAGGTCTCAGAGACTCCCATCTGTTGCTGGTTTTGCAAACTACCAACTGCAGATGCAGAGCGAAGAGTTTACATTCAACAGACTCTGGACAAACTCTATGGCGGTAGGTCTGGCAATTCAGATACCTATTTTCAATAAGTTTTCCATCTCCCTTAAAGAGAAACAGACACAGGTTGGAATCAGACAAATGAGTTACCAGAGAGAGATGGTTGAGAACAATCTCTCACTTGCTCTGAAAAACTCTCTTAATGAGATGAATAGAGCCAAAATTCAACTTGAGTCAGATAAAGAGGCGGTTATGCAGGCTAAAAAGGGTTATGAAATTGCAAAGGTGAGGTATTCGACAGGAACCGGCACTCTGCTTGAACTAAACGATACAGAAGTTGCACTTACAAGGTCACAGCTAAACCTCAACCAGACAATTTATGACTTTATAAAAGCAAGAAATGAGTACGAAAAGGTAACAGGAAACGAGAAAATAGATAAAATCAGTAACTAATGGAAAACAATTTATTCAGAAATATGAAAAGAATAGCAGCACTATTACTAATCGGTACTCTGGTACTTGCATCCTGCTCGGGAGAAAAGGGAACAACAGAGACCACAGAGAAGATCTTCCCGGTTAAGGTTGCCGGAGTTGAAATGGCTCAGGTGGGCCAGGTAATTGAATTCACAGGCAATATTGAGCCTTTGGTTAAAAACTACATATCCAGCTCTGCGGCACAACGTGTAGAGAAAATTTATGTTGAGGTAGGGAGTCGTGTTACAAAAGGACAACTGCTGGTTCAAATGGAGAACATCAACTATTCTCAGGCCAGAATTCAGCTTGAAAATCTTAAACTGGACCTTTCAAGAATTGAAGCCCTGTACAATTCAGGAGGAATAGCCGCACAGCAGTATGACCAGATGAAGACACAGGTTAAAATTGCCGAAGAGAGTATTGCCAATCTTGATAAAAACACCAAGCTTCTCTCACCAATTGACGGTATTATTGTTCAAAGAAACTTTGACAATGGTGACCTTGCAACAGGTCAGCCTATACTGGTAGTAATGCAAATGCAACCTGTAAAGATACTCATTGGTATTTCAGAGGAATTTTTCCCACAGGTTAAAATTGGAACGCCTGTTGAGATATCACTTGACATTTATCCCGGTAAAAAATTCAATGGTAAAGTGATGCTTATCCACCCAACAATCGATGCTTCAACAAGAACATTCCAGGCCGAGGTAAGAATTGAAAATCCTTCTCTTGTGATGCGTCCGGGTATGTTTGCCAGGGCAAGGGTTGACTTTGGAACAAAAGAGAGAATCGTAGTACCCGATAAGGCTGTTATCAAACAACAGGGCACAAACGACAAGTATGTATTTGTTCTGGATGGTGACATTGTAAGGTACACAAAAGTAGAGCTTGGAAAAAGAGTTGACTCGCTTTACGAAGTGATGAGCGGTCTTGAGCCTGGGCAGAAGATTGTAGTTGCAGGTAACACTGCCCTGATTGATGGCTCTAAAGTTCAGATCACAGAATCTGATCTAAACATTAAGTAAAAAAAGAATAAAATAATTACTGATGAAAATATACGAAAGTGCAGTAAAAAAACCGGTTACCACGGCCCTCATATTTGTGGGGATAATGGTATTTGGTCTCTTCTCTTTCTCAAAACTTTCGGTTGACCTCTATCCCGAAATAGAGCTCAATGCGGTTATGGTAATGACCACATACTCCGGAGCGAGTGCATCCGATATTGAGCAGAATGTGACCAAGAGAATGGAGATGTCCCTGAGTACAGTATCTGACCTAAAAAAGATTACATCTGTCTCAAAGGATAATATCTCAATGATTACAGTTGAGTTTGAGTATGGGACAGATATGACCGAAGCGGTGAACGATATCCGCTCTGTTATAGATATGCTCAGGAACTTTCTTCCTGAGGGGGTTGAAAATCCTGTAATTCTCAAATTTAACTCAACAATGATTCCTGTTGCCTTCATATCTGCAAGAACATCACAGAATGTGCAAGGGCTGTATAAAATTCTCGAAGATAAAGTAGGTAACCCCATTAATCGTATAGACGGGGTAGCCTCAGTCTCAATTTCGGGAGCTCCGCAAAGAGAGATTCAGGTATTAACCGATCCAAGAAAACTTGAGGCTTACAGGCTTACAGTTGAGCAAGTTGCAGGTGTTCTTGCAATGGAGAACAGAAATGTTCCTGGTGGAAATATCGACATCGGGTCGGAGACCTTCTCTGTTAAAGTTGACGGTGAGTTTAAATCTAGTGACGAAATCAAGGAAATTATTGTAGGAAGCTTTAACGGGCGCAGTATCTACATTAAAGATATTGCCACAGTTAAAGATACCCTTAAAGAGCGTGCCACAGAAGTATTGACCAACGGTGAGAGGGCTGCAACAATTGTGGTTCAGAAACAGTCCGGAGCAAACGTGGTAGATATTGCCAATAAGATACAGTTGGAACTGGAGAGGATTAAACCACTTCTTCCTCCTGACATTCAACTGGAGATGATTATGGATACTTCGGAATTTATAAAGGGAAGTATAGGGTCACTTACAGAAACAGTGCTTCTTGCAGGCCTGTTTGTAATGATAGTGGTACTTTTCTTCCTGGGAAGATGGAGGGCTACCTTTATAATCATACTTACAATTCCGGTTTCGCTGATTGCTGCATTCATCTACCTGATGATATCGGGCAATACTCTGAATATTATATCGTTAAGCTCATTATCCATAGCAATTGGTATGGTGGTAGATGATGCTATTGTGGTACTTGAGAATATAACATCGCATATTGAGAAGGGCAGTAAACCTAAGGATGCAGCAATTTATGCCACAAATGAGGTGGCGGTTGCGGTAATTGCATCAACCCTTACAATTGTAGCGGTATTCTTCCCGTTGACAATGGTTTCGGGGCTTGCAGGTATAATGTTTAAACAACTTGGTTGGATTGTTACCATAATCATAACAGTTTCAACAATTGCAGCTCTTACCCTTACGCCAATGCTTAGTTCAAAAATGCTCAGAAAGGATCCTAAGAGAAGTAAGGCATTCATGTTCTTTTACGCACCAATAGAAAGAGGGCTTGATGGACTAGACAGGGCATACGAAAGATTCCTTACCTGGGCACTTGGCCACAGACTTCTTGTAATCTTTTCGGCATTAGCCCTCTTTGTATCAAGTCTTTTGCTCCTTACCAGGGTTGGAACGGACTTTTTCCCCGCAGTGGACAATTCTCAAATCGGGGTTACAGTAGAACTTCCGGTTGGAACAAGGGTTGAACACTCAAGAGAACTCAACCAATATCTGTACAGCCAATGGAAAGATAAATACCCTGAAATTGAGGTAATGTCAACCACAATGGGACAATCAGACGGGTCAAACATCTTCCTTTCTATGGGTAATTCAGGTACACATCTCATCTCATATACAATGAAGATGACACATGTCAACTCAAGAAAAAGGGATATATTCGAGATTTCTGACCTTATTAGGAAAGATCTAGAAGCAATTCCTGAGATCTACCGTTTTGAGGTAATGCCCGGAGGATCAAATGAGGGTATGGGTACCGGAGGCTCTTCTCTGGAGATGAATGTACTTGGTTACAACATGGAGGATGCTGAGGCGGTTGCACATCAGGTTGCCGAAATAATGAAGGGCACAGAGGGTCTTAGAGATGTAAAACTCAGTCGTGAGAACTACATGCCTCAGCTTAAGGTTCAGTTTGACAGAGCCAAACTTGCTTTGAACGGAATAAGTCTTACCAATGCAGCTACAGCCGTAAGAAACAGAATCAATGGTATAATTACTACTCAGTTCAGAGAAGATGGCGATGAGTACGATATTGTTGTAAGAAATGAAATAAAATTCAGATCCAACATAGATGATGTCAGGGCTATATTGCTGTACAATAATCAAGGTAGGGCTATCAGATTAAGTGAAGTTGCAGATGTTATAGAAGATTTTGCACCTCCATCTATAGAGCACCTTGACAGAGAGAGAGTTGTTAAGATTACAGGATCGGTTTACAACAGACCACTTGGAGATATTGCGGCTGAAGTAACAACAGCGGTAAATCAAATTACACTTCCGGCAAATATTGTGATTAAAACATCCGGAGCTTATGAAGAGCAGCAGGAGTCCTTTATGGACATGATAACTCTTTTGTTGCTTGTAATTATGCTTACATACATTGTGATGGCAGCTCAGTTTGAATCATTCAGGGACCCATTCATAATTATGTTCTCGCTGCCATTTGCTTTCACAGGAGTATTTGCCGCGCTATGGATAACCGGAACATCTCTAAGTCTTATTGCGCTGATTGGTGCTGTTATGCTTGTAGGTATTGTTGTAAAGAACGGTATTGTGCTCATTGACTACATCAATCTCAACAAAGAGAGGGGAATGAGTATTATGAAGTCGGTTGTCTCAGGAGGTAAATCGAGGTTAAGACCTGTACTTATGACAACTGTTACTACCATTCTGGGTATGGTTCCGATGGCTATTGGAATAGGCGAAGGTTCAGAGATATGGCAACCTATGGGTATTGCTATTATCGGAGGTCTTAGCGTATCTACTCTCTTAACTTTGGTTGTGATTCCAACTATTTATACATCACTTCATGTAAGGGAGATGTCTAAGAAGAGAAAAGCTCATGCAAAAGGACTCAAATTAAAAAATGCAAGATAATGAAAGCTGTAATGATAATATACAACCAGGCCCACTCAAGTGTGGTTATGGAAATTCTGGACAACTGTAACGTAAGGGGTTTTACCAAATGGGTTGATGTTCAGGGAAGAGGCTCTGTAAAGGGTGAGCCTCACTACGGAACCCATGCCTGGCCATCCAAAAATATGGCAATTCTGGCTGTTGTGCCCGAAGAGTTTCTGGCTCCTCTTCTAAAGGAGCTCAAAGCAGAAAATAACGCTGCAAAGGAACAAGGTATGAGAGCTTTTGTTTGGGAGGCAGAATCAGTTATTTAGTTAAGAGGGGCATAAGCCCCTCTTCTTTTTATGTTCCGTTTTATGCAGCTAAAAGCTTAATAGGATTTTTAAAAAAAACATAGTAATTTAGCATCTCAAATGTTTAATTCTAAAAAAATCAAAAAATGGCTATAGCAGTAAACGATTCAAATTTTAACGAAATAGTTATTAATTCAGATAAACCTGTACTGGTTGACTTCTGGGCTCCATGGTGCGGTCCTTGCCGCATGATTGCTCCAATAGTTGATGAACTGGCTGTTGAGTATGATGGTAAAGCAGTCATTACCAAGTGTGATGTTGACTCTAACGAGTCTATTCCTGTGAAATATTCAATCAGGAATATACCTACAATTCTTTTTTTCAAAAACGGAGAGCTAAAAGATAAAATTGTGGGGTCTACAACAAAGGCTGCAATTGCAGCCAAGCTAAACGATCTAATGTAAAAATAAAATGAAAAAAATTGCGGTATTAGTATTAGGAATCCTTATTCTGTCTGCATCGGCAACCGCTCAGTCAAAGTTTGGAGTAAAGGGTGGACTTAACTTCAACTCCCTAAAGGATATTTCAGATAATGTTGATGATACCTGGGGCAAACAGACAGGTTATCATTTTGGAATCACATACCAGTTTAAGGTTCCTGTTATAGGTATTGGACTGCAGCCCGATCTCCTTTTTGTAAGGCAAGGCGCCGAGAATACAACAGGCCCTAATCAAAGTTTCTACCTTGATTATCTTACTCTTCCTCTAAATATTCAGCTTGGTCTGGATCTTTTGCTTATAAGGCCGTTTATAATGTTTTCTCCATACATTTCTTATGCTGTAGGAAAGGGAGATTCATTCGAAACAGCCGAATGGGACGATATAAACAGATTTGACTATGGTTACGGCATTGGTGCCGGTGTAGATATTTGGAAGCTCCAGGTTAGCGGAAAATATAACTGGGGTCTTGGGAAATTGCAGTCTGCAGGTGCAGGTGCTATTAACGGGGAAACATTTTCAAATGCAAAACTGCAAGGCTTTCAGCTTTCAGTAAGTATAATGTTTTAAGCGTTTTAATAGATGGGAAAACGAGTATGTGTTTACTGTTCATCCAGTAACATCCTTGAATCTAAATATACAGAGGCCGCCAGAGATTTTGCAAAGGCGGCTTCTTTACTAAATTACACCATTGTGTGCGGAGGTAGTATGAGAGGATTGATGGGTGTTATTATTGATACTGTTTTGGATAATGGGACAAGTGTTGAGGGGGTTATCCCCGGTTTTATGGGAGAGATGGAACTGCAACACCCAAATATGAAGCAGCTTGAAATTGTTGAAACAATGAGCAGACGCAAGGAACTTCTAAGGGAGGATACCGATGCAGTGGTTGCTTTTCCCGGAGGGCTGGGAACACTGGAGGAGTTTCTGGAAACATACACTCTTAAAAGGCTTGGTCAGTACGACGGAGCAGTAATAATCTTCAATCAAGATGGATTTTACAATAAACTGATTGATCTTTTTGATTTTTTTGTTGAAAAAAACTGCCTTGGACAAAACTTTAGAGATAGTCTGATTGTTGTTGATACTGTTGAACAATTAATAGATGCTATTGAGAACAGCAGCAGATCTGTACTTGAGGCAAAACACTATCTGCCCGCATAATAATGGAAATAAGCAAAATCCAGGATAGAATTAAAGGTGATCTTTTAGAGGTCAATAATCTGATAAAGGAGAGCCTTGACAGCAATGTAGAGTTGCTCAATACAATTAACAGATACCTTTTTGAACTTAAGGGCAAGCAGATCAGGCCCATTTTAAGCCTTGTGTCGGCAAAGGCATGTGGTGTGCCCAATTCTCTTACAATTTCATGTGCCGCAGTTGCAGAGATGATACACACTGCAACATTACTTCATGACGATGTTGCCGATAATTCTTCCCAGAGAAGAGGTTCTCCAACCGTACAAAATTTATACAGCAATGCATCATCTGTACTGACGGGCGACTACTGGCTTTCAAAAGCACTCTCATTAATTGTAAAACAAAACAACCCCAGGGTAATGGGCTTCTTCACCAAAGCAGTAGAGGAGTTATCGGAGGGGGAACTGTTTCAGATACAAAAAGCCTCTCGGCTCGATACTACCGAAGAGGACTACTATTATATTATCTCAAGAAAGACCTCGAGTCTTTTCATAGCCTCAGTTGCCAGTGCAGTCTATTCTGCAGGAGCATCTGAGAGCTTGATCTCAGACTTGAGCAGGTATGCATACCATCTTGGCATAGCATTCCAGATAAGAGACGATGTGTTTGATTATATGCCAGATCTTGATACAGGCAAGATGGCCGGAACAGATATTAAAGAGAAGAAGATTACCCTCCCGTTGATATGTGCATTTAAAAACAGTTCTACTGCAGAAAGAGATGAGATGTTAAAGTTCATCAAAGATACCGACGGAGATTCAAACTCGTTGGTAGATAAAACACTTGAATTTGTAAAGAGATTTTCCGGGATAGAATCCGCTCAAAACTCCCTGGCCGAACATTCAAGGTTAGCAATTGAGGCCCTGGATAATCTGGATGATTCTGAGTATAAAAAAGAGCTTGAGGCTCTTGCCATGTACGTTGGAAACAGGGTTGTTTAAATCTGCCCATCCAGCTCTATGGCTGCCTTTTCAAGTTTATCGTAAAACTCCACACCAAAAGCAAATATTATAGGTTCCCTCAAGAATTTATAAGCGGGAACTCCTTCACTCTTTCCTTTGGCAAATGCATCTTTACAGATGTGCCATTCGTGAAGATTCAGGGCTGTCATTCCGTTTGAAAGAGTTGAAACTCTTATGGGGTAAAGCCAGCAGGAAATTGGTTTTCTGAATTGACTTTTTCCATCTCTGTGGGACATCTCTATGCCGCAGAAACAGTTGTCATCTTTGTCAAAAATGGTGTAGGCACACTCCTCGCCATCTATCAGCGGGGTAACCAGATCACCGTCTATATCCAGAACAAAGGGACCCGACTCCTGAACGGAGCGGATCCCCTCATCTCTGAGATATCTTTTAAAATTTGGGTATTCACTGCTTAATAAATCGCACTCCTCCTGTGAAAGTGGCGCTCCGCTGTCTCCAATTATGCAACATGCTCCATGGCATTTTGAAAGGTCGCAAATGAACTTCTCTGTTAGAATTGCGGAGGATACCAGAAAATTATCAATCTCAATTATAGTGGTCATTAAGCAGTACAGTAGTTAGTTCTTTATTTCTTTTCGGCAGCTACACCGTTCATTATTATTTCAAACTGATTGCCCTGCTTGAACATCTCCTTCATAAAGTTCTGAAGTTTTTCAGGGGTAACAGCTTTAAGAGCAGTTTCATAAGTTGTGTGGAGGTCTTTACCAATCAGGTATCTGTTTGATATAGTACCAACCCAGTAACTGTTTTCTCTAAGGTTCTGAGTATAATTCTTGGTCATATACTCGACAGTCTTGTTAAAATCTTCTGTTTTTATGCCATTTTCAAGAACAAGTCCTATCTCTTTGTAAGCTCTTGCAAGAAGTCTGTCTCTTAGAGCAACATCTGTATCAAAACCGAAAAGGAATGAGAAACTGTCTTCAGGATAGTAGCTAAGGCTCATGTTAACGCCAACACCGTATGTTCCTTGCTCTTCCTCACGGATAGTACGGGTGAATACCATATCGAATATCTGTTTGGTCATGCTGGCCATAATCTGATTTTCTACAGTATATGGAATCTTGCCGGTGTAAATAGAGTAGATTGTTGCCTTAGGTGTCTGCATCTCTTTTTCAAAGTGCTTCTGAACCTTGCCTTTCACCGGAACCATTCCAATGTTTTTCCAATCTTCTTTTTTGCCTTTGTTGCCCGGAAGTGATGCGATATATTTTTCAACCAACGGTTTAAGGATAGCAGGGTCAATATTTCCAACAAATACGAATGTGAAATCGGCTGCATTTGCAAAACGTTCTTTTGCAAGATTCAGCGTTCTCTCATAATCTACTTTGTCAAGCATCTCAATAGTAATCCTCTTTGCATAAGGGTTGTTGTTATAGAGATGTTTCTGAAGTGTGTCTGAGAATGCTGTCATTGGCTCAGCTGCTGCATTTTTAAGAGATGCCTCCATCCTTCCTTTATATGACAGGAATGCTTCGTCGTCTTTTCTGAGTGATGTAAAGTAAAGGTGAAGAAGCTGCATAAAGGTTTCAACATCTTTAGGAGAGCTGTTTCCGGTAAAGGCTTCGCTGCTTGCCCCTATTGCAGGGCGCAAACCTACCAATTTCCCAGCAAGCATCTTTCTTAAATCAGTTGCACTGAAATTGCCAAGACCACCAATTGTTACAAGGTCATTAATAACTTTTGTATTTATAACATCTGAGATATCTGTCAGTGAGTAACCACCCCTGCTTACTGCCTGGAATGTAATCTGATCTTCTTTAAAGTCTGTCTTCTTAACTACAACTGTAGCACCGTTTGAAAGATTCCAAACAACTCCGCCACTCATTGGCTCCGGAACCTCTGTAACAACTTTGCCCGGAGCAGGCTCTTTTGATATAAGTGGTTCATTTGAAACAGTCTCTTGATATGGTTCAAGTTGGTCGTCATGTGCATCTTTGAAAACAGCAAGCAGTTTATCGTTTTCAGGAATAACAATACCCTCTTTTCTTGGCATCATTACCGCAACAACAACATTCTCTTCTGTAGGAAGCGACATGGCGAAGGTGTTTATCTGCTCAAGAGGAATTGCCGGAGCAATCTGTTGCATCATGGCATACTCCATTTCAATACCTGGCAGAGCCTCTCCTGTAAGGAAGTGGTTCAGGATCTGGTCAACAAAGTATGAGTTGTTCAGTTTTTCTCTCTCTTTGAAGGTCTGATCAAGACGGCTGATGTAGTTTGCTTTTGCTCTCTCATATTCCGATGGAGTAAAGCCAAATCTCTTCACCTTTTCTGCTTCGTGAACTATAGCCCTGAGAGCCTCTTCAATTCCTCCGTCTTTTGCACCGGCTGAAATTCCAAATGATGCCTTTGTATTTGAAACAATAAAGTCACTGTGTGATGCAGAAGCCCTTGTAAACGGAGCGTTCGACTTTTGAGTAATATCTGCAAGCCTTGAATTTAGCATCATTGTTGTCATGCTTTTAAGGTAATTGTTTACCAAAGATGCAACAGTCGGTCTGAATTGTTTAGGCATAACATCATGCTTGTACATGAGCATAACGCTGGTTCCTGTAGCTTCAGGGTCAGTTACAACCGATACAAGCGGCTCCTTTGTGTCAGGAACTACAAATTCTTCTCTAACAGCAGGATTTTTTGGAGCAGGGATAGCTCCGAAAAGTTTTACAATTTGCTTTTCAATAGCTTCGGGATCAATATCTCCGACAACAATAATTCCCTGAAGATCCGGGCGATACCATTTACGGTAATATGATCTAAGCTCCTCGTAGGTGAAGTTGTCGATAACAGATACAAGCCCTCCGGGTAGTCTGTGAGCATATTTGCTGCCCGGCATAATTTCAGGAAGTAAAGCTTCAATCATTCTCATTTGCGCGCTGCTTCTGGTACGAAGTTCTTCGCGAATAACGCCCCTCTCTTTGTCAATGTCGTCTTCATTAAGAGAGATTGCATTTGACCAGTCATGAAGAATTAGAAGGCATGAGTCAATTATGCCCTGTCTGCTAACCGGTACCGCAGAGATATTGTAAACGGTCTGGTCAACTGCTGTGTATGCATTCAGGTTTGCGCCGAATTTAACACCGATTGTCTCAAGCCATGAAATAATTTTGTTTTCAGGAAAATTCTTTGTTCCGTTAAAAGCCATATGCTCCAGGAAGTGCGCCAGACCTCTCTGGTTCTCCTCTTCGAGTATAGCTCCTACCTTTTGTGCAATGAAAAATTCGGCCTGGCCTTTAGGTTCGGCGTTTTTCATTATGAAGTAAGTTAGTCCGTTGTCAAGTTTTCCGCTTTTTACCTTGGGGTCCAGCGGTAAAACCGGAGGCATCTGCGCCATTAACCCAAAAGTGAGAAAAAGCGAGGCCACTATAAGAAATAGTCGTTTCATAAAATTTTTAATGATTTAATTTATTAGATAGTACAAATGTAACTAATATTTTGCATCCTAATTTAGTTTTTTATATTTTTGCGATTACCCCTATACTGAAACTAATTATTTTTAATTTTCAATTTAATACTACACAAATGAAAAAGATCAAGTCATTTTTAGCCGTTTGTCTGTTTACTGTTCTGACATTCGGTACAGTTGCGGCGCAAGATATGCAAAGCGCAACCGATTTATTCAATGCAGGTGGGAAAGCTCTGAGTGAAAGCAACTATGTTGCCGCGATTGAGTCATTTAACAAATCACTAAAAATGCTTGAAACTCTTTCTGCAGAAGATCGCGCCGAAGAGGGTGATGCAATGATTAAAGAGTGCAAAGGTATAATCCCTCAGATTCACCTTCGTTTCGGAAAAGAGCTTGCTACTGCCGGAGAGATTGACAATTCGATTGTTCAGATTAAACTAGCTGCTGAAACAGCCGCGAAATATGAGCAAACAGAGATTGTTGAAGAGGCCAATATGCTTATCCCTCAATTGCTGCTTGCTAATGCTTCAAATCTATTGAATGAGGGCAAAAATCCTGAATCAATTACAGCCTTCAAAAAGGTCCTTGCAGTTGATCCAAAAAATGTAGACGCATATTTTAGAATGGGAGTTGCAGAGAGCCGTCTTGAAAACGAAGCCGGTGCTTTGGCAGCATTTGAAAAGGCAATTGAGCTTGGCGAAACTGAAGTTGCTCCAAGACAGATTGCGGTAATTTATCTTAAGAGATCTGCAGCTGCAACCCGTACAAAAAACTGGGCTGAGGTTTTTGCAAATGCAAAAAAATCAAATGAATACAATGAGTCGCCTCAGGGCAACAAACTGGTAGGCCTAGCAGGTGTTCAGTTAAAGAAATATGATGAGGCAATTGCTGCGCTTGAGAGCTATTATGCTTCAGACCCAAATGCGTCGGATAAGAACGGTACAATTTACAATCTTGCCGTTGCCTATGAGGCTAAGGGTAACAATGCAAAAGCTTGCGGTTACTACAAGCAACTTCTCAATGATGCTACATATAAGCAAATTGCAGAATACAAAGTGAAAACTCAATTAAAGTGCAACTAAGAGAGTTAGAGATCTTAGCTCCGGCAAAAAACAGGGACATCGGCATTGCAGCAATTGATTGCGGTGCCGATGCTCTCTATATTGCAGGGCCCTCATTCGGTGCAAGGGAGGCCGCAGGCAATACAATTTCCGATATTGAGGCACTTGCCAAATATGCCCACAAGTACGGAGCGGGGGTCTATCTTACTCTGAATACAATACTATTTGAAAACGAAATAGAGAGGGCAGTCAAGATTGCCTGGGAAGCCTATGAGAGTGGCTGCGATGCCCTGATAATTCAGGACCTTGGTCTTCTTAAAGCCAATCTTCCCCCCTTACCCCTCTTTGCATCAACTCAAACAAACATAAGAACTCTGCAACAGGCAAAGCTATTGGAGTCACTCGGCTTCAGCCGCCTGATATTGGCAAGGGAACTTTCTCTGCAGCAGATAAAGGAGATAAGCGATAACTGTTCAGTAGATCTTGAAAGCTTTGTACATGGTGCACTTTGCGTTTCATACAGCGGACAGTGCTATATGAGCAGCCGTATAACCGGTCGCAGCGGAAACAGGGGCGAGTGTGCCCAGCCATGCCGCTCAGACTACAACCTTGTTGACAGTAACGGAAAAGTGCTAATCAAAGATAAACCACTCCTCTCGCTCAAAGACCTTAATCTGGCAGATTATATTCCTCAGCTTGCAAAGGCGGGGATAACATCATTTAAAATTGAAGGAAGGCTCAAGGGAGCGTCATATATCAAGAACATTGTGAGGTACTACAGAGCTGTTGCCGATAATTTTCTGGAAAGTGATACCGGTTTTAGGCAAAGCTCTCTAGGAAATCTATATGGAGGGTTTACTCCAAGACCACAGAATACATTTAACAGAGGGTAC
The DNA here is from genome assembly GCA_002842465.1 of Bacteroidetes bacterium HGW-Bacteroidetes-7. GTDB lineage: Bacteria > Bacteroidota > Bacteroidia > Bacteroidales > UBA932 > Bact-08. Next base: position 39,186 of record PHDA01000008.1, read on the forward strand.
ACAAATCTCTATATTGAAGGAGACAGAGGAGAGTGGAACAGCGGTGACAGCGCAAAATCAGTGGGAGAGTACATAGGAAAAGTAGATTCAACTTCAACCGACAACAGAGGGAATCTGGTTTTCACGTACAAATCACAACAGAGAATTGGTAATGGAGACGGCCTCTGCTTTATCTCACCAAAAGGGGAGGTAACAGGCATAAGGGCCAGTCTCTCTGAAGGGAAAACAGTTTACACAAACGACAAGGTATCACTTCCACCCGGGTCGGCACTCTACAGAAACTATAACCATTCATTTGAGAGGGAACTGGAGAGCAACATGCCCAAAAGATTAATAGAGATAAAGGTTAATTTTATCAATAAAGTAGGAGTAACATCACTCGAAGGAGTAAGAGAAGATGGTGCGAAAGAACGTGTGAGTATTGAGGGTGTTTATGAGAAGGCTCAAAACACAGAGGCTTCGCTGTCTGGTATAAAAAGACAAATTGAAAAGAGTTCCGGAGGCTATACATTTAAACTTGAAAGCACAGATATCCAAGAGTTATTGTTTTACCCGGCATCGGTACTGAACGAAGCCAGAAGAGCATTGGCAGAAAAGTTTGAATCTGTGCCAATTGAGAAAACCGCTAAGAAACAAAGTGTTGCCGGCAAAAACTCACGGGAAATCCCCCGGATATTGGATGGTCACACATTGGACTTTCGCGCCAATGCTGCAAATGCACTTAGTAAAAAAATCTATAGTCAACTTGGTGCAGAAACTGTTGATGACGCTTTTGAGATAAGTGCCCCAAAAGAGGCTGAATTGATGAGGTGTAAATATTGCATCAAGTTTGAACTTGGTACCTGCCCCTCTGAAGGGAGCAAAATGAGATACAACGAACCTCTCTTTCTTGAAAACCGAGGAAAGCGATTTCGCCTTGTGTTTGATTGTAAGAATTGTGAAATGGTTATATTTGGATAAAACAAAACTGTATGCAGTTTGCCGAAATAGTAGGACAGAAAAAGATAAAGAGACAGCTTGCCGCAATGGCCGATGAGGGGAGGGTGAGCCACGCTATACTCTTTTGTGAAGAGCCCGGATACGGAGCGTTACCCCTGGCAATTGCATTTGCCCAGTATATGTCATGCCCGTCAAAAGAGGGAGGAGACTCGTGTGGCACATGCCCTACATGTAATAAGTTCAGAAAACTTATTCACCCAGACCTGCACTTTGCAATGCCGGTAAGTTCAACCAAAACCATAACCGCAGATAAGAAACCGGTTAGCGACCTCTTTGCTTCAGAGTGGAGAGAAATTATTGGTGAAAACTGCTATTTAACAGAGCAGGAGTGGTATGAGTTTATTGGAATAGAGAATAAATCGGGCATAATTGGTGTAAACGAAGCTGCACTCATATCCCGTAAACTGAGCCTTAGGTCATTTGAGGGGGGTAATAAATTCATGATTATATGGCTGCCCGAAAGGATGAATCAAGAGGCGGCAAACAAGTTGCTTAAGTTATTGGAGGAACCACCTCCCGAGACTTTTATTTTTCTTGTAAGCGAGGCACCCGAAAGAGTTATATCAACAATTGTATCACGATGCCAGATATTTAAGCTTACACCTGCCGAGACCGAAGAGCTTGCTGCAGAGCTCACCGAAGAGTATGATATTACCCCTGACGAGGCACGTTTTTGGGCAGGAATTTCAGGAGGAAGTTTAAGCAGATCGAGAGCTTTGATTAGCGAGTCAGGAAAAGAGAGTGAGTTTTATCAGCCACTGGCCGTTCTGCTTGAAGGGTGCGCCACAAAGGACCTTAAAAAAATAGTTCAGTTTTGGGAGGAGATATCTACTCTGGGAAGAGAGAAACAACGCACATTTTGTGAATACGCTCTTGAGTTTTTAAGAAGAACTCTTATTACTCAGGCAGGTACCCCGGAGGTCTCAAATACTCCACCTGCACAGAGAGAGTTTATCAAATATTGGGCAGGCAGACTCAAACCGGCATTCTTAGTAAAGGGATATGATGTTCTAAATAAAGCACTTGCAGACATAGACAGGAATGTAAATTCAAAGTATATATTTGCAGATCTTGGTAATCGCTTTTTTCTATCTTTGTAGTTTCAAAATATGGATACACAAAACATAAAATATGATTGTACGCGGGGCAGCATAACTGAGCGCACTCCCGAAGGAGAGCTAAAGTGCGTTTCTAAGTCATGTTGTTGCAAACTAAGTGTATTTGACTGGCTCAAAGACATCCCCGACGAACTTACTCAGGATATTTTTGAGGTAAGGTTCAAAAACACAAGAAAACTCTATTTCAAAAACACCTCCGGAATATCCATTCAGGTAGGTGATCTGGTTGTAGTTGAAGCTACAAACGGGCACGATGTGGGAATTGTTACCCTCAATGGACCTGTTATTATTCCTCAGCTTAGAAGGCACAACATAGATATTAAAACTTATGAGTTTAAGAAGATATTCAGAAAGGCTAAGATGCTTGACATTGAAAGATGGCAGGAGGCTATCGCAAGAGAGCACAAAACCATGATTCGTTCAAGGCAGATAGCAGTATCACTTAACCTTAACATGAAAATCGGAGATGTTGAATTTCAGGGCGACGGCACTAAGGCGATCTTCTACTACATTGCCGACGAGCGCGTTGACTTCAGGCAGTTAATCAGACTCTTTGCAGATGAATTCAGAATTCGCATAGAGATGAAACAGATTGGAGCCCGCCAGGAGGCAGGTTTGATAGGAGGAATCGGAGTATGCGGTCAGGAGTTATGTTGCTCGCGTTACATGTCCGATTTCCAGTCAATAACAACACAGGCTGCCAGAACCCAGGACCTCTCTCTTAATCCTCAGAAGCTTGCCGGACAATGCAGCAAACTAAAATGCTGCATAAATTATGAAGCAGCAACTTACATAGATGCCCATATTAATATTCCTCAGGTAAGAGGTCCGCTTGAAACAGAAGAGGGGCTGGTTTACCTGGTTAAAACAGATACACTAAAGGGAGTAATGTGGTTCTCTTACGAACAGAACAGCATGACAAATATGTTCCCGCTCTCTGCTGACAAAGTTAGAGAGATAATAAAGCTCAACAGGAGAGGCGTTAAGGTATCCAACATCAATGAGAAAAAGCAGGAAAAATCTCCTGAATTTATGAGTGCAGTTGGAGAAGACAGCATTTCTCGCTTCGATGAAAAGACCAACGACAGACACAGACATCCTAAAAGGGGAAACTCTTCGCGTAATAACAGAAAAAGAGGGGGAAATGACTCTAATCAGCAGAAATCTTAGATCTGCAATTCTCCTTTTCCCATTGCTAATTCTCTCTTGCACAGGTTTGGGGAGTTTTTCAATGGGACACAGACATATTACCCGATTCTCTGCCGATGATACTCTATCAAGCTACTCAATAGACCTCTATGCTAGATTACCAGCAGGTTATACCGAAGAAAAGCTACCACTAATACTTGAGATAACCTCTCCACAAGGAGATCTCTACAGAGATTCACTGAGTTTACCGGTAACAAAATCAAATATCCCAAATATCTCTGTAAAAAGCGGCAGATGGTGTGATATGTATTGGAGGTATCGCGAAGGGGTGAAATTTACCAAAAGCGGTAACTGGACCTTTGTTTTGTCAACCGGCAAAGAGTATGAGAATAATTCAGAGACAGGAGAGATGGGTGTAATTATTAGAAAGATGTAAAATGGGAAAGGATAAATTAAAAAGATTTGAGGAGAATAAGAGCTTTGAGTGTCTTCACCAGCCGGAGTTCAGCGACGTCTTTAATGGTGACTGCAATATGAAGGGCAACTGGAACGCAGTACAATTCAAAAACAACAATCCCGTTGTACTTGAGCTTGGTTGTGGCAGAGGTGAGTACACGGTAGAACTTGCCAGAAGATTTCCCTACAAAAACTTTATTGGTGTCGATATTAAGGGGGCAAGAATGTGGAGGGGAGCAAAAACAGTAACAGAAGAGAGTATTCCAAACGCCGCTTTCTTAAGATGTCGTATTGAATTTGCACAGAGCGCATTTGGTTGCGATGAGGTGTCGGAGATATGGATTACCTTTCCTGACCCACAAAAGAAGAAGAGTTCAAAGAGGCTTACATCGTCATATTTTCTCGAGAGGTACAGAAAATTTCTAAGAGATGAGGGGGTTGTTCATCTTAAGACAGACAGCCGGTTTCTTCACCAGTATACACTTGAGCTGATAAAACACAATAAACTTGAGCTGATAGAGGCCAATGACGACATTTACGGTACCGGCCGTGCCGATGCCCTATTATCTGTAAAGACCAGATATGAGTCAGAGTTTCTGTCGCAGGGAATGAAAATTACCTACCTTTCATTTAAACTTAGAAAGGCAGGTAAACTTACTGAACCTGAATGGGATCCCGAAGATCTTTAGCCGTCGTTTCTATCGTCTCTTACGGCGTATTCTATCATGCGCGCAATTCTGTAAACATCTTTACGCATACCCTCAAGAGCAATAGGATTATCAGAGTAGTTAACGGTAATCTTGTCTTCAAACATTCTCATTAACCTCATAAAGGCCGATTTGTGGCGGAATGTTACATAATCGGGACCTTCGTTGTCCTGTACAAAATTATTTCTTGTAAACACATCTGTAATTTTCTCCCTGTCCTGAGCAAAAGTCTTGTTCAGGTATACCCTCTTTTTTGAGAATCCGAATATTGGGTATATAAATGACAAAGCCAGAAGGAAGATTATTATCTGAACCTCGGTTCCTTCGCGGAAGAGTGAACTGAAATTGAAGCTCTGTTTAGTTATAAGGGCGAAAACTCCAATAACAAGAATAAAAACTACAACAAGGTACACCATGTATTTTGCTGCCCTTGTTATATACTGTGGAAAATTAAATGATGCCATAAATATTTATTTTTTATCTGTTTAGTTCTTTCCATGCAAGTGCAGATGATCCCAGAATTGCGGCATTGTTTTCGTCAAGTCCCGAAAGAAGAAGCTTTACCTTCCCTTTCCACATCTTTAACAGGTTCTCTTCAAATGCCCTTTTGGTTGGCTCCAGAATAAGATTGCCCGACTTAGCCAGGCCTCCAAATAGGAAAATTGCCTCGGGTGTTGTAATTGCTACAAGATCGGCAAGAGCTTCACCAAGAATGCGTCCTGTCGTTTCAAAAGCCTCAATTGCGATTTTGTCACCTGTAGCGGCTGCCATAGCAACATCTTTTGACGTCATCTTTGCGAATGAAATATCTCTGAGCGAACTTTGGGTATTCTCATTTGAAAGCAGTTCGAAAGTGGTTTTCTTAATACCCGGTGCAGAGACATAAGTCTCAAGACACCCTCTTCTACCACAACCACACTGACGTCCATCTCTTTTATAAATGATATGGCCATACTCACCGGCAAATCCGTCATGGCCGTATAAAATCTCTCCATTTACAACAAATCCACTACCAAGACCAGTGCCCAGGGTGATAACTACAAAGTTTTTCATCCCCTTTGCACCACCATAAATCATCTCCCCAATGGCTGCAGCATTTGCATCATTTGTAAGCACTACCGGCACACCCCCGAAAAGAATTTTCAACTTCTCAACAATTGGCAGATTCTCTTTCCAGATTAGGTTTGCAGCAGATTCAATGCATCCTGTATAGTAGTTTCCGTTGGGAGCTCCAATGCCAATTCCGGCAATTTTATGTTCAAAATCAACCTCTTTAGAGATTTCCAGAATACCATCTCTTATAGCAATAATGAAGTCGTTGAACTTTTCATATCTGTTAGTGGGAAAAGTACCACTCCCGTGAATTGTTCCGGATTCATCTACAAGAGCAAAAACGGTGTTGGTTCCACCTATGTCAATTCCGGCTACAAGTTTTTTCATAAACGAGGCATTAAATTTGTTCTTAAATTGATATAGAATGACAAAGCTAACAAAAAATAATCAATACCATTTAGGATAAAATTGCTATTTTTGTAAGACTGAGAACGCACAAAACACAATATGATTATGGGAAATGAAAAGAATTTAAAGAGACTGGTTATTGGAATGGCAGTAGTTGCCGTTATACTGGCTGCAATACTTGCATGGATATGGGTTGAGAAGAGCGGAATGGTCAAAGACCTTACTGTTGAGAAAGATCAGCTTACTACCCAGATGATCCAGCTAAGAGATGACTATGGCGTTCTTACAACCAACAATGACAGCTTAAATGCAGAACTTGACAGAGAGCGTGAAAAGGTAGATCAGCTCATAGAGCGCATTAAAACCACAGAGGCAACAAACAGGTCTAAAATTCGTGAATACGAAAAAGAGCTGGGCACTCTCAGGAGTATAATGAGAACATATATTCAGCAGATAGACTCTCTTAATACTCTTAATATTTCATTAAGGAAAGACGTTGCCGTTGCCAAGGATGAGGCCAAAGAGTCAAGGCAGAGATATGATCAGCTTGTGACAACAACAGAAGAGTATGCAAAAAAGGTAGAGGTAGGTTCTGTTCTTAAGGGCAGAGGATTTGTTATGACTGCAATCAACTCATCAGACAGAGATACCGACAGAAGCAGCAGAACGGCTAAACTTAAAACCTGTCTTAATCTTGTAGAGAACACAATTGCTATTAAAGGCCCAAGAAGAATCTTCATTAGAGTAAAGGGTCCCGATGGCATTCTTATGACCAATTCACAGCAGCAAATATTCACCTCAGCAGGAGAACAGATGATCTACTCTGCAGTAAGGGAGGTAGATTACCAGGGCAGCGAGCTGGAGGTTTGCATCTTCTTTGCAAGCAATCAGCCGTATGTTAAAGGGGTATATACTGTAGATGTCTTTACCGAGGAGTCAAAACTGGGAAGTACCGATCTGCTTCTTAGATAACATTGGCTGGGATATACATACACATTCCGTTCTGTTCTCAGTTTTGCAGTTACTGTGATTTCTACTCTGTGAAGCAGACAGGAAAAGTGAATGAGTTTACAGAGTCTCTCTTAAAGGAGATTGTTTTAAGGTCAAATGATTTCAAAAACAAGGGGTTAACCGTCAACACCGTATATTTCGGTGGCGGAACCCCTTCTTTAATTGACATTCCATCGCTTAAGGCTGTTTTAAGCGCTCTTTTTGAAAACTACCCTATATCTCCAACCGGAGTTAAAGAGCAAACAATAGAGCTCAATCCCGATGATATAACCCCTCAATATCTCCACGGCCTTCGGGAGTGTGGCTTTAATCGTCTAAGCATAGGAATTCAGTCATTTAATGACAGGCATCTTAAATGGATGAACAGAAGGCATAACGCCCGTACAGCACTTAACGCTTTTGAGATGGCCCGTGAAGCGGGGTTTGCAAACATTAGCATCGATCTTATTTTTGGATTTGAGATGCTCACGACCCAAGAGTGGACAGATAACCTTCAAAAGGCAATCTCACTTTCTCCCGAACACATCTCTGCATACCAAATGAGCATTGAGAGGGGGACAACTCTCTATAAAAACTACACAAAAGGGTCATATCTGCAACCCTGTGATGAATCCTCTGCTAAACAATATGAGATGCTTGGGCAAGAGCTTGCAAAGGGTGGTTACATACAGTATGAGGTATCAAGTTTTTGCAAACCCGGTCAATTTTCACAGCACAACAGCTCCTACTGGAATTTTACACCCTATTTCGGATTTGGCCCATCTGCACACTCATTTGACGGCACTTTCCGTCACCGCAATTTCTCGTCGCTTGCAAAGTATATCAAAACAATGAAAGCAGGCGAGAGCTTTGGTACATCACATAAACAGAGCGCAAAGGAGAAATTTAACGAATACATAATGCTTTCTCTGAGAAGAGCTGATGGTATAGACAAGTTGTTTTTGGAAAGCAACTTTAGCAATTTTATCACATCTCAATTCCAGTCGGAGCTAAACAGATTGATTGAGGGCGGCTACCTTTTAGAAGAGTCGGGAAAAATAAGAATCCCGCCGGAACATCTGTTTGTGTCCGACGGGATAATAAGAGATCTTTTTGCCTGAAATTAAATAATTCCTGAGGCCTTTAGATATGAGAATATCGCGATAATGCTGAATCCCACGGCAATGATTGTCGAATAGATATAAGATACAACCTTAAGTCTGCTCAGCCATTTGCTGTTGTTTGCGCCTATAGTCTGAAATGCACTCCAGAATCCGTGAGTAAGGTGGAACCACAATGCAGCAAACCACACAAGATAGACCAGAGTTATCCAGATATTGCCAAAAGTCTGCTCCATTAGCACATTGCCATTTTGCGCATGGCCTCCGGTAAATTCAGGTAGTTGCATCTTTGCCCAGAAATGAGAAAGGTGAAATACTAGAACTCCAAAAATTATAATACCCAGGACAAACATATTCTGAGAGGCCCAAGAGTCCCCCTGAGTAGCATTTGCAACCTCGTACCTCTGACTCCCCCTTGCCTTCATATTGTAACGGGTGAGGTATGCAGCGTAAATAATGTGGACCACAAATCCTGCAGCAAGAACAGGAACCATTGCTACAATAACCGGTGATCCCATAAATTCAATTACTGCATCAAATGCCTCCGGACCAAAGAGATATGCCGAATTTGCCAGCATGTGAACAAAAAGAAAAACAATAAGAAAAAGGCCAGTAATACTCATTATGAGTTTTTTGCCTATTGATGAGGTGAGAATATTTCCCATAATAAAACGTTTTATTGATTGAAGGTCACCCTCTGATTAACCCCCGCAAAGATATACCGTTGCTTGTTAATTTCATAATCTTTAAGTATTTTTGTTCGGATAAACACCTCGCATGAGAGGGTGAACATAATCTCTTTTCAAATGAAATACAACAGAATACTTCTCAAATTAAGCGGCGAAAGTCTGGGAGGAAATTCGGGCAGGGGACTGGACGAAGATATCCTTGCGGTGTACGCAAAAGAGGTGGCAGAAGTGGTAAAGTCGGGCACAGGAGTATCCATCGTAGTGGGTGGAGGAAATATTTTCAGGGGACTCTCCGGAGTTGGAAAAGGTTTCGACAGGGTAAAGGGTGACCAGATGGGAATGCTTGCAACCGTAATAAACAGTATAGCCCTTTCGCTCGCTGTTAAGGCAGAGGGAGTCGAATCGGAGGTCTTTACTGCAACCCCAATGGAGCCCTTTGCAAAATACTACGAAAGAGACACAGCTCTGGCACTTTTAGAGAGAGGCGGAGTGGCAATTATTGCCGGAGGAACAGGCAACCCTTTCTTCACAACAGACTCTGCGGCAGCCCTGAGGGCAGCAGAACTGGGTGTTGGTGCGTTACTCAAAGGCACCCGGGTAGATGGAGTTTACAATGCAGATCCTGAAAAAGACCCATCTGCGGTTAAATACTCCACACTATCATACACAAAGGCCTTAGCAGACAATCTGAAAATCATGGACATGACAGCATTTGCACTCTGTCGTGAAAACAAAATACCTATAGTCGTATTTGATATTAACCGCAAGGGAAATCTTATTAAAATTGTAAAGGGAGAAGAGGTAGGTACTTTAATAAAAGAATAATTAAATATAAAATTATGGATATAAGTAAGCAAAAAGAGGTAATTTCTGCATCAAAAGAGCGTATGGACAAAGCTCTTTTACACCTCGAAGAGGAGCTTAAAAGCTATCGTGCCGGCAAGGCAAACCCTGCAGTATTTAACAATATCATGGTTGACTACTATGGAAATCTGACACCTATACCTCAGGTAGCCAGCGTAACTACACCCGATGCCAAGACAATGCTAATTCAGCCATGGGACAAAAAGATGATTGCTCCTATTGAGAAGGCAATTATGGTTGCAAATATCGGCTTCACCCCTCAGAACAACGGCGAACATATCAGAATTAATGTTCCACCCCTCACCGAAGAGCGCCGTAAAGAGCTTGTTAAAAAGGTAAAAGGAGAAGGCGAGACAGCAAAAATCAGCATCAGAAACGCCAGAAGAGACGGTGTTGAACTTCTCAAGAAGTATCAGAAAGATGGTCTGCCCGAAGATGTAGTTAAAGATGGTGAGGCTGCAATTCAAAAAGAGACCGACAACTACAACAAAAAAGTTGACGAGGCTCTTGCCCACAAAGAGAAAGAGATAATGACTGTCTGATAATGGTCTTAAAGAAACCAACAACCCGTTAATTGTCAGGGTGAAACTGAAGAAGTAATATAAATAAAGGGCTGCCATTGGCAGCCCTTATGTCTTAAAAATTATGCGAGAATCAATTAGCTCTCTCGGATGGCTGCAATACCCGGAAGTTCAATTCCTTCGAGGTACTCAAGCATTGCACCGCCACCGGTAGATACGTAGCTTACTTTGTTGGCAAAACCCATTTGGGTGACTGCTGCCACAGAGTCGCCTCCGCCTACGAGTGTGAATACACCATGAGAGGTAATATCTGCAAGTATCTCTGCAATTTTGTTGGTTCCGTTTGCAAAAGCAGGCATCTCAAATACACCAACAGGGCCGTTCCAAAGAACAGTTTTAGAAGCTCTAAGAACCTCTTCCCACTCTTTAAGTGTAGATGGGGCCGCATCCATTCCAAGCCATCCTTCAGGGATATTATTGTCAGGACAGATTACGGTTTTTGCATCGTTGCTGAATGAGTCAGCGGCAATAACCTCTCCCGAATAGTATAGTTTTACACCTTTTGCTTTTGCCTTTTCAAGTATAGAGAGCGCAAGTTCCATCTGGTCTTCTTCGCAAAGAGAGTTACCGATTTTTCCGCCCTGAGCCTTAACAAATGTAAAGGTCATTCCACCGCCAATAATCATGTTGTCAACAACATCAAACAACTTCTCGATAATTGCGATCTTTGAGGATACTTTTGCTCCTCCAATAATTGCCGTAACAGGGTGTTCAGGGGATTTCAGCACTTTATCAATTGCCTTAATCTCACCCTCCATTACATATCCGAACATTTTGTCGTTAGGGAAATGCTTTGCAATAAGAGCTGTTGAGGCGTGTGCACGGTGTGCTGTTCCAAATGCATCGTTTATGTAGCAATCTGCATACGAAGCAAGTTTTTTGGTAAACTCCTTCTGCTTCTCTTTCATCTCTGCCTTTGCAGCTTTTTTAACTTCGTCTGTTACATCTTCTGCAAGACCACGTGGTTTACCCTCCTCCTCTGCGTAAAAACGAAGGTTCTCAAGTAGCAAAACTTCACCCGGTTTGAGTGAGGCAGAGAGCTCCTTGGCATCTTCTCCCATGCAGTCAGTTGCAAATTTTACTTTTGCTCCCAACTTCTCTTCTATTGCAGGAATAATGTGCTTAAGGGAGTACTTATCTGTAGGGCCTTTAGGACGGCCGAGGTGTGACATAATAATCAGAGAACCGCCCTTTTCCAATACCTTTTTAAGGGTTGGAATGGCTGCTCTGATGCGGGTGTCGTCAGTAATCTGAAATGATTCGTTAAGAGGGACATTAAAGTCCACTCTAACTATCGCTCTTTTTCCAGTAAAGTTGTAATTGTCAATGTTTTGCATGTGGAAAAATTTTTAATTGATTGAATAACCAGACCGCAAAAATACGAATATTCTCAGAAAATTACTACCTTCGTTAATCTTTAATTAACAATTTAAAACAAGATTTTGCCATGCTACTTGAGTCTCCCCAAAAATGGAGTGATTATGAGCTGATTGATTCAGGAGAATTTGAAAAGCTGGAGAGATTCGGCAAATATTTCATCATAAGACCTGAACCTAAGGCTCTTTGGAACAGACAACTCTCAGAAAGAGAGTGGATGACCATGGCTCATACCCGTTTTACTACCGGAGCAGGTTTTGGGAAATCTGGAAAAGAGGATTCTGGCACCTGGCATCAACTTAAAAAGATGCCGGAACAGTGGATTATCTCTTATAAAAAAGGAGGCCTCGATTTTAATTTACGACTTGGCCTCACCGCTTTTAAGCATGTAGGGGTTTTTCCGGAGCAGGCGCCTAATTGGGATTATATTTACAAAGAGACCCTTGATATTGCAAAGAAGAACAAAGCGGCAAGCATGGCTCCGCCAAAGGTTCTTAACCTGTTTGCATATACAGGTGCAGCATCACTTGCTGCAAAGTGTGCTGGGGCTGATGTTACACACCTTGATTCTGTGAGGCAGGTAGTGACCTGGGCTCGCACTAATATGGAGCTTAGTAACCTTGATAATGTGAGATGGGTAATTGAAGATGCTCTTAAATTTGTTATACGTGAGGCGAAACGGGGCAACCGGTATCAGGGTATTATAATGGACCCGCCTGCATACGGTCATGGTCCGGAAGGTGAAAAGTGGAAGCTTGATGAATTGCTTTATGATATGATGTGTGAAATTTCCAGGATAATGGCATTCAAAGATAGCTATCTGGTTCTGAACCTCTATTCAAACGGTTATTCGGCTCTGCTATCAGAGACTTTGGTAAAGAGCGCTTTCGGCCTTAATCTTCAAAAAGATAGCGTAGCAGAAATCAAATACGGTGAGCTATTTTTGGAGGATAGATTTAAGAGGGCTCTGCCTTTGAGTGTTTTTACACGCCTAAGACGCTAGTATTTAACGAATAACGCTTGCCGCATTATCCTAAGAGAACAGGATAGGTTAAAGAGATAATATTGATTACAAACGAATAGAGAAGAATATGTCAACACTTGCAGCAACTCTGCCAATGGCAATAAACTGGGCACCATCACCCGAAATCTTTTCAATCGGACCGATTCATATCAGATACTACAGCGTACTATTTGTTTCGGGTTTCATAATAGGGTACTATATTTTTGTGAGATTTTTCAAGAGAGAGGGGCTTCCTGTCGAGATTCTTGATGTACTTTTATATACCCTGCTTGGATCTGCTGTTATTGGTGCTCGTCTGGGGCATTGTCTCTTTTATGAGCCGGAGTACTATCTTGCAAGACCGTTGGAAATTTTAAAGGTTTGGGAAGGAGGTCTTGCCAGCCATGGAGGAGCAATTGCGATTCTTATTTCTATCAGGTACTATGTGAAGAAGTATGGCAAGAAACATGGCTTTGACTATATGTGGCTGATGGACAGAATTGCGGTTGCAACCCCTCTAGCAGGGGCGCTGATACGCCTTGGCAACCTTATGAATTCTGAGATTTACGGAAACCCTACCGATCTGCCATGGGGCTTTGTTTTTTTACTCAAAGGAGAGACTATTCCAAAACATCCGACACAACTTTATGAGGCTCTTGCCTACCTTATAACCTTTGCCGTTCTAATGCTGCTTTACTTTAAAGCCCTTCCCAGGCTTAAGAAGGGTACTCTGTTCGGACTCTTTTTTATTGGAATCTTTGGATCGCGCTTCTTAATTGAGTTTGTAAAAGAGCCTCAGGTTGCATTTGAGCAGGGAATGACCCTGAATATGGGCCAGTGGTTGAGTATTCCGCTTGTTCTAATGGGTATCGCAGTTATTATCTGGGGTTATTACAAAAATATTCCTGCAGCAATTGTGCAAAAGAGAAAAAAATAAATCAGCCTCTGTCCTCTTCTCGTCTCAAGTCGTTTTGTTTGATTGTATGACGTTTGTCGTACTCTCGTTTTCCCTTTGCCAGCGATATGTTCAGTTTGGCGAAACCATTTTCTGCAACGAAGAGTCTTGTTGCTACTATTGTCAGCCCCTTCTCTCTGGTTGCCCTGAAAAGCTTATTTAGCTCCTTTCTGTTCATCAGCAACTTTCTGTCGCGACGTGGGTCATGCTGATTGAAACTCCCCCACCAGTACTCGGCAATGTGCATGTTCTTTACATAGAGCTCACGTTTTACGAAATAGCAATAGGATTCAACAATAGAAGCCTTACCCGCTCTGATTGACTTAATCTCGGTACCCGAGAGGACAATTCCTGCAGTAAAACTCTCCAGCAGCTCATATTCAAATGAGGCTTTTTTGTTTTTAATCTCTATTTTGCTCTTTCCTTTAACCATGGGAGTGCAAAATTAGTGTAAATTTGTGGATTGAGCCAATATTTGAGATTAATGAGCAACCAATTGATATGTATACTGGGTCCAACCGCTTCGGGCAAAACAAAATTTGCGGTGAGGGTTGCAGCACAGACAGACGGGGAGATAATATCGGCAGATTCCCGTCAGGTTTACAGAGGCATGGACATTGGAACAGGCAAAGATTTGTCAGAATACTCATTTTCTGAATCCCCGCAAAATCAAATTAAAAAAATCCCGTATCACCTCATAGACATTGCAGAGGCCGGAACAAAATACAACATTTTTGAATACCAAAGGGATTTCCACAAAGCATATAACCAGATTATCAATAAGGGAAAGCAGCCAATTCTTTGCGGAGGCAGCGGACTCTATATTGAAACAGCAACCATGGGTTACTCACTACCCGAAGTTCCCCCCGATTTTGCATTGAGGGCAGAGCTGGAGAGGGAGAGTACGGTTGACCTTGTTAAGAGGCTTGCAACAATGAGACAACTCCACAACACTAGTGACACAGAGAGCCGCAAAAGGCTTATCAGAGCTCTGGAGATTGCCATTTACATGGAGAAGCACTCAATAAATGTGGCAAGTTATCCTCCTATTGATACAAGATATATCGGAATGCTTGTAAGCAGAGATGAGCGGATAGCCAAAATCGACAGAAGGCTTGATGAGCGCCTTAAAGAGGGGTTGATTGAAGAGGTTAAAGAGTTGATGGAGAGTGGAATCACTGCCGATGATTTGATTTATTACGGGCTTGAATATAAATATGTTACGCTCTATCTGACAGGGCAGCTCTCCTTTGAAACAATGCGTGACCGCTTGGCAGTGGCCATTCATCAGTTTGCAAAAAGGCAGATGACCTGGTTCAGAGGTATGGAGCGAAGAGGCATTATTATTGAGTGGGTCTCTCCCGATTCTGAGATTGTTCTATAATTGAATCAATGCAGATTAGGAATAAGAAAAATAAGATCGAATTGCATTTTAATAAAAACATTATTAAAATCATGTAAATGAAAGACATAAAAGAAATTAAAGATATGATGAGAAGTGTAAGTACAAGGTTCTGTTTAGCGTTAATTGGTGGGTTGATGATTATCTCTTCGGCTGCTGTTGCTAAGAAGCAGGAGGAGATGAAGTTTATCTCGGTAGATAGTCTGATGTTGATGGGAAAGGGATTTGAGCAAAGCATTGTCAAATACGGAAGATTGCCTAAAGTGCTGGAGGGGGAGTTCAGGAAAGAGCTCATTTCCCTTGGATCAAACAGCTCAGGTCTGGCAGTGAGGTTCAGTACTAACAGTGCGGCAATTGCGGCCAGATGGAAGGTAACCGGTAATGTGAGTTTTAACCATATGGCCTCCACAGGAATAAAGGGGTTAGATTTATATGTACTCGAGGGTTCTAAATGGTTGTATGTTGGAACCGCCAGACCTTCGGGTGTGGAATCTTTCTCGGTGTTCATAAAGAATATGACCAAACAGAACCGAGAGTATATTGCCTATTTACCTCTTTATGACGGCGTTGAATCTCTTGAAATAGGTGTTGATCCAGAGGCGGAGATTGCTCTTCCCAGAAATACACGATTGGTTAAAAGTGTCAATAACAATAAAAAGCCGATAATTTTTTACGGAACAAGCATCACTCAGGGCGGATGTGCATCAAGACCGGGCATGACCTATCCTGCTATACTGGGCAGAATGATGGACAGAGAGACAATAAACCTGGGTTTTTCGGGAAATGCAAGATTGGATTTTGCTATTGCTAAGGCAATTAATATGATTGATGCAGAGGTAGTTCTGATAGATTGTCTTCCCAATACCACCACTCAGATGGTTAAAGACAGTGCCTACCGCTTTATAACTCACCTTGCACAGTCAAAACCCCGGACACCAATATTCATGGTCGAAAACCCCAATTTCCCTTATCTTCTGCTGAACGAAACTGCAAGTGCAGAGCAGAGAGAGGAGAATGCAGCGTGGAGAGATCTCTATGCAAGACTTGCAAGTGAAGGGTTTGAGAATATTATCTACGTAAGGGGTGACAACCTTTTAGGAGATGATAATGAAGCTACGGTAGATGGAGTCCATCTTACAGATCTTGGTTTTTTAAGATTTTCGGAGGCTCTTTTTGGAATAATTACTGACGTTGTCCCTCTTCGGTAGGGTAGAACTGAGGGAAATCAACCCCGGTAGGGTACTGGAACACCTTGAGGTCAAACTGAGGTATAATTGCAAGAACGTGGTCAAATATATCTGACTGGACACTCTCGTAATAGACCCAATCCTTGATTCTTATGAAAAAGTATAGTTCAACGGGAATCCCCCTCTCCGTTGGCTGAAGCTGCCTAACCATGTGTGTCATCTCTTGATTTACCTCATGGTGACGGCTTATGTACTCCTGAAGGTAGGCTCTGAAAACACCAATGTTGGTCTGTCTTCTGCCGTTTACAAGAACCGAATTGTCAACATCATTTTCGCGGTTGTATTGTTCAATTTCAGATTCGGTATTTTGGATATAATCCTGCAGGTACTTTATTTTACTAAACCTTTCGAGCATCTCTGGTGTGCAGAATTTTATGGTACTCATATCTATCAGCACAGACCTCTTTACCCTTCTTCCTCCTGATTCCTGCATTCCTCTCCAATTCTGAAACGACTCACTTACAAGCGAATAGGGGGGTACTGTTGTGATAGTGTTGTCAAAATTGCGCACCTTAACAGAGTAGAGGCTTATCTCCTCTACATTTCCGTCGGCGCCATATTTGGGAACCGTAATCCAGTCCCCCTGCCTTAACATATCATTTGCAGAGAGCTGCCACCCGGCCACAAACCCGAGAATACTATCCTTGAAAATAAGCAGCAAAATTGCCATGGAGGCACCCATTGCTGCAAACAGAGTGGTAAAATCTTTATTTATAATTATGCTTATTACGGCTATTCCCCCTACAAAATAGGCGATAACCGCAATAATCTGAAATATCACCTTGATGGGCTTGTCGGAATAATCTTTAGACTCGGAATAGATTTCTGTAAGAGCCTTTGTTGAGGCGTGAACTGCCCTCATTATGGCTACCACAATAAAAATCTGTGCTACCCGTTGAAAAACAATAACCCAAAGCTCGCTTCTAATGGCAACAGGAGTCGCTATGTAGAATATTATTCCGGGTATTATGTGAACCAGATATCTTATAACCTTTTGTTCGATGAAAATGTCATCCCAACGGGATGTGGTATATCTGGCAATTCTCTCAACAATTTTGTGAATTACAACTCTTGCGAACAGATCGGTTAAATAGGCAAGCAAAAAGAGAAGGAACATACTTATTACCTCATCAAGTATGGAGGCCATCCCCGGAGAGAGGCCCCACCTGATAAGAAGATCGAATATTCCGTCAACAACTCCAAACAGAGCTGTTGCTTTTTCTGTTATACCGGTCTCATTCATAAACAATCGGTATTATTCTATAACCAGCCCTCGCAGCTGCACATAAGGTTACGGTCACCATAACCGTTATCTACCCTTGCTACATGCGGCCAGAATTTATTATCTCTGATCCATTCAAGAGGATAGGCGGCCATCTCTCTCTCATATTTATGATTCCACTCATTGGCGGTAACCTCACTAGCTGTGTGTGGTGCGTTTTTCAGAGGGTTGTCATCTTTGTCCATCTTGCCGGCCTTTATAGCTTCACACTCGGCCTTAATAGAAATCATGGCCTCAACAAAACGGTCAAGCTCATCTTTTGGTTCACTCTCGGTAGGCTCAATCATTAGTGTGCCAACAACCGGGAACGAAAGCGTAGGGGCATGAAAACCGTAGTCCATCAGTCGCTTTGCAACATCTGTAGCATCAACGCCATACTCTTTGGCAAAATCTCTCAGGTCAAGAATGCACTCGTGTGCAACTCTTCCTGTTGAACCGGTGTAAAGAGTCTTGAAATGATCCTTTAGTTTAACGGATACGTAGTTTGCGTTGAGAATTGCTATTTCGGAAGCCCTCTTAAGCCCGTCAGGACCTAGAAGCTTTATGTATGCATGTGTTATTGGCAAAGCCATAGGGTATCCGTAAGGTGCCGAGCTGACAGCTCTTGCCCCTTTTTTGTCACAATTACACATGAACGGATGGCAAGGGAGGAAGGGTGTAAGCTCTTTTGTTACACAGATAGGGCCTATTCCCGGGCCGCCGCCGCCGTGAGGTATTGCAAATGTTTTGTGAAGGTTCAGGTGGCAAACGTCTGCCCCAATGAATCCGGGATTTGTAAGACCTACCTGAGCATTCATATTGGCACCGTCCATATAAACCAATCCGCCGTTCTCATGGATAATATCCATTATCTCTCTGATTTTTACCTCAAAAACACCGTGTGTTGATGGATATGTAATCATTATGCACGATAATCTCTCTTTATTCTCCTGTGCCTTTTGACGAAGTTCGTCAACATTGATGTTTCCATTCTGGTCACATGATACCAAAACAATCTCCATTCCGGCCATTGCTGCAGATGCAGGGTTGGTGCCGTGTGCAGATGTTGGAATTATTGCAACAGTTCTGTTTTTGTCTCCCCTTGAAAGATGGTATGCCCTTATAGTCATCAGACCAGCATACTCTCCTGCAGCACCTGAGTTTGGTTGTAGCGAACAGGCGTGAAATCCTGTAATTTCTGCTAAATCACTCTCAACCTCATGAATTATCTGCATATAACCCTCGGCCTGGTCTACAGGAACAAACGGGTGCATATTGGTAAGCTCCGACCAGCTTAACGGCATCATCTCAACTGCAGCATTTAGCTTCATTGTGCATGAACCAAGAGGAATCATTGAGTGAGTTAGTGAGATATCTCTGCGTTCAAGCTTCTTGATATAGCGCATTAACTCGGTCTCGGAGTGAAACTTGTTGAATGTAGTCTCAGTGAGAAACTCGCTTTCACGGGCATTGAAGATATCTCCTTTGGGTGATCCCGGGCACTCTTTGATAGCAATGCCGAATGTTGATAGTATTTTAACGGCCTCATCGCAGTTAGAGAGTTCATCAAAACTTATCTGTACAGTTTTGCTGTCAGGATAGTAGAAGTTCATCTCCAATTTAAGAGCTTTAGCCTTAACAGCCTCTGCATCAACTCCGCTAACCTGTATAGTGTCAAAGAATTTGTCTGTAACAAGCTTAAAGCCGTTTTTGGTGAGTTCTGCTGCCACAGCCTTCGCGAAGGCATGAACTCTTCCGGCAATACTCTTAAGGCCATGAGGACCGTGATAAACCGCATACATTCCTGTCATTGATGCCATGAGTGCAGTTGCAGTGCAGATATTAGAAGTGGCCTTCTCTCTCTTGATATGTTGCTCTCTTGTCTGAAGGGCCATTCTAAGAGCCGGTTTGCCCAGACGGTCAATTGAAACTCCAATTATCCTGCCCGGCATATTTCTTTTATATTCGTCACGGGTTGCCATAAAACCTGCAGTAGGTCCGCCAAATCCCATAGGTAAGCCAAAACGTTGTGCTGTTCCCACGGCAATATCAGCTCCCCATGCAGCAGGCTCCTTAAGCAAACATAATGCGAGGAGGTCTGTTACAGCTGTTACCAGAATGCCTTTAGAGTGGGCTGTTTCGCAGAATGAAGAGTAATTTTCTACCGCTCCGTTTGCTGCCGGATACTGCAGAATTGCTCCGAAGCATCTGTCATCAAACCCAAACTTATTAAAATCACCTTGAACAATCTCAATGTCCAGTACCTCTGCCCTGGTCTCAACAACTGCTAAAACCTGTGGAAAAATATTGGAGTCAATAAAAAGAAGGTTCTTCCCTGCCTTTTGCGACTCTCTTGAACGAAGTTCATACATCATTCTCATTGCCTCGGCAGCTGCGGTGGAGTCGTCAAGCATTGAGCTGTTGGCCATTTTGAATCCCGTAAGACTTGCAACCATTGTCTGGAAGTTAAGCAATGCCTCTAACCTGCCTTGAGAAATCTCTGCCTGATAAGGGGTATATGATGTGTACCAACTTGGATTTTCAAAGATGTTTCTAACAACAGCAGGAAGGACTCCCGTTCCGTAAAAGCCAAGACCAATCATCGATCTGTAGTTCTTGTTTTTAGCTGCTGTCCCTTTAAGTTTCGCAAGATATTCATACTCGCTTATTGCCTTATCGGTTTTCAATGGTGATTTAAGAAGGATGTCGGCCGGAACAGTTTGCTTTACAAGTTCATCGAGACTCTTTGCGCCTATCTCATTGAGCATTCCATCGATTTCACCTGCTCGCGGACCATTGTGTCTGTCTGCAAAAGGGATTGACATATGATATTATTTATTAGGTTTTTAATAACGATTTGAACACAAATGTAGTCAAAAAATCATAAAATTTGCTTATTAAAATAATTTCATATTTTTGTGCGTAACAAAACTAAAACCTATGAATCTATTAAAAAGAAAAATTTCTGAATTGCAGGAGAGGAGGGCCAAAGCCATACAAGGTGGAGGTGAAACCGCCATAGCAAAGCAGATAGCAATGGGAAAGCTTCCTGCAAGGGAGAGAATCAGCCAGTTGCTTGACCCGGGATCTTTTTTTGAGTATGACCTCTTTATCGAACACGAAGCCAGGGAGTTCGGAATGGAGGGAAAAGATCTGGCAGGTGACGGGGTTGTAATTGGTACCGGTACCATTCACGGGAAATCGGTAGCCATCTATGCCCAGGACTTTACAGTAGCCGGCGGATCGTTGGGTTCGATGCACGCCCGCAAGATCACAAAGATAATGGACTATGCTCTTAGAATGAGAATTCCAATAATAGGAATTAATGACTCAGGCGGAGCGCGTATTCAGGAGGGGGTAAATTCCCTTGCCGGATACGGTGAAATATTTTTCAGAAACACACTTTCAAGCGGAGTTATTCCACAACTCTCGGTAATTCTTGGACCATGTGCGGGAGGAGCCGTTTACT
This sequence comes from Bacteroidetes bacterium HGW-Bacteroidetes-7, assembly GCA_002842465.1. Lineage (GTDB taxonomy): Bacteria > Bacteroidota > Bacteroidia > Bacteroidales > UBA932 > Bact-08. The sequence continues at coordinate 60,035 of PHDA01000008.1, forward strand.
CTCCGGCATTAACAGATTTCGTATTTGTTGTAGATAAAATATCAAAGATGTTTATCACCGGACCCGAAGTTATTAAATCGGTTCTGGGAGAAGAGATAGACATGGAATCCTTGGGTGGAGCCCGTGTACATAGCGAAATAACAGGTAACGCACATTTTTTTGCATTGAGTGAAAAGGAGTGCTTTGAACAGATTAAGACACTTCTAACCTATATTCCTTCGCACAATGAGTGCAACTGCAATATTGAGAAGGTGGTTGAACCTGACATCAAGAAATATAAAATTGAGAAAATTGTCCCTGTTGACCCTACAAAACCTTATGATGTAAGAGATGTAATCAAAGCACTTACAGATGGTTCTAAATTTTTTGAAGTTCAGGAACTTTGGGCTGCAAATATTGTAATTGGTTTCGGAAGAATTGCCGGAAGAACAGTCGGATTTGTATGTAATCAACCTATGGTTTTGGCCGGTGTACTTGATTGTGATTCAAGCGATAAGGCTGCAAGATTTATAAGGTATTGCGATGCCTTTAATATCCCGATAGTTACCCTTGAAGACCTTCCGGGTTATCTTCCTGGCGTTGATCAGGAGCACGCAGGTGTAATCCGTCACGGAGCAAAACTTCTCTATGCTTACAGTGAGGCAACGGTTCCAAAGGTTACCATTATTCTAAGAAAAGCATACGGCGGAGGTTACATAGCAATGAACTCACGCCACCTTAGAGCAGACTTTGTATTCGCATGGCCACTGGCAGAGATTGCCGTTATGGGCCCTGAGGGTGCTGCAAACATTATCTTTAGAAAAGAGATAGCGGAGGCAGAAGATCCTGAAGCAATGAGAAAGCAGAAGGTAGAGGAGTACAAGAAAAAGTTTGCCAACCCATATGTAGCAGCTGCAAAAGGATATATAGATGCTGTGATAGACCCTGTTGAGACCAGGAAATTCCTTATACATTCGTTTGATGTTTCATCCCACAAGGTTGTTAAAAGACCTTCAAAGAAGCATGGTATTCCACCATTTTAAAATGGAGCACTCTCTTTTTTAAAATTTACGGAGTCACTAACTTATAAACGAATCGGTATGAAAATATCTGAGAAAAGGGCACTTGTCCTGAAGAGACAAAAAGCCAAGGAGAAAGAGCTGGCCAAAAAGAAGAAGGAGCAGGAGAAGGAGGCCAAAAGAGCCGCAAAGGCTGCTGAAAAAGATAAAAAATTGCGTAAGAAGACCGATAAAGAGTCTGCTGACATTAAGAGCGACAAGCAGAAGGCTGAATTTATACAGGTTTTCCCCAATGCAAGAAAATATAGAACCAACCTTACCAAAAAGTACCTCAATCGTAAAGTTTGGCAAAGACCAGACCCTCAGGAGATAAAGTCAATTATTCCGGGTGTGGTAACCTCCCTCGAAATTAAAGAGGGCGACCATGTTACAAAGGGGAGTCACATCATGACATTTGAGGCTATGAAGATGCAGAATCTTGTTATGGCCCCTTTTGACGGTACAGTTGAGACGATTTTTGTAAAGGAGGGCGAAAAGGTGCCTAAAGGAGGAGTAATGCTGTTCCTAAAGTCCGACACGGAGTTTGAAATTATTCAAGACAGAGCTACTTCCACCGATCTAGGTCTAATCGAATAAAGATAAACAGAAACAGTGTAAAGCTCCATAGAGATGATCCCCCGTAGCTCACAAAGGGCAGGGGGATTCCTATTACAGGCATAATCCCGATGGTCATTCCAATATTTATTAGAAAGTGCATGAACATGATTGATGCAAGTGAGTAGCCGAATATACGGTTAAAGTGATCTTTCTGTTTCTCGGCAAGATTTACAATCCTGATTATCATAAACAAAAAGACCATAATCAGCGCAGTGGATCCTAAAAACCCCCACTCTTCACCAACGGTGCAAAATATAAAGTCGGTACTCTGCTCAGGAACAAAATTATACTTTGTTTGAGTGCCATTAAGAAATCCTTTTCCGGAAAACCCTCCCGATCCTATTGCAATTTTTGACTGGTGAACATTGTAGCCGGCCCCTTTTAAATCAACATTTATACCCAAAAGATTTTCTATACGTGCTCTTTGGTGATCTTTGAGCACCTCTTCAAAAAAGAACTCAACGGAAAAGACAAGAACTACTGCTCCAATGAATGAGAGTGTTGCCAGCCACATTCCTGAAAATTTGTGCTTTACTGTCGAGTAAATGTGGTACACAAAAAGAGGAACAATAATTACGGCAAGCCAGCCCTCATCCGGCATCATAAAACGATTGAAAATAAAATCAAGCTCACCGATTCGCGGAGAGAGAATCATAATAGGTAACAGTACACTTAGAAACAGTATATGAATTAATATCTTACGCATAAGTACACCTCTTGCTATAACCAGTAAGGCAAACAGAACAATAAGTGCAGCAAAAGGAGATAAACTGAGGGTTATAAGGAAGATCACGATGGCCAAAATTCCGAACATTATATACCATCCGCTCAGCCCCTCTCTGAAAAGCATAAATGTAAATGCAAGAAAGACAAGAGCCGATCCGGTCTCTTTCTGCATTACAATTATTGCCATTGGTAAAAGAATTACTGCAATAATTTTTATTATGCTTCTTACGGATTTAATTCTGAACTGATAGCTGCTCATCATTGATGCCAAAGCTAATGTAGTGGCTATTTTGGCCACCTCAGCGGGCTGAAATCTTACCGGCCCGATTTCGAACCAGGATAGTGAGCCGTTAACCTCTATACCCAGAAAGATAACAGCCACAAGCAAAAACATGCTCAACCCGTATATAATCCATGCTAATGTGCTGTATAGCTTTGGGTTTACAAGAAAGAGTGCTGCAAAGGCAATGACAAATGAGGTTACTATCCAGATAAATTGCATTCCGTAACGCTGGGTTACATCAAAAATCTGAGCATGATCTTCGTCATAAACAGCAGAAAATATGCTTATCCAACCAACGAATGTGAGAATCAGATAACACATTATCAGTGGCCAGTCAAGTTTCCGGTAATCGTAATTCTTCATAATTCCCGCCTACTTTAAAACATTTCTTATCAGATTGCCCTGTATCACATAGGCCTCTAAATCCTTTCTATCAACCTTTTGGTTGAGGTATTTTTCAACTAAAAGTGATGCAATAGGGGCAGCCCATGTTGCACCAAATCCTGCATTTTCTATATAAGCTGCAACTGCAATTTTTGGGTTGTCTTTAGGAGCAAAACAGATAAATACTGAGTGGTCTTTGCCATGAGGGTTCTGAGATGTTCCGGTTTTACCACAAATATCCAGCCCCTTAACGGCAGCAATCCTTGCCGTTGCTCCCGAACCCGGAGGCGAATTAACAGCAAGATACATACCGTCAATAACCTCAAGGAAGTGTTCAGGCTTTACCTTTGTAAATTTTTTCTCTGAGAAGTTGAAATTTATAAGAGTGTCGGGAGAACCTTTGACAATATGAGGTGTGTAGTAGTGCCCTCTGTTGGCTATTGTTGCTGCCAGATTTGCCAGGTGTAAAGGGGTTGTCCCAATCTCACCCTGACCAATTGCCAGAGATATTATTGAAAGAGAACTCCATCTGTTTTTCCCGTGAATTCTGTCGTATGTATCTGTAGTCGGAAGCGTACCTCCCTGCTCTGCATGAAAATCGGTATTGAGTTTGTTGCCAAATCCAAAGCTCTCAACCAACTCTTTCCATCTATTGAAACCTGCCGCTACACTGGAATATTTTGGATTGTCAATTATGTTCCTGAACACATAGCAGTAGTATGTGTTACACGACATGTAAATTGACTGGGTAAGGTCAGTCGGAGAGGGGTGAGGGTGGCAGCCTACTCCCCTGCCAACAGGGTATCTGCCTGCACATGAATATCTTGTATCATGGTTGAGAACACCCTCTTCCAGACCAATCAGAGCGTTAACTAGTTTAAAAACCGAACCCGGCGGATATGGAGACATTACTGCCCTGTTGAACATTGGCTTTAGCGGATCTGCAGAAATCTCTCCAAAATATTTGTTTATGTGAGCAAGCTTGTCAATATCTATCCCGGGACTTGAAACAAGAGTAAGTATCTCTCCTGTTGAAGGTTCTATGGCAACAAGACTCCCCACTTTATTGCTCATCAGCAACTCGCCATACTGTTGTAGTTCGCCATCAATAGAGCTATTTATACTTTTACCGGGAACAGCATCCAGATCGTACTGGCCATCGGAGAAAGAGGCCTTAACTTTATTGTGAACATCCCTGAGAAAAATATTATAACCCTTTTTCCCTTTAAGAACATGCTCGTAGGATCGCTCAATTCCGGTTCTGCCAACATAGTCACCCCTGCGGTAATCTGGATTTCTGTTAAGAAATGCGGTGTCAACCTCTGAAATATAACCGAACAGGTTGGCCCCTGCGTTAAATGGGTAGTTTCTGATAGTTCTGGACACTCCGCTGAAACCTGGGAATTTATACGATTTTTCAAGAAAAATTGTGTATTGCCACCCGGGGACCTGCTTTACAAAAGGTATTGACTGATAGCCGATTCTTCTGCGATCTCTGTGATACTCTTTGAGTTTAGCACGTACGTCGTTTATGTCGAGGTTAAAAACAGAGCAAAGGTCTGCAGTGTCAAGCCCTTTAACCTCCAGAGGAGTAATCATTATGTCGTAGGCGGTTTCATTACCCACAAGTATCTTACCGTTTCGGTCAAGAATTAGGCCTCTTGCAGGATATCTAATATCATAGCGGAAAGCGTTGTTGCTGGCGTTTATCTTGTATTCCTCGTCAAGTATCTGTAAATTAAAGAGCTGCACAATATAAACCAGCGCCACGGCAATTGCCCCGACGGTTAGTATTGTCTTTTTATCAAATAAAAATGCCATAATTGAGCCCTTTAACGCATCAATTTATAAAAAAGACCGTATTCAACAAGTATGATTAGAAAAGTATTTACGGCAATGCTTATAAACAGGCGTGGAAGATTATAAATAAAATGGGTAAAACCCATACTTTCTACCATTGAGAAAAAAACATGGTGAATAACAAGCATTATGAGGGCATATAATGCAAATTTTGTAAAACCAAGTTGAGCAAGTCCCGGCCTGATCTGATTTTCAAGATCTCCTTTACGGCTCACGGCCTTAAAAATCAGAGGTTGAAAAAGTGCCATTATAAGTAATGCCGAGGTGTTTAATCCCATTATTGAGTTTGTAAAATAGTCAACGGCAATACCCATTGCAAATGCCCAGAGGAGTATTTTGTTTACGGGTGTATTTATGGGCAGAGTGAAAATAAAGAGTGGATAAACAGCAATGAATAGGAGTGGCCCAAAATCAACAAGACCGCTCAGAATTATCTGAACAAGCAAAAGAGAGAAAAATGATATCAGTATGCTACCTCTTAACTTCATTCTCTTGTATAAATTGGTTTAGCTCTTCTTTCTTATTATTAACCACAACGCTCACATAACGTAATGAATTGAAATTCTGGAATAGTTTTACCTGAAAGCTGTGATGTGTTCCCATTATTACCGACGATCTTCTTATGGTACCCAGGGGAACATCAGGTGGGTATAATGTTGAGAATCCGCTTGTAAACACTGTGTCACCAACTGAGACACGAATGTGATAAGGTACCTGTGTTAGTGTAGCGTAGTCTGAGCTTCGGCCCTCCCATGAAAGGGGGCCAAATGCACCGGAAGGTTCGATTCTGGCACTCACACTCTGATTTATATTCAGAAAGGAAATTATGTAGGAATAGTTATCAGAAACGGAACTCACAACTCCAACAACACCCACCGGAGAGATAACACCCATATCTTTTTGCACCCCATGTCTTCTCCCTCTGTTGATGATTATATAATTATTAAGTTTATTTGTGCTGTTGGATATAATCTTAGCAGGTATATATGTAAAGTCAGGATTAACAGATGAAAATCCCTCAAGAGTATCGGCCATCTCAGCTTTAGTTTTGTATTTCGACAACTGTTCTCTAAGTTGTTGATTTTCATTGAGAAGGATTTCATTCTTCTCTTTTAGTCCAAAATAGTACCTAACATCTGACGTGGCTGAAGATATGCTTGATTTAAAATACATTAACGCACCACTAATCTTTACCCTTTGAAAAACGCTGTCATTTGCAATTAATAAAATAGAAACAACCTCAAGCGAAAGAAAGAGGATAATGGTGGCAAGGCCGCGAAGAATAGGAGATCTTCCCCACATTTATATTTATCTCATTAAAAACGAATGTTTTTCCGTATTCTTTAGTGCTATGCTGGTGCCTTTGGCTACAGAGTGAAGAGGATCATCAGAGACACGAAACTTAATATTAATCTTTTCATAAAGTCTCTTGTCGAGGCCTCTGAGTAGTGCACCACCACCTGTTAAATATATTCCGTTTTGTACAATATCTGCGTACAATTCCGGAGGTGTCTGCTCAAGAACCTGAATAATGGCAGCCTCTATCTTAACCAGAGATTTGTCAATACTGTGAGCAATCTCCTGACTGGTTACACTTACCTCAACCGGGTGAGCGGTCATTAGGTTTGGACCCCTTACAGTGTATGGTTCAGGATAGACATCCAATTCAGACATAGCAGCTCCCACTTTTATCTTGATGTCCTCAGCAGTTAATTCTCCAATTTTAATTGAGTGCTGCTGACGCATATATTGTTGTATCTCTGAGGTAAATACATCACCGGCAACCCTTATGCTTTGGTTAATTACAATACCACCAAGTGATATAACTGCAATCTCTGTTGTGCCTCCTCCTATGTCAACAACCATGTTTCCTGTTGGAGCTTCAACATCAATACCGATACCTATCGCCGCTGCCATTGGTTCGTAAATCAAATATACATCCCTGCCCCCGGCATGCTCCGCAGAGTCTCTTACCGCTCTGATTTCAACCTCTGTACTCCCCGAAGGAATACATACAACCATCTTAAGGCTTGGGGTGAAAAAGGAGTTTCTGTAGTTGATCATCTTAATGAAACCGCGGATCATCTGCTCGGCAGCATTAAAGTCGGCAATTACTCCGTCTCTAAGAGGTCTGATCGTTTTGATATTTGCATGTGTTTTGCCGTGCATCATTCTTGCCTTCTGTCCGAAGGCAATAGGTTTGCCGGTATTCTGGTCTATAGCAACAATAGATGGTTCGTCAACGACAATTTTGTCGTTCATCAGTATTATTGTGTTGGCAGTTCCAAGGTCTATCGCCAGCTCTTGTGTCAAAAAAGAGAATGCCATAATGATTTTTTAGTGTTTAAAGTGTCTTGTTCCGGTAGTTACCATTGCAATATTGTTTTCATTACAATATTGGGTGCTTACGTCGTCTCTTACCGAGCCTCCGGGTTGGATTACTGCTGTGATGCCGGCTTTGTGGGCAATTTCAACGCAATCAGGGAATGGGAAGAAGGCATCTGATGCCATTACCGCCCCTTGGAGCGGCATTCCGAAACCGGTTGCTTTAACTATTGCCTGTTTCAGGGCATCTACCCTTGAGGTCTGACCAATTCCGGATGCAACAAGTGCAGAGTCTTTTGCAAGAACAATTGCGTTGGATTTGGAGTGTTTAACCAGTTTATTGGCAAAGATAAGATCTGCAATCTCGTTTTCGCTAGGCTTTCTGTTGGTAACGGTGGTGAGTGAGGCAGCAACTTCTGTAGCTGTATCTCTGTCCTGAACCAGTACGCCTCCCAGAAGAGATCTGAATTTGATGCTGGTTGTCAGTTTACCGTTATCGGTAAGTATGATTCTGTTTTTCTTTTGCTTAAGAATTTCCAGTGCTTTCACTGTGTATGATGGTGCAATAACCACCTCAAAGAAGATTTTGTTCATCTCCTCAGCGGCAGTCTCTTCAACTTCTTGGTTTGTAATGATTATGCCTCCGAATGCCGAAACAGGGTCTGCAGCAAGAGCTGCGTCCCAGGCCTCTTTTACGGTTTTACGTGAAGCACATCCGCAGGCATTGTTGTGTTTTAGTATGGCAACGGTAGTATCTTCAAAGTCTGAAATAAATTCAATTGCTGCCTCAATATCGAGAAGGTTGTTGTATGAGATCTCTTTTCCGTGAATCTGAACGGGGATTCCTGAAGCAGGACCGAAAAACTTGGCACTCTGGTGAGGATTTTCTCCGTAGCGCAAAGGTGTTGCCTCTGTCTGACTCTCTTTAAAGGCGTCAACCTTACCCTCCCTGTTAAAGTATTTGAAAATTGCGGCGTCATAATGTGAACTTACATTGAATGCCCACATTGCAAAATACTCTCTCTGTTCCAATGTTGTAGCTCCGCCTCCTTCGCCCAAAATAGAAATTAGTCGAGGGTATAGCTCTTTGCAAGGAACTATCAGTACATCTTTATGGTTTTTGGCTGCTGCCCTTATAAGTGAAATGCCTCCGATATCAATTTTTTCAATTATCTCTTTGTGCGGAGCCTTTGATGTTACATATTTTTCAAATGGGTAGAGATCTACAATTACAAGATCTATCTCAGGAATTCCGTATTCGACAAGTTGTGCCAGATCTTCGGTGTTTTCGCGTCGTGCAAGAATTCCTCCGAATATCTTCGGGTGAAGTGTTTTTACCCTTCCGCCCAATATCGAGGGGTAAGAGGTGATATGTTCAACCGTGGTTACAGGAATACCAAGATCGGTAAGGAAGTCGTAAGTCCCCCCAGTAGATAAGATTTCAACTCCTAATTCGTTGAGTTGTTTTGCGATAGTTTCAATTCCCTCCTTGTGGTAAACGGAGATTAATGCTCTTTTGACTGTTCTGTTTTCCATATCCTGTAAATGGCTACAAAATTACTAAAATATACAATAAATACCTACTTTTGTTATACCGAATACCTATATTTATCAACTTAAAGTGCGCAAATAGTAAGATGAAACACTACGCAATAATTGTTGCAGGAGGCAGCGGAAGCCGTATGGGGGGAGATATTGCCAAGCAGTTTATATTACTTGGCGACAAACCCGTTCTTGTTCACACAATTGAAAAATTCTTATCTCTTTCCTATCCTGTAGAGATTATTCTCGTTTTACCCACAGATTATAAAGATTATTGGAAGGAGTATTGTTACGAAAACAAATTAACTTTTCGCCACACTCTGGTCTCAGGAGGAATAACACGTTTTCACTCGGTGAAAAATGCACTTACCCATGTGCCTCAGGGGGCACTGGTTGCAGTTCATGATGGTGTACGCCCTTTTGTGACTAAAGAGTTCATTGAGCAACTGTTCGAAATGGCTGAAGAGAAGGGGGCAGTTATTCCTGTAATGGAGCCTGCTGATTCGATGAGAAAAGTTAAGGGTGATCTGTCTGAAATTGTAAAAAGAGAGGAGTACCGCTTTGTGCAGACTCCTCAGATATTTCATTCAGATTTGCTTTTGAAGGCTTACAGCCAGGCATACTCTCCTGTTTTTACCGATGATGCCTCTGTTGTTGAGGGTATGGGAGTAAACATACACCTTACACAAGGTAAGGCGGTTAACATAAAAATAACAAAACCCGAAGATCTTTTAATGGCGAAGGCAATTCTTAGCGTTTTTTAACGGAAGATGCTTTTCCCGGGTAATCTTTTACCCACACCTGTCTCTCTATTGCCTGATCCAGTGATATGAATGTCTCAGTCTGTTCAACAGATGGGATATTCTGGATGGTATTGATAAGGATCTCCATAAGGTGATCGTGGTTTTGGCAATAAATTTTTAACATTAAAGCGTGTTTTCCTGTTACGAAGTGACACTCTACAACTTCAGGGATGTTTCTCAATGCTTCAATTACAGAAGGGTAATGGTTAGCCTGAGCCAGACTCACTCCTACAAAGGCACATACATTAAGTCCCAAAGTTTGGGGTTTTACAAGAAGACGCGAACCGGTTATAATTCCTAAGTTCTCCATCTTCTTAACTCTCTGGTGAATAGCTGCTCCGGAGACGCCACATTCGCGGGCTATCTCAAGAAATGGCATCCTTGCATTTTTAACAAGAAATGACAGAATCTTCTGATCGATCTGATCAATCTGATATTTTGGCATATTGGTAAAAGATATATTGTCTGATTACAAATATAATAATAAATTATAATTAATTCGGATTTATTTTTTGAAAAAAGAAAAGCCATCTGATTGGTACATCTCCCGAGCAGGCAGCAAGATAGTCCGAATATGAGCACGGAATGTATTGATTTTTATTAATTTTTACCTCAGGAACCTCCATCCACCATCGCCCTGTTGAGGAGCTTGTTACAAAGACAATGTCCTGCCCGTGTTCGCCCATACTTACAATTTTTCTAAGGAAGTGTTCATCCTTTCCCAAAGCTCCGGGATCTTCGTGTTTATTGGTTGCAAGAGCCTCTGTGATGTGCCATAATATTTCGGCTGCAAGCTGTGATGAAGGTGAATCTGCTTTACATTTGGAAGGGTAACCGAACATATATATTCTCTTAACCTTTTGTCCCATTCCGGCATATCTTGCAATCTGGCATATCTCCTCTGCATAAAGTCCGTTGGGAGAGTGTGTTTCGTTATCGGGAAAATCGCTGAATCTTACAGAACGAAGGTCCATAAAAACATACTCTTTGTTTCTTAGAAGCGGCTCTGTCAAAGCAATATCTTTTCTAAGTTCTCCAAGGCGCAGCTCTTCAAATTGTTTGTCTTTAAGGTCTTTTAAAAGAGATGCTTCGTAACGGTATGTCTGATATGCAATATGGGAAAACTCAGCAACATTTTTATCTGAGATTATACTCTTGAGTAGCCTTGCGGTATCTTCATTTGAGCTGCCCGGAGCAATCAAAGATGCAGTATAGCTTGTTGATGGTAGGGCTGAGGCGAAATCAGGGGCGTTTTTCCCTCCCAGAACAATACATCTTATTCCGTTCTCTTCTGCAAGTGAAAGTGTGCGGGAGAGGCCATTAATACCCGGCTGAGTATAATATATTTTTTTATTGCTGACAGTATGAAGAGCTCCAAGAAGCTTTGCCATATGGTCGTTTGTAGCAGTATCAATAATCAGGGCGGGAGTACCGGCAATAGCTTCGCCTATGGCTGCAGCCGGGATTATCTCTATGGAGTAGTTGAATTCCATATCAGAAAATGTATTAAGTGGATCTCTCTATTTCTTTTTGCGGGTCTTGCCACCGGTATCTGCCTTGGCAATAATCTCTTTTGCCTTTTCCAGATCGATTGATTCCGGTTCAACACCTTTAGGAATCTTGTAGTTGTTTTTCCCCTTCTTGATATAGGCACCAAAGCGACCGTTTAAGATCTCTATACCATCCTCCGCGAAGCTCTTTATGCTTTTTTGTGCCTCTTTTGTGCCGTGCTCCTCAATTAAAGTTATGCATTTTTCGAGACTTATGGTATAAGGGTCGTTATCTTTTCCAAGTGAGATAAATGAGCCTTTGTATCTGATGTATGGGCCAAATCTTCCTATTGCACAGACAACATCCTCGCCGTTGTGTGTTCCCAAAACCCTTGGCAAATCAAAAAGACGAAGTGCCTCTTCGAGTGTGATTGTTTCAATAAGCTGACCTTTGGCCAGACTCATAAAGCGTTTTTCAGGGTCGTCATTCTCGCCAATCTGAGCAAGGGGGCCAAATCTACCGATTCTTACAAGAACTTTTTTGCCAGTTTTGGTGTCTGCACCCAGTACTCTCTCGGTATTGGCAGGACGGGAGGCCGATAGTGTCTCGTCAACCCTTATGTGGAAAGGTTTGTAGAAGGTTGCAATTAGTTTATTCCAGACTAGTTTCCCCTCTGCAACAAGATCAAAATCCTCCTCAATTCCGGCAGTAAAATTATAGTCAATAATAGTTTGGAAATTATCTACAAGAAAATCATTTACCATAATCCCAATGTCCTCGGGAAAGAGTTTCGATTTTTCAACACCCCACATTTCGGTTTTTAATGAAGATGTTATTTCGTTTTTCTCAAGTACTATCTCGCGATAGTTCCTCTCCTGTCCCGGGCGGTTATCTTTAACAATATAACCTCTTTGGCTCAGAGTTGAAATTGTAGGAGCGTATGTCGAAGGTCTGCCTATGCCAAGCTCTTCGAGCTTTTTAACAAGACTGGCCTCTGTATATCTTGGAGGTTTCTGAGTGAATTTCTCGGTAGCTTTTATCAACAGGTTGTTCATGTGCTGACCCTCTTTAAGGGCCGGCAGCAACATCTCCGGAGAATCATCATTTGCTTCATCATCCTTGGATTCTATATAAACCTTGAGGAAACCGTCAAAAGTTACTCTGTCTGCAGTGGCTTCAAATTTTTGTACAACCGATGGTGAAACTATTGTTATTTGAGTTCTTTGAATTGTTGCATCTGACATTTGTGAAGCAAGGGTCCTTTTCCAAATAAGGTTGTAGAGTCTTTTATCCTGAGGAGATGCGTCAACCTGGACGTTACTCATGTAGGAAGGTCTTATTGCTTCGTGAGCCTCCTGTGCTCCTTTACTTTTGGTTGCGTACTGTCGGGTCTTTGAATACTCCTTGCCGTACATGTCTGTAATGACTTGTTTTGCAGCGGCAATTGCCATCTTTGAAAGATTAACGGAGTCGGTACGCATGTATGTAATGTAACCCGATTCATACAAGTTTTGTGCGCTCCTCATGGTTTGACTCAGAGAGAAACCAAGCTTGCGCGAGGCCTCCTGCTGCAATGTAGAGGTTGTAAATGGAGCCGGGGGAGTTCTTTTGGACTCTTTCTCCTCTATGTTTCCTATATTAAATTTTGCGCCTGTACATTTTTTTAGAATATCAAGGGCTGCCTCTTCTGTTTCAAATTTTTCAGGAATTTCGGCTGTAACTTTAACTGTTTTAGCTTGGCCATCGGGGTTAAATACCCCTTCAATTTTAAACTGAGACTTGGCCGAGAACTGCTGAATATCGCGCTCCCGCTCTACAATCAGACGAAGTGCAACCGATTGAACCCTTCCTGCAGAGAGTTTTGGTCTTACCTTTTTCCATAAAACAGGTGAGAGCTCAAAGCCTACGAGTCTGTCAAGAACCCTTCTGGCCTGTTGGGCCATAACAAGGTTCATGTCAATTTCCCTTGGATTCTCAATGGCATGTAGTATGGCATCTTTTGTTATTTCGTGAAATACAATTCTTTTTGTCTTTTCCGGTTTAAGTTCAAGAGTCTTGAACAGGTGCCATGCAATTGCCTCTCCCTCGCGGTCCTCATCGGATGCCAGCCAGACTGTTTCTGCCTTTTTGGCAAGTGATTTAAGCTCCGATACAACTTTTTTCTTGTCGTCAGAAATGAGGTAGTCCGGTTCAAATCCGTTCTCAATATCTATTCCGAGGTTCTTTTTTGAAAGATCCCGGATATGTCCGAAACTTGATTTGACCGTAAAACTGCTTCCCAGAAACTTTTCGATAGTCTTGGCTTTAGCCGGAGACTCAACGATAACTAAGTTCTCTCCCATAGATGAAAATAATCCTTGATAGCGCAAAGTAAAGGATAAATTAAGGGATTATCAAAATTTTTATTTCTAATTTTGCCTTTTAACAGACCGGGAAATTGATTCATAAAATGGATAATGCAAAGAGAAAAAAGTTGATAAAATGGTTTTGGGTGGCGTTGCTTAGTCCCTTTGTCATTCTGATTGTTACGATTCTTCTGGTGGGCGTTTTTTCGGACATTCCATCGTTTGAAGAACTCGAAGATCCAAAAAATAATCTGGCAACCGAAATCATCTCTGAGGATGGTGAAATTCTCACCACCTTTCATATTGAAAACAGATCGTTTGTTTCATATGACCAGCTCTCTCCTTCACTTATTGATGCTGTGCTTGCTACGGAGGATGTGAGGTTTCACAACCATAGCGGAATTGACTTTCGCAGCCTGGCAAGGGTTGGGGTAAAATCAATAATACTTGGAAGAACTCGTTCAGGGGGCGGAGGTAGTACAATAACCCAACAGCTTGCAAAGACCCTATTTCCAAGAGATTCTGTCAGGAGCAATATTCCCGGAGCAAGAATTTATAAGCTTGGAATTTCAAAATTTAAGGAGTGGATTACTGCAGTAAAACTTGAGCGAAACTATACAAAACAAGAGATTGTAAGTATGTATATGAATGCTGTCTTCTATGGAAGTAATGCATACGGTATAAGGGCTGCTGCAAATACATTTTTTGGGAAGCACCCTTCACAGCTGACTGTAGAAGAGGGGGCAACACTTGTGGGTATGGTAAACAAGCCTACCAGATTTAATCCGGTGTTAAATCCGGAGCTCTCCCTTGCAAGAAGGAATCACGTTCTAAGTCAGATGCGTAAATATGGGTTTCTTGAGAGAGCTGCTTACGATTCAATAGTTCAGATTCCAATAACACTTTCATATTCACAGCAGGATCACAATTCAGGCCTTGGCCCTTACTTCAGGGATATGCTTCGAAGAGTGATGAATGCACACGAGCCTAAGCGATCGGACTACCGCCAGCACGAGGATTTCAAAGCAGACTCAACATTATGGAGAGACGACCCTCTTTATGGCTGGCTCAATAAAAATCTCAAACCGGATGGTACAAAGTACAACCTCGATAAAGAGGGGCTAAAGATATATACAACAATAAATTCCAAAATGCAGCGTTATGCCGAGGAGGCAGTAGCTGAACATTTGGGGGGAGAGTTACAAAGGGTCTTTTTCAGCGAGTTAAGATGGAAAAACAACCGACCTTTCTCGAATAACGAGCCAAAAAATGTTACAGATAACATAATGAGGCAGGCCAGAAGGTGGAGCGACAGATACCGCATGATGGCTGCAGCCGGTGTTGCTGAAAAAGAGATTGAGGAGAGCTTTTCGAAGCCTGTTAAGATGACTGTTTTTGCATGGAACAAAAGGGGTAGTGTTGACACGGTAATGTCACCCAACGACTCAATAAGGTATTACAAATCATTTCTGAGAGCATCGTTTATGGCCATGGAGCCGCAGACAGGTTTTGTTAAGGCATACGTTGGAGGTCCTAACTACAGATTTTTCAAATACGACAATGCAAGGCAGGCAAAAAGACAGGTAGGCTCAACAATTAAACCATTTCTCTATACTCTGGCAATGCAAGAGGGATATACCCCTTGTTACAAGGTTGTTAATGTTCCTCAAACCTTTATTGTGGGAGACACAACATGGACGCCTAAAAGTACAGATAAAGATGAATGGATTGGTAAAAGCGTAACTCTCAAATGGGGTCTTACACGAAGCAGTAACAATATTTCTGCATATCTCATGAGACAGTTTGGTCCGTTTGCAATGGTTGACATGTGCCGTAAGCTTGGAATCAACAGCTTTCTTGATCCTGTGGTTTCACTGTGTCTTGGGCCTGCCGACATTACTCTTTTCGAAATGGTTGGGGCATATAATACATACCCAAGCAAAGGGGTACACATTGAGCCTATGTTTGTTCTCAGAATTGAGGATAAGTCGGGCAATGTTCTGAGTAACTTTACTGCAAGAAAGAGGGAGGCAATAAGTGAAGAGACTGCATACCTTATGGTTAATCTAATGCAGGGTGTTGTTAATGAGGGTACTGCGGGCAGATTGCGTTACAAATATATTCCCGAAGGAGCCCTTGCCGGAAAGACAGGTACGACAAATGATCAGAGTGATGGTTGGTTTATTGGATATATGCCAAGACTTACCGCAGGTGTTTGGGTTGGAGCTGAGGACAGGCAGGTTCACTTCGAGAGTCTTGCTCTGGGAGGCGGATCAAACATGGCTTTACCAATATGGGGTCTCTTTATGCAAAAGGTTTTGAAAGATCCTGAGCTTGGGATCTCTCCATATGATGCCTTCACGGGACCTCCGGGATTTTCAGCTGATTTGAGGTGTACGGGCGGTGATGAAGAGCTTGAGGGCTCCTCTTCGACCAAAGACCCGTTTTTTAATTAATCACTGCTAACTATTTATGACAAAGAAGACAATCGCACTCATATATGGAGGAGACTCCTCCGAATACGAAGTATCTATAAAGAGCGGGAAACATATTTCGGGACATTTAGACAGGGAGAGATACAATGTTTACGAGGTTTTGATGAAAGAGGCTGACTGGAGAGTTCTTTTCTCTGAGGAGAAGAGTTATCTGATTGACAAGGCTGATTTCTCTTTTGTGATTCCTGACGAGTCCGGAATCGGGGGAAAAAGGGTGAAGTTTGACAAGGCCCTTATAATGATTCACGGTACTCCCGGAGAGAACGGTTTGCTGCAGGCCTATTTTGAGATGATAGGGATGAAATTTACCACCTGTTCGGCAACGGTCTCTGCTATTTCATTTGATAAATATGCGTGTAAATGCTACCTGAGGGATACAGGAGTGAAGCTTGCAAAGGAGCAGTTCATAAGAAGGGGCGACAGCTATAATGCCTATGATATTGCTGCGAGAATGGGTCTTCCGCTTTTTGTTAAGCCCAATAACGGGGGCAGCAGTTTTGGAGTTACTAAGGTAAAGCATCTTCAGGATTTGAACGATGCAATCGAGAGTGCCTTTAAAGAGGATGAGAGTGTTTTGGTTGAGGAGTATATTCAGGGCAGGGAGATGACAAACGGGGTGTACGAATACAACGGTGAACTTGTAAGGCTGCCTGTTACCGAGATTATCTCCAACAATGAATTTTTTGACTATGAGGCAAAGTATCTGGGGGCATCAAGGGAGATTTGTCCTGCAGAAATCACTAGTGAATTGAGCGAGAGAATTATAAATACCTCTCACAAAATATACAGATATCTTGGATGCAGAGGCGTTGTGAGGGTTGACTATATTGTGAGGGGTGACGAGATATACTTTTTGGAGATAAATACAGTTCCTGGGATGACAGAGATGAGCCTTGTTCCTCAGCAGGTGCGGGCGGCCGGGATGACAATCAGGGAGTTTCTTAACCAACTGCTCGGGTAGTTGGTTTTTTTTTAATGTATTTCAGTTGGTTCTTAAACATTGAGTTATGAATAAAATTATTTCTTACAGTCTAGTTATCGGATTAACACTTTTTGCAGCGGTTTTTCAACTAAACAGGCTTGCCGCCGCCCGCCCCGCACAAGAGGTAGTGGAGGTTGTCAAGGGTAAGGTTGTTGATGAAACCGGCAGGGGAGTGGCAGATGTTGTTCTCTCTGATGGTTTTTATATTGTAAAGAGCAACAAAAGAGGCGAATTTAAGATTTCTGCAAACCCAAGGGGCAGGTTTTTGTTCATGTCAACCCCAAAAGGGTATCGTCAGGTAGGCTCTTTTTATGTTCCTCTTGCAACAATGCAGCAGAAAACCGGGGTAAAACAAGATCTTTCAAGTGTCATATTCAGGGTTGAAAAGGAGAGTAACGGAGTTTTAAAATTTGTTCATCTTGGCGATACTGAGGCCAGAATTCATAAAGATTGGGTTGAGGTTTTAAAGGATTATGTGTCGTTTAACAAGCCCGATTTTGTGCTATTCAATGGTGACATTTGCTATGAAAATGGTTTGAGGTTTCATTCGAGGGAGCTTACAAGTGAAAAACTCGGAGTAAGGGCAGTATATTCGCTTGGAAATCACGACTTGGTTGATGGAGAATATGGCGAGGAGCTTTATGAGAAATTGTTTGGCCCTGTGTGGTATTCGTTTAACAGCAAGGGTGTCCATTTTGTGAATATCCCGGTGTTGTTTGGCGACAGGAAAACCTCATATACTGCCGATGATGTTTACTCCTGGCTAAAAAAAGATCTTGAAGAGGTTGAGCCGGGCACTCCTGTTGTGCTGATTGACCACCATTTTGTGGGATATGCCGAAGATTTTACTCTCAAAGGGGAGAGTGTTTCAGTTGACCTTCTCAAATACAACCTCAAGGCCTATTTGTATGCTCACTACCATGTTAATCTCTTTGAAAAATCAGATAAAACAGGAGTTACAACAATTTGCTCAATGTCGCCCAACAAAGGGGGTATAGACCATACACCATCTTCTATCAGGGTTTTATCAATTACTCCGAATGGTGAAATATCATCGGAAATCCGCCATGCTTCTCTTAAAAATCATGTGGTTGCCGGATATTTTACGGGACAGAACAGAAACGTGGAGGTTTTTGCCAACATCTTTGATACTGCTTACGATACAGAGAGTGTTGTTGCAGTTTTCAATGGAAAAGAGTTTCCGCTCAAAAGAGTAAGTTCATGGAGCTGGAGAGGCGAGATTGCAGGTATAACAATTAATGATAAAATGGGCTCTCCTTACAAGGAGCTGAATCTAAGGGTCCATTTTGCCAACGGGAATATTATTAACTCAAGGGTAAAAGCAATTGATGAACAGGAGCACTTTCCAAGAAAGGTAAAGTGGGTAAGTTCAAATGGCTTTAACACATACATGACGGCACCGGTAATTTCAGACGAGTTGGTAATTACAGCTGTTTACGACGACAACGGCAAAGATGGCAATGCCCTGATTGCAGTTAACAAGAGTAATGGTAATTCAGTTTGGAGATTTACTCTCAAAAACTCTGTGAAAAACAACATGGCTCTTTGGAATGAAACTCTGTATGCCTGTGATGTTGAGGGGAATCTCTATGCGGTAAATTCTCAAACAGGTAAATTAGTATGGAGTAAAAAACTCAGAGAGGCTGAGCTTCATCCGATATATACTCAGGGAGTTACAGTGCATAATGGCGTTGTTTATGCCGGTCACGGCCACTATCTTACTGCGCTTGATGCCAAAAATGGTGATGTAATATGGAAAAACACATCGTGGAGGGGCGGTGTGTGTACAACTGCCTCACCAATTGTTGAGCCTGAATCGGGAGTTTTGCTGACTGCTGCTTACTGGACAGGAAGATTTGCCCACAATGCCAAAACAGGTGAACTTCTGTGGCAGAAACGTGATGATGACACAAGAATTGCAGACAACTCACCTGTACACTTTAAGGGAAAATTCTATTATGCTTCACCTGATTATATAATGGAGGTTGACCCTAAAACCGGAGAGGAGCATCTAAAACACAAGATAAACTACACCATAAACAATAACTCCCGCCCGGTTGTAACTGACAAACTTTTTGTAGTTGGAACAACAGACAAGGGGGTGGTCGCATTTGACCGTGAAAATGGTTACAAAGAGTTATGGAATTTTAAAACCAACCCGGGTCTGATATATACCGCACCGTATACAAAAGATTTTCAGATGACCGTTGAGAGTGGCGCGCTTTTGCTTGAGAATGTTATATACTTTGGTGCAAACGACGGATACCTGTACAGTGTTGATGCAAATACCGGATTATTCAGGTGGAGAATTAATATTGGATCTCCCATATTGGGCAATATTGTGAACGAAAATAACACCCTTTATTTTTCCGATTTGGGAGGTAATCTGTGGGCACTTGAGATTTAATTGAAAATAAAACGAGAGGGCACAATTTTTTAAAAGCATAATAATAAATTGGTTTACAAAGAGTTTATAGAACTGACAAAGGCACGTCTGTCACACCTCTATCCGAATGAGGAGGGGCGGGCGATAGCCGTAAGGCTATTGGAGCACTTTTGTGGAATAAATTCCTATATGCCTTTAGTTGAGCCTTTTGGAGCCATAGCGCCTGAGTATTTATTGCGTCTTGAAAGTGCTCTGCAGCAACTTGCTGCCGCCCGCCCTTTGCAGTACGTAATTGGTTATCAGGAATTTTGCGGACTAAAAATTGTAGTACGGGAAGGTGTATTAATCCCAAGACCAGAGACAGAAGAGCTTGTTCTTGCAGCATCACAATACCTTATTGATTCGGCAAAACAGTATGCTACGGTAAATATTCTTGATGCTGCATGTGGTTCCGGCTGTATTGCAGCTGCCCTTTCGGCAAAGTTCCCGAATGCTTCTCTCTTTGCATGTGATATCTCTTCGGATGCACTTGAAGTCACTTCAGAGAACCTTAAACCCTCTTCACAACATCAGATTTTCAAATACGACCTGCTAAAAACTCCGCAAGAACAAGCTCCGGATCTGTTGACTGAGAAATTTGTCTCAATGCAAGGGCAATTCGATCTCATTGTAAGCAACCCCCCTTATGTAACAGAATCTGAGCAAAAGATGATGAGGCCAAATGTAACTGAATACGAACCGCACCTGGCACTCTTTGTTCCCGATTATAATCCTCTGCTCTTTTACAAGGCACTTGCCTCCCTTGCAGAGAGTCATCTCAAGCCCTCAGGAGCAATTTTTATGGAGATTAACGAACAATTCGGAAGGCAAACGGCAGAGCTTTTTAATGACGATTATTTTGCAGAAATTGAGACAATTAAAGACCTTTTTGGAAAGGATAGAATAGTGAAGGCAATAAAAAAATGTTAAATTATTTAAAAAAAGTTATCAACCGTAACCATTTTTTTATACTTTTGCCCCGTTAAACAATGAAAAGAAATCTGAACATACAAATGTGGTGGTGGCACAAATCAAATCGATTTGTGAGTACGCCTTTATATGTATGTTAAGCCAGAATTAGATTAATTATAATTTAACCATAACAGAGGTCCGATGCTCACGCATCGGGCCTCTTTTTTTTATTCACAATTAATATCTCTTTAACGATGAAGACAACCAAAAAGTTCCAGTTAAGCGAAAGCGAAATTCCTCAACGGTGGTATAACATTGTGGCAGATATGCCCAACAGACCCAAACCACTGTTAAACCCACAAACCAGAGAACCTCTGCAACCCCATGAAATGGAGGGGCTGTTTGCAAAAGAGTTGGTAAAACAGGAATTTTCAGCTGAGCGATGGATAGATATCCCCGAAGAGGTAATTAATCTATACAAAATATACAGACCCACACCTCTGGTCAGAGCCACAGCTCTCGAAAAGGCACTTGACACACCTGCAAAAATCTTTTTCAAAAACGAAAGCGTAAGCCCCGTTGGGTCGCACAAACTTAACACAGCCCTTGCGCAGGCATATTACAACAACAAACAGGGAATCAAGAAACTCACCACAGAGACCGGAGCAGGCCAGTGGGGCTCTGCAATGAGCATTGCCTGCCAGTATTTCGGGATTGATCTGGTTGTATTTATGGTAAAGCGCAGCTTTGAACAGAAGCCGTATAGAAAAATAGTGATTAACAGTTACGGCGGACAGGTTCATCCATCACCAACCAACCTGACCGAATATGGCAGAAAAGTTCTGGCCGCAGATCCCACATGTGGAGGAAGCCTTGGAATGGCAATCTCTGAGGCGGTCGAGATGGCCGTAACCACCCCAGATACACGATACACTCTTGGAAGCGTTCTCAACCACGTGCTTTTGCACCAGACAATCATTGGCCTTGAGGCAGAGAAACAGATGGCAATGGCAGGAGAGTATCCGGATAAGGTAATTGCCTGCTTTGGCGGAGGCTCAAACTTCTCAGGAATTACGTTTCCTTTCCTGAGACACAGACTCACAGACGGAACTCCAACCGAATTTATTGCAGCAGAGCCCGCCGCATGCCCAAAACTTACACGTGGCAAACTAGAATACGACTTTGGCGACACAGCCGGCATGACCCCCCTTATTCCAATGTACACCCTCGGCCACGACTTTCAGCCCGAACAGATTCACGCTGCGGGCCTTCGCTACCACGGCGGCGGGCAGTTGGTAAGCCAGCTCAAATCCGACGGTTACATCAACTCATGTGCAATTGAACAGGAAGAGACCTTTAAAGCCGGCCTCCTCTTTGCAAAAACAGAGGGCATAATTCCTGCACCCGAGTCAACCCACGCCATTGCAGCAACCATCAGGGAGGCACTCAAAGCAAAAGAGAGCGGAAAAAGCGAAGTCCTCCTCTTCAACCTCTCAGGTCACGGCCTGTTAGACATGGGTGCATACGAAAACTACCTGTAATCAGCTACTTAAAATAAATATTTTTCACCCCAGGTGTCCGCTGAACTCAAATCTTTGCGGACACCTTATTTTATATGGGTTTTGAACGTTTTTCACAAGTGTATTTATAATGCTGATGCGGGCTTAATGAAAAGTTTGTGTAGAAAATCAGTTGCTTGATTAATTTATAATTATAAATTAGCATCAATATATAAACCTGAAATATAAACATATACTTTTATGCAGAGTTACAGAGAAATAGTCATAAGCGTTGTTCTCTTCTTATTCTTTGGCTGTAGTCCAATCACAGAGAAAGCTGATTCTAGGGTTATAGACATTGCTGCCAAAGTTGGAACAGGAGAGATTGTCAATCTGAGTCAAATTGCAGACGAAATAAGATATGTTCCGTTGGAGACTAAAAAGGAATCTCTTATTGATGGAGGGATTATATATGTCTTCTTTGAGAAAGGACATATCTATGTGGTTGACAATACAAATGTTAAAATTTTCGACAGTAACGGGAAATATATCTCTACAATAAACAGACTTGGTCGCGGACCTGAGGAGTATTCAGATATTTTAAACGCCAATGTTGATCCGCAAAATGGCAACGTTACGATTTTTTCTTACTCCGGCACCCTTAAAGAGTATGATATATACGGGAATTTTATCTCAAGTGTACAAATTCCGGATTTAAAAGGTTGTGATTTTTTAAATTGCATAAAGTTTGATGATAATACTTATTTATCTTCTGTTCAGCAGCGCACTGATAACGGGATTGAGTATTCGCTGATTGCCTTTGACTCGTTATCAAAAGTAAAGTTGATTATTGACAATCCTGCTGATAATTCTGAGCTGAATATGGCAAAAATTCCCAATCTGGTTCGCTTTGAAAATAAAATAAGAATTGTTCACAGGGATGTTGATATGGATACAATATACTCTTTAACCTCAAATATGAATTTAGAACAGTCATTTATATTCAATTATGGGAAATATAAAATGCCATACAACAAATCAAATTATAAAGAGATTCTCGGTTCAAAAACAAGCAATAACATATCTCTGTCAGGAGATGTGATTGAGTCCGGTAATTATCTGTTTTTTAAATTTAATTTCAGAGGGATAAAAACAGAGTCATATGAAAGAAGATGGAATATTGTATGTGGCATTTTCAATAAAGTTGATGGGAAGTTAACACTTATGAAAGAACCCGTTAAAGGAAAGCTGGGATTCAGAAACGATATAGATACTGGCTTCGTCTTTTGGCCATACTCACAATGCTCTGATAACTATCTGCTATCAATGTACCCGGCAGATAAATTCATAACTCTTGCAGACAGCAGTGTAAGTTCAGCAAAGGTAAAAGAGATAGCGGCCAAACTGGATGAAAACGACAATCCGGTAGTTGTGATTGTTAAAATGAAATGAATTGATTAGTTTTTGAGCTTAACCCTGATTATCACCGGATTGTCGGTATCTTTAAGATTGTCTGCAATACTCTTATATTTTTCCGACACTACATGTGTCTCTGCATGGGCTTTA
>PHDA01000009.1 GCA_002842465.1 Bacteroidetes bacterium HGW-Bacteroidetes-7
GTCCAGCAACAGCAACGCAGTTTTTCTTAACGCTATTTTCTTCGGGTTTTTCCTGCCTGCGGAACTCCTCCCTTTGGTCGTCAAACAGTCCTCGGCTTTTTCGGAAAAACTCTTCAGAAAAGCCGCTAAAAAACAGATGTTGCTTTTTTTCTGAACAGATTACTGCGATTAACCTGCTTTAACTGCTGAGTGATTAGTTTTATTTGGCGATCTGTTCAGCAACAGCAACGCAGTTTTTCTTAACGCTATTTTCTTCGGGTTTTTCCTGCCTGCGGAACTCCTCCCTTTGGTCGTCGGACAGTCCTTGTCGTTCCCGCAAAGTAGCCGCGGAAAATTATCAGAAAACAAATGTTGCCTTCGAGTTGAGGGTTTGCGCAATAGTTCACAAAATCTTGGTAGAAATTATATTTCTGTATAAATATTCGGTTTTTTCGGAAGTTGAAATTTTAAGTTATTTCATAAACAACTGATATGCATACAAATACGGAATTGACTTAACTATTTTTAGCTCCGTCGATTTTATATCTTGCTTGTTATGTGCAACTTACAATGCAACTTAAAATTTCACTTTTTTTGCCTTCCAACTCCTCAACTCCGGCAACCTATTGTTTTTTGAATTGTAACGTTTGCAAGTTATTGATATATAGATGTTATGGCAATGACTTAAAAGTCCCTTATTTTACTCGTGAAAAGTTGCCTATAGGGTCTCCGATTTTGAGAGTGAGTGCATCAATTTTGTTATTGGTGCCAGGGAAGAATTCAAGCTCAATGTTGCTAACGCTTCTTATGTTAAAGGAGTTTCCGGTTTTGTGCCTTAGCTCAGATTTTACATTGTTAAGTTGAAATGTTAGGTTGTTATCCTCTTCAGAAATTGTGATTGTGCCGAAATCCTCTTTGAAATACTGCCCAATATATTGGTTGTTTGCAAGTTGAGGTATGGTGTCAGTCTTTATCTGAGGTATTGGTGGTCTTGGGCGGGTAAATGAGCTCAGGTAAAACTCTCTCCAATCTCTCTTATCTTCACCTTTAAGCATCTCAATCATCTCTCTTGTAATAGCCATATGAGGGTTTGTGGTGGCACCGGCATTGGTTAGAATTGCAATACCCATATCCATTTCGGGCATTATTCCTACGAATGCTGTATAGCCGTATGCAAGCCCGGTGTGTCTTATGAGTCTCCCGTTGCTGCTTTGTTCAACTGTCCACCCCTGTGCATAGTTATTCAGGGTTATTGAATCATGCCCTGAAATGGTTTGCGGAACAAAAAGGTAACGGTGATTAGCTTCTGAAATAATCTGTTTGCCGTTGAACTTCCCTTTGCCAAGATGCATCTTGAGCCAATTGCCCATATCTTCGGCTGTTGAGATTACAAACCCTGCCGGAGCCACTGCTGACAACCATCTAAACCCTCTTTCACGGTCTGCCCTGATTGCTCTCTTGATTGTGTCTTTATCCATGAAATGAGTATGACCTTTAGCCAGTGCTTCAGATGTAAAGAATGAGCGGTTACCTGTGGTGCTTGAGTTCATCTCAAGTGGCTTGAAAATACGCTCTACAATTGCATCATCCCAGCTCATTTTTGTATGTTTTTCAATAATCTTTGCTGTTACAGTGTACATTGCATTGTTGTAGGCATAGGTAGTCCTAAAGCTGTATGTTGGCTGAATATGTCTCAGTAGGCGGAAAATCTGATCGCGGTCATACCCGAAGTGAGGCAGGTCATCAGTTGCGTAAGCACGGAATCCTGTTTTATGAACCATAATGTCCCTTACCTGAAAATTTGCTGTAACCCAACTGTCATAAAGTTTAAAGTCCGGCAGATGGTTAACCACAGTGTCTTCCCATTTTACCTTGCCCTCATCAATAACTGTAGCAAGTAGCGCTGCTGTCATTGCCTTGGATGTTGAAGCAATCACAAACTGGGTTTTTGGAGTAATTGGGGTGCCTGTTGAATCAATCGAAGTGGTGCCATAACCTTTCAGAAATATTGTCTCTCCCCCCTTGACCACCACTACTGCCATTCCGGGAAGATTCCACTCTTTAAATACATCGTTGCATAGCTTGTCAAAAGCCTCTGTCGAAAATTTGTTAGTCTGTGCAAAAACAGCGGGACCAAATAAAATTGTTACAGACAGAATAGCTGCAAAGCAAAGTTTGTTGAAGTTTTTCATTGTATGGGTTGGTTAGAATTTACTTTCAGGTGGGAAATGTTGGGTTTGAGAGGCAATACCGGCAATCTCCTCTTTGTTATGTGTGACATGTATTATAGTAATTCCCAGTAAATTTATCTTTCTTAAAAGTTCAGAGGCTTCACCTCTGAGGTTTTCATCCAAAGCAGATAGTGGTTCATCAAGCAACAGAATAAGGGGTTCGGGTGCTATTGCCCTTGCCAGCGCCACCCTCTGCTTCTCTCCTCCGGAAAGTGAATCCGGTTCTCTCTCTTTTAGTTTTTCAATGGAGAGGTAACGGCACAATTCATTAACTCTTCTTATTTGATGTGCTTTATCAATTCCTTTCATTTTAAGGGCAAAGGCAATGTTCTCGAATACACTTAGGTGAGGAAACAGGGCATAATCCTGAAATAGCATTGCAACCGGCCTTTTCTGAGGGGGTTGATTTATGCATTCGTTTCCATCAATCATAAGTGAGCCTTCCTGTGCTTTTCTTATTCCTGCAATCGTTTCCAGAAAGAGGGACTTTCCGGAGCCAGATGGTCCGAAAAGGGCAAGATAGGAGCCCCTCTCCAGTGAGATAGTCACCGGACCAAGAGTAAAATCTCCCGCTTTGCAAATTAAGCCTCTGATATTTAAAAACATATTCTATCTTTTCTGGTAAACTCTCATTATCAGAAATATAATAACAGTCACGACAATAAAAATTGCAGCAACAGGTCTTGCGTAATCAAGTCCGAATGAGTTAAATCTGTCAAAAATGAGAACAGGTGTTGTCATGGGGTGGTAGGCTACTATTACTATAGCCCCGAATTCACTCATCCCTCTTGCGAACATAAGTACCATTCCCGAAACAACTGATCTCTTTGCAAGAGGCAGTGAAATTTTTGTAAAGACCTTAAAGGGTGATGCTCCAAGTGTCTCCGCCGCTCGTTCCAGCCTTTGGGGAACTGCTGCAAATCCGTCTCTTGCCGATGTAATGAGAAAAGGGATGCTTACAAAAGCCATAGCTATTCCTATTGCTGCTGTTGAACCTACGAGGTTAAACCCCAATGAAGAGGCAACTGACCCAAGTACCGAATCACGGGAGATAAACCCAAGTACAGCAATACCGGCAGCAGAGTGAGGTATTACAATGGGAATGTCAATAATTGCCTCTACAACACCCTTTAGTGGGAATTTTTTTCTTGCCAGAATGTAGGCAAGTGGAAGTGCAAATAGAGAGCAAAACATGGTTGCGCTGAAAGAGATTAGCAGGGTTCTTGTTATACTTGAGGTAACCTGCTGGTCATTTAGTGTCTCAAAAAGTTGGGGTGCTTTTACCGAAAGGAACATTCCAACAAGGGGTGCAATAAGAAAAAGGAGGAGTACTCCTCCCAAAAAGATGAAAATAATTCGGGTTTTATTGTAAAAGCTTTGATCTCTCATCAGAGCAAAGATAGACAATTTTTATATCTTTGTTTTTACCCAAATAATAACAAAACGCAATGTATTTATGTTAAAAATGAAAACTCTGTTAATAATCTCTGTTGCCTTTATGATGATTGCCTCTCCTGAGGCGATGAACGGCCAGAGAGTGCGCCCGGTGGCTGCACAGCAGGAAAAAACAACTGATAAAACCCAGTTAGATACCGTTAAACAGCCCGCTACAAAGGGGCCTGTTCTTATTGAAAAATTCATCAGAGCAGAAGTTAAACCAATGAAGGGTATGACTACCGTTTATAACCAGGACGGAAAGTATTTCATTAACATTAATGATACTCTCTTTAACAGGGATATTATTATGGTAACCAGAATCTCTAAGGCGGCAGAAGGCATTAGATCAAGTTTTGACGGATATGCCGGAGACCAGCTTAATTCAGGAATGTTCAGATTTGAAAAGGGGCCCAACAACAAGATATTTCTGAGAAAGGTTCTTAACAGGGAGAGATCGAAAGACAGCACTCAGGCTATGTTTGAAGCTGTTTTGAGGTCAAATCTGGCGGCCATTGTTGCAACATTTGAAATAAAGGCGCAGTCAGCCGATAAAAGAGATAACCTGATTGATGTAACAGATCTTTTTAGCTCTGACTCAGAAACACTATTTTTCAGAAAGGCAACCAAAACTACCTTCAGGTTGGGTGCCATTCAAAGGGAAAGCAGTTATATTTCTGCCATTACAACCTACCCAATAAATACAGAGATAAAGACTGTTAAAACCTATACTCTTACCGATAGGGGAGAGCCAGCTACTTACGAACTTAACAACTCTTTTGTTCTGTTGCCTAAGGTGCCTATGACACCAAGATATGCAGACGAAAGGGTGGGTTACTTCACTACCGGTTATACAGATTATGATCTTAATCCTCAGGGAGTGAAGCCGGTTAGGATGATTACCCGCTGGAGGCTTGAGCCTAAGCCGGAGGATGTTGAAAAATACAAAAGAGGTGAGCTTGTTGAGCCTGCAAAACCGATAATATTCTACATTGACCCTGCAACTCCAAAAGAGTGGGTTCCATACCTGATTCAGGGGGTAAATGACTGGCAACCTGTGTTTGAGAAAGCTGGTTTCAAAAATGCAATTTTTGCGCTGGAGACATCATCTCCGCAGGCAGACCCGGAATGGTCGCTCGAAGATGCAAGATTTTCGGCAATTGTTTATAAGCCATCTGATATTCCAAATGCCAGCGGACCACACGTTAATGACCCTAGATCGGGTGAGATTATCGAGAGTCACATTAACTGGTATCACAATGTGATGTCACTTGTGAGAAATTGGTACTTTGTTCAGTGCTCACCTGTTGACCCGGGAGCAAGAAAAATGCTCTTTGATACCGAACTTATGGGACAGCTTGTGAGATTTGTCTCTTCACACGAGGTTGGGCACACCTTGGGTATGAGGCATAACTTTGCCGGCACAGCCTCTTATACTGTTGAGCAATTAAGAGACCCTAAGTTTCTGGCTGAGAATGGCCATACTACTTCTATAATGGATTACTCAAGATTTAACTATGTGGCTCAGCCGGAAGATAATATTCCAAGAGAGCTTCTTTTTCCAAGAATCAACCATTATGATAACTGGTGTATAGAGTGGGGTTATAGAAGGTTTCCCGAAATTGACGATGCTGTGAAGGAGCTTCCAAAAATTAACCAATGGATAATTGAGAAAACAAAAGACAAGAGATATTGGTTTGGGACAGAAACAAGTGCAAACGATCCAAGGCTCCAGGCAGAAGATCTTGGCGAAAACCAGATGAAGGCAAACGAGTTGGGTATAAGAAACCTTAAGGTGGTTATGAATAATCTGGATGAGTGGACAAAGGAGCCAAATAAAGATTATGAGAACCTAAGGACTATGCATGGCGAGGTTAATAACCAGTTCAGAAGATACATTGGCCACGTTGCAAAATGGATAGGAGGTATTTATCAGGACCCCAAAACAGTTGAGATGCCGGGAGATGTTTATGCGATTGTTGAGAAAGAGAGGCACATTGAGGCAATGGCATTCCTAAAAAGGCACCTTTTTGACACTCCTCCGGTGTGGTTGATTCCAGACAATTATATGAACAAGTTTGTGAGCAGAAACGAAACCTATCTTGAGAGGGCGTACTCAACTGCATTAGGTTCGCTTCTTAGCAGAAGGGTTTTAATGAATCTTGTATCAGCGGAGACTGCACTTGGCAAAGACGCCTACACAGTTAATGACCTATTCAAAGATCTTAACTCCTCAATCTGGAGTAATTTGCATTCGTCAAAAGGCGTTGATGCATATCAAAGAGTTCTGCAAAAGGTTTATGTTACAACGCTTTGTGATCTATTTACCGGAGCCTCAACTGTTGCAAGAATGGGTGCTGTTGTTAAGCCAACTTCAAATCCTAAAGATATAACAGAGTCTTCTGCAATTGCTTATTATCAAATGAGAGATCTTTTGTCAAGATTGAACAGAACATCAAGCAGAGATTATGCAACACATGCACACAATCTCTACCTGGCAAGGTATATTGAAAAAATTCTGGAGACACCTGCCGAATAAGCAGGTCTCTTTATTGATTAATGAGTGTCAAGTCCCATTCTCATGTAAATGAGATGTTCGAGCAATGGTGAAATTTCGGCCAGGTATTCAGTTACTGCCCCCAAGCTGCCCGGAAGGGTGAAAATCAGGGTATCGCCTGCAATACCGGCCACACCTCTGCTCAGAAGAGCATTTGGTTTTTGAGCGCCATATTTTACCCGGATAAATTCCATTATTCCGGGTATCTCTTTATCTAAAAAGGTCTTAACAACATCAGGGGTAATGTCATGAGGCCCTATTCCTGTTCCACCTGTTGTAAAAACCATATCAATATTTTGATTAAGCAGCTCTTGAAGTGTTGCTTTTAGATGTTCTTCGCTGTCGGGTATAAGGTTATATTTAAAGTCAATTTTTCTATTGATCCCGGCAGCATACCTCTCCAGGGTATGAATGAGGTGTGGCCCGCTATTATCTTCGTAAATACCTGCAGAAGCCCTGTTGCTCAATGTTATAACGCCAATTTTCCAAACATTGGGTTTGTAAATGAGCTCATCTCCGGCTTTTAGGGTGCCTCCCTTTATAACTTTTGCAAATATGCCCTCTTTTGGCATAACGCAGGCCCCGGTTTCGGTGTATATTGCACAGCCGGTTCCATGACATTTTTTTCCAATCTGTGTAACCAAAAGGGTAATAGCGTTGCCCTCCAGAATGTCGCCGGGGCGGCACTCATTCATCTTCATTCCTGAAAGTGTAATATTTTCTGCAAACTCTCCGTAATTGTACTCTCTACCGGTTATGGCCGAAAACTCTCTGATACTCTCCTCGGCCAACAAGCTAACCTGTCTGTGCCAATCCCCTGCATGAGCATCTCCGGTAATACCTCTTTCGGTAAGTTCGATTTTTTCTGCCGGAAGTTTGATTGTCCCCTTATTATTTGAAATATTTACTGACTTTACCTTTAGTATCTTTTCCATTTAAATAACCTCCTTTGTTTTCTCATCAAGTTTAATCTCAGATATAACCATTTTCTTATCAACAGCCTTACACATATCGTAAACAGTCAGCAGTGCTACAGAAACTGCATGCAGTGCCTCCATCTCTACACCAGTGTTACCTGTGCAACTTATATAGCTTTCTGCCTTTATTCCATTATTCTCAATAGTAAGGGTTACATCAACTTTATTCAATATCAAAGAGTGACAGAGAGGGATAACATCCCACGTTCTCTTGGCTGCCATGATTCCTGCTATCTGAGCTGTGGTCAGAACAGATCCCTTCTTTATACCATTTTCCCTAACAAGACTGAGTGACTCCCGGTTAAGTGATATCCAGCCTGATGCCCTGGCTATTCTTGACGAAAGTGGTTTCCCGGAAACATCAACCATATTAATTTTACCATCTTTGCTAAGGTGTGACAGGGCCGTTTTCTCTTTACTTTTTTTGTTTGACTTCTCCATTTTAACCTCCTATGTTATAAAAATTGCCCTCTCTGTTGATAAGCCCTTTTGAAGGCTTAATATTCAAAGCCCTCTCTATTGCCTCTTGGGCACTGTATTTGGTTATATCAATTTCAAGATCACTAAAAAGGCATGGTTTGAGCATTCCGGTTGAGGTAAGTCTCAGTCGGTTGCAGATACCACAGTTTCCTCCGTCTCCACCCTCTACGATCCCGAATTCACCTCTTTTTAGATCCATTTTGTGGATAAACCGAACCTCAAACCCGTTTTCCTTTGCAAAATCAAAAACTTTGAGTGCGTCAGGTTCCTGCCCGTGCTTGTCTACAACACAATTAATCTTAACCGGATTGAGCCCCGACTCCTTTGCGGCAGAAATACCTGCCATTACTTTATGGATGTCACCTCCCCGGGTTATCTCTGTATACCTCTTTGAATCAGTTGTATCCAAACTTATATTAACCCTCATTAAACCGGCCTCTTTTAGCTCTTTAGCAAATTCTGAAAGCAGCACTCCATTTGTTGTCATCGAGAGGTCTTTTATTCCATCAATAAGGGCAATCTCTCTGACCAATTGGGTAATTCCCCTCCTTACCAGAGGTTCGCCTCCTGTAAGTCTGACTTTATCGATGCCCATTGAAACGGCGGTTCTGGTAAAGTCAACAATTTGTGTGAATGTAAGGATGCGGGAGTGGTCAACCATCTTGATCCCTTCCTGAGGCATACAGTATTCACATCTCAGGTTGCATCTGTCGGTAACTGATATTCTCAGGTAATTTATATTTCTTCCAATGCAATCTATCATCGTTCAAACAGTCTCCCCATTTTTGATACAACCTCCCATAATACAACTCCTATAGAGACAGAGACATTTAGCGAATGTTTTGTGCCAAACTGTGGAATTTCAATTGTTCCGTCGCAAATATCAACAACACTCTGGCTTACACCCTTTACCTCGTTTCCAAATATGAGAGCATACTTTTTCCCCGGTTCAGGAATAAACCTGTTTAACATGACAGAATTTTCTGTCTGTTCAACGGCCAGTGGAGTTATTCCCTTTGCTTTTAATGTCTTAACAAGGGTTAAGGTATCTTCATGATATTCCCACTCTACACTCTCCTCTGCTCCAAGAGCAGCCTTGCGTATTTCGGATGAAGGGGGTACAGCGCAAATACCGCAGAGGTAGATTTTTTCAATGGCAAAGGCATCGGCAGTTCTGAAAGCTGCTCCAATATTGTGTTGACTTCGAATATTGTCAAGTATCAGAACGACAGGTGTTTTGCCGATTGTTTTATATTGCTCGGGAGTAATTCTGCTCAGTTGGCTGTTTAACAATTTTTTATACACTAATCCCCTTAATTTTTATTATATTTGCAAATATAGGGAATAAACAATTCAACTAAAATTCAATAACAATGGAAGCACAAGGCAAAGTCAAAATCAAACTGATAGAAAATGGCCCTGCTAAAATTGAGGGCCCTGTTACAGTGATTCATCCCGACGGAAGAGAGGAGGATAAGAGTATGTGTTACATCTGCAGATGTACTCGCTCTCAGAACAAACCCTGGTGTGACGGTTCCCACGCAAAATAATTTTTCCGAAATATCTGCTTTTCGGTTAAACTTTTTTCATTAAAGGTTGTCAAATAGAGATAAACGAGACCTTAAATGAAAAAATCACAAAAGATTCTGCTTTACATAAGCATTCCTGTACTTTTAGCTGTTTCGCTGATAGTCTATAATTCCTTTATCCGCAAAAGCGACATAGAATTAAAAGGCCCTATGGGCTCAGCACCTGCATCTGCACAACAGGGAGGTCAGGGCGGAGGACGTTCTCTGCCTGTATCTGTGTATATTGCAGAGAAGATGGAGCGGGAAGATGGTTCTGTGAGAATTGGTAATCTTGTCGCAAAAGAGAGAGTAGAGATTGTAAGCGAACTCTCCGGAAGGGTAATTCAGATAAATTTCAAGGAGGGTCAACATGTTAAAAAGGGAGATATCCTTGTTAAACTCAATGACGACGAGCTTCAGGTACAACTCACCAAGGCAGAGTATCAACATACCCTGTTGGAGCAACGTTTGGAGAGACAAAGAATTCTTCTTGAAAAAGATGCAGTGAGCCGTGAAGATTATGACAAAGTTCTCACAGAGTACAATGTTTTAAAGCAAGATATTGAGCAGCTAAAAATCAGAATTGAGAAGATGCATGTAAGAGCTCCTTTCAATGGTGTTTTAGGTTTCCGTGATATAAGCCTTGGTGCTTTTTTGCAGCCAAATTCAAAGATTTCGACCCTTGTGGATATTGCAACTCTTATTGTTGAGGTGGCAATCCCTGAAAAATATATTTCAGATAGGCTTTCCGGGAGTAATATAATATTCAATGTTGAGGGCATGAGCAGAGACTTCTCTGCCTTGGTTTATGCAATAGATCCTCAGATTGATATCAAGACCAGAACAATTATGATAAGGGCTAGGTACGACAACAAAACCGGAATGTTACGTCCGGGAATGTCTGCCAGGGTCTCACTTAATACAGGAGCAGGAGAGAAAAATCTTTATGTACCAAACCAGGCTGTTGTTCCGGATGTAAGAGGTCGTTCTGTTTGGGTGATGAAAAACGGCAAAGCAACGCTTATGCCGGTTCAAACCGGTACAAGAACTGTTGATATGCTGGAAATACTTTCGGGAATTGAACTAGGAGATACAATCATAACTACTGGGCTTATGCAGTTAAGAGAGGGACTTTCTGTTCTTCCTGTAAATATTTAAACAACAAAAGATGAGTTTATCAACAACTACAATAAACAGACCGGTTCTGGCAACGGTAATGAGTCTGCTTATAGTGATTTTCGGAGCTATAGGCTATTCATCACTTGGTGTAAGAGACTATCCCAGCGTTGACAATCCTGTAATTTCTGTAAGGTGTTCCTTTTCCGGAGCAAATGCCGATGTTATTGAGACACAGATAACTGAACCTCTTGAAGCAGCAGTTAACGGAATACCGGGAATTCGTGCAATATCAAGTACAAGCCGTGACGGCTCGAGCTCAATAAACATTGAGTTTAATCTTGAGGTTGATCTTGAAACAGCAGCCAACGACGTGAGAGATAAAGTATCCGGCGCCATGAGAAGACTTCCTCAGGATGTGGACCCTCCTGTAGTGGAAAAATCTGATGCAGATTCAGAGCCGATATATACCATTACTCTTCAGAGTAAGACCAGAGATATTATTGACCTTAGTGAATTTGCCGAGGTTAACTTTAAAGAGAGACTTCAGACAATTAGCGGAGTCAGTAATGTAGGAGTCTGGGGTTCTAAGAGATACTCTGTCAGAATGAGAATGGACCCAATACTGCTTGCGGCATACAGAATTACTCCGCTTGATGTCAGGCAGGCTGTTACAAGAGAGAATGTAGAACTTCCATCCGGAACCATTGAAGGTTCAACCATGGAACTTACCGTAAGAACTCTTGGAAGGTTACGTTCGATTGAAGATTTCAATGATTTGATTATCCAAAGAAGTGGCGAGAGAGTAGTAAGGTTTTCGGATATTGGAGTAGCTGAAGTTGAGGCAGAAAATACTCGCTCGATTTTAAAGCGTGATGGAATTCCGATGGTTGCCTTAGTGCTGATTCCTCAGCCGGGAGCAAACTATATCAACATTGTTGATGATGCGGTTAAAGCTGTCGAAGAGCTAAAGAAGAGCCTTCCGGATGATATTGAAGTGGGTGTTGGTTTTGATAACACCATCTTCATCAGGGATTCAATAAGTGAGGTAAAATTCACAATCTTCCAGGCATTTCTGCTGGTTGTTCTTATTATTTTTCTCTTTTTAAGAAACTGGAGAACAACTCTAATTCCAATAATAGCAATTCCAATTTCACTTATCGGGGCATTTTTTGTGATGTATCTGGCAGGATTCTCCATTAATATCCTGACACTTCTTGCCCTTGTTCTTGCCATAGGACTGGTAGTAGATGATGCCATTGTTGTAATGGAAAATATTTACACAAAAATTGAAAAAGGTGTTAACCCAAAAGAGGCTGCAATACAGGGGTCAAAAGAGATATTTTTTGCTGTAATTGCTACAACAGTAACACTTGTGGCAGTATTCTTCCCGATTGTATTCCTTCAGGGAGTTACAGGAAGGCTGTTCAGGGAGTTCTCAATAGTAATTGCGGGCGCAGTAATGATTTCAAGTTTTGTAGCTCTTACCTTCACCCCTATGATTTCAAGCAAATTGCTTAAACAGGGGGCAAGTGAGGGGAGGTTCTATAAATTTACAGAACCTTTCTTTAAATGGCTTAATGGTCTTTACGCAAGATCTCTGGCTGCTTTTATGCGCAAAAGATGGCTTGCAATAGTGTTTCTGGTAGCCTCCCTTGGATTCATTTTATATATGTGGACATCTATCCCATCAGAGATGGCACCTCTTGAAGACCGCTCTATGATCAGTATATCCAGTACAGCGCAGGAGGGAGCAACTTTCGACTACATGTTAAAGTACACAGACCAAATGTACGAACTGCTTGATAAAGAGGTTTTGGAAAAGGACAGAATTATGCAGATGGTGGGAATGGGTGGCAGAAACAGAGCTAATTTCCAGGTCTCTCTGGTAAGTCCTTTGAATAGAGAGAGAACTCAGCAGGAAATTGCAGATGAGCTATCCCCTAAGGTGGCCAGACTTACCGGAGCAAGAAGTTTTGTAAATCAACAACAGACATTTGGAGGAAGAAGAGGAGGGATGCCTGTACAATATGTAATACAAGCGAAAAATCTGGATTCTCTAAAGGTGGTAATTCCAATTTTTATGTCTGAGGTAGCCCAAAGTGAGGTTTTTGCAAATTCAGATGTTAACCTTAGGTTTACTAAGCCGGAATTAAGCATAAACATAGACAGGGATAAAGCATCCATGATGGGTGTTTCAATACAGAACATAGCTCAAACTTTACAACTCTCTATGAGTGAACAAAGGATAGGCTACTTTATTAGAAATGGAAAGCAATACCAGATAATCAGCCAGATTGACCAAAGCATGAGAAACAAACCTGTTGACCTTGCAAATATTTATGTAAGAAACGATATGGGAGAACTAATCCAACTGGACAACCTTATTAAAATGGAGGAGAGCAGTACGCCACCTCAATTGTTCCGGTACAACAGATTTGTTTCAGCAACAGTATCAGCGTCACTTTCAAAAGGGTACACTTTAGGACAAGGAATAGCAGAGATGGACAATATTGCAGACAGAGTTCTGAACCCGGATAATTTTTCAACAGCTCTTTCGGGCCAGTCAAAAGATTTTGTTGAAAGTACATCAAGTCTTCTTTTTGCATTTATTCTGGCACTAATTCTTATTTATCTTGTTCTTGCTGCACAGTTTGAGAGTTTCCGAGACCCTCTGATCATAATGCTAACTGTACCATTAGCTCTTATTGGAGCGCTCATAACGCTTCACCTTAACGCACAAACCCTTAATATTTTCAGCCAGATTGGTCTGATTATGCTTATAGGTCTGGTATCTAAAAACGGTATTCTGATGGTCGAATTTGCCAACCAGAGAAAGTTGGCAGGGTTGAAAAAAATGGATGCAATTATGGATTCGGCAGCATCAAGGTTCAGACCAATTTTAATGACCAGTCTTTCGACCATACTTGGTGTGGCACCTATGGCCTTTGCAACAGGAGCAGGAGCAGAAAGCCGGATATCTATGGGTCTAACAGTAGCTGGCGGACTTATCTTCTCTACTCTCTTTACTTTGTACATAATACCGGCTATGTACTCTTATATTTCATCATCAAAAGCAAATTTCATAGAGAAAGTATGAAGCGAAAAATAATTATATCAAGTGCATTTATTGTTCTGTCATTTTTAACCACCAAGGCTCAGAACGGGTTAAATATAAATCCTGTAAGGGAATATAAAGCCATTACCCTGGAAGAGTGTATCGAGAGGGCGGTTGAGGCTAACTACTCTGTTGTGATTTCAGGAAATAACCTTGAAATAACAAGAAACAATGTTACTCTGGCTCCCTTCTTACCTACCGTAGCATTAAGCTCAAGACAGAGCTCATCAACTTCAGATCAAAGAAATTTTAGTTCAGAAGGAGTTCGTGAAAACAGCGTGGTTAAGAACGCATCTATAATTAACAGTGCATCTCTCAGTTGGCGTCTGTTTGATGGGTTTGCAATGTTTGCAACTAGAGAAAAACAACAGGAATTACTTTCTCAGGGTGAACACAATTTCCGTTCTGTTATTGAAAACCTCGTGATGAGAATATCTGCACAATACTATCAGATAATCAGTATGCAAAACCAGGTTAACCTTTTAACTGAATTGGTGGCAATTTCACAGGTGAGGTACACTCAGGCACTTACAAGATACAACATCGGTAGTGATTCCGGGCTGGAATACAAACAAGCAAAGATTTACCTAAATAGTGACTCCTCGAGATTAATGCTTCAAAAAGAGAATCTTAGAAACGCATACATTGAGCTCTATTCGATGATGAATGTGTCCTTGGAATCGGAATATAGTATAAACGACACAATTATTCCGTTACCTCAGCTTGATATAGCAAACCTCCTCGAGTCTGCAGATAATAACAACACTACACTAAATTCGCTCAGAGCAGGAGAAAAGATTGCAGCTCTTGATACCAAACTAGCAAAGGCAGCCAGGTTACCTTTAGTCGATTTTTCTGCAGGTTACAACTACAATTTTAATCGCAATCAGTATTTTCCCTCAAAATTTAATGAGAGTAACGGAATGAACTGGGGCTTTTCGTTGTCAGTTCCTCTGTTTAACGGGAATGAAATTAACAGAAGGGTAAAAAATGCAAGAATCTCTCAAGAGAATGCAAAACTAACCATGGAAAAAGAGATGCAAGATGTTGAAAGTGAGATTAGGCAGCTTTACAATCTTTATAACAATAATATTAGATTAATTGCGTTTGAAGAGGAGAGTAGAGAATTGGCAT
Source organism: Bacteroidetes bacterium HGW-Bacteroidetes-7 (assembly GCA_002842465.1). Lineage (GTDB taxonomy): Bacteria > Bacteroidota > Bacteroidia > Bacteroidales > UBA932 > Bact-08. Next base: position 14,595 of record PHDA01000009.1, read on the forward strand.
ATCTGAATCTTGAAGCTGCAATGGAGAAGTACCGTTTGGGTTCACTTTCCGGGATTGAATTTAGAGATTATCAACTCTCCTACCTTGATGCTTCTAATCGAAAAATGAACACCTTGTATCAGGCTAAAGTCTCTGAAATTACTCTTTTATTGATAGCCGGAAATCTTTTTCAGTAATCAATAGTTTCCCTTGAACATTAGTTCAATTTCTTTGTTTGTAATACATTAACCATTATTGATATTGTATTGCAATGAGAACGTCATTATATTTACCTGAATTTAAAGCACTTGCCAAATACCTGCTATTTGCAGCCGTTATTTTTTCTTATTCATATGCCTTTGCCGAAGAGCAACAAAGGAGCTATATCCTGAATGGTGTAGTTGTTGACAAAAACACCAGAGAGCCGGTTCCTTTTGCTGTTATATCAATCTGGAAAGGTAACAGGTTTACCACAGCGGATTCACTTGGAAGATTTTCTCTGGAAAACATACCTGCTGGGGTATATCGAATACAGGTAGATATTTTAGGATACACACAATACATTTCGGAAGAGATGATGGTCTCTGTTTCTGCAAACTTTTTCAGAGCTGAGATTGAAGAGGAGAGCAGATTATTAAGTGCTGCAACTGTCCGTCCCAAGGCAAATCCCTTCAGAAGACTGCCGGAAAGTCCACTTTCGCAAAGAAGTATTGGAGTGGGGGAGATTGAGAGAAACCCGGGATCTAACCGTGATATCTCCAGAGTGGTAGCATCTTTACCGGGTGTTGGAACAGTAAATGCCGGAGGGTACAGAAACGATGTGCTTGTGAGAGGAGGAGGTCCTTCAGAAAATAAATTTTTCTTTGACGGGATTGAGATACCTACGGTTAATCACTTTAGTACACAAGGTTCAAGCGGAGGCCCTGTGGGTATAATTGATGCAGACTTTATACGTGAGGTAAATTTCTATTCAGGCTCTTTCCCGGTTGCCAGAGGAGGTGCATTAAGTTCTGTTCTTGACTTCAGGTTAAAAGATGGTGATCCGACGCAAAACAGGTACAAATTTACAGTTGGAGCATCGGAAGCAGGCTTTAGTACAAATGGGCACCTCTCTGACAGAACAAATTTCCTCTTTTCAGTGAGAAGGTCCTATCTTGAGTTTCTTTTTAAGGCAATCGGACTCCCGTTTCTCCCATCATTTACCGATGCGCAATTCAAGGTAGAGACACGTTTTGACAACAAACATGAGTTAACATTTCTTGGAATTGCCGGGATTGACAATATGTCTTTAAACGATGATTCCGGGGGAAAAGAGAACAACGAATACATTCTTGCTTACCTACCGGTAATTCAACAGGAGGTGTTTACACTGGGAGCCGTTTACAGATATTTTTATGGAAAAAATTCACTCAATCTTTTTCTAAGCCACAGCTATCTTAACAACAGAAATACAAAATATAGAGGAAATGACGAATCATCTCCGGATAATCTTTCACTTCTATACAAATCAGTTGAGAATGAAACCAAATTCAGACTGGAAAGCATTTCAAGGGCATCAGACTTCACTTTTACAGCAGGTTTTGGTGCAGAGTTGCCTATCTATTCAAACGATACTTATCAGAAGCTATTTCTTGAGCAACCTGTTACTGTTGAATATGAAAGTTCTCTGAGTTTTCTTAAATACGCGCTCTTTGGTAATGCAAATTATACATCTCCAAATAGAAGGTTTTCTGCAAATCTGGGTCTTAGGATCGATGCAAATACCTTCTCTTCAGAGATGTCCAATCCATTCAATCAATTCTCTCCACGAGCATCACTCTCTTATGAGGTAATGAACAACCTCTATCTTAACGCCTCTGTGGGTAGGTATTATCAGCTGCCTCCTCTTACCGCCCTTGGATACAGAGACAGATCCGGAAATCTTGTAAATAAAGAGATGAAGTATCTGGGTTCAGATCAGGTGGCTGTTGGAGTAGATTACAGGAGCAGCGAGGGTGTTCAGTTTGCAGTTGAGTTCTTTCACAAGTGGAACTTCAATGGAATGTACTCTGTGAACGATTCGATTCCTGTAGAGGGAAAGGGAACCAATTACGGTGTTGTAGGAAATGAGCAGATTGAATCTTTACTAAAAGGTCGTGCATACGGTGCCGAAGTTTCATTCAGATGGATTTATGAAGATAAGTTCAATCTGTTAAGCTCAATTACACTTTTCAGAAGTCAGTTCTCGGATCCTCAGCGAACATGGACTCCTCAGCCATGGGACAACAGACGTTTGATGACAGTTGCCGGCAGTTACAAACTACCTTCAAACTTTATTATTGGTGCCAAATTCCGTTACTCAGGTGGTTCTCCTTATACTCCTCTCGATATTGAAAAATCCTCTTTGGTTGCCGCATGGGACGCATCGGGCAGGGCCTATAGAGATTTCTCAAGGTACAATTCTGAATACCTCAATGTTTTCACACAACTCGACCTTAGAGTTGATAAAGAGTTTTATTTCAATAAATTTGCATTGAAGCTTTATCTGGATATTCAGAATGCACTCAACAAGAAATATAAAGATGCCGATGTGCTGGTAAGTACAGGAAGAATTGTCAATCCCGAAGCTCCATACGCTGAACAACGATATGAGATGAAACGAATTGAGCTTGAGCAGGGCATCATTTTGCCAACTCTTGGTATAACCATTGAGTTTTAGAAGCCAAAAAGATCTCTTTCCGGCCACAGAGGTACCCTTTTAAAGGCATTCCTGAAAAGTGCATCAATCTGTCTTGGGAATGTAGATCCTTTCCAAGAGCTGGTATTGGTAACAAATACCCAGGAAAAGCCATCTCTGCTATATTTGAGAAGTGCACTGGTTCCCGATAGTGTGCCGGTTCTTGACCAATCTCCCGATGATGTGCTTTTTGCCCAACCAATAGGTAGGGTTGATGGTGTGGAGCTTGTCATAATCCTTATACTCTCTTTTGAAAGAATATCAGGGACATTATCTCTTCCATCCAGTGCGGCTATAAGTTTGAGTAGCTCTGAAGGTGAGGCAACCCAACCCCCGGCACCAAGTAGCCCTCTAACATTGTTACCACCATAACACCTTTTCATCATGATTCCATTCCCGGTATAAGACTCGATTAATTCCTGATCATGTGGCTCGTAGTACTTCGCTTCATTTGGGAATCTCTCTTCATAATAATTATTGGCCATATGGATGTCATAAACACCTGCTGGTTTAAATATATTCTCTTTAACGTACTCTTCGTAAGATAGCCCTGTTACAATTTCAATTAAACGTGACAGAATTACATATCCCAGATTTGAATACCTTGTCCCCTGACCCGGAGAGTGCCCCAGTCTCTGGTTAAGAGAGTATGCAATAACTTCGTCAGTATCAGGGGCTCTGCCAAGATTAAGTCTTTTAGAAATGATAGGCAGATTAAACATCGGATCTCCGGCCCGACTGCTAAAACCCCCTTTATGTCTCAATAAGTGATCAATAGTTATGTTGCGGATTCGACTGTCGCGTAATTGCGAAAACTGAGGCAGGTCCATTATAGAACCTTCAGAAAAGGGTTTATCTGAAAGGTTGATCTTCCCCTCTTCATGAAGCTTCATTACTGCTGCTGCAGTTATAAGTTTCGAGAGGGATGCAATCCTGAAAATATGTTTTACATCTGCTTTTTCTCCACTCTCTTTGTTTGCCCAGCCATATCCCTTTGCATATATGAGTTTCTCATCCTTCATAACAGCCAGTGATGCACCTTTGATTTCCCACTGACGCATAAAACGTTCAATCTGGGCATCCATCTTCTCAGTTTCCGGAAGTTCAGAAAGTTCGTTTGTAAGAATGTGGTTTATTGCGACAGGGATTATTTCATTACCATCATCACTATTTCCGGGAATAAGACTAATTCCGGTGAATCCGAAAAAGATGACGATAGCAGTAAGTATTAAAACAAAAATTATAATATATGAGGTTATGCCTCTTTTTCTCCTTCTATTCATACTTCAAAATTAACAAAAGAGATTGTACTCTGAAAGCATAAAAATCAGTAATTTGCATATTTATTACTATCTGTAAGCAAAATAGCGGTTACTCAAACAAAATATTATAAAATATGCAAATATGATAATGATATAAAAATATTATTTATCTTTACAATATAGTTTGGATCGTAGATTCAACAAAGACGAGCTTCAGTTCAGGGGGTTAGAATACTGAAGCTCGTTTTCTCTTTTTAAAGATTCGTTTATTCTAAAGCGAACCTGACTACAACCTGGTGTTCCATTTTAATTTTCTGGAAATCGGGTAAAAAGTCAGCCCCTGCAGATTCGACAGATGTATCCATCATTTTCATGACCGTGTTAACTCTGTAAGATCGTGGAAAACTTGCATAGCTCTGCACATAGAGCGCTTTTCCAAGAGTTCTGCCTAAAGCGACAGCTATTGCCTCAGCACTTTTCTTTGCATTTAATGCAGCATCTGCCATGATCTCCCTGCTTACCTCATCAAAGTTAGACAACGCTGTGCGGGTAATCTTAACATCAGTTATTCCTTCCTTTTCAAGCTGTTCAAAAAGCGCCGTCAACTGAGCTGTTCCGTTTACTTTCAGAACATAAGACTTAGTAAGAAGAATAGTGTTTTTCCTTAGAAAGAATTTTTCCAACGATGAACTGATGTCTGAAATTTGTAAATCTTTTGAAAGATCAATCCCTATAGAGGTGAGCCTTTTAAAAAAACTCTGCTCCTGCCTTTCAATTGATACTTTTCCGCGGTTATCTTTCTCGGTAATTATAATATCAAGGTAAATTTCATCAGGCGAAAGCTCTTTTTCAGCTCTGCCCGATACTTCGATGTAATTCTGTTCAATAAAGCCCTTTTCCTGCGAAAAGAGAGGGGCGCAGCCAAGCATTAAGGCTACTACAATTATTTTTTTCATTTAAATGTTTTTATTAATTCATATTTTGCTTTCGGTATTGTCCGGGTGTGATTCCGGCCTCTTTCTTGAAAGCCCTTAAGAAGGAGTTAATTGATGCAAAACCCGACTCCTCCGAAACATATTCGAGTATGTACATCTTTTTATCTTTGAGAAGCTCTTTAGCATATGAGATTCTGTAGTGATTTATAAGATCGGAAAAGGTAGAATGAAACTCATTGTTAACTATTCCGGATATGTAAGAACGATTAGTGTTAAGTCTTTTGGAGATATCAGTAATTCGTAAATCGGTATGTCTGAATATTTGCTCCTCTTCAATTAGTTTTACCAGGTCAGATTTGAGTTTAAGCCTCATGCTTTCACCAGGTAGTCTTGCTGTAGAGGTGCTGTCTTTTAGAACATCAATTTTGTAGGTTGCGATAGTATATTTCTGCTTAAAACCCAGATAGCCTATAGAAAAATGAAATACACTAAAAAGTACAGAAGGGATGGCAATTAATGCCAATTCGTTGATGAAAAATGCTTTACCAATAATATTTGCTACAACCGCAAAAACTGAGACACCCACCATTGCAATCATGATGTCTCTTGTCCATCTGATTGTTCTCTCCTCGGTTGAAGCATAAAATTCATTAATCTGTTTTTCATATTCCTTTATGAGCTTGCTACTAAAATAGACAGAAGGAATAAGTTGTAGTACAAAAACTATGCGGCTTAACTTGAAAACTATGATCTGGATATTTGCAGTTGTTGAAAAGGGAAATTGGCCGGATTCTTTGTAGATAACTTTATGCAGATAGGCAGATAACTCATCCGGTGACATAATTGCAAAAGTGATTACGGTTGCAACGGTAAACGAAATAGCCGGAATAAGAACCCAAAGCCCTTTTGCCTTAATTGTACCATCTTTTGCAATACTCTTTATGTATAGATAGAAAAGGGGGAACACAGAGAGAGACGTTAGCGTATAAATGGGGTCAAGAAATGAGTATATTTTATAGTTCAATGAGAAATATGCAGCATGAGAAGCATAAAGAACGCTTGCAACAAACATAAAAAGTCCAAGGAAGAGGCGGGGTTTATCTCTTTTGCCGGCATCGGTTACAAGAGCAATAGCCCAGAAAAGGGTTATGAACATCGGTAAGGATATAACGATGAATCTTAACATTGAATTTTAATTTGCAGTGCAAGACAAAGTTAGTAAAAAGATTCCGATTAAATTCTAAAGAAAATATTTAATAACAAAACTTAAATAAATATACTTTTCCTTAAACTCCTCTTCTAACAAATTGAAAGACTATCACATGATTTTATACTGTAAAAACTTATTTTATTAATATAAAATCAGTATATTTGAACGTAATAAATCCAAATCATAACTTAGAGAGAGAAATTGCCCCGGAAGAGGTTGAAAAAATAAGTTGTAAATGTATAGCTCCAAATTTCCCGGAAATTATAAAGCACTATATATTAACTTTTAAAACCGAACCTATGAATACTATTGAAGAGAGTCAAATCGATAGAGCAACTATCGACGAGATAATCTCCAGACACAGGGGTAAACCGGGTGAGCTCCTCACTGTAATGGAAGAGATACAGGAGGCAAGCGAATTTAAATTCCTGGATAAACTCTCGATGGATTATCTTTCCTCACAAACTAAGGTGCCACTGTCGCAGATCTACAGCGTTGCAACTTTTTATTCATTTTTCAATCTTAAACCTCAGGGTAAACACTCGATTATAGTGTGCAGGGGTACTGCATGCCATACTAAAGGGTCAAAAACATTGTTGAATGACCTTTCAACATTGCCGGGCTGTAAAGAGGCCTTGGATTCAGGTGAGACAAGTTTTACTACTGATGACAGACTCATAACGGTTAAAACCGTAGCCTGCTTTGGCCAATGTGCCCTGGCTCCCGTTGTTGCCGTTGACGGAATCATTTACAGCAATGTGACCTCAGAGCAAATTAAGAAATTACTTCAACATTTACAGGAGGATAAGAAAGATGAAAATATCAGACTATACTAAATTATTAGAAATAAAGGAACGAGCTTCAAAAAAAATCCTTCCTGACAAACCATATGTTGCTATAGGTATGGGCACATGCGGAATCGGAAGGGGAGCAGAGGTTCTGTTTGACAGTTTTGAGAGGGTTGTTGCCGAAAGAAAACTGGATATAATCATCAAAAAAACAGGATGCTTCGGCTTCTGCGCAGAAGAGCCACTGGTGAATATCTATATTCCAGGCAAACCTCTTATAATATTGCATCGTGTAACAGAGAATGATGTTATACCGTTGATTATTGGCATTGAGAAGGGCATAATGCCTTATAGGAACGTACTTTGTAGAATAGAGGAGTGGGATTTTATAACTGAAAAATTCGAGTTCGGCAGAGGACTTACAGAGTATCCTCTCTGGAATGAGGTTCCGTTTTTCAAATGGCAAAAGAAGATTGTTCTTCGCAACTGTGGGCTGATTGTTCCGGACGACATCGAAGAGTATATTGCTGTTGGTGGGTATTTCCCTCTTTACAACGCTTTACACAAGATGAACCCTGTTTCTGTAATTGACGAGGTGAAAAAATCAAAGTTACGCGGTAGGGGTGGTGCCGGCTTTCCAACTGGAGTTAAGTGGGAACTTATGGCCAAAGTAGAGGGGGATCAGAAATATGTGATATGTAATGCTGACGAAGGTGACCCGGGAGCATTCATGAACAGAAACGAAATTGAAAGTGATCCATTTATGCTAATTGAGGGTATGACCATTGGTGCTTTTGCAATGGGTGCTTCAAAGGGTGTTGTTTATATCAGAGCAGAGTATCCGCTTGCAGTTCAGCGTCTTAAAGGTGCAATTAAACAAGCTAAAGAACTTGGTCTGCTCGGAGATAACATTCTCAATTCGGGCTTTAGCTTTGATGTTGACATTGTTGAGGGTGCCGGAGCTTTTGTTTGCGGCGAGGAGACCTCACTAATTCACAGTATCGAAGGAAAATCGGGAAGGCCATCACCAAGACCTCCTTATCCTGCTGAAAAAGGGCTGTATGGAAAACCAACTAATATTAACAACGTAGAGACATGGTGCAATGTGCCTGTAATTATCTCCAGAGGAGGTGACTGGTTCACCGAAACTGGAACAGATAAGAGCTCAGGAACAAAGGTTTTTTCACTTGTAGGAAAAGTTAAGAACACGGGGCTAGTTGAGTTACCCCTTGGATCAACGCTTGAGACAATTGTATTTAAAATTGGAGAGGGTACAGGTACACAAAAAACTGTTAAAGCAGTTCAATCTGGAGGTCCCTCAGGCGGTTGTATACCTGTTGAGTATCTAAATACACCTGTTGACTATGAATCTCTCAACTCTTTAGGTGCCATTATGGGTTCCGGAGGAATGGTTGTGATGGACCAGGATAACTGTATGGTGGATGTTGCAAGGTATTTTATCGAGTTTTCAAATGGCGAATCATGTGGTAAATGCACTCCATGCAGAGAGGGTCTTGCTCAAACTTTACATATTCTGAATAAAGTCACAGAGGGCGTCGCCACGAGTGAGGATTTGGATGCACTTGTCAAGCTTGGTCAAGTGATTAAAAGTACAGCACTTTGCGGTCTGGGTCAAACTGCTCCTAATCCCGTTCTTACTACTTTAAGGTATTTCAGGGATGAGTACGACCATCACATGATTGAGAAGAAGTGCGAGCCGGGAATTTGCCATAGCCTCTTTACTGCTCTTTGCGAAAACAGCTGTCCGCTTCACATGAATATTCCGAGATACCTGCAGTTGCTTAAGGAAGATAAAATTGAGGATGCTTTTGAAACCTCCCTCAGAGATAATCCTCTTCCGGGAACTCTGGGTAGAATTTGTCACTTCCACTGTCAGATGAAATGCCTGAGAGAGACAATTGATGCTCCGGTTTCACAAGGAGATATTCACCGTTACATAGCGGATACCGTCTATAAAGAGGGCAAAGCCCAAAAGATATATGCAAGGCTGATAAAAGAAAAACTTCCGCCAACTTACAAGAAAATTGCCATTATTGGTGCTGGTCCGGCCGGTTTAACAGCTGCGTTCTATCTTGTGAGATTGGGGCACGATGTTACAATATTCGACAGCGAGTCAGAAGCAGGAGGTATTCTCAGATGGGGTATTCCTAAGTATCGCCTACCTCTTGAAACGCTCGATACAGAAATAAACTTTATCAAAGAACTTGGTGTTCACTTCGTTTTCAACACAACAGTTGGTAAAGATATCTCAATGGAGGAGCTTGAAAGAGACTACCATAAGATTATTATAGCAGTAGGAGCCCATAAGGATATCCTGCTTAGCGTTGAGGGAAATGAACTTGAAGGAGTAGTTTCAGGAATGGATTTCCTTAAAGATGTAGCTAAGGGGATAAAACCTGAGATCGGTAAAAATGTGGTAGTAATTGGTGCCGGAAACGTTGCAATTGATGCTGCAAGAACTGCCCAGAGATTTGGAACAGAGGTTACTGTTGTTTACCGGAGGCTCAAAGGCGATATGCCGGCTAATAAGGATGAGATAAAGGAGGCAGAAATCGAAGGTGTTAACTTCTTGTTCCTGTGTAATCCTAAAGAGATTCTCGCAGACGCCAATGACAAAGTTAGAGGTATTGAACTTATGAAGATGGAGTGCGGTGATATTGACCTTTCAAACAGAAGAAAACCTGTTCCAACAGGCGAGTCATTTATAATTGGGTGCGACTCAGTAATTATGGCTGTTGGTGAAGAGGTTGATGCTCCGTTTGTAAAAGATTTCGGATTAAAAATATCTACTGATGGTGTAATAAGTGCCGACCACTTTACATTTAAGACCAACCATCCTAAGATTTATGCAATCGGAGATGCTGTTACCGGTCCTGCTACTGCGGCTGAGGCAATGGGTATTGCTAAGAAGGCTGCAGAGGTTATTGACTACAAATTAATGAATAAACGACGCTTCCATAAATTAAACCGAGGGTTTGATTATAGTGATGAAGTGCCATTGAAACCAGAAGGTGGCAACAGACACTACTCAATCAAACGCCCGCTCGAAGAGCGAACCGGCAACTTCAAGGAGATAAATCTAGGCTATTCAAAAGACCAGGCCTTTGCCGAAGCTGCCAGATGCTTGCGTTGCGATGTACGTATCACTACTAACACCGAGGAGGAATAATTATGGAAAATAAATTTATAAACATTATTGTAGACAACAGACCCTATCAGGTAATGAAGGGTACAACAATACTGGAAACATGCAAGGAGATAGGTATAAAAATTCCCTCTCTATGCTACCTTAAAGATGTTTCAAGTAATGCTTCATGCGGAATTTGCATGGTTGAGGTTAAAGGAGCAAAAACACTTGTAAGATCCTGTATATCTCAGGTTAACGAAGGGATGGAAATAACAACCCATTCACCGGCTATAAATCAGGCAAGAACCACAAACCTTGAATTGCTGCTGGCCAACCACCCGAAAGATTGTCTTATTTGCGAAAGAAACGGAAATTGTGAACTTCAGGAGCTTACGGTAACCCTCGGTATTAAAGATACACCTTATGCCAAAACCAAACCGATTGAAAAGATTGATGACACATCTCTCTCTTTGGTAAGAAATCCTGAGAAGTGTATTCTATGCGGCAGATGTATAGCGGTCTGTGCTGATGTTCAAACTGTGCATGCAATTGATTTTACAGGAAGAGGCCTAAGAAGTATAGTCTCTACATATCAGGACAAGGGTCTTGGGAATGTAGCCTGTACCAATTGCGGTCAGTGTGCTCTTGTATGCCCTACTGCAGCAATTGTAGAGAAGGACGAAACGAAAGAGGTTTTTGAGGACATCTACAATAAAGATAAAATTGTAATTGTTCAGACTGCTCCTGCGATCAGGGTAGGTATAGGTGAAGCAATGGGTATGGAACAGGGAGCCCTTGTAACAGGAAAGATGGTTGCTTCATTGAGAAAGCTTGGATTTGACAAAGTGTTTGATACTCAGTTTACAGCCGACCTTACCATTATGGAGGAGGGGCATGAGCTTATCAGCCGTATTAAAAACGGAGGAACACTTCCAATGATAACTTCATGTTCACCAGGATGGATTAAGTTTATTGAGCATTTCTATCCAAAATCTCTTGGTCACCTTTCGACATGTAAATCGCCTCAGCAGATGTTTGGTGCTGTAGCAAAGACCTATTATGCCGAAAAACTTAATGTTGACCCGCGCAAGATTATTGTTGTTTCAATAATGCCTTGTACTGCAAAGAAATTTGAGTGCAAAAGGCCTGAGATGAACTCTGCCTTTGAATATTGGAAAGACATACTCAACCTCACAGAGAGAGATAACTTCTATGACGTTGACTATGTGCTTACCACAAGAGAACTTGCCAAGATGTTTAAAAAGACAGGCATAGATTTCTGCACACTTCAGGAGGAGGAGTTTGACAAACCTCTGGGTATCTCTACCGGAGCCGGAGTAATTTTTGGGGCAACGGGTGGAGTTATGGAGGCTGCTGTCAGAACTGCATATGAGGTAATTACAGGGAAACCGCTTAACAAGATAGATCTTACTGTCGTGAGAGGTTTTGAGGGAATTAAGGAGGCAGAACTAGACCTTAAAGGAACTAAGGTTAAGGTTGCAGTTGCACACACCCTTAAAAATGCCAGAGCTCTTCTTGATCAGATAGAGGAGGGTAAGTCGCCCTATGCATTTATTGAGGTGATGACCTGTCCAGGCGGATGCCTTGGTGGCGGAGGACAAGCAATTCCTACCACCTGGGAGATACGTCAGAAGAGAGCAGATTCTATCTATAAGGAGGATCGACTTATGCCATTAAGAAAATCTCATGAAAACCCTGCAATTAAGGCTATCTATGATGAGTTCCTAAACGAACCTCTTGGGCATCTTTCGCACGAGCTGCTGCATACTCATTATGAAGATCGTGGAATCTATTAACACTGTATGTGTTTAAAATTAAATGAGGATGACCAAAAAGTCATCCTCATTTTTTTATATACTCCCAAAATATTTAGAATCTCTTCCTTGGAGTATATTTTGTGTGCAGCAGATGGTGTGATTTTTCTCCTAAAGGCTTGCCTAGGAAATCGGCGTAAATTTTAATGACTTCTGGGTTCTGGTGAGATTTACGTAACGGCATACCTTCGTCTTCGGCATAGATTGCGGCAGCCCTTTTTGCCCGGATCTCCGGACTGGTAGGTATCGGCTGACCCCCTCCGCCCAGGCATCCGCCCGGACACGCCATAAATTCTATGAAGTGATAATTCGTTTTACCCGCTTTGATTTCATCCATTACAATTTTTGCATTGGCCAATCCGTGAGCAACAGCGCACTTTAACTCTACGCCATCAAGAAAAGCCCACTCTTTGAGAGGTTTTTCAATTTTTATACTTGCCTCTTTAATGCCTTCAACTCCTCTTACAGGAGTAATATTAAGATTTTCGAAAGGAACCTCTCTGCCGGTAACCAGTTCGTAGGCGGTCCTTAGTGCTGCCTCCATTACTCCTCCTGTAGCTCCAAAGATAACACCTGCACCGGTTGATTCTCCCATTATACGGTCGTAATGCATATCGTCCAGTTTAAGGAAGTCAATACCGGCTTGTTTTATCATTATGGCAAGTTCTCGTGTTGTCAGAACGTAATCAACATCGCGATATCCGCTGTCGTGCATTTCCGGCCGGTTTGCCTCAAACTTTTTGGCTGTACATGGCATGATTGATACAGATACAATGCTCTCAGGATCAAGGTTGCGGGATTTGGCATAATAGGTCTTAACCAAAGCTCCGAACATTTGCTGAGGTGACTTGCATGTTGAGAGATTATCAAGGTATTCAGGATACATATGTTCAATGAACTTAATCCATCCCGGTGAGCAAGAGGTTGCCATTGGCAGCTTAACAGTACTATCCTTATCTACAAGAACTTTTTTCAATCTTGTAAGAAGTTCTGTGCCCTCTTCAATAATTGTAAGGTCTGCAGTAAAGTCGGTATCCATAACGGCATCAAAACCAAGTTTTTTGAGCGCTGAAACCATCTTGCCTGTAACCCTCATTCCGGGATCAAATCCAAGCTCTTCGCCCAGACCTACACGAACGGCAGGTGCTGTCTGCACAACTACATATTTTGTTTTGTCTGAAATTGCACTCCAAACCTCTTCAATATAGTTTTTCTCAACCAAAGCTCCTGTTGGGCAGTGGTTTATACATTGACCGCAATTTGTACAAACAACTTCGCTCATGGTCTTTTCAAAGAAAGTAGTAACCTTAGCATGTTCTCCTTTGAATGCCATTGTGAGAGCATTAACGCTTTGAAGTTCGGCACATGTCCTGACGCAACGCTGGCATCTTATACATTTGCTGTCATCCTTGATGATTGAGGGCGAAAATTTGTCTACAGTGTAGTTTTTAAATGGAACAAGATGGATAAAGTCCTGATTCATTATCTTGTACTCAGATGCTAAAGTCTGAAGCTCGCAGTTACCATTCTTGTAACAGCTAGTACAGTCGGCATTGTGCTCGGTTAGAAGGAGTTCAATAATGTGCTTTCTGGAGTTTCGCACCTTTAATGTGTTTGTCATTACCTCCATACCGCTCTCACAAGGGGTAGCACAAGCTGTCGCAAGCCTCTTTTGGCCTGCGAGTTCAACCACACAAACCCTGCAGTTACCTGCAATGCATAGGTCTTTGTGGTAACACAGGGTAGGGATTATTACCCCAGCCTGGGTTGCAGCATCCAGAATAGATGTTCCATGCTTCACATCAACCTTTTGGCCGTTGATTGTAATACTTATTTTATTTCCCATAAATGTAATTTTTTCAGCATTAATAAATCATCTCTTCTCTGAAGTTCTCAACAATTGAAGAGAATGAATTGGCAACGGATTGTCCCAGTCCACATTTGGAGGTTATCTGCATTGTCTCGGCAAGTTTTAAAAGCTTGTCTAGATATTGAGCATTTTTATCTCCTCTTTTAACTGCCTTAATACCCATCAAAAGCTGTTGGCATCCTACCCGGCAAGGGGTACATTGACCACAAGACTCCTCGGCAAAAAAGTTAAGATAGTTGTCAAGTACGTTAAACATAGATCTGGAGCTGTTAAACAGCATCATGGACCCTCCTGTAGGGAGTGATATTCCAACGAGTTTGCCTTGAAAACCAATGTTTGTCTCTGCAAACTTCTTCCTTGGAACAAGAAAACCTGATGCTCCACCAACCTGAACTGCTTTTGTGTCGTCATCTCCAAACTCTTCAACAAAGTCTGCCAGACTCATACCAAGCTCAAGTTCATATATGCCCGGTTTTGGAGTATCTCCTGAAACTGAAAATAGTTTTGAACCTCTGGAGTACTGAACCCCAAGGTCATAAAACCTTTTTGATCCGTATCTGAAAATTGTATAGGTATGTGCAAGAGTTTCTACATTGTTTATTACGGTTGGCTTACCCATGTATCCGAATGACGAAGGATATGGAGGTTTGTTTCTTGGTTCTCCTCTTTTTCCTTCCATTGATTCGAACAGAGCGGTCTCTTCACCACAGATATACGCACCGCTTCCCATAAAAATCTTAATGGAAAATTCAAAATTGATCTCTTTGCAAAAATATTCAAATTCACTAATTGCCTTGTTAAGTTCAGGCTGAAGGAAGTAATACTCACCTCTGAGATAGATGTATCCCTTTTTTGCTCCAATAACATGCCCGCAAATTGCAATCGCTGTTAGAACTTTAAAGGGAACTCTTGAGAGTATCTCCCTGTCTTTGAAAGTTCCCGGTTCGCCTTCGTCAGCGTTGCAAATAACATACTTTACATCGCTTTTCTCTTCGGAGGCAACCTTCCATTTTAATCCGGTTGGGAAACCGGCTCCACCTCTTCCTTTTAATTCAGAGCTGATGAGTTCGTTTATCAACTCCTGGGGAGGACGGTTAATGCTCTTCTTAAGTACATCTTCCCAATCGTTCTCATTTTTAAAAATGAAATCGACTCTTTTTAATAAATAATTAGTTGACATTTTCCCCTCCCTCTTTTTTATTCATATACATTGTAAGAATATCCCGAATTTTCTCGGGAGTGAGATCGGTGTAAACCTCGTTGTTGATTAACATAGCCGGTGCCTTATGGCACAATCCCAGACAGTTGGTTTGCAGAAGTGAGAATTTTCCATCTGAAGATGTTTCGCCTACTCTTATTTTTAGCATATCTTCAATGGTGAGCAGTATCTGTTTTTCTCCCTTCATGGCACATGTAATGGTTTTGCATACACGAATAATGTACGTGCCCATTTTTTTGTGTTCAAGGAATGAGTAGAATGTTGCCGTTCCGAAAACTTCGGTTGCCGGCATATCTAACTCTCTTGCAATTTCTATCATGGAGTATTCAGAAAGATACTTCTCTTGTTCTACTACGCCCTGCAGGATAGGCAATAAATTATGCCTCTCACGACCATGTTTATCGGCAAGGTCTTTGATGAGCTCAATAATTGGTTTCATCCAAGTTTGTTTTGTAAGTAAAGTGGTTTGTCCAGAGTGCGCTTCGCTGCTTTTTTATGCAGGAAGTTTTTGTGCGATGCCTCTTTATTTAAGGCCTTTTCAACGCCATAGACATTGGGTACATTGACCGGTTTGTCTATCGGGGTAGAGTATTCTAGTTAGACAAAAATTGATAGGGTAAATATAAGAAAAAAAAGAGAGAAACTGCAAATTGAAGCCATTCGAGTTACAATTGCAATTTCTCTTTGAAATATTGTGGTTATTATAACTTTACCACCAGCCGCGAATGTTGTAAATAACCCTTGGCTGGTTACTGCCGTAGGCAACTCCAATGTCTCTCATTGCCCTTATTCTAAGCTTACTGATATCTACATTGTCTTGCTGAACTTTCAAAAGAAAATTCCACTCTCTCTGGTCCACCTCTTTTACTCTTTTGGCAATTCTCTCAGATAGAGCTATTGCACTTGGAAAGCATGAGGCCTGCGGGTCAATTCCTGCAAGAAACCTTATTGCACGCTGACCTGCATTAAAGTCCTGTCCGGAATTCCATGCATTTGTTGCCTGAGCCAGCAGTACCTGACAATCGTGGTCAATTTTTTTGTCAAATATGGGACCCAGAAGAATCATACACTTTTCATAGCACTCTTTGCATACACTTGGAACACGGAAAAGGGTGGCTAGTGCGGCATTGTATTCATGCATACTTTCCAATGCTCTTGCTTCAGAAATAATCAGGTCACAGTTTGCGTTGTAATATTCAATTATTTTTCTTTTTCCGTTTTCAATAAAGTATTGATACTGAGGATCACGAGTTCTAATGTTTTTTATGGCGTCCAAATAGGCTTTGGTTTCATTGTCCCCTACACCCTTGACACTAACAGAGTGAGATGCATACAAAACTCCATCAATCCCATCACCAATATACAGATTGACTTCCAGGTTGTATGCGTGCATTGGCGGAACGGTTGGAGTAATATTCTTTGTAGAAGCTACAATATTTGCTGTCATAATAAACCTTGGATTGAATGAGGCTCCACCCATACCATTCTGTGTCGCTATCTGACTAAGTTTGTTTTCAAGCGCATTTCGTGCCACTGAAGAAATTCCCTCAATCTGATCCGGAACATATGTATTTAGTACAATTCTGGCCTCATCATCGGCACTTCCGTATGTATTTTGAGAATATACATAGCTTCCGGCTAACAGGATACATATTATAAGTAATATCTTTTTCATATCTTAAATTTTCAAGTTAAGGTTATTTTTCTCCGACTGTCAGAGTTGCCTGTCCAAGACCTCTCATAGTTATTCTGGAATCGATCATAAACCTATCCTTTAAATAACGCTGTAATCCCCTTACCCATGTACGGGCGTCAACAGCTCTGTTGTTGGTATCGTATAGTGGAATTCTCACCTGTTCAAAAATCATTCTGTTTTCTGATGCGTCAGCAGTGCTGAACCTTCCCTGAACAGTATTGTCTGATACCCAGTTCTCAATTTGAAAACCAAGCTCGTCTCCTCCGTATTCGGTCATTAAATCGCCATCAAACGAATCCCATTTTCTTATTCTGAGGGTAATCTCTCTGCCATTTTCGAACATATCATCAAAATGTTGCTGAAGCTGTCCATTGAAGTTGTCAAGATGAGAAAGCACAGCCGTTTCAAGCATTATTGGGAGCTCTGTTGCGATAAGCTGATTCCCTGTACCTGAGGCTCCGGCAACCTGTTTGTCGGTATAAGCGTCAAGCCCTTGAAGAACAAAGGTTACTGACCTTCTTGGACCCATTGTGTTTATTGTCCATGTCATCTGTATCCAGATGTCAGCCCTTGCAATGTTTTTAAGTTTGTCAATAGGGCTCTCGCTCAACTCAGCACCACTTCTGCTCGATGTCATCGCTGTTTCTGCAGCTTCGATTTCAAGAGATTTAAGTGATGATTCGAGGTTTTTCAGCGGGAACCCTCTTTGGGTCATAAGTTCATTTATCTTGCTTATCACCACCATAAGATCGGCGCTCTCCTGCATTGCCCTTTTATAATCAGGTAGTTTGACCCGGGTTCCCTGGTTGTCGAATTCCATCATATAACCGTTAGTATTGCACCACAAATCACTTGGAACCACCATAATTGTGGGTTTTTTTGCCTGAGATAATGCAGGCAAAACTGAGCAAATAACCAGTATAGTTGTAATTATCAGTTTCTTCATAGTTAAATAGTTATTAGTAATATCTGATTATGCCATCTTCGGCCATCTTTTGTTTAAGTTCGGCATGGTAAATCCTAACAATAATTCCTGCAGTTAATCCGCTTCTTGTAGACTTAAGATCTCCGTCTTGTATCTGCTTGTATCTTGGTTCTACAAAATTGAGATAAGCACCTTTATCTGTAAAGAATGAGTTGAAATATGATGCATACTTTTGTCTTGCGTTAACTTCTGAGACGATAGGCCTCATCTCACAGCCGTTTACTCCCTCGGTTATGCCTTTAAACAGCACATCATTTACAGCATTTTTCATTGCCTGATCTACAGCCTCTGCTCTTTTTTTTCCGCTTCCCCATGCCTTTACTATTTGAGTTCCATCATGGTCGTTTCCAAGGCATTCGGTCTTGTATGTGTAGTTGCCGGCAACAGTTACAGGAGCTGCGCATCCTGCTGCAAGTAAAATAGTACAGGCAATTATCAATAAGTTTATCAGTGTATTTTTCATATTTATTTTGTTTAAATTAAAATCCGCGTCCAAGACTCTTAATAATTCCGGCCTCTTCGAGGTCTTTTCTGAGAGCATCTACATTAACAGACATTATAACTCCAATCTTATACTCTTTACCCACTCTCAGACGGTCTTCTGCAGCAACTGCTCCGTCATTGGTGAGTGAAACAAACTTCAAGTACTTTCCACCCTCTGCGAAAAAGAGACGGAAAAAGTCTTGTTTCTCCTCTTCAATATTTGGGTTTGAAGCCAATGCTCTCTGCCCTGGAACCCTGCCGGTACCTGCAAATCCACGGAATATTATTCCGTGCACAGCATTTTTTTTTGCCTGTTCTACGGCAAGGTTTGCATTTGAGGAGTATGACCAGACTTTAATCAGGTAAGTTCCCTGTACGCCGGTCTGTACACCCTCGATTTCATACTTCCAAATATCTACATTCTCCTTTCTGTTTCTCCTTGACTGCCCGAACATCTCCTCTGAGGCAATTAATAAAAAGAGGAGGGTGATTATTAATGTAAGGGTTGTGTTTTTAAGTATTTTTTTCATAGTAGCAGGTTTTTATTGATTGTAAACTATTTGATCTGTTTTATGAGCAACCCGGCATAGTAGTCCTTACCTCCCTTAAAGGTTGTGCGGTCCAATACAGGCTTCTTGCCATTTCCCTCTCCATTATCCGGGTCATCAGAGTCAAGATTGAATCTGTTATCCCAGATAAGGTTTTTGTCAACGACAATTTTTCCGCGACTTTTATATTCAATTATGCCTGTTTTCTGATCCATAACCTGTTCAAATACCTCAAACCTTTCACCCCCCTCAAGACCCTCCTTCATGCCGATTTTTGCAGTAATCGGATTACCTGTGTACAGGGGAGTTTTAGGCATGAAAATATCGTAGCTTTTTTGAAGCTTGGCATAAACAGCATCAATATTTCGTATGGTTGCCAGTTCTACAATCTGCTCCTCTGTCCTTTTGGTTTTTAGAGAGAATGTGACAAGACTTCTCGATTTTTCGGCTCCGATAAATTTCATCTGAAACAGACTTGTTGTATCAAACGTCTCTTTTTTGACGACATCAATGTTAGCGGCATCAATATAAAGGTTGTTGTAAAACACATGCTGAATAGAGTCATTCCAATCAAGCTGGTATAGATAAGAGGTTGTCCATACAGAATAACCCTCTTTAGCCTTTTTGTAGGCAACTTCAGCTGCAGTAATGGCGGCTGCCTGCAGTAGTCCGTTTTTGATCTCTTTTGCTGCAAGTATGGCCCCCTCCTTAATTACGGCTGCCGGAATCTCATTGCTCAGAAAATTCATTTTTGAGACAACTACAAATGTGTTGTATATGAGATCGAGGCCGGCTGTTTTGAGAAGACTTATGCCATCAGAAGAGGCCATTGCAGTTTTTGTATCCAGAAATGATGCATCAAAAAGACCTCGTTCGGCAATAAGATCAATGTCAAAACTGCCGTCGGCTTGTCTGTTGAACCATTTTGCAACCATTTTATTGGCTACTTTACAGTTGTTGAAAAATTTGCGGATAACAAGGGTGTCATCATAACTTGCGGGATCGTCGTTGGCCTCTCCCGGTTTGGCAAACATCCCTTGCTTTAATGCGCCACCAAAGGTTTTTTTAACGCCTGAAGAGGCTCTCTCTTCGTCTGATATAGGGTATAATTTAGGATTAAATGACTTGATACCTATTGTGTGATCATTATATTTATCCGGGAATGGAGCGTTATAATAGGCCTTAATTACAGTATCCTTTTTAGGAAAGTTGTCCAACTCCATTAGTATTGTGTGGAGAGAGCTCCGCCTGTATTTAAAAACGTCAGAACCATTAAGATCCTGGGAGTAAATCTGCGTCACAGACTGAGTGAACAACAAGATCAGAGTAAAAGAGAGAAGTTTTTTCATAATTTGTTTTATCAATTAGTAAGTTTTCATTCTATCATTTAATGTATTATTTATAGAATTCCTGTTATTCTTTCATTTTTATTTCTGCTACAGATCATCTCTTACGTTGAGTCATATCAGGTATGTAAATTTGAGAACTCCCTTTGGTAGGAAGAGCAGCACTTCTTAGAGTGGCCCTGATTTCAGAGAAGTAGTCAGAGTCATAGAATACTCTGCCTTCTCCATTTTGTATATAACCCGAGAATCCGTGATTATCAAGCATAAAGAGACCATAGCTAAGATTGTTAATGCCGTTTCCTGCTAATGTTCCAGAATACACATAGACAAGGTCGGCATATTCACCTGTAGATTTTGAAGAGACAACTTTGAGGAAAGCTGTGAAATTATTGTTTGAGCCAACAATATAACCAGAAATCCCTTCGGTGTGCTGTGTCTCTGTTCCGGTTGTATAGTCAATGGAAACGCTTTCGTATCCAATTGTTAGATTTGTATTGTTTTGATTATGAAATCTTAAGCGCACATCATTAAATCTTGTCTCAAGCGCCCAGTCTCCGGCAATATTGGTGCCTTTAAGCCTTAAAGGAGATAAGTTGTAAATATTATTTATAATAGGAGGGTTATAGCCTGTATTGATTGGCAATCCTAACCGTTTAAGTTCGTTAATTATACTTTCTGGCACCAAGGCGTTTATCTCCTCTGTAAGACCATTTGCTCTAAATTCATTACCATATGCTGTACCTATGCCGTTTGTTGCGTATGCTCTGACGTAATAGGTAACTCCTGCAGTAAGACCTGTAACATAACTTGTAAATGCTCCTGTTCCAGTTCCATTGCTTGTTTTTGAATCATTTACGGTTGGATTTGGCGAGGTGCTCCAGCAAACCCCGCGAGATCTAACATCTGAACCACCATCATTGGAAATATTACCTCCTGAAACAAAAGAAGTAGCCGTTACATTTGACAAAGATGTGGTTGTTATCGTAGGTAAGGTAGCAATAGTTGAGAAAGATATTTGATTTCCGTAAGCTGTGCCAACACTGTTTGAAGCGTAAGCTCTGGCATAATATACTCCTCCGGGAGACAAACCTGTTAGTGATCCGGTAAATGTTCCTGTCCCTCCCCCCATGGCTACCTTTGAATTGGCAGTTGTTGGATTTTGGGATGTACTCCAGCAAACCCCTCTTGTATATACAACCTCTCCACCGTCACTTGAGATATTGCCTCCGCAAGTTGCCGAAGTTGATGTAATAGAGGTTGCCTCTGCGGTTGTCAAAATTGGAATTGTTGTGGGAGTAGTGAATGTTATCTGATTTCCGTATGAAGTACCCACACTGTTTGTTGCATAGGCCTTTACATAGTAAGTATAGCCCGGAGTAAGGCCCGTAAGCGAGCTTGTAAATGTTCCTGTTCCTGTTCCGTTGGTGGTTTTTGAGTCTGCAAGGGTAGGGCCGGGATTCCAGCTCCATACTACTCCTCTGGCTGTTATAGCAGCACCGCCGTCATTTGTTATAACGCCACCCGTGGTAGCAGTTGTAGCTGTAATAGCAGATGCAGCTGTAGTGGTAAGGGTAGAGAGAATAGCCGTAGTCGTAAATGAGGCTTGGCTTCCATAGGTTGTTCCAACACTATTTGTTGCGTATGCCTTAACATAATAAGTTGTTCCGGGACTAAGCCCACTTAATGTGCTAGTAAATGTCCCTACACCTGCGCCGTCATTTGTTGTTGAATTTGTGATAGTAGGGTTTTGGTCTGTATTCCAGCATACTCCCCGTGCTGTTACTGCCGCACCACCGTCACTAGTGACATTTCCACCTGATGTGGCGCCGGTTGAAGTGATGTTTGTTACAGCTGCTGTTGAAATTGTTGCCAGAAGCAGTATTATCTTCTTACAACTGTATACGAATAAGGATACTGCTCCCATGAGGAGTAGCAGTCGGGTTAACTGACTCTTTTTCATAACTTGAAGTTTAGGTTATGTTTAATTTCAAATATCTTTTAATATGTTCCAAGTCCATATAGCGAGAATTATCACAATAAATGGAACTATTAAAGCTTTTTTCTTTAGATAAAGTTCTGCCTTGTTATAAAAATTCTGCATACTTCTCTTCCCTGTTACACTATCAAAAATGAGCCAGAGAGGTAAGATTATTAAGGTTAGCGCCAGGATGAATCCAATCGGATTGTGAAGCATAGCCTGTCGAAAATCTCCATCAATAATCGAAAGAACGGAGCGTGTAGAACCACACGAGGGGCAGGGAATACCGGTAACACTTTTAAAAATACAGAGTCCCGGGGAAGTTATTTGTGAACCGTGATTAATTACAATATTCAATAGTAACCAGGCATATCCGGTAGCAACTGACAAAGCAGCGAAGGGATAAAACCTATTGTCCTTTAAGGGCATTAGTAGAGTAATTGCTGAAGCGTGATCATGTTTTTTTCACGTGTTGCCCTCATTATCAGAAACCAGTCAATAAATGTCCAGATGCCAAGGCCTCCACAGGTTAATAATTTCCCTATACCCAATCCGGTATCTCCGATCAGGAATCGGTCAATGCCAAGTGTCCCTCCAACAAGAGATACGATAAGACTTATTGTAGGATCTTTAAATTGCACAGTCTGGAGGATGAACCATTTTGAATCATCCATACTCAACAGCCTGTCTCTTATTTGACCAAGGTGATAACTCTCGAAAAATCTGCCATTGGTTAGAATAAACATATCCACTTTTTGTGAATCCATATTATATGAGTTTAATGTATATTTACACTTGAAAACCCGCTAATTCTACATCCCCATATAAAATTAGCTGTTTTTTTACTACCATATTTTTTTAGTTATTACCATATTGTATAATTGACAATATGGGTAGAACCTGCAAGAAACATTAATATTAAATCAGAATCCGATGAAAAAGAGATTAACACTTGTTCTATTACTTACTCTGGTTCTAACAGGATCAACCATATGGTCACAAACCAATGATACTGTAAACAGGATTGACCGGATTTTTGCACAGTATCATAATGAGATGCCTGGAGTTGCCGTTGCTGTTGCGCTAAACGGAAAGGTTTTTTACAACAAGGCATTTGGTCTTTCAAATCTTGAATTTCCTATACCTAATACTTCGGAAACAATATTTGAATGTGGCTCGGTATCCAAGCAATTTACTGCTGCTGCAATTCTATTGTTAGATCAGGAGGGAAAGCTTTCTCTAAGTGACGATGTGAGAAAATATGTTCCAGAGCTACCTCAGTATGATGTCACTATTACGATTCAGAACCTGCTGAATCATACAAGTGGTTTGAAGGACTGGGGCGCCCTGTACTCACTTACCGGCTGGCCAAGAACTACACGGGCCTATACTCAGAAATTAGGCTTTGACATTATCTTCAAGCAAAAGAGTCTCAATTTTACACCCGGCAGCAGATACTCATATAGCAACTCAAATTATATGATGCTGGTTCTTATTACAGAGAGGGTATCAGGAAAATCTTTGGCTGAATTTACAACAGAAAAGTTCTTTAAGCCTCTGGGAATGATAAAAACACAATGGAGAGATAATTTCAGAGAAGTAGTTCAGGATAGAGCAGTTGCCTACTCTGAAAGGGAGGGAGAATTTTATCTGGATATGCCATTTGAAGATATCCACGGCCCTGGTGGACTTCTTACAACAACTGCCGATCTGCTCAAATGGAACAGATTGCTGGAGACAAATGAAATATTTTCAGGTCAAATTGCACAACAAAGAATTACTCCCGGTCTGCTTAACGACGGCTCCTCGACGGGCTATGCCGCCGGTCTTGTGATAGGAGATTGGAATGGATTCAAAGAAATCAGCCACAGCGGAAGTACTGCCGGTTACAGGGCATGGCTCGCCTGGTATCCATCCAAAAAGCTATCTGTTGTTATTCTGAGCAACTACGCATCTTTTAATCCAACAGAGGCAGGGAGGGCAATTGCCTCTGCTTTCTTGGGAACACCGCAAATACCTGCCACAGTAACAGAGACCTCTCAGCAGAGTAGACAAGCAGCCTATGAAAACTCAGATCTGAACAGTTTCATCGGAACATTCTACAGCGAAGAGGTTGAGACAACCTATAAAATTGAGTTTAAAGACGGAGCTCTTGAGGTTTACCGCAAAGCGGGTGACACTTTCAGGTTGATATCAGTTGCAAAGGATGAATTTTCAACCTCTAATAATGGATATTTTATTTTTAAAAGAGATAAAAAAGGTCGGGTAACAGGGTTCACAGTATTTGTCAGCAGGGCAGAGAACGTGCCGTTCAAAAAAATTTAAAGATATAACTGCTCAGAAAATATATTGCAAAGGCAAAGAGTACGATTAATCCAATTACACTCATTACTTTTAAACCGGTTCCCGGTTGATATTCAGGTGAGATATTTCTGCCGGTAACTGCTTTATAATTAAGATAGCCTAATATAGGCGCTGTGATAAATGAGAGAGTTGTTGCAATATCTACCAGAATTCTCATCTCTTTAGCAAAAGCTGTCATGATGAGAAAGGAGATTGAGATTAGAGCAGTAAGCCAAAAGTAGCTGATGTACTTTTCGTATTTTGGGTTATCGAGAGCAGGTATAATTATCTGGGTAACCGGTTTCATAACCCTCGGATACGCATCCATAACAGTGAGGGTTGTGCTAAACATGGTTGCTGTGGCAGCAAGTGCAATTATAGGATATGCCCATCTTCCGATGGTAGTTGTGTAGAGGTTAAATAATTGAGTTGAAAATTCGGTTCCGTTATTGGCAAAGGTAATTCCCGTACCGTACATACAGAGCGCTCCAAGTGCCAGAAAGCATAGTGCAAGAATTGTAGTCCCGATATATCCAATTTTAAAATCGAGTAGAGATTCACTTAGTTTTGGTTTGTACCCGGTATTTTTAATTTTCTCGATAGTCCATATAGAATGCCAGACAGAAATATCAATAGCACTGGGCATCCAACCTGCAAGGGCAATTAAGAAAGCCAGGTCTGCTGCTTTCCAAGTAAACTTGGTCATAAAGACGGGGTTTGGGTTGAACCCTTTTGCTGATGCTGCCAGAACAGCAACAACAGTTGAAAGAGAAAGTATAATAATAATTGCCTTTACAACCCTATCAAGTGCTTTATACTTGCCGATTGCAACAATCAAAATGCAGAGAGAGAAAACCAAAACTATCCACCCCTGAAAACTCATAATACCGGGAAAGACCGAACTTAAAATCCCAACAGTTACAGATGTTACAGTTGCCTGTATTGTGAACATTGTTCCCAAAGTAAGTGCCATAAATAGCCAAACGGCCCATTTACCTAGTCTCTTGTAACCGTGAACAAGACTCTCTCCTGATGCAATGGCATATCTTGGACCAAATTCAAAAAAAGGATACTTAAACAGATTTATTAAAATTACAATTAACACCAGATCAAATCCATAACCGGCACCTGCTCGGGTTGATTGAACCAGATGAGAGACTCCCACTGCCGCACCTGCCCACATAATTCCTGGACCGAGTGCTTTCCAAAAATTGTTTTTCATTGAACAGCAAAGTTATACAAATTTGAATAATCAGCTACAGACTTTGATTTTTTTTAACGGATGAATCTTAGACTTGAATCGCGCAAGAATTTTTCCTTTTTAGGCTATCTAAAATTTATGCCTAAATATCAAATCCCCCAACTTTTGTTCGTGATTCAAGAATATGTTCGGTAAGTGAGTATTTGAAAATAAAAAAACACCTGCACAATTTTATGCAGGTGTTTTTTGCTCCTCGTCTAGGACTTGAACCTAGGACCCCCTGATTAACAGTCAGGTGCTCTAACCAACTGAGCTAACGAGGAATTAGTTTTTCCCGTTTTGGGACTGCAAATGTAATGTGAAAATTATAAAACTGCAAATCTTTTGTATCAATTTTACAATAAAAATAAATAATGTATTTGTTTATCTCTTTTTTTAACTTTGTACAATAGCTTTTGCGAATGGAACTTAATCTTTTGTCATCAATTTTAAGAGAACTGATACTCGAGCACGACAGAGTGTCACTGCCCGGAATGGGCAGCTTTATTGCAGAAATGGCCCCCTCTGTCTTTTCAGACAAGGCAATGGTCATACACCCACCATTCAGGAGAATTCTTTTTCGAACTGCGGAGGTTTGGAACGACGGTTTGCTTGAAAGCAGATATGCTGTCGAAAGGGGCATCAGCGAAAACGAGGCTACGGCAGAGATATCTGTCTTCGTAAAGATGATGAAGATTGAGCTTAACTCAACCAAACATTATAAAATACCTGACTTTGGCTCAATGAGGGCAACAGAGCAAAATGACTACTTTTTTGTGGCCGAAAAGGGGCTGTTTAATTACCTTGAAGGCTTTGGCCTTGAACCCCTAAATCTTAAGGTTCTCAATAGAAGAGGAGCTGTTGAAACTTTTACCGGAAAACCCGTCCCGTTTGATATTCCAAAGGAGCCGGAGTTACCGGAAGAGAAAAGTGATGTTAATATTGTCGGAGAGATTGAAAGCGTAAAAGACAACAAGACGCCCAAGGAAGCAAAGGGTGCTGAAAAGAGCGTGAAGATTGATAAGGCAGAAAAGATCGAAAAGATCGAAAAGATCGAAAAGGCAGAAAAATCTGATAAATCTGAAAATAAGGATAAGGTTAAAGTGGTTGAAGCAGTTGATCCAATTGACTTTGTAGAGAAAAGCTATAAGCCCAAAGTTATAATTGAAAAGACTGTGAACAATAAAAAGGCTGAGAGGAGTGAAAAGAGTTCGAAATTTGTTAAGAGGTTTGTTTTAATCCTCTCTACTATCTTCCTTATAATTGTAATTGTTGCCCTGCTCTTCATATTCAAAGATGAGATGAGACCTTTCTGGGAGTGGCTGCTATATACTAAGGAGGAGCTGGAGATTCTCCGCTCCAATTAGCAAGAAGCGTCTGTATAAAAAATATAAAACGAGCCAATTCTTTTTTGAACCGGCTCGTTTTATGTGCTGTATTACAGCAATATGACTAGTAATTGATCTGAGAAAATCAGCTTATGCTGCTTCCGTTGCCAAGGCGCTCTTCAGGAGTTATGATTCTCATTTTGCCGTTCTCCTCTTTTGCCATGAGTATCATGCCATTTGATTCAATCCCCTTGATTTTACGGGGGGCAAGGTTTGCAAGTATGCAAATCTGTTTGCCAACCATCTCTTCTGGTGAATAGTATTCGGCAATTCCAGATACTATTGTTCGGGTGTCTATTCCTGTGTCAATTGTCAGCTTGAGCAATTTGTCAGTTTTAGGGACTCTCTCTGCCTCAAGAACGGTAGCGGTGCGAATATCCATTTTCATGAACTCTTCATAGGTACACTCATCTTTAAGCGGTGCAATTTCCGGCTTTTCTGCCGATACTTCTGCTGATACTGCTGGTGCTCCCACAGAAGCCTCTGCCTGTGAACTCTCTTGATTCATCTCTTTTGTTGCTTCTAGTTTGGCAATTTGAAACTCAATAGCGCTGTCTTCAATTTTGTCGAAGAGCAATCTTGCTTCATTTATTTTGTGTCCCGGATGTAAAATAGACTCAAGTCCGAACTCCTCCCAACGGCTGCTCTTCATATTTAAAATGTAGCGCAGTTTTTTTGTGGTATGAGGTAGAAACGGTTCGAAAGCAATGGCTAGGTTGGCACAAATCTGAAGGGATACGTTCAGAATTGATGCAACTCTCTCTATATCTGTTTTGGCAACTTTCCACGGCTCGGTTTCGGTGAGGTATTTGTTACCTAGACGTGCCAAATTCATCGCCTCTTTGAGTGCATCGCGGAAGCGGTAATTTTCAAGGCTATCTTCAATATTTTTCTTTATCTGAGGAATCTGTGCAAGAGCCTCTTCATCCAATAGTTCGTTCTTAACCGGGGCTGGAACCTCGCCCTCGAAGTATTTGTGGGTAAGAACAATAGCGCGGTTTACGAAGTTTCCGAAGATTCCAACAAGTTCACTGTTATTTCTAGTTTGAAAATCTTTCCAGGTAAAGTCGTTGTCCTTTGTCTCGGGTGCATTTGCACATAACACATACCTTAATACATCCTCCTGCCCGGGGAACTCGTCAAGATACTCATGCAGCCAAACTGCCCAGTTTCGGGAGGTTGAAATCTTGTTCCCTTCAAGATTGAGAAACTCGTTTGCAGGAACATTTTCGGGGAGAATATACCCGTCACCGTGTGCCTTGAGCATTGCAGGGAATACTATGCAATGAAATACAATGTTGTCTTTGCCAATAAAGTGCACCAGCTTGGTCTCCTCATTTTTCCACCATAGTTCCCAGTCGTTTGGCATCAGTTCTATTGTATTTGAGATATAGCCGATTGGGGCATCAAACCAAACATAAAGAACCTTACCCTCTGCTCCATCAACCGGTACAGGAACTCCCCAGTCAAGATCACGGCTTACCGCCCTTGGCTGAAGACCTCCGTCAATCCACGACTTGCACTGACCGTAAACATTCACCTTCCACTCTTTATGTCCCTCCAGGATCCACTCTTTAAGCCAGGGCTCATATTGATCCAGTGGGAGATACCAGTGTGATGTCTTTTTCATCACAGGAGTGTTACCGCTCAGGGTAGATTTTGGATTGATCAGTTCGGTAGGGCTGAGGGTGCTTCCGCACTTCTCACACTGATCTCCGTAGGCATTTTCGGCAGAGCATTTTGGGCAGGTGCCGGTAATGTATCTATCTGCCAGAAAGTGTTTTGCCTCCTCATCATAGTACTGTTCACTCTCTTTTTCTATGAATTTTCCCTCTTCGTAGAGCTTTCTGAAGAAGTCAGATGCAGTTTTATGGTGAATTTGGGAACTTGTTCTTGAATATATGTCAAAACTGATACCCAGCCTCTCGAAAGAGTCTTTAATAATAAGGTGATATTTATCAACTATCTCCTGAGGTGTGCAGTTTTGTTGTCTTGCCTTAATAGTAATAGGAACTCCATGTTCATCAGAGCCACATATAAAACGAACATCCCGACCTCGCATCCGCAGATATCTTGAGTAAACATCGGCAGGGATGTAAACTCCTGCCAGGTGGCCAATATGTACGGCTCCATTTGCGTAAGGGAGGGCTGCGGTGATTAGGTGTCGTTTATAGGTACTGTCCATCTTATGAAATTTTAGGCGACAAAGATATAAAAAATGTTAAATGGTTAGCCGTTTGAGCTCTTTGGCAAAGGAGTTACGAATCTGCATCAGAATCTGAATCTGTTGCATATATCTGTTACGTTCATCGGTATTTTTCTCCTTTTCGGCTTCTGCAAGGTGTTCACAAAGATTGTGATAGGCAATAGCAGTAATTTTGGCTTTGTATATAAGAATTGATTTTGGAACTACGGTAGAGAGCAGATGCTCTTCGGGTGGAATCTCTGCAACAAATTGCTTAATGGTCAAACTGTGTTCCTGGTGAAGCAGATCGAGAACAACTTTAACAAATTCTTGATTTTCGTGGTTCAGAAAATGCTTTTGAACCTCTGCCTGACCTCTCTCCTTAATCTTGTAGTATTCGTCAAAAATACTTTTATAGACCAGATTTTGAAGCTCCAGATCGTCAGTTTGCAGTTCACTTAAAACAAATTGAGAGACAGTTACCGAAATTGGATTCTCGTCATCTGTACCGTATAGCGGATGCTCTCCAAATTTTATAAGGTAATAGAGCAACTCCCTTTCGGCAGGTTCGCAGTAGGTGTTGGTAATAAATTGAGGAAGGCGTTCTCCGGTCTCAAGAGGAGGAAAATATTTGGGAACTCCAGGCTCGGAATACTCATCAGGAGTAGCAGAGTATGCTCCGTATTGTCTTTTCCTGCGTAGCTTTTTTACCTCTGTAGACAGTATCTCCTCTGAAATATTAAGGCGGGTCGAACACTCCTCAATATAAACTGCTCTGGAAATAGCATCAGGAATAACGGCAATACTTGCCACAATTTCAGAGATGAGCTGAGCTCTTTTAACAGGGTCTTTTCTGGTTTCTGCGGATAAAAGCTTTGTTTTGAATTCAATAAAGTCCTCTTCTGCCTCTTCCAGAAACCTTTTCAACTTATCTGCTCCGTGCTTTCTTGCATATGAATCAGGGTCTTCACCGTCAGGAAATAGGACAACTTTTACCCTTAAACCCTCTTCGAGAATCATATCAATTCCGCGAAGAGAAGCCTTTATCCCTGCGGCGTCTCCGTCATAAAGCACGGTCACCTCCGGGGAAAACCTCTTTATGAGGCGAATCTGTTCAGTTGTAAGAGAGGTGCCGCTTGAGGCGACAACGTTCTCTACTCCGCTCTGATGAAACGAGATAACATCAGTATACCCCTCTACCAGATAGCACTTTTGTAATTTTGAAATTGCACTCTTGGCAAAGAAAATTCCGTATAGAGTGCGACTTTTAACATAGATTTCGGTTTCGGGAGAGTTTATGTATTTAGCTATGTTTTTATCGCTGCGGAGTGTTCTGCCGCCAAAAGCAATAACCCTGCCCGATATAGAGTGAATCGGGAACATAGCTCTTTCGTAAAATCTGTCTGTAAGCTCACCGTCACTATCTCTCTCGAGTGAAAGACCTGCACCAATCAGGAACTCCTTCTTGTATCCGGCCTTCTGGGCAGCTTTGCTCATGTTATCTTTACCGCCGGGTGCCCAGCCAAGCATAAATTTTTTAACAGTCTCCTCGCTGAAGCCTCTATCCTTGAAATAGCCCAGCCCTATTGATTTTCCCTGGTCGGTGTTCCAGAGCACATTTGTGTAGAACTCCTGTGCATACTGTGAAACGGCCATAAGGGATTCACTCTTTAGTCGGTTATCAGCCTCCTGTTTTGTCTCCTCTCTGTCGGCAACCTCAATACCATACTTCCTTCCCAGAAACTTTAATGCATCTACATAACCGAGCTGTTCATGCTCCATTACGAAATTTACCACATTTCCCGCCTTGCCACAGCCGAAACACTTAAAGATGCCCTTTGAAGGGGATACTGAAAACGAAGGGGTCTTTTCATGATGAAAAGGGCAGCAAGCTGTAAAGTTTGCCCCCCTTCTTCTCAACGCCACAAAATCACCGATAACATCTTCGATTTGTGCCGAATCCAGTATTTTGTCTATAGTGTCCTTACTTATCATCAAATCCAAGGAAGCTCCTGAAGCCAACAGCTCTCCTTACCTCTTTGAGAGTTGCAGATGCACTCTCCCTTGCTTGCTCTGTACCTCTTTTAACTACTCTCTTCAGATACTCTTCGTCATTGTAAATCTGTTCAATTTTTGCCTTGATAGGCAAAGTCTGTTTGCAAATATCTTCCGCAAGTTGCTTCTTGAGGTCACCATATCTGATTGTGCAATTGTTGTAGCTCTCTTTAAAATGGTCCACGGTATCTTTTGAAGATACAATATTCAAAAGGGTAAAGAGGTTGGCAACTGCTTCGGGCATTGTACTGTTTGGCTCTGTTGGTCCTGCATCGGTCACGGCCTTCATCACCTTTTTTCTGATTGTGGTTTCATCGTCGCAGAGATAGACTCCGTTCCCTTCACTTTTGCCCATCTTTCCGCTGCCGTCAAGACCAGGAACCTTAACCAAATCATCTCCGAAGTTGAATGCCTTAGGTTCAGGAAATACCTCGGTGTTGTAGAACGAGTTAAATCTTCTTGCAAGAACCCTTGCTACCTCAAGATGCTGCTCCTGATCTTTACCTACCGGAACCAGATTGGCCCGGTGGATTAAAATGTCTGCAGCCATAAGAACAGGGTAGGTGAGCAGACCAGCGTTTACATTGTCAGGGTTCTGCCTTACCTTGTCTTTGAATGAGGTTGTTCGTTCAAGCTCCCCCTTATATGATATCATGTTAAGCAGAACGTACAATTCAGATATTTCGGGAACATCACTCTGAACAAATATCGCAGATTTTTCGGGATCAAGTCCAGAAGCAAGGTACTCTGCAAGAATTGTCCTCACTCCTGAATGAAAATCATCGGGGTGGGGGTGTGTTGTCAGAGAGTGCAGGTCTGCTATGAAAAAAAAGCAATTATAGTTATCCTGCATTTTGATGTAATTTCTGAGTGCACCATAGTAGTTGCCAAGGTGCAGGTGACCGGTTGAGCGGATTCCGCTTAGTACAATTTCCATTTAAATAAGAACAAATTTATTCGTTAACTTCGAGCAGTTTAACCCTGATCTTCTGCTCTACCTCTTCCATTAATGCAGGGTTATCTAAAATTATCTGCTTAACAGCGTCCCTGCCTTGTCCCAGGCGAGTTTCACCGTAACTGAACCATGAACCGCTCTTCTTGAGTATGCCAAAATCAACACCAAGATCAATAATCTCTCCGATTTTTGAGATTCCCTCTCCAAATACAATGTCAAATTCCGCCTTTCTGAATGGTGGAGCAAGTTTGTTTTTTACAATTTTTGCTCTAACCCTGTTACCTGTTGCTTCATCGCCATCTTTAAGCTGAGTTATTCTTCTTACATCAACCCTTACAGATGCATAAAACTTGAGGGCATTACCTCCGGTTGTGGTCTCCGGATTGCCAAACATAACTCCGATTTTATCCCTAAGTTGGTTAATAAAAATACAGCAAGTGTTTGTTTTGCTTATGTTTGCAGTTAGTTTACGAAGTGCCTGACTCATAAGCCTTGCCTGAAGTCCCATCTTGGAATCACCCATCTCTCCCTCAATCTCAGCTTTTGGTGTCAGTGCTGCAACCGAGTCAATAACAATTATGTCAATTGCTCCACTTCTTATCAAAGCATCGGTAATCTCCAATGCCTGTTCGCCGTTGTCGGGCTGAGAAATGAGCAGAGTATCAACATTAACGCCAAGGTTCTTGGCGTAGGTTCTGTCGAATGCGTGCTCTGCGTCAATAATCGCAGCAATACCTCCGCTTTTTTGAGCCTCAGCAACTGCGTGAATTGCAAGTGTTGTTTTACCGCTCGATTCAGGCCCGTAAATTTCTACAACCCTTCCTCTTGGGTAACCGCCTATTCCCAATGCATGGTCAAGACTGATTGACCCTGATTGAATAGTTGAGACCTCCCATTTTGGCTGCTCTCCCAATTTCATTACGGTGCCTTTTCCGTAGTCTTTTTCGATCTTGTCCAAAGTGGCCTGTAATGCCTTTAACTTTTCGGAACTGATTTCAGCACCTTTTTTAATTACTTCACTCTCCTTTGCCATAATGTTTTTGTTTTAATTACTGCAAAAATAGCAAATGATTTTCAATTTCTGTAAATTTGCAGAATGAAAAAATGGTTACTCGGGAACACACTTCCTGAACTTAAAATAATAACTGAAAATCTGAATCTTCCCTCATTTACGGCAAAGCAGATTTCTGATTGGATTTATAAAAAAAAGGTTAGCGAAATTGACCTTATGACAAACCTCTCTGCATCCACCAGAGAAGTTCTGTCAAGTACATACGAGGTTGGTGGTTTTGCACCTTTGAAGAGGTCTCTCTCAAAGGACGGAACAAAAAAATACCTCTTCCCATCATTAATCTCTACACCCATAGAGGCTGTAATGATACCTGACGAAGAGAGAGCTACGCTTTGCTTATCGTCCCAAGCCGGTTGCAAAATGGGCTGTCTTTTTTGCATGACCGGAAGAATGGGATTCAAGGGACACCTTACAGCCGGTGAAATAATATCTCAGGTAATTAATGTTGACGAGGAAGAAAGCCTGACCAATGTTGTCTACATGGGAATGGGTGAGCCGATGGATAATATAGAAAATGTTCTTAAAAGTACAGAGATTATGACTGCGGATTGGGGCTTCGGCTGGAGTCCAAAGAGAATAACTGTCTCTACCATAGGTGTACCTGCTGCCCTTAAGACCTTTCTTGACAGATCAAAATGTCATCTTGCAGTCTCGCTTCATAATCCTTATGATAACGAAAGGGCAGATCTGATGCCTGTTCAAAAAGCATGGCCAATTGAAGATATAATTTCACTAATAAAGAGTTATGACTTTACCGGACAACGAAGAGTCAGTTTTGAATACATAATGTTTTCGGGTTGGAATGACACAAAACGACATGCCGATGCTCTCACAAGAATGCTTAAAGGGCTTGAGTGCAGGGTAAATCTTATACGGTTTCACGAAATTCCGGACTTTTCTCTGAAAAGCTCACCCGATCTTATAATTGAAAACTTTAGGAACCGGCTGAACTCTGCCGGAATTACCTCAACGATTCGCGCTTCAAGAGGAGAGGACATTCTCGCAGCATGCGGGATGTTAAGCAGTAGTAACCTAAACAATCAAAACAGGTAAAAGCAGTCAAAACAGTAAGTATGGCCGTAAAATCAGAAAAAAAATACACTGGGCTTACTTCGGATGAGGTTGAGAAGAGTCGTAAACTGTATGGAAGAAATGTACTTACTCCGCCCGAAAGAACGCCCTTGTGGAGATTATTTCTCCAAAAATTCTCCGATCCAATAATCAGAATACTTCTTATAGCGGCACTTCTTTCGTTTCTCATGTCAATCAAAACAGGCGAAACATTAGAGACCGTAGGTATCATATTTGCCATTGCTTTGGCCACAGGTATTGCGTTTTGGTTTGAGGCAGATGCCGGTAAAAAATTTGAAATTCTCAACAAGGTAAATGATGAGACCCCGGTAAAGGTTATAAGGGATGGTCTGGTAACAGAGATTCCCAAAATGGATGTTGTAAAAGGTGATATTGTTATCCTCGAGACAGGAGACGAAATTCCGGCAGATGGGTATCTTAAAGAGGCACTTTCGATCTCTGTTAATGAATCAGCTCTTACAGGAGAACCAATGACACGAAAGGGCATACCGGACACATTTACCGGAAGGGAGTCGACATATCCGGTAAACATGCTTCTTAAAGGGACAACAGTTCTGGAGGGTTATTGCGTGTTTGAGGTAACGAATATTGGAGACTCCACCGAGTACGGCAAGGTTGCCAGAAAGTCCGCTGAGGTAACAAACGAACCCACACCACTTAACAGTCAACTTGAACAGCTTGCCAAATTCATAGGGTTTGCAGGTTTTACAATATCGGTTCTCACCTTTGCAATTCTCTTCACAAAAGATGTAATACTAGGGCATATTCAGTTTTCATCCGCAAACATATATACTATTTCAGCCATAATGGCCGGCGGGTTTGTAGCAATGTCAAAAGTATGGATGCCTATTCTTGAAGATGGCTTTGACCTTCTAAAAATCAAAATTAAAATTCCTGAAAGTATAATGGTTAAAGGCTGGTTATTCTGGTTAATTACCGGAATAGCTGCATCTGTGCTCATTTTTGCCATATCATACATTGCAGGTTTTAATCCATTTCTGGAAGAGTCTTGGATTGAGAGTGAAGTTGCTGTCAGATTACTAAGGTATTTCATGGTCTCTGTCACTTTGATTGTTGTTGCGGTACCTGAGGGGTTGCCTATGGCCGTGACACTTGCGCTTGCAATGAGTATGAGGAAAATGCTTGCTAGCAACAATCTTGTAAGAAAGATGCACGCAACCGAAACAGTTGGCGCAGCTACTGTAATTTGCACAGATAAAACCGGCACACTCACAATGAATCAGATGAGAGTTGCTGAGGAGTATTTTGAAGGAGAGAGAGCATTAGTTTACGAAAGCATCGCACTAAACTCAACAGCGCACCTAGACCTGACAGATATCAAAAGTATTAAGAGTTTAGGAAATCCAACAGAAGCAGCGCTTCTTATCTGGATGCACGAAAAAGCATCTGACTACCTTCAATTAAGGGAGGAGTCTGATGTATTCAGCCAACTCACATTCTCAACAGAGAGAAAGTATATGGCAACTGTTGCCTTTAGTAAAGCACTTGATTCCAATGTTTTATACGTAAAAGGAGCTCCCGAAATAATTGCAGGTTTTACCGATAACTACCCAGTCTCTGCAATTGAGCGCCTTGCAGGATTTCAATCAAAAGCGATGAGGACTCTCGGATTCAGCTACAGGTTAGTTGAAAGTGGAGAGAATCTTTCTGATGTTGAAGCCTTGGTAACGAAAAAAGGGCTTAAATATTTGGGAATCGTAGCAATTTCAGACCCCTTAAGAGTTGACGCCTCTGATGCTGTTGCAAGCTGTATCGCTGCCGGAATAAAGGTTAAAATGGTTACCGGAGATACCATGGGAACCGCAAGGGAGATATCAAGAAGGATTGGAATAGTTTCATTGGATGAGAAAGAATATGAGATTATTACAGGTGATACCTTTTCTCAAATGAACGATAGTCAGGTTCTGGAACTTAAAGATATTATTAAGGTTATGTGTCGCGCTAAACCGTCAGATAAAGAGCGGTTTGTACGGTTATTGCAAAGGGCAGGGGAAGTTGTTGCAGTAACCGGAGACGGAACCAACGATGCACCTGCTCTAAATTATGCACACGTAGGTCTTTCAATGGGTTCGGGAACATCTGTCGCAAAAGAGGCTAGCGATATTACTTTGATAGACGACTCTTTTGCATCAATTGTTTCGGCAGTTTTATGGGGAAGATCCCTCTACAAGAATATTCAAAGATTTATAATTTTTCAGCTTACCATTAATCTTACAGCCCTGATAATAGTTCTGATTGGATCAATCTTCGGACACGAGCTTCCTTTAACTGTAACACAAATGCTCTGGGTAAACCTGATAATGGACACATTTGCAGCCGGTGCACTCGCATCACTTCCGCCTGAGCAAAGCGTAATGAGAAGTAAACCAAGAGCACCTGGTTCATTTATCGTTACGCCCTCTATGAGAGCAAATATTTTATTAACCGGTGCGTTTTTTACCGGTGCAATGCTCACTTTACTCTACCTGTTTACCAGTGAAAATGGCCAAATTTCAGAATACAATCTTTCGTTATACTTCACAATATTCGTAATGCTTCAGTTTTGGAATCTATTTAATGCCAAGGCATACGGCTCAAACAAATCTGCATTCATCAACTTCAAATCCAGTAAAGGATTTCTGATTGTTGCGTTTTTAATTCTGGCTGGTCAGTTTTTAATTGTACAATTTGCCGGAGAGATATTCAGAGCAGTACCACTCTCATTTGCCGACTGGATAAAGGTATTCGTCGGTACATCAGTTGTTCTCTGGATAGGTGAGTTTATAAGAATGATCTTAAGGATCAGTGAAAAAACAAATAGATAGATAGCTTATTCGGGTTATAAACAGAAATATCACAATAATAAAAAAATAAACGATTATGAAAAAAGTGCTCTATTTTACAATTATTGCCATGATGGCACTTATCTCATGTAAAGAGTCTTCACCCTCTCTAATGCCAGGTATGTGGAGAGCCTCTCTGCTGACGCAGGACACCGTAGAAATACCCTTTGTTTTTGAAGTAAAAATATCAGAAAATGATACTGTTTTTGATATAATTACCGGCGATTACCGTTATGAGGTAAAAGATATTAAAGTAATAGGTGATTCGCTCTTTATAAACATGCCACTTTTCAGTTCAAATTTTAAAATCCTTTTGACTAAAAGCGGGATGGAGGGAAATCTTATAAGAAGCTCATATACAATGCCTTTTAAGGCAGAACCAAATAGTTCCGCCAGATTCAAAGAGACACATGAGATAAAAGGTATAGCTGCCGGCAGATGGCAGATTACTTTAGGAGAGAAAGAGCTTATAGGAGAGTTTGAGGAGACTGAAAGCAGAGTAACCGGTTCTTTCCTATCGCCATCAGGAGATTACAGGTTTTTCGAAGGAGTTGTTAATAAAGAAGGAAAGCTAATGATGTCATGCTTTGATGGAGGTTTTATCAGATTGTTTGTTGCAGACATTGATGGCGATACTCTTCGCAACATCAAAATGCACTCCGGATTCAGCTCTGTTGAAGATGGGACAGGCTTTAGAAACCCAAATGCTGCACTACCGGATGCCTATTCTGTAACCGGGCTCAAAAAGGGGTACACAACTCTTGGTTTTACCTTTCCTGACATGGATGGTAACCCTGTAAGTCTGTCTGATGAGAGGTTCAAAGATAAAATAACAGTTGTTCAGATAAGCGGATCATGGTGCCCAAACTGCCTTGACGAAAGTCGTTTTCTGATGGAGATGCTTCAAAAGTATTCTGCTCACATGGAGGTTATCTGTTTAACCTTTGAAAGGTCTGATGACTTCGAGAAAGCAAAAACAGAGGCAAAAAAGCTTGTTGATGTTGCCGGGATTACTTACCCCGTTCTCATTACAGGCCACACGCCTGCAAATGTTAAGATTGCCCTTCCGGAACTTGACAACTTCAGAGCCTTCCCAACATCACTTATAATTGACAAAAAAGGTAAAGTTCGCAAAATTCATTCGGGCTTTTCCGGTCCGGGAACAGGAGTTCATTACCGCAATTTTGTAAGTGAATTTACATCATTTGTTGATTCTCTAATTGCAGAGTAGCTAAGATTAAATTAATATTGCGGGAGTAGTAAAGAATAACATAATTTGAACAAATCATTACTGTTTAATTAATTGGAAGAGAGGTTAAAAAGAGCGCTTTGGACTGTACAGAGAGCCTGCTCCGGCAGGGAGCTCTGCAGAGAAGATGTTGTATCAAGACTCAAGCGTTTTGACTTGACAGAAAAAGAGTTAAATGACATCATAACCTCACTTGAGAAGGACAATTTTTTGAGTCATGAACGCTTTGCAAGAGCATTTACAAGAGATAAATCATCGCTGAGTGGATGGGGGCCGGCAAAGATTGCTTGGGCACTAAGATCTAAGAAAATCCAGGAAGAGATAATTAAAAATGCACTTGAAGAAATTTCAGGTGAGAGTACAAAAGAAAAGCTAAAAGATATACTCTCGAAAAAGTGCAAAACGCTTGATAAAGAGACTAACAAGCTAAAGGTTAAATCAAAACTTGTAAGATTCGGGATTTCAAGAGGTTTTGACTACAGCTTGGTAATCTCTCAGGTAAACAAATTAATGGCTAACTTTGTTAAAGAAATAAACAACTAAAGAATGATAAATACGGATCAATACAAAGAGATCCGTCAGCGGATAACGGCGCTGGGGAGGTCTCTTTGACATCGATAAAAAGAGAGAAAATTTAAAGGAGTCTGAGCTTAAAACTCAGGAGAGCGACTTTTGGAATAATCCTGCCGAGGCAGAAAAGTATCTTAAAAAAGTATCCTCAGTTAAATTCTGGGTAAAAAGTTTTGATGAGATTGAGTCTCTTAACAGAGACCTTGAGGTATTAATTGAATTTGCCAAAGAGGACTCCGATGCAGACTCTGATGCAGAGGAGGGTTACAAACAGCTTGAAAAGGCTGTCGAAAAACTTGAGCTGAGAAGTATGCTGGGTGGAGAGGGAGACAATCTGGGCGCAATTCTTAAGATCAATTCAGGAGCAGGGGGAACAGAGAGTAATGACTGGTCATTGATGCTGATGCGGATGTATGCGAGGTGGGGAGAGAGAAACGGCTATAATGTACACATCTACGACATGATAGAGGGAGAGGAGGCAGGAATAAAATCAGTAACAGTTGAGTTTGAGGGAGAGTTTGCATATGGCTACCTCAGAGCAGAAAGCGGGGTTCATCGCCTTGTAAGAATATCTCCATTTAATGCACAGGGCAAAAGGCAGACAACCTTTTCATCTGTCTTTGTGTACCCTGCTGTAGATGACACAATTGAAATTGAAATTAGCCCGGCAGATATTGAATGGGACACATTTCGTTCAGGTGGAGCCGGAGGGCAAAACGTAAACAAGGTTGAAACCGGAGTAAGAGTGAAACACCTTCCTACCGGAATTTCTGTAGAGAACACTGAAAGCCGCTCACAGCTTGATAATCGTCAAAATGCCCTTAGAATTCTCAAATCTCACCTCTATGAACTTGAACTCAGAAAAAGACGAGAGAAAGAGGCGGAGCTTGAGGGAACGAAATTGAAGATTGAATGGGGGTCTCAAATCAGGAGCTATGTGCTTCACCCTTACAAACTTGTAAAAGACAACAGAACCGACTGCGAGACATCTGATACTCAGGCGGTTCTTGACGGAGATATTAACGATTTTATGCGTGCCTTTCTGATGCAGAATACTCACGCATCAAACTAAAATGAGAGAGAGATGGAATTTAAATTTCACGAAATGTTCCAGTTGGGAAAGGACAAGACAGATTATCATCTGTTAACAAAAGATTTTGTATCAACAGTCAATTTTGAAGGCATAGAGGTACTCAAAGTTGACCCACAAGGATTGAGACTATTGTCATCACAGGCTATGCACGACATCGCCTTTATGCTCCGTCCTGAGCATAATGAGATGGTGGCAAAAATTTTGAGTGACCCTGAAGCCAGTGTTAACGACAGAGCAGTAGCACTCACAATGCTACTTAATGCACATATCTCTTCAAAAGGGGTGCTGCCATTCTGCCAGGATACCGGTACGGCAACAATTGTTGCAAAAAAAGGGCAGTTTGTTTTCACTGGCGGAGGTGACGAAGAGGCTCTATCTCACGGAGTCTTTGACACATATACAACAGATAACTTAAGATACTCCCAGACTATTGCTCTGGACATGTATACAGAAAAAAACTCAGGCAATAACCTGCCGGCACAGATAGATATCTATGCAACAGACGGTAATGAATACAAATTTCTCTTTGTTGCAAAGGGTGGTGGGTCTGCAAACAAGAGCTATCTTTTTCAGGAGACAAAAGCACTCTTAAACCCTGAGACACTTGAAAAATACCTGACCGAAAAGATGAAACTATTCGGCACATCAGCATGTCCACCATACCATATTGCCTTTGTAATAGGGGGAACCTCTGCCGAGCAATGTATGAAAACGGTTAAGCTCGCCTCTGCAAAATATCTTGATGGGCTACCTGTAAAAGGAGGAGACGAAGGAAACGCTTTTCGTGACCTTGAGATGGAGGCAAAGCTTCTGAAAGCTGCTAACTCTCTTGGCATTGGAGCACAGTTCGGAGGCAAATATTTTGCTCATGACATAAGGGTAATTCGACTCCCAAGGCACGGAGCATCATGTCCTGTGGGGATGGGTGTTTCATGTAGCGCCGACAGAAATGTAAAGGCAAAGATCAATAAGGAGGGTATATGGCTTGAGACACTTGATGCAAATCCATCAAGGCTGATACCTGAAAAATATATGGCCGCAAACGCCACTCATCAGGGAGGAGTAAAGATAAATCTAAACAGACCAATGGATGAGGTTCTGGCAGAGCTGTCAAAATTCCCTGTATCTACATTTTTATTACTCTCAGGAACCATTGTTGTGGCAAGAGATGCCGCACATGCTAAGCTCAAGGAGAGACTTGATGCCGGAGAAGATCTGCCTCAGTATATTAAAGATCATCCTGTTTACTACGCCGGCCCGGCCAAAACGCCAACGGGTTATGCCAGTGGTTCATTCGGACCTACTACAGCAGGCAGGATGGACTCCTATGTGGAGTTGTTTCAGAGCAGAGGTGGTAGCAAGATTATGATTGCCAAAGGTAACAGAAGCCAACAAGTAACTGACTCATGTAATAAACATAAAGGATTTTACCTGGGCAGCATAGGTGGCCCGGCGGCAATACTTGCGCAGGAGAATATTAAAAAAGTTGAACTTCTGGAGTATCCGGAACTTGGCATGGAGGCCATCTGGAAAATTGAGGTTGAAAACTTTCCCGCCTTCATCCTGGTTGATGATAAAGGCAACAATTTTTTCAGCGGATTGCTTTAGGGTTTGTGATTAACGATTGGTACTCAGATAGGCTCTGTATGAATGCTTATCTGAGTGCCCTTTCCAAAACGATTTCTCAGCTCCTTTTCAATTTCTGATGCAACATCGTGGGATCTTACAAATGTCATATTTCTGTCCAGTTTTACATGAACATCAATGGCATAGATGCTGCCAATTTTTCTTGTTTTAAGGTGATGATATTGCTGAACCTCAGGATGGTTTGTGATGATTGCCTCAATCTCATCAACAACATCACTGTCAAGTGATGATTCAAGGAGCTCTTTTACACTTGGCATTCCAAGGTCGATTGCCACCTTCATTATGAAAAAGCTTACCAGGACACCTGCTATAGGGTCAAGAATTCTCCATGATTCGCCCAAAAAAATTGCACCCCCTATACCTAATGCAGTTCCCAAAGATGAAAAGGCGTCAGACCTGTGATGCCACCCGTTTGCAATTACGGCATCGCTTTTTATCTCTTTGCCCCATTTGATTGTGTACTGAAAAAGAATCTCTTTTGAAACTATTGAAAGTAAAGCCGCCCAAAGCGCAATCATTCCCGGTTTGTCCAGCATTTTACCGTCCAGAGCAGCAATTATATTTTCTGCACCATTTATTAAGATTCCCAGCCCGACTCCAAACAGTACAAGTGAAATTATGAGTGTAGCAAATGTTTCAAATTTGCCATGACCGTATCTGTGGTTATGGTCGCTGTCCTGACCCGAGATGTTTACAAAAGCGATTACCACAATGTCGGTTGTAAAGTCAGACAGGGAGTGGACCCCGTCCGCAATCATTGCCGAACTTCTGCCCAGAATACCGGCTAGTAGCTTTGCTGCCGTCAGAGCAAGATTGACAAAAAAGCCGACTAAAGTTACTTTTTTTGCGATTTTTGTTCTGTTTTCCACTTTTTACACTGTTTTTCTAAACAAACGGTTAAAGATAAGTGTTAAATTTGTCACTAAGATATGAAATGGATATTTTTTTTGCTGGTACTAGGGTCATATTTTGCTCTAAACGGCTATGTATATATAAGAGGACTTCAGATAATTCCTCAAAATATTTGGATTAAAACTACTTATTCGGTATTTTTCTGGGTATTGACAGCACTTTTCATTGTCAGAATGACAATGGGCGAGGACATTCCCGATTCATTATCCGGCGTATTAAACTCTGCCGGATTTACATGGATTGTAGCGGTAATATACTTTGCGATAATTGCGCTGAGTATTGATATTATTAGAATCATTAACCATTTTTTTGATATATATCCTGCTTTTATAAAAAGTAACTATGCTGTTGTAAAAACAGCAACAGCTGCATTTTCGGTATTAACAGTAATTTCACTTCTAATATACGGCAACCTGAATTTTAACAAGATCAAAACCGTAAAAGTTGAGATTACGTCTGACAAACATTTCTCAATAGAAAAAATTCGAGCAGTCTTGATTAGTGATCTTCATTTAAGCTCTTATATCAGGGAGAGAGAGGTTATGCGTATTTCAAAGCAGATAGAGAAGGAGAAACCCGATCTGCTGCTCATTGCTGGAGACATAACTGACAGAAGTCTTAAGCCTCTTAAGGATTGGCGGCTTGCTGAGTTGCTTGGCAAAATAAAAACTACTTATGGGATTTATGCCATAAGTGGCAATCATGAATTTTATGGTGGAGAAAGGGAAGATATATTTAATCACTTAAACGAAAGCGGTATAACGGTTCTGCTCGACTCTGTTGTAACAGTCGGTGGTGTTGTGCAAATTGCAGGAAGGGATGACAGAACCAACACAAGAAGAAAGAGCCTTAATCAACTTTTAACAGATGTTAGCCGCGAGATACCCATAATTTTGCTTGACCACCAGCCATACAACCTGGACGAGAGTGTTAAGGAGGGGGTTGATATTCAACTCTCCGGTCACACCCATAATGGTCAGTTTTGGCCTGGAAACCTAATTGTGGGTAGAATGTACGAACTTGCCTACGGGTATATGAAGAGGGGTAATACCCACTTTTATGTTACTTCAGGTGCAGGAATTTGGGGTCCAAAAATCAGAATTGGTACTCAGTCAGAGATTGTGGTACTTGATATTTTTCCCGGAATTAAGAAAAATTACCCTCCTTATTAATAGGAAATGACAGCA
Source organism: Bacteroidetes bacterium HGW-Bacteroidetes-7 (assembly GCA_002842465.1). Taxonomy (GTDB): domain Bacteria; phylum Bacteroidota; class Bacteroidia; order Bacteroidales; family UBA932; genus Bact-08. Next base: position 58,424 of record PHDA01000009.1, read on the forward strand.
ATAATTGTCAAAAAATTAATTGATAAATCAAAAATCAACCGAATATGAAGAAGAGACTATTGACTATTTTGTTTGCTTTTGCAATAGCCATCCCGTTATCGGGTCAGGTATATGTGCAGCTCTCGCTTAATGAGTACCTTGAAAGGGTAAGAAAAAGCAATATCGAATATGCTGCCCAGAGGCTAAATATGGAAATATCCGATGCAGAGATTATTTCAGCCTCAGTATTTAACAATCCATATATATCATTAGGATACTATACCAACGAATTTAACAATATGCAGATGGGTCAGGGGGCAATGGTCGAAATCGGAAAGACTATATCTCCGGGTAGAAGAGCAGCAGCCATAAATGTCGCAAAAAGTGAGAAGGAGCTTAATGAAGCTCTGTTAACCGACTTCATGAGAAAGTTAAGAGAAGGTGCTGTTCTGACCTGGCTGGAGGCTGTTAAGCAACGTCAGATCATTGAGATTAGAAAAAACAGCTACCATGACCAAATAAAGATGATGGTAAGCGATAGCATCAGAAGAGAGGGCAATGTTGAAATAGACTTGGATGCGATGCAGAGTAGGGTGGAGTCAGGTCTGCTTTACAGTGATATTATTGATATGGAACTTTCATTAAATCAGCTGCATCAGGATATTTCTAACTATTTGGGAATGGGAGGAAAAGACACCATATATATACCCGAAGCGAAAAATATCTGGAACTCTAAAGAGTTCAATTTGAGTGAAATAATTCAAACGGCAATTTCCAGAAGGGCTGATATTCTTGCTGCCAAAAAAGAGATAGATGTATCAAGGTTATCTGTTGTAGCAGCCAAAAAGGAGAGAATTCCCGAATTTGATTTATTTCTTGGGTATGGTTTTAATTCTGAGGTAAAGAATGAGTTGGCCCCTGCGCCAAGACATGGTGGTGTTGAACTGGGTGTCTCTTTCCCTATTCCTCTCTTTAACAGAGCAAAGGGCGAAATTCAATCTGCCGAGGTAAGAAGAAAGCAAGCAGAGCTCAGATACCTTCAGGCAGAGCGAGAGGTTACCACTGAGGTGATAAACGCTTTTAACGAGTACAAGGCAACTGACAGAAAATTAAAGTTTTTTACAGCCGGTATTGTAAAAACAGCGAAAGAGGTTTTAGATGAGAAGAGACGCGAGTACCATAATGGAGAAATACACCTGATTGAAGTATTGGATGCACAAAGAAGCTATGACGAAATTTTACATTCGTTGTATTCAGTAATATACGATAAATCAATGGCTCTTGTAAAACTTGAGACAGCAATGGGTATTTGGAATATTGAATAGAAGGTTTTTACGGGGGAGGCTTTTACCAGCTTCCTCCGGCACCACCTCCGCCAAATCCGCCTCCGCCAAATCCACCGAAACCTCCACCTCCGCCAAACCCTCCGCCTCCGAAACCACCTGAGCGGCCTCTTCCTGCAGATGAAAGGATTGATCCCAGCAAAAGCAAATCCAGTGCGCTTGGCCCTCTTTTGTTACCGCCGCCAAGATTTGTTGTACCTCCCTTTTTGGAAATCATAGAGATAATAAAAATAAAAACGAAAAAGAGGACACCCGCTGCAGGGAGGAAAGAGCCACCGGCTCCTTTTGTGTATTGAGCATGGTTGTATTCTCCGGCAGCAATTGGCAAAATAACATCAAGAGATGCCATTAGTCCATCGTAATATCTATCCTGGCGAAAAAATGGAATCATCTCATTTTCAACAATTCTCTTACAAACTGCATCAGGAAGAGCCCCCTCCAGACCGTAACCTGTTGCGATAAAGGCTTCACCCCTCTCGGATCCCTTTTTTGGTTTTACCAGTATTACAAGACCGTTATTGAATTTGGAATCACCAACTCCCCATGTTTGCCCTATTGAGTAGGCTACCTGAGACTTGTCGTTCCCATCAAGAGTACTAAGGGTAACTAATACAATTTGATTTGATGTGTTATTGGAGAATTCAACCAGTCGCCTTTCAAGATCGTTCCTTTCCGTTGAAGTTAGAACCGATGCCAGATCGTTTACAAGAACTGGTGGTGAGGGTCTTGATGGAATCTGAGAATAGGTTGTTCCCAAAGTCATGAAAATGGCAGCAAAAACCGCCAGGTACCTAATCGCCAAAAGAGATCTCGTTGCTCTGTTCATTTGTATCGTCCTGTTGGTAAGGGAAAAATTCTTTAAGTTTATTACCCGCAAGTTGTATAACCTGGGTAAGTCCGTCTGCAACGTTTCCTTCCTTTAGGTAGCTCAGCAATATCTCCTTCTCCTCCTCCCAGAAATTCTCCGGAACCTTTAAATTTATACCGCTGTCGCCTATAATTGCAAACTTATGAGATTTCCATGCGATGTAAATCAACACGCCGTTCTTCTCTCTGGTTTTGTGCATCCCCAGTTTACCGAAGAGATAGACAGTACGGGCAATAGGGTCTCCTGTACAGGTTGATTCAATATGAACTCTTATCTCTCCTGATGTGTTGAGCTCGGCAGATTCGATAGCCTTTACAATCTGACTCTGCTCACTTTTTGATAGAAATTCCGATGAGGCCACGGCTAAAACTGAACAACAGGGGCAACATCTGCACCCTCTCTGGCTTCGAAATTAACCTTTCTCTCAAATCCGAATATGCCGGCAAGAATATTTGACGGGAAACGGCGGATATTTGTATTGTAAACTCTTACAACCTCGTTGTACTTCTGTCTCTCAACTGTAATTCTGTTCTCTGTACCTTCAAGCTGAGCCTGCAGTTCCAAAAAGTTTTGATTGGCTTTAAGGTCGGGATACCTCTCTACAACAACCATCAGCTTACCAAGCGCCTGAGATAGTTCGCCCTGAGCCTGCTGGAAGTTGGCTATCTGCGCCTGTGTCATGTTGGCAGGGTCAATTGTTGTTTGAGTTGCCTTTGCTCTTGCGTTAACAACGCCTTCAAGTGTCTCTCTTTCATGAGAAGCATAACCCTGAACAGTTGCAACTAAATTTGGAATAAGATCAGCCCTTCTTTGATATACATTCTCAACCTGTGACCAGGCTGTAGTAACTTGCTCCTCATTACCAACCATACGGTTGTAGCCATTTTTAGCCCACATAAATGTAATTAATACTACACCTAGGACTACCAGCAATGCAATAATGCCTTTTGACAGTTTCATAATTTCTTATATTTAAGTTAATAAATTATTTAGCGAGTTTAACGCACCTGACAGATGCCCCGAAGTATGCTTTGTTTGCGAAGTTATACGGGAAGGCAGAATTGTCGAAGTGAATGAAACGATATTCTCCGTTATTGGAATCTTTTTGTGATGCACTCCACCAGAAACCAAACATATTAATGTTGGTGAAATAGTTAAAGTTATTGGTAGAACTGCCTGCAGGAATCGCATTCCAGCCTGTACTATTTTCTTTCAAGTTATATGGGCTGTATTTCCACATGCTTTTTCCGTTAAGCATTGCGTTAACTGCAGCTTTTGAACCTATCCCGGCCCAGTTGTCGTCAAATAACAGCGGAGAACCATTAACTGCTGAGCCAAAGTTTTCCCAATCCTCTCTGGTTGGTAAAGACCATCCTTGCGGACAAACACCCTGAGGCCCGTTACCAAGCCCTGTCTTGCTCACTCCACCAGTTGCCTCGTTCCATGAGTATAGAATGCCTAATACCTCTGAAAGGGCAGATTCATTCTCGTAAGGTTTTCCTGCTCCTTTAAATTTAAGATTGCTTACAAACCAGTCCAGTTTGTCAAATGTTTTGTAGTAGTAAACACTTCCATCTCTGGAATCGATTATAGAGTCATTAGTCTTAATAATCCCTGAGAAACTGCTTTGAGATGCAGGATCAATCACAGTTGTAGAGCGGGTTAATACTGCAGAGTTATATTCAGAATGTGATGCGGTTATTATGACAGAATAGTCTCCCCAGGCAGCAGGTGCAGTTACACTTACCTTTTGCCCTACTATTGAGTCAACTCCAAAACCTGGTGTATTCCATTTATATGTAATACCTGATGTAGGTAGGGTAATTCCACTTACCTCAAGTTCTACCTGGGATTTTGCAATCAAATATTTAGGCAAGGCAAATACCAAAGAACCCTCCATGTACTGAGTATCATCAGCAGGATCGTCTTTTTTACAAGATGAGAAAGCAATTAGTGTAATAACAAGTGTTAACGGAAGAAGACCAAAATATTTTTTCATATGATAACCGCTATCGAATTAGTCGACAAAGATATGCTTTTTTATTCTAAATTTGTGCCAAAATGATCCTCACAATGAAATATTACCCCCTCATCAGAAAAATACTGCCACTTTTACTCATAGCAGCAGTAATTGCAACAGGTTGCAAAGATAAAACTGAGTACAAAACAATTGATGGTTTTACACAGGGTACTACTTATCATATAGTCTATTCCGACAATGTTGGTTTTGCTCCTGATTCATTGACCGAAGAGCTTCTGAAAATGGTAGATTTTTCCATGAGCGGATATAACCAGGAATCAATTATTTCACAAGTAAACAACGGTGACTCTGTTAAGGTAGATATGATGTTTGCAGATGTCTTTAACCGTTCTGTAGAGATGTATAGAATTTCTGATGGGCTGTTCGATGTCTCAGCCGCCCCCTTGTTTGACATTTGGGGGTTTGGGTTTAAGAACAAATCTGCTGTAAATCAACAAATTATTGACTCTGTTTTGCTGTATGTGGGAATGGATAAAGTTGCCTTGGAGGGAACGCAAATTATTAAGAAGACTCCCGGAGTTAAACTGAATTTTAACGCAATTGCTCAGGGCTACACAGCTGATGTAATTGGCAGAGCATTTGATAATCTGGGTATTAAAAATTACCTGATAGAGGTTGGAGGAGAGATTTTTTGCAAAGGGGTTAATTCTAAAGGTAAGACATGGAGCGTTGGTATTGACAAGCCTGAGGAGGGCAACATGATACAGGGACAGGAGATTCAGGATATTATTCTGCTCACTGGTGGAGGCTTGGCTACATCGGGAAACTACAGAAAGTTTTATGAAGAGAATGGAGAAAAGTACTCTCACACCATAAATCCCAAAACAGGATATCCGGTGAGAGATAATTTACTGAGTGCAACGGTTATTGCAGCCGATGCCATGACGGCTGATGCTTATGGAACATACTTTATGGTTGCCGGACTTGAAAAGTCAATTGAGGTGATAGAGAGCACTCCCGGTATTGAAGGCTATCTCATCTATTCAAAGGATGGAAAATTTGAAGTTTACAAAAGCAAAGGAATAAGAGTAAAGAAATAAACCTTTATAAAACTTAAATTATGGGCAGTAAAATTTCCAGAAGAGACTTCATCAGGACATCTGTTATTTCAGGAGCAGCTCTGGGTCTTGGTTTTGCAGGAGGATCATTAATCAGGGCCAATAACCGTTTTGACACAATTATCAAAGGCGGAATTATTTACAACGGAGAGGGAGGAAGACCCTATCCGGGTGAAATTGGAATCAAAGATGGTAAGATTACTGCCATGGCCACATCTCTTGGGGAGAGTGCCGATGTTGTTGTTGATGCAAAGGGTGCTGCTGTCTCACCGGGTTTTATTGACATACACACTCATACCGATGATAACATGTTTTCTGCTCCTCTTGGTGACAGTAAAATCTATCAAGGGGTAACAACTGATATTGCAGGTAACTGTGGTGGATCACCTTTCCCCGGGAAAAAATGGGAAAATCTTGACAATTTCTTTGGCGATATGGCAGCCCAGCATAACGGGATTAATCTTGGTTCTTTCGTAGGTCAAGGGCAGTTGAGGGAATTTGTTGTTGGAGAAAATGATGTTAGGGCAACCCAGGAGCAACTTGAGAGAATGAAGAGCATTCTTGAACTGCAGATGGAGCAGGGAGCTATGGGCATTTCATGTGGTCTTGAATATACTCCTGGTTCATACGCCACAAACGAAGAGATTGCCGAGCTTTGCAAAGTGGTAGCAAAATATGGAGGTCTTTTTGCCATTCACATGAGGAACGAAGACGACAGGGTTGAAGAATCTGTGGCCGAGTCAATAGATATTGCACGTTTGGCCGGAGTTAAGCTTCAGATATCGCACCTTAAGGCGCAAAATGCAGCAAACTGGCACAAAGCACCCGCACTTCTTAAGCAAATTGAGGTTGCCAGAGCCGGGGGGCTGGATATTGCATTTGACAGATATCCATACACTGCTTTCTCTACCGGCATGTCAACGTTTATTCCATTAAGCGAAAGACAAGGCACAAAAGATGAGATAATTGCCAGATTAAAAGACGAAGCAATTTCCAAAAAAATCGGAGATTATGCAATGTCAAGAATTTTGCGTCTTGGTGGGCCACAAAATGTTGTGGTAACATCATGCAGACAGGAAGATAACAAAAGGTTTATTGGACTCAACGTTGAAGAGTGCAGCAAACTTACCGGCAAGGATCCATGGCCATTCATAAGGGACCTACTTATAGAAGAGAAGGTTTCTGTAAGCATAATAGGATTTGCAATGACAGAAGAGAATGTGAAGATGTTTCTCTCACATCCTCTTGGAATGCCGGCTTCTGACGGGAGTGTATATTCACCCGAAGGTCCGCTTGGGCAGAGCATGCCTCACCCGCGTTCATACGGAACTTTTCCACGTTTTATTGGGAAGTACTGCAGAGATGAGTCAATTATGAGCATTGCCGAGGCTGTCAAAAAATGCACAATGATGCCTGCTGAGAGACTTGGTCTTAAAAACAGAGGACTGCTTATACCGGGTTATCAGGCTGATATTGTTGTTTTTGATACAGAGAAGATAATCGATACTGCAACATTTGCACAACCACACCAGTTTGCAGCAGGAATTAACGAGGTGCTTGTAAACGGTATATGGACAATATCAAATGGCTCACCTACAGGAAAAATGGGAGGAGGAGTTCTTCGCAGAGGATAGTACTTGGGAGATTAAATCTTTTAGGGGTTTACTCTTCGTTATCTTCAAATGCCTGAACAATTTTTGAAACAAGGGGGTGTCTTACGATATCCCCTTTGTCAAACTCTACCACTGAGATACCTTTGATTTTACCAGTCATCTGAACTCCCCTCAGAAGCCCTGAGTCGCTTTTTTTAGGTAAATCAATCTGAGTAGCATCACCGGTTACTACGAATTTTGAATTGTTGCCCATTCTGGTGAGAAACATCTTTAGCTGACCCATGGTTGTGTTTTGAGCCTCGTCAAGAATTACAAATGCACTTTCAAGTGTTCGTCCTCTCATGTAGGCAAGGGGGGCAATCTGGATGATTCCATCCTCCATAAGTTCGACAAGCCTCTTTGCGGGAATCATATCTCTGAGGGCATCATATAACGGTTGAAGATAAGGGTCCAGTTTATCACGCATATCTCCTGGCAGAAAACCCAGCCTCTCACCGGCCTCAACAGCAGGTCTGGTTAAAAGTAATCTCTTTACCTCTTTGTTTTTTAATGCTCTAACTGCCAGGGCAATTGCCGTATATGTCTTCCCGGTTCCTGCAGGTCCGATAGCAAAAATAAGATCACTTTTCTCATAACATTCAACCAGCCTTTTCTGGTTGATTGTTCGAGCATTAATCACCTTGCCCTCTGTTCCGTAAACAATAATATCATTCTCGGGGAGCTCATTAAGAACCTCGCCCGACTGAGTTGTAATAAACAGAGAGTTAACATCATCTTCGTTCAGACGCCTCTTTTTACTGCGTATCTCAATCAACCTGTTTATCTTCTCTTCAAACAGCTTAATATCCCCAGCACTCCCCTTCAGATGAATCTCCGAACCTCTGGCAACAACCCTCATATTTGGGAAGTATCCCGAAAGCAAATCTATCAGTTTGTTTTTAACTCCGTAAATATCAATCGGGTCTATCTCTTGTAATTGAATAATCTTATCTGTCATTTTTTTTAAAAGTATTGTAATAGTTTTTTATAAGTTCATATTCTCCTTTAATGTTAAAGCAAGATGGAGAATCAAGATATTCTTTCATTGGAACTATGGTAAAGTAACCACTAGTTGCAGCAGGTCTTGAGGTCCAAATATAGTGAACCTTGGGTTGAAGTATCTCTTTTTGCTCAAAGCAGGTTTTTATAAGATTAATTTCCAGCATTATACCTATTCTGGTATTTTTTGCTGTCATGTTTGAAATTGCATTACCCAGAGAGTAAGCTGTTATTTGTTTTACATCACCGTTTGGGTCACGATATGTCACTACATCCTGAGGTACATGCGGGTGTGACCCGATTATTATGTCGGCTCCATTATTATAAAAGAGAGATTCCCAGTTGAACTGGTTTATCGAAGGGCTAAGCTTATACTCTTCTCCCCAGTGTACCGATACAATTATAAAATCGGGTTTTGCAAAACGGGCTGTAGCAAGATCTCTGCGAACTGTTGCCGAATCAAGTAGTTTAACTATGAACGGAGAGGGTACTTCTATACCGTTTGTGCCATAGGTATAGTTTAGAAATGCAATTTTAATGTTCTTTTTGCTAAGTATAAGGGGGTGGTTTGCCAACTCTTCACTACTGTCACGATAAATGCCGGTGTATGGGATCTCTAACTGCTCATAAAGCTCTATAGTCCCTTTTAGTCCGGCAGCACCTCTGTCAACCGAATGGTTATTAGATGCAAAAAAGAGGTTAATACCACTCTCCTTTGCCTCCACTGCTAATGTAGATGGGGAACAAAATGCAGGATATCCTGTAAATGGAGCCGGGCCAAATGTGGTCTCCATATTGGCGGCTACAATATCTACCTTTTCAAATTGTGGCTTAAGATGCTGAAAGTAACGGGCGTAGTGATATGAGGCGGCATCTCTTCTGTTGCCCTTACCGTCAAACGCTGCATCCAGTTGTGCTGCGTGCTGCATAACATCACCAATAAAGAGAAGTTTCAGGGTATCTGAGCTTCCCATAGCGAGAAGCGAGATCAGCTGAAAAATAACTACCGCAATAAACCTCATCTATTTAAGCTGTACAATTTTAACATTTGCCACATTTAATCTGACCGATAGCCACTCCTGCAACTTTGAAATTTCTGCTGTCGAGAGCTCCTCTTTCCATTTGATTATTGCAACAACCTGATCTTTTGATGCATATGGAGCTGATGATATTTCAGCACCACGCGCAATGGTAAGTGATGTTATTTCAGGATGTTGAGCCTTAATCTCTTTTGTAATCTGTTCGTAAGGAATTTCTCTGATTCTGATCGAATCAAGTTCTGTACGGAGTTCATTAATGAGCTCATCTTTTCTTGCGATTTCAAGATCGGTCCTTTCAAAAATGCCCTTTAACATTTCGGTCTCTCTCGACCCCTCCTCATAAAGTGAGTTAAACTTAAGATTAACCTGACTTCTCATTATACCGTGGCGTTCGAGATTGGTGAATAATATCTCTCTCTGGTTATCGGAAAGCTTCTCACCTGCAATTGAAATTTCAAGATGAGACGGTTTTACCTTGTGATTAACGGAGTAGTCATAAATATATCCATTTGCAAGAGTTTTGTTCTCTGCTATAAATCTCTTGGCAGATTGGTTGAAAGAGTTCTCACGAATAACCAGAACACCGGTATAGATACTTGGAACAATAAGAATCAGTGTGAAAAAACTAATTGTTCTTCTGACTCTTCGCTGTTTTGCAGGATCGGCAAACTGAACATGAGGGAACTTCATGTACCTTACCATAAGATAGGTTGCAAGAGCAATGAATATTGAGTTAATGGTAAACAAGTACATCGCACCACCGAAATAGGACATGTTGCCGTTTGCAAGTCCATAACCTGCTGTGCAGAGCGGAGGCATCAGGGCTGTTGCAATGGCCACACCGGCAATTACTGTTCCTTTATCCTTCTTTGACCCCTCTACGATTCCTGCAAGACCGCCGAAAAGTGCAATAAATACATCATAAATAGTAGGTCTTGTTCTTGCAAGAAGCTCTGTTGGTTCTGCAAGTGCAAGTGGAGAGATAATAAAATATGCTGTCGACGCAAACAGACTGATTATGACCATTACTGCAAGGTTTTTAAGTGCCTTGCGAAGCAGCTCGGTGTCATTTACCCCAATTGCAAGTCCTGCTCCCATTATAGGACCCATAAGTGGAGAAATTAACATGGCACCAATGATCACAGGAATGGAGTTGACATTGAGACCAACCGATGCAACAATTATCGCAAAAAAGAGAATCCATGCATTTGGACCCTTAAAATCAATTCCCTTTTTGATACTTTCTGTAGTACCCTGAATATCTATATGGTCAGAAAAATTGACTATAGATTTAAACTGTTCTAATATGGTCGCCATATAATCTTGTTTTTAAAAACCGTTACCAAATATACATTTATTTTTCTCTTTGCGCCAAAAATGTTACTTTTGTCTAGATACAAAAATCCTTAACACTAATCAATTATGAGAACGGCAAAATTATTTGCAATGCTTTTAGCTGTTACATTGCTTCTTACCGGATGTGACTGGACAAGAAAGCAATTGGGTATGGCTACATCAGAAGACATTGCAACTCTCAAAAGAGAGCAGGAGAGGGCAGTCGCCGAAAAAAGAGCGGCAGACTCTTTAATGAGGGCAAAAGAGGATTCAGTAAGCAGAGCATTTCAGGATAGTCTTGCTCTTGCAAAGGCATCAGGTATGGTTGACCTGTTAAACACCAACAGATATCACGTTATTTGCGGCAGTTTCAGAGAGTTTACAAACGCAAAAGGAATGGTTGAAAAGCTGGAAAAAAATGGTTACAAACCATTAACAATAGACTTTAAAAACGGATTCCGTCTAGTCTCAGCATCATCTCATCCAAATCTCTCAGCTGCATACGACAAAATGTACGATCTTATGGATACTAAGTTTAACCTTGACGGGGATATCTGGATATACGACATAAGACAACAATTGCACATAAAATAATATCATTATTTTGCAAAGGAAACCATCTGAATATCATTATATTAAATGATGTTTTGTAAAAAATGGCATGTACTAAAAACTATTTATATTTGATTCAAAAGGTCAAAACTCAAAAGATCTCTTCAAAGGTAGTATGTGCCCTTGTTGCTTCTCTTATAGTCGTAGTTATTTCCTGCAATAAAGAGAGGGAAAGAGATGTAGAAGAGAATTTGATAATAAACTCCTCCACTCCCCTTACAGACTTTATGTCCGCCACTTTTAGAGGATATTCGGGCGGATTGTATCCAAATGGATCAAATATTCGCCCTATAAACCACAACTCAGCAGGGATATCCATTGCAAGATCAATTAAACCTCTAAACACCACGGGAAATGCAGATGAAGCAAACGGCAAAATTGTCTGGATGTCAATTGGAATGTCAAATACAACTCAGGAGACATCTGCTTTTATTCCTATTGCGCAGGCATACTCAGGTAAAAATCCAAAGCTGCTCCTTGTAGATGGAGCCGAAGGAGGGCAAGATATTGTTAAAATAAATATTGAATCTGCAAACTACTGGCAAACAGTCAGTAATAGACTTACTGCAGCCGGAGCGACAGCTTTACAAGTGCAGATAATATGGTACAAACAGGCGGAGATTTCTCCTAGAGACACGGCATTTGCTACATATCCAAACTCATTAAAGGAAAAATTCATTCTATCAATGCAGATGCTAAAATCTAAATTCCCAAATCTTAAACTTGTATATTTAAGCAGTAGAACATATGCCGGGTGGGCAACGGGCACTTTAAACCCGGAACCTTACGCCTGGTACAGCGGATGGGCTGTAAAACGTCTGATAGAGGATCAGATAAACGGAGTAAGTGCTCTAAATTACACTAGTACACAGCCACAATCTGCGTGGCTCGCCTGGGGACCATACTTCTGGACTGACGGAGCAAATCCAAGGAATGATGGAGTTACCTGGTCCCAGACAGATTTTCAGGCAGATGGTGTACATCCCTCAAATTCAGGAAGGTTAAAAGTGGCAAATATGCTACTTGAGTTCTTCACTACAGACCCAACAGCAATTCCTTGGTTTTTAAATAATTAGACACAGTTAGAATAGCCCTTGCCGCACAGCTCCATTTATCATCTTCTTTAACTTTATTATTGTCAGGTTCATGCTTTTCCCGAAATGGGTATACAGTTTCTGGCTTATTTCATTATTTTTGTACCGGGTTTGGTATTATATTTCGTAGAATTTGAACATTAACATAATAAATGATGTTTTTGCAAAAAAATGTCATGGACTAAAAAAATAATTATGAAAACAACCGCATTTACTGCAAAGCACATTGAACTTGGTGCCAGAATGGTACCGTTTGCCGGTTTTAACATGCCCGTTGAGTATGTTGGAATTAACGAAGAACACAACCATGTAAGGGAGAAGGTTGGCGTATTTGATGTCTCCCACATGGGTGAAATTTGGGTAAAGGGTCAGAATGCCCTCGCCTTTATTCAGTATGTAACATCTAACGATGCATCTGTTCTGACACCCGGTAAAGTTCAGTACTCGTGCTTCCCTAATGGTAAAGGCGGTATTGTAGATGACCTTTTGGTTTACTGCATTGACAGTGTTACCTATCTTTTGGTTGTGAACGCATCAAATGTCGATAAAGACTATGCTCACCTTTGCGAACATGCACCCAAGTTTGGAATAACTCCGGGCAAAGAGCTTTACAATGCATCTGATGAAATTTGCCAATTGGCAATTCAGGGCCCGCTTGCTCTAAAAGCCATGCAAAAGATTTGCGACACAACTGTAGAGGATATGGAGTACTACACCTTTAAAAAACTGACAATTGCCGGTATTAAAGATGCAATATTCTCAACAACAGGCTATACCGGTTCTGGCGGATGCGAAATTTATGTTGCAAACGAAGATGGCGAAAAGCTTTGGAATGCAGTATTTGAAGCAGGCAAGGAGTTTGACATCAAACCAATAGGGCTTGGTGCTCGCGACACCCTCCGTCTTGAGATGGGCTTCTGCCTTTACGGTAATGACATTGATGACACAACCTCGCCAATTGAGGCAGGCCTCGGATGGATTACCAAATTCAGCGAAGCAAAGGGGGACTTCATTGACCGTGAGTATATGCTCAAACTAAAGGATGGCGGAGTTACCAGAAAACTTGTAGGCTTTGAACTTCTTGACAGAGGTATTCCTAGACACGGTTATGAGGTTTGCGATGCAAACGGCACGGAAATTGGTGTTGTTACATCCGGAACAATGGGCCCTACAGTTAAAAAGGCAGTAGGTATGGCATACGTCAAACCTGAATTTGCAAAATCGGGCACCGATATTTTTATAAAGGTGAGAGATAAACTGCTTAAGGCAACTGTTGTAAAAACACCGTTTTACAAGAAGTAAAGGTTTGAATGGAAAATTTTGAGTGGGCAAAGGAGCTTTCGTGTGCAGTAACAGTTTGCGATTGCGAAGGAGTTGTTTTATGGCAGAATGTAAAGGCTATAAAGACTTTTGAGTCCTATGGCAATCTGATTGGGAAAAACCTCAAAGATTGTCATGCAGCAAGATCGTGGGAGGTTATTCACAATATGATCCAAAACAGAAAATCAAATTCGTACACTATCGAGAAAAACGGAATTAAGAAACTTATTCATCAAACTCCGTGGTATAAAGAGGGTACTGTTGCCGGGCTTGTAGAGTTCTCAATAGAACTTCCGTCAGAAATGCCACACTTTATTAGATAGGATAATGGCAAAATTCAGATTTGTACACAACAATATTAATGTAAAAGATCTTGACAAGAGGATAACCTTTTACAAAGAGGCACTCGGTCTGGAAGAGGTTAGAAGAACAGTTAAGCCCGATGGCTCGTTCATAATAGTCTTTCTTTCGGACGGTTCTTCGGAACACCAGCTGGAACTTACTTGGCTCAGAGATTGGGACAGGCCCTATAACTTAGGTGACAATGAGTTTCATTTAGCTTTCCGTACCGATGACTTTGATGCTGCTCACAAAAAACACAGCGAGATGGGGTGCATCTGTTATGAAAATCCGGGGATGGGAATCTACTTTATTAACGACCCCGACGGTTACTGGCTTGAGGTGTTGCCACCAAAAAAACGAATATGACAAAAAGATTTTTTTTAATAATAGCTCTGCTGACAGTATGTTACGCAGAGCTTTTCTCTCAATCAGAGGCGTTGTTACGCATGAAGAGAGATGTAGCCGTACTTGCTGCTGATTCACTTAAGGGAAGAGAGGCAGGGACTGCAGGAGAGGCTAAAGCGGCAAGGTACATAGAGAGAGAGTTTGTTAAGGCAGATGTTACCCTTTTGTACCCCTCACCGGGGCAGGACTTCTCAATAATAGTGGGAGATGGCGACACATTAAAGTCCGCCAATATTATTGGTGTTGTAGAAGGGTGGGATCCAAAACTTAGAGATCAGTATGTTGTAATTGGAGCACATTATGATCATCTGGGCACTACCACGCTTAAAATTAACGGCAAAGACTCTCTTATGATCTTTGCAGGAGCAGACGACAATGCCTCCGGAGTGGCAGTAATGCTTGAAGTTGCAAGAATGGTAAAGGAGAGCTCAATGGAGTTTCGCCGATCGGTAATCTTTGCCGCATTCGGTGCAGAGGAGAGGGGGATGACAGGTTCGTGGTATTTTGCAAACCGAGCCTTTGCTCCTGTCAATGAAGTCTCTTTGATGATAAACCTTGATATGGTTGGCAGGGGTGCAACCAGACAAAATGTATCGGCATACACTGTTTTGCCACATACACAACTGGTTACAATGTTAAAAGATGTTGCAGATATGCCACTAATGATAACACCAAACATAAGAACAACAGACTATTTCCCGAGTGACCACAGGGTCTTTGCAACTTTGGGAATTCCTGTGGTCCTGTTTACAACACTTTTACACAGAGATTACCATACTGTAAAGGATACTCCTGAGAAGCTCAATTTCAATGTGATGGAAGATGTTGCACACTTCACATACAACCTTATAAAGGTTGCTGCCAATACCGAAAAACCACTCGAGAAGACAGTATTTGCCAACGATGCAGACGTACCTGAGGATGATCCCGAAATGGTCTATTCACAAAATGAGGTTGACAGAAGAGCAATTTACGACAAGGGTGATGAGAGGGTATTTCTTACTAAATGGGTTTATCACTACCTTAAATATCCTGCGGAGGCAATCACTGAAGGAATTCAGGGAAGGGTAATTGTTGACTTTATTATTGAGAAGGATGGAGAGGTTACAAACGTTACCATAAATAAATCGGCAGATATGCTTCTTGACGACGAGGCAGTGAGGGTAATAAAGGCATCTCCCAAATGGAAAGCTGCTATGATTGGCGGCAAGCCCGTAAGGAGCAAAATCTCCCTTCCTGTAGAATTCAGACTAAAGAGATAGCAATTTTTATTACTTTTGTGGCTGTTTTAAAAGCTGCAAAATGGAGTATAATTTTCTTGAGATTGAAAAGCACTGGCAGTCCCGCTGGTCGCAGGAGCAAACCTTTAAGGTTAAGGAGGATAATTCAAAACCAAAATTCTACGTTCTTGACATGTTCCCCTACCCATCAGGAGCAGGACTTCATGTAGGACACCCTCTAGGTTACATAGCAAGTGATATATACAGCCGTTACAAAAGACTAAAGGGGTTTAATGTGCTGCACCCAATGGGGTATGATGCATTCGGACTCCCTGCAGAGCAGTACGCAATACAGACAGGCCAGCATCCGGCCAAAACAACCGAAAAAAACATCGCCAGGTATCGCGAACAATTGGACAGAATTGGATTTTCCTATGACTGGTCAAGAGAGGTAAGAACTTGTGAACCTGAATATTATAAATGGACTCAATGGGCATTTCTCGAAATGTTTGCCCACTGGTACAACAACAATACACAAAGTGCCCAAAAGATTGAAAGTCTTATAAAGATTTTTGAAACAGAGGGTAATACAAATATAAACGCAGCCTGCGGAGATGTTGCCCTGTTCACATCAGAGGAGTGGAGAGGAATGGGAGAGCAGGAGAGAGCTGATGTTCTTATGCAATATCGCCTTGCCTACCTTGGTGAAACTTCTGTTAACTGGTGCCCTGCACTTGGAACAGTTTTGGCGAATGACGAGGTTAAGGAGGGAATTTCGCTTCGCGGAGGCCACCCTGTTGAGCAGCGCAAGATGAAGCAGTGGCAGTTGAGGGTTTCGGCCTATGCCGAAAGACTTCTTAACGACCTTGACACACTGGAGTGGACCGATTCTTTGAAGGATATGCAGAGAAACTGGATTGGCCGTTCAAAGGGTGCCGAGATGATATTTAAGGTGTCAAACGGTAAAGAAGAATTTGATCTTGAGATATTTACAACAAGAGCTGATACAATTTTCGGTGCAACTTTTATGGTTCTTGCGCCTGAAAGCGAATGGGTAGAGAGGCTTACAACTACTGGACAAAAGACTGAGGTTGACGAGTATATCAAATACGCTTCCAGAAAGACAGAGCGTGAAAGGATGTCCGAAACCAAAAAGGTAACGGGAGTATTCAGCGGAAGTTATGCAGTAAACCCGTTTACCCTTGAGAAGATACCTGTATGGATATCAGAATATGTACTCGCAGGTTACGGAACCGGAGCAATTATGGCAGTGCCGGCTCACGACAGCAGAGACTACTTCTTTGCAAAACACTTTAGCCTGCCAATAATCCCTTTAATTGAGGGTTGTGATATTTCGCAGGATAGCTTTGATGCCAAGGAGGGAATCATGTGCAATTCAGGCTTCCTGAACGGAATGTCTGTAAAGGAGGCAATTCCTGCTGCAATTGATGAGGTAGAGAAGAGAGCAATAGGCAAAAGAAAGGTGAACTTCAGACTGAGAGATGCAATCTTTTCGCGCCAGAGATACTGGGGAGAGCCATTCCCGATCTACTACAAAGATGATATTGCAGTACCTCTCACCTATGACCAACTACCACTTGAACTTCCCGAAATTGACAAATATCTGCCAACCGAGAGCGGAGAACCCCCTCTAGCAAGGGCAGAAAACTGGACACATAACGGTTATCCGCTGGAAAAGAGCACAATGCCCGGCTTTGCAGGCAGCAGCGCATACTACCTAAGGTATATGGACCCTCAAAACAACACTGCGCTTGTATCAAAAGAGGCAAATGAATACTGGAGAAGCGTTGACCTCTACATAGGGGGAACAGAACACGCAACCGGACACCTGATATACTCAAGATTCTGGAACAAGTTCCTTTACGACACAGGCAGAGTGTGCGAAGCAGAGCCATTTCGCAAGCTTATAAACCAGGGGATGATTCAAGGCCGCTCAAATTTTGTCTACAGAGTAAAGGGTACAAACAAATTTGTCTCGCTTGGGCTAAAAGATGGCTACGACACTACCGAACTTCATGTAGATGTTAATATTGTACACAACGACAAACTCGATTTAGCCGCATTTAAAGCCTGGATGCCGGACTATGCCGATGCCGAGTTTATACTTGAAAATGGCGAATATGTTTGTGGATGGGCTGTAGAGAAGATGAGCAAATCTATGTTCAATGTGGTTAACCCCGATATTATCTGCGACAACTACGGAGCCGACACATTGAGAATGTACGAGATGTTTTTAGGGCCGCTTGAACAGTCAAAACCTTGGGACACCAACGGAATTGACGGAGTTCACCGTTTTCTGAGAAGATTCTGGCGATTATTCTTTGCAGACAAGACATTTGGCGTTTCAGAAGAGAAGGCAAATGCCGCAGAGCTTAAGATTCTCCACAAATTAATTAAAAAGACACAGGAAGATATAGAGAACTTCTCATTCAACACAAGTGTGAGTGCCTTTATGATTGCCCTGAACGAACTCTACGAGATTAACTGCAACAAGAGGGAGATTCTGGAACCAATGGTAATATTGCTCTCTCCATTTGCGCCACACATAAGCGAAGAGCTCTGGAGCCGCCTTGGGCACACCCAAAGCGTATCACTGGCAGCCTTCCCTGAATTCAATGCAGAACACACAATAGAGGACTCCTTCGAATACCCGGTATCATTCAACGGAAAACTGAGGTATAAGCTCACACTCTCCGCATCGCTAACGGCATCGGAGATTGAAGCCGCTGCAAGAGAGAACGAAAATACAGCCAAATATCTTGCAGGAGCATCCATTAAAAAGATAATTGTTGTGCCTAAAAAGATTATTAACATCGTTTGCTGATGAAACTAAGAGCTTATCAGGTTGATGCATTTACAGAGACGGTTTTTTGCGGAAACCCTGCTGTAGTTGTTATGCTCGAATCAAAACCGGACGACCAGACCCTTCTTAAAATTGCAAGGGAGAACGCCGTTCCCGAGACGGCATACATTTTACCCGAGGGCAGCGGCTACAACCTCCGCTGGTTTACCCCCGACATTGAGATGGACCTCTGCGGACACGCAACACTTGCCTCGGCACATGTGCTTTTTACCGAAGAGGGCTTTGAGGGAGACGAAATAACATTCACCTCCTTATCGGGAGAGCTCACAGTAAAGAGAGAGGATGGAATGTATCTGCTTAACTTTCCCATAAGGGAGGGACATAAGGCAGTACTGCCTGCTGAGATATTTGACAGTCTGAATATTAAGCCTGTAGAGGTATATAAATCACGCGATTTTATGCTCGTTTACACAAAACAGTCAGAGATTGAAAATCTGGAGATAAACAGAGGAATATTTGACGAGATAAACATAAATCCCGGCGGAGTAATTGTAACAGCACCAGGCACCGATTGCGACTTTGTCTCAAGATTCTTCACTCCACAGGCAACAATTCTGGAAGACCCTGTTACAGGATCTGCCCACTGCACCCTTGCCCCATATTGGTCAAAGAGGCTGGGAAAGACAGAGCTTCATGCAAGACAAATATCTGAAAGGGGCGGCACGCTCTACCTTACCCTCACGCAGGAGCGGGTGATAATCAAAGGGAAAGCAGTCACCTTTAGCAGATCGCACATATACATTTAATAAAGCTCAGATGAACAACAGCATATTTAAAACAATAAAGTCCTATGTTATAATGACAATAGGGCTCTTTATTTTTGTCTTCAGCTGGACAGCCTTTCTCATTCCCCACCAGATAGCAGGCGGAGGGGTGAGCGGACTTGCATCTGTGATCAACTACTCAACCGGATTCCAGGTTGCCTACTCGTACATCATAATTAACGCAATTCTGCTCTTAATAGGAATTCTTATACTGGGTAAGGCATTTGGGTTCAAAACAATCTACTGCATAGCGGTGGCAGCGCTTATGTTTGAGTTTTTGCCGCTCATCCCGTGGGTATCGGACATTGAGGACAAACTGATAAATGCAGTTCTTGGAGGAACACTAAGCGGAATAGGCATTGGCATGATATTCCTGCAAGGGGGAAGCACAGGCGGCACCGATATAATTGCGCTAATAATTGGCCGGTTTAGGGAGACATCACCCGGCAGGGTATTTCTCATGTGCGACCTTGTGATAATTGGCTCGGTCTACTTCATTCCCGGCAAAGAGCTGTCCGATGTAATTTACGGTTACATAGTGATGGTATCATTTTCGTACGTGATCGACATGATTCTAACCGGAAATAAACAATCGGTTCAGGTACTTGTCTTCTCATCTAAGTATGCTGAGATTGCAGAAAAGGTAACAAAAGAGATGAAGCGAGGAGTAACCGCACTAAGTTCAATGGGTTGGTATTCACAGGCCGAGAGCAAGGTACTGGTAATTGTGATGAGAAAATCACAGCTGCCAGAAATAACAGAAATTATTAAAAATACAGACAGAAACGCCTTCATGACCGTATCTTCAATAACAAGTGTTTACGGCGAAGGCTTTGATCAGATTAAAGGAGGGAAAATATCGTGGAGAAGAAAACCAAAGCAATCTTTACAGGAGTAAAAGAGTACATACTAATAGCACTGGGGCTGTTGCTCTATTCAATTGGCTGGGTTGTGTTCCTGATACCAAACGGCCTTGTGGGCGGAGGAGTAACCGGCATATCGGCCATAATCTACTACATGACCGGGTTTCAGGTAAGCTACTCGTTCTTTATAATCAACATTATTCTGCTCGCCTTCGCCCTTAAAATACTGGGCAAGACATTCGGGCTTAAGACTGTTTACGCAATTTTTGCCATAACCCTCTTCCTAAAATTCCTGCCCGGAGTCATTCCACCCGATTTGATTCAGGACATATCCATTGAAAACGGCAAGCTGCTTGCCGCAATCATAGGCGGAGCCTGCGCCGGGGCCGGCATAGCCATAACCTTTACCCAGGGAGGCAGCTCTGGCGGAACCGACATTATAGCTCTGATTATCAATAAATACCGCAATATTTCACCCGGCCGGCTGATTCTTATGATGGACATCATTATCATAGGCAGCGCAATATTAATCCCAACCGAAGGTTCACTTGGCAGCCGCGTAGCAACCATAATCTACGGCTATGTGTTGATAGGGGTAACAAGCTACACAATTGACCTTGTACTATCGGGAGCCAGACAATCAATCCAGATATTTATCTTCTCAAAAGAGCACGAAAAGATTGCCGACCGCATAACCACCCTTGGTCGCGGCGTAACCGTAATTGACGCAATGGGATGGTTCACAAAGCAGCACGGCAAGGTGCTAATGGTGATTGTAAGACGCACCGAAAGCAATTTCGTTTTTAAAATCGTACGAGAAATCGATAAAAAGGCATTTTTATCTGTTGGCAACGTAATGGGCGTTTACGGCGAGGGATTTGATGAAATGAAGAAGTAGAGCCACTTTTACACATTCAGCATTAGAAAATAAACCTAGAGTCAGATAAATTACAGATTCATAGATATTTAGTTTTTTCTTTCTGCAAATTTATTTAAATTGGTAGAAACAAATATAAACTTAATACTATGCTAAACTTTAATTTGTGGGGAGAGATCTTTCATCGGGCTGAGTCTCTGATTCCTCTGATCTATCTTGTCATTTCTGCTTACATTGTCTATTTGTGCATCCTCAGGAAAGAGTTACCATTTAAAGAGAGACAAACACTAATTATACTCTCTTTAACAGTATCAGGAATCTTTATTTTGCAATTATTAAGGATGGCAATGCCATATTATGAAGGCTTTTCCGGTTTTGTAGATGTAAAACCTCTATTGGCAGCTAACCTTATACAACTCTTTCTGCCAATCCATGTTTACAACAAAGTCCACCTTAGCAATAAAGAGATCAACTTTAAGTTTTATACACTGACACCTCTGCTTGCTCTAGCTTTAAATGTAATTTTAATTATGTTTCTGAGCAATTACAGCATTAACTCAGGTAAAGCACTCATAAGTACAATCATTTTGATAAGCGCCATCAATTTGTCAATAATATTGTTTAGTGTTATTAAGTTATTCCAGGCAATTCCCAAATATGACGCCAACGTGTCGCAGAAATTCCTTAATGACGCATTCCTGCTTATTCTCGCAGTGATACTATCATTAATTTATATTTTTTACATTGTATCAGTGAAGGTTGAAACACGTATCAATGGATTTGAAGTTGCACTATCATTAGTCAATTATATGATTATTATAAAGTTACTCTACCCATACATTAAATATCACCCGATAGAAACATTAATTGAAAACGAATCAACCAAAAATTCTCATCCAGGCGAAAGAAGAATTGGCGAAGAAGGTAAAAATGAAGAAATTAGAGACAGACTTATTCAGTATTTCGAAACGGAGAAACCATATTTGAGGTCTGACATTACAATACAGGAGGTATCTCTCTATCTGTACACAAACAAAACCTATATCTCGAGAGTTATAAACGACTCATACGGCCATAACTTCAACCAGTTTGTAAACTATTACAGGATTGAAGAGGCCAAGAGACTTTTTTTCAGCGATACTAAATTGTCAATTCAGCAATTGTGTGACCTTTCGGGATTTGGTTCAATGGCTACTTTCACAATTGCTTTCAGGTTTTATGTTGGAAGATCTCCTGCTGACTGGTGTAAAGATCAGAAAATGAAAATTTACCATGAAAAAGAATCAAGACATTAGGAGGATTATCAGCTTGATAAGGCTACTCATTGTAAAGATTTTTTTTAAAAGATTTTGTAAAAGAGTTCAGTCAGATAGGCAGAAAAGGAGCATCTCAATAGTTCGCAGGTCTGATACTGTACTTAAAGCAGACAAGCTTTATCTTGACCAAAACCTTCACATTGGAAGATTGGCCAAAGAGGTTGGCACCAACAGAACCTACCTCTCAAGATCCATTAAAAGCATTAAAGGGATGACATTCACAGATTATATTAATTTTCAAAGAATTGCCTATGCAAAAGAGTATATGATGAATTATTCTAAAGCAAAAACGGATTCAAAAACAGATGATATGTCTTGTTATTTGACTAGTTATAAGACTAACTCAAGGAGTAATTCAAAGAGTAACTGTGATAGTAACTGGAATAGGAATACAAGATATAGCACAACAATTGACGATCTTGCCATAGTCTCTGGCTTTGGCAGCAAACGCAATTTCATCCGATACTTTAAACGCCTAGAAGGTATAACTCCAGGTCAGTACATGAAGGGTTTGATGGTACGCCAAAAATAATCTCCGCGCCACTTTTGGATAATTGTCTGTTATTAAGCGCATTAAAAATTAGACTTTTTGAATTCTAACGATTTTTCAACAATGTCTTTTTTTCAAACATTTGATTTACTGGCATATATCCAAAAGTGGCGCGGAGATTTTTGCGTTAATTTCTACCAAGATTTTGTGAACTATTGAGCAAATCCTCAACTCGAATGCAACATTTGTTTTCCGATAATTTTCTGCGGTTACTTTTCGGGAACGACGAGGACTGTTTGACGACCAAAGGGAGGAGTTCCGCAGTCGCCGAAAAGTACCAGGAAAATTTGAGGGCACCCCAAAA
>PHDA01000010.1:0-76982 GCA_002842465.1 Bacteroidetes bacterium HGW-Bacteroidetes-7
AAAGATCACTATAATTACTGTCGTTCAATCTTATACAAGGGTATTGCTTTATTTAATAGCAATAAATCCGACTCAATTGCCTATTCATATTTAAAACAATCTGAAGAACTATATAATAAGTACGAGTATAGTGATAAAATTCTTCAGAGCAGTATATATCAATATTTAGGTAAGATGAATCGCATAAAGAAGAATTATAAAGAGGCAGAGCAATACTTGCTTTTATCCTGTAATATAAGTACTGAACTTAATAGAAATAATGATGAATATAATACCAGATTGGAACTTTTTTGGACATATCTTGCACAGAAACGTTACAAGGAAGCACTTAGCAATATTATTCATTTTGAAGAATCAGACATGTCTTCTCCTGAAATTCAGTACAGCTTATACAACGCTCTCTCGGGATACTATTCAGCAAAAAATGAGTTAAATATTTCTATTGAATATGTTAAAAAAATGGTTAAATTAATGGGAAATAAGTCTCTAATAATTGACAAACCAAAATTGTATTATACACTTTCGTCATATTATAAAAGGATTGAAGTACAAGACAGTGCTATTTACTACAGTAAACTCGCTGTTTTATCAATTGTAGATTCATTATCAACTGAAAATTCCTTCTATTACAAATATCTTGCAGACATATATGCGTCTAAAGGTGATTATATCAATGCTTACAATAACTATAAAAATGCATATAATTCATATATATATACATATTCCAAGATAACAAAGAACAGAGTGCTAGAAATTGAAAAAAAGTACGATACTAAACGGTTAGAGATTTCATTATTAGCTAATAGACATGATAAAAATTTTTTTATGATTTGTTGTCTATCCCTTTTTTGTTTCTCAGCACTAATGATATCAATGCTAATAATTAAACTTAGAATTATCAAAAAGCAAAATTCTGCTTTAAGTATGCAAAATGTTAATTTTAAACAAGAGTGTAAAAAAAGTAGGCTTATAAATGAATTATTACAAATCTCTGCAGAATTATTGATTATGTATACTGACGCATTAAATATTCAAGCTTACAAACATAGAAAATCATCAAACACAATATTTGATGACCTTAATAAATTGATTGATAACATTAAATCAGAAACAAGGAGAAAAATTACGATTGTCGCAAATAGCGAGATGATTTTAACAGACAATCCTAATCTTATGAGTCTTCCAGAATTATCTGATTTGGAAAAAATTGTATTTGTGCTTAAACATTACGGCTACTCCTCACATGATATTGCAAAGATTTTAAGTACTACTTCTCCTCGTATTACAGCAGTTAATGCAAAAGTAAAAGAAAAAATATCTAAGAGAACATAAACTGACAAAACAACAAATAACTTTGTCGGACCCCCTAAATGGAGGACAGCGTCTCTTTAGAAAATTTAATAAATGTGACTTACTCCCATTTTTCGGACAGCTAAAAAGTAGAAAATTCGGGGTTTCTGATATATTCAATTTCGGCTTCTTCTGGCGTCATTCCTTGTAAAGAACTATGTGGGCGGTATGAGTTATAATCTCTACGAAAGGACTCTATTTTAGTTATAAATAACTTAATAAATCATTTTATTGATCTATACATATTTGCAAAAACATAACTTTTGCATAGCCAGATATTTATATGCTATAGATTATCAGTCTATTATAAGGTTTCTAAGCATAACTTTTACAAAACTATATTTATGATGTACGGATAATAATTATAATAATCTAATTTTGAACTATTGATGATGGCGTAATTACAACTTATAATTATTTGTTAGTGTATCATTAAATAATTTGCCCCAAAAAGTTCATATGAGACACTTCTTAGCCTAGCCAGCTAAAAACCGTCTTGTAAATAATTAATTGCTCAGTTACCCTCTAAAAGTAAACGGTTGAATAAATCAAATACAAAACGGCATGCAAATATAATGATAACCTGAGAAAAATATAATATTATTTTTGAGTAAGGCGTAAGCAGTTGAGAAAGGCTAAATTGTTTATGTGAAAATTAAACCATTTTTAAAAATCATTATTATGAATTTTATCGACTATAAAAAAAGTACTTCCACTCTTTCTCATGATCAAATGAAAACTATAAAAGGTGGAACAGGAACATGTGGATACATGGGACCAATTATTGACGGTCAGCGAGATATTATATGCAATATTTCCAAGTCAGAAGCAATGTTTTATATGTCAGCATACTTAGAAGACGACAATGACGCATATTGGTGTTGCGATAGCTGCGCTAGCACTTCGTACTGTGGTTGACAGTTACTCTATTTCTCCTTTTAGGTCATTGGAAAAATTTCCAATGACCTAATTCATCCTTTTAAACATATTTTTTTATCAATAAATTTCAATTATGACATTGAAAAACACATTTCTCATATTTACTATCTGGTTATTATTCCCTCAATATTATTGTTGGGGTTTTGAAAAAGAAAATGAGAACAATTCTAATAAAGGAATTGTTCTAATTATAAAAAATGCGCCAATTCAAAAATCATTTCAAACTCCTGGTGGCCTTACAAGGCTGAGAAGCAATCTGGCACTTTTCTCATATATAGATGATTCAGGAAATTCAGTGTTACTTTATACTCAAAAAGAACAGGATACATTAAGAATAGACATTAAGTTAGATTTTTTAGAGTTAAAGTTTCTCTATCAGGGATGTGAATCCACATATTTCCTATTAAAAAATAAGGATACTGTTTCTTTTGACTTTGATTCAACAGGCTATCCTTCTCTAAAAAGTTCTTTGTCCCCAGAGTTGACATCCATGTATAATTTTCCGTCATCAATTAAATCTCGCAAATTACTCTGGGACCTGGAGCCATTGACACTTTTGTTCGATTTTGGGCACAATGTAAGAACAGTAGCAGCAGCAAAACAAAGAGCTCCTGAATTATTTGAGAAATGGAAAGCAGATTATGTTTGCATTGATATTTTAAAAGACGCGTATTACGATTACATCAAAAATTATAAATCCACACTGGATTCTTTGTACTCATTAGGCGAGATGCCGGTAAATTATAAAGAATACTATGATTATCAATTATATAGGAAGCAGTGGACCTTCTACATTTCCGAGTTTTATTATGATAGAAAAAAAATATCTGAGTTATCTTTACCAAGAACAAATAGTACTATTTATGATTTTCTTAACGACAAACTTCTCTATTACTCGTCGTATTGCTCTTTCTTGAGTTGTTTTTCATATCCTTACTTGCATAAAGCCAATAAAATTCCCTCGGTAAAATTAGATAATAAAAGCTATATAGATTACAGAACAGCATTTGATTCAATATCAGTCAATAAAAAGATTCCACCAAAGAGCAGAAACCTATTGTTATATTATAAATTGGTAGATATTAATCAATATTTTGCGCAGAGTGATATTATTAAATATTCTAAAAAATATTTAGATATATCAGGAGATAGTATTGGATTAAAAAAAATACTTTCTACTAACGAAACAAAGTTGACTATTAACCCAACTGTCGCAGATCTGCAATTAATTGATAATAACGGAAAAACATTAACAATTAAAGATGTTTTTGACAAACATAAAGGGAAGGTTATTTATATTGATTTCTGGGCAAGTTGGTGCACTCCATGCATACAAGGAATGCCCGATTCTAAGAAGCTCAGGCAAGAATATTCAGGAAAAAATATAGTATTCATCTTCTTGGCAAAGAGTGATAAATTAGATATTTGGAAAACAAAAAATAAAGAACTTATTGGCAATGACTTAAATAGTGAAAGCTATTTTATTACCAATTCAAAAACATCTAAGATGTTAAAAATGCTGACTATAGAAGCAATTCCAAGGTTTCTTCTTTACGACCGAAATGGTGTTATTGTGCATAAAAATGCACCAAGGCCTCATAGTAAAGAGATTAGAGAGCTATTTGAAAAATACTTAAATAAATAACATTGTAGGTTGATTTTTTATGAAAAAACGAAAGATTATTCGTGATAATCAAAAAGAGATATTAAAAATATTCTTAAAAAGAATTAATTATCCATACACAGATAGTTTATATTCACAATTAGAAATGCATCCGGATTTTCCAAGCTTTATGTCTTTCCAATACATTTTCAAAAAAATTGGAATTGATAGTATTGCTGTTAGTACAAATTATGAGCAATTACAAGATAACCTCCCAAAACCAATCTTAGTCCATATAACTTCAAATACTGATTTTTTTTTACTTGTTGAAAAGGCAGATGATAAGTTTGTCTACGTTTTCAATAGTAGACTTAAACTAGAGCCAATAAAAAAAGATGTTTTCCTTAAGATGTGGAAAGGGAATGCTATGCTAGTAAACATTACTGAAGTACCATCGGCTAAATTACTCGTTACTGATAAAATACAGAATGTATTGGATAAATTAAAAGTGCCCTTTACAATTAGCACGTTTTTAGTGCTTCTCTCGTACTTAATATATTTTCGAATAGGTGAGCGAAATGTATTAAACTGGGCATATATCTTTTTATTCTTTATTGGTTTGGCATTTTCAGTGTGTTTGCTTATAGAAAATGTAAACAAACACAACATTTTTATTAAAAAAATATGTTCATCAAAATCATTAAAGAAAAACGTAAATTGTTCATCAATTTTAAATTCAAAAGATGCGTATTTTTTGGGAATATTTTCATGGGCTGATATTGGGCTGATTTTTTTTTTATTTTTAATATTTGTCTCTTTAATTTTTCCTGTTAATACTGCTAACACATTATCATGTTTTGCTTCAATTGTGTCTTTTCCATATGTCTTTTACTCAATATATTATCAACGGTTTATTGCAAAATCTTGGTGTACATTATGTTTGGGTGTTCAAACTGTCTTTCTGTTAATGTTTGCGTTGTGCATACTATTTATCAAGCAGATAACCTTTGCTCCGCTTCAAAATGGTAATAGTATTTTTTATCTGATTTTTGTTATATCTTTTTTAATAAGTGTCTATTCATGGTTAAAACCATATTTGATTATAAAGGAGAGATACAAATATGTCGAAAAGGAACTTGCTATCATTAAGCATTATACGGCAATTAAAGAAGTGCTTTTTTTAAAAGAGCCCTCTTTCCCTACTAATAAAATTAGAAAAATTGTCTTGGGCAATCAGCACACACAAGATAAAATATCAGTAGTTTTTAATACTATATGTGATGTCTGTGTAAACGACATGAAGGTATTACTATCATTTTTTAAAACTAAAGAAAATACCAATCTAGAACTTATATTTTTTTTACAAAAAAAGGATAATCCAATATCATATACGATTGCTATAAATTTATTGCATTGCTATATGAATAATCCATCATATTTCGTCAATGTGCTAGAAGACTATATAAATGGTTATCCTGCAAGCAAATCCAAATTTCAAAATATTCCTTCAAATACAAATCCAGAGGAATTAAATGAAATAATTTCTGAGCAGGCGAAATGGTGTATCGCTAATAAATTCTCTGGAACTCCAATAATCTTATTTAATAGTAAAATTTTACCAAGAATATACTCTATTAATGACCTCGATTACATGTGCTTTTAGTTATTTCCAAACTGTTAATATATGCCAATTGAATTTTATCTACAATTAGATTCCATGGATTGCGGTCCCACCTGCCTAAGAATGATTGCCAAACACTATGGCAAAACATTTAGTCTCGATACTTTGCGTCAAATGTCGAAACCCCTAAATGTGTCGGAACCCCTAAATGGAGGACAGCGTCTCTTTAGACAAATTTAATAAATTTGTAAGGAGAAACGACATTATGAAAAAGACAAAATTTAGTGAAACACAAATCATCAAAGCCATCAAAGAGTATGAATCTGGTGCAACTGCAGAGGTGATTTGCAGAGAGTACGGTATCTCAAGAGCCACATTATACCTGTGGAAAAAGAAATACTCCGGGATGGAATCAAGCCAGTTAAAACGATTAAAGGAACTTGAAGAAGAGAATCGTAGGCTAAAACACATGTATGCAGAACTTTCCATTGATCATAAGATATTAAAGGAAGTAATCGAAAAAAAGCTCTAAAGCCCGAAGCCAGAACAGCTTTATTGAACGATTTAATGGGAGTTATAGAAGAGGAGTACTAGATGCATATTTATTTGATAACTTAAACCAGGTAAGAGAACTGCCAGAGAATTGGATGAATGATTACAACGAATCAAGACCACACGAGTCGTTGGGAGATATATCTCCAAAAGCATACTTAGAAAAAATGAAAACAGTAACCTAAATAAAAGAAGTAATTTAACCAAAATGTCTAAAAGGGACATGACCTAAAAAGGGGATTTTGACAGTCAGCGTTTTGTATGCAAATCATTGGGGTCTATTTTATATCATTGCTCTTGAGCACTAAATACCAGCGAATAAGCAAAATAATAAATATTTACAATATCGTTACTAATTAGATTTATCAGTATATAATGTTTCTTGCAAATCACTTTTAAGTTTTGCCCACTAAAAAAACCGTTTTGCATTAAACTATATGAACCAGTTACCCTAGGAAAGTAAGCAGATTTATTAATTTAAAAGACAAAACGGCATGCAAAGATAAAGATTACCTAAAAAAAATAAAAGTTTATTTTTGAATTAGGCGTATGGAATTAAGAAACCTTGATTCCTTATGTAAAAAAAATAGCCAAATTTAAATCTTAGTTAAAATGAAAAAGTTAGAAGATTTCGCGAACATATTAGTAAATAACGAAAAGCAAATTCCTAATAGCAATTTATCAAAAATTTATGGTGGGGATAATGCTCAATTAACAGCTGTTTGTACTCCAAGTGGTAATAGATATGACGCTTGGGATTCAAGCACGGGCTACGAAGATGCCGATTTTTGGGATTATGTTGATCCCCAAGAATTAAGGCCAGAATAACACTTTCTAGTTAAGTACCTAATTAGCAGTCTAATACTTTTGCTATTGCAGAAGTATTAGACTAATTTAAGTTTAAAATAATAGTTAAATAATAACTAATTTATGGTTCTCATAATATCAGAAGAAAGTGATATAACTACAACTGAAGTTATCAAGTGGTTATTGTATTATAAATATCCAAAAGAGAAAATTATTCGTATTAATGATAATAGTTTAATAAATATTGAAAAAATAATCATCGGAAATATAAAAAATGATTTGATAATCTCAGTAGATACTAACAATACAAAACTAAAGCTAAATCTAAATAACATCAAATCTGTTTGGTATAGAAGGGGAAAATTAAATCTAATACAAACCAAATCAGGAAATGCTCAACTAGATAAATCTTTATCTTCTGAACTTTTTTCATTAGAGAGATATATTAATAATATTATTGATAATTCCGAAATCAGGATAGGACGATATCGAGAAAATTTTCTAAATAAATTAGATTGTTTAAAAGCAGCAAAGGAAGTTGGTTTAAAAATCCCAGAAACATTAATTACCTGTAAAAAAAAATTTCTAAATAAAGGTTTGCTAACAACGAAAGCAATTAAGGATGTAGTAAGGTTACCTATAAATAATAATCAGACTCTAGCACTAGGAACTATATTATTGGATAAAAACTTTATTCAGAAATCTCCAACATCTTTCTTTCCAACGCTTTTTCAAAGTTATATTGAGAAAGATTATGAGTTAAGGATTTTTTTTGTTTTTCAAAAATGTTTTCCAATGGCCATTTTCTCTCAAAGTAATGAACAAACAAAAATTGACTTTAGAAATTACGATAGAAACTTGCCCAATAGGACTGTTCCCTACGTCCTTCCCAATGTAATTAAATCTCAGATTTTGAGATTAATCACAAAGTTGGGATTAACATCTGGTTCTATAGATATGATTGTTACTCCAAAAAAAGAATACGTTTTTCTTGAAGTTAATCCAATTGGACAATTTGCTCAAGTTTCTAAACCATGTAACTACTACTTAGAAAGAGAAATAGCAAGATTATTAATTAGTTATAAAGAGAACTGATTTTATGAAAATTAATCCTCAAAATGTCCCACTCAATTTTAACAAGTGGAAAGTTATTGATAAATCATCATTAACCTCAAAAGATTCATATCAAATCAAATTTTATTTATGTGGTTATGCTGATTCTTTTCCAATCTCATTTTATAAACCTATCCGCTGCTCCTATAAAAGAACACTCTAGTTATGTCTAGTAATATATTTATAATTCATAGTTGCTGTATTCCGGTAAAAGGCCATAGAAGATCTATAATTTATGATCTAAATAGGAATCAATATTTTTATATCACAAACGATTTATATGATATATTAGTGAGCTTCAATGGAACATCAAAAAAGGTGGTTTATAAAAATTTTGATAGTATTAACTACTCTTTGCTTGATGATTATTTTAAATTTTTAGAGGGAAATGAAATAATTTTCTACACAAAGAAAGATAATGAAAAATTATTTCCAAGATTAAAAGTTGAATGGGAATCTCCGTCAATTATTACTAATGCAATAATTGATATTACACAAGAAATCGAATCTGATAATTTTATATTGGTTCTTTCTCAGCTTGAGAGCCTTCAATGTGAAGCAATTCAAATTAGAGAAGTTGGGAATGGGATTTCCAGTGTTCATTTGAAGAGACTTTTAGATATTATTAGTAAGAGTACGATAACTTATGTTGAGCTTTTTTTACATTATCGCCACCAAGATGACATTGAAGAACTAAGTAGAATCGCTAATGTACATAATCGCATTTTCAATATTTATATTTACAATTCTCCAAAATATTCTATTGAGTCATTTAAAAGCAGGCCATATGGGAATGTACTTTATATTAAAGATAATTTGAAAAATAGTGGCAAAATTCATGACGAATCAATGTTTTTTGTAAATATTTTATTGTTTAATGAATCTCATTTCTTTAATAATTATTACAATAGAAAAATATATATAGATGAAAACGGAAATATTAAAAACTCACCTGAAGTTGATGCTATTTTTGGCAATATTAAACAAACATTAATTCTTGATGTAATAAAAGATAAAAAATTTAATTACCTATGGGATATCAAAAAAGATGATATAATAATTTGTTGCAACTGTGAGTATAGATACATGTGTGTTGATAGCAGAATTCCTAAAAAAGACGAACTAAAGAATATTTGGTTTTGTGAAAACAAGTGTAAATATGATCCATATATATGTCAATGGTCTAAATAATATTAAATGAAAAAGTTATATATAATAGTCTTAATTGCGGTAATAGTTTCCTCATGCCATATGAGCGGGGTAGATTATCCAATTTTAATCAATCTGGAAAATGAGCAAGATTCTAAAGGATTTGCAGAAATTACTGCTTT
This sequence comes from Bacteroidetes bacterium HGW-Bacteroidetes-7, assembly GCA_002842465.1. Taxonomy (GTDB): domain Bacteria; phylum Bacteroidota; class Bacteroidia; order Bacteroidales; family UBA932; genus Bact-08. The sequence continues at coordinate 9,317 of PHDA01000010.1, forward strand.
AATAGAAACATCCTCTCCAAAGCAAAGCAATGTGGAATTTTCAGAAAATAATATTGTTCTGATGGACTTTAAATCCGGTAAACTTCTGAGATTTGACCGAGAAGAAAAATTTTTGAATCTAGTTGCAAAGAGAGGCGTGGAAGAAGGCGATTTTTTCTCATATATCACTCACAAAATTGATGAAAAGAACCAAGTTATATATATTCTAGATTGGTGTAAAATTCTAAAATTCAGCATTCATGGCAATTACTTGGGATCATTAACGGTTTTAGATCCGAAGGTGCCCGAAGATGGTGTTCCCGATGATTTAATATTAACACCTGACGGGAATTTATTGATACATATTAATAATTACTTGGGATGGGCAAAATACGATTATACAATTATTGACACTTTAGGAAACGAAATTTCTCATCATTTGGTGAAGACAAACTATGACAGAACAAAATTACCCACCAAACATCAAAAATTGGGAGTTGCTTCATATTTTTATGATAATACACTTCATGTGAAAGATTACGGTGACACGCTATTTATGATTATTAACAACCAGTTTAAACCAAAATATATTTTCAACAGTAAATTATCATTAGCCGGCAAAGAAGTATTGACCTATAAGGATCACGATTCAGCCCTGAGATATTCTAATGTATTTGAAAATAAAGATTTCGTTATTTTCAAGGCCATTGACCAGGAAAATTGTTACGCTGGGAAATACAATAAAAAGAAGAAAAATGCGAAGATATATAAAGAAGCTTTCGCAAATTGTAGTCGTGTTGAAGAATTCGCTGACAAACTGCTCCAGAAGATCCCGGATACTATCCTATCCAAAATCGCAGATAACATCTCAGACAATCCGAAGCAGTTTCTCGAGAATGTAAATGGTTATATATTTAGAATGATAGAGATAGATAACGGCATTTATATTGGAGAAACAGAGGTAACTCATGCTCTATGGAAATCAGTTTACGGAGAATATTATCCAACTTATAAAAGAGATAAAAATGAACCTGTTAGTTATGTATCATGGTTCACAGCAGTTGCTTTTACACAAAAATTAAGCAAAATAACAGGTAAAAAATATCGTTTACCAACTGAAGAAGAATGGGATAAAGCGACTGGTGCAAATTCGCGTAATCTAGGCTGGTCCGGAACAGAAAAAGAAGAGGAATTGTATTTATACGCGAACTATAACAATAAGGTTCAAAATAGAATATTACCTGTGAAAACTAAAAAGCCTAATCAGTTAGGATTTTATGACCTGAGCGGAAATGTGAGTGAATGGTGCATTGATTGGTCTAATCCTGAACCCTATAAATATAAGAATCACTATCTAGGCCCTTATATGGGAACGACTAAGATTGCAAAAGGAGGAAGCTATTCCTCCAAAGCAGAATTGATGACTATTAATATAAATAATAGCGTTCTGCCAAATATGTCTAATAAAACAATGGGAATTAGATTAGCGTTAGAATTATGAAGAAATGTCTATTATTTATACTGGTATTGTTATCATCCTGTCGGCAGAATGAACAAGACCTTAATGTTATAAGTATAAATCCAGATTCCCAGGGGGAATTCACGTTTAATGACGTATATGAATTACAATCGGTTATTCCTCTTGAGACTATCGATTCGTCTTTATTCGGAGAAGTAGCGAATATTATTTTTATTAAAGAGAATTTATTCATTTTATCCGGAAGAAAATTCAGCAGATATTACTATACAGTATTTGATACCACCGGGAATTTTTTGTACAGACAGAATAAAACAGGAAGAGGACCGGGTGAGTATACACGAATCAGTAATTTTATGTCAAATGGCGACAGCTTAATTGTAAAATCCGATAATAAACTTACATATTACGATATTGAAGGAAAATACATAACAGAGAAATCGGGCCCTTCAACTGTTTTTTTAGCAATGGAATACATGCCCGATGGTTGTTACCTTATAAACTATTCAATAACATCTGCCGATACCGTTGACGGCAAATATTATTCTCTTAAGCTGTACTCTCCCACAGGTGAATATATAAAAGGGTTTCTTCCAATACCTAAAGCAGTTACCGAGCGTCCTTTTTTTTCGGAAGGAACAACTTTTATTTCTAAAAATAGCAGAACATATTTCTTCCCTTTGACACATAATTCAATCTTCGAGTTTCGCTCAGAAGATAAATCATTTAATGAGCTATATAAAATTAAAATAGAAGGAATACCGGAGTTTGACATATTCAATGTTACGCCTGCACAACTTGAGGGTTCAAATTGGATTAGGAGTAAGAGCATGATATGGCTTCTGGATATAAATGATAAGTTTCTGACATTAAGGATAAACTATGGGACAAAGAGAAACATTGCCATTGTCAACCGGGAAGACAATAAGACGATTCTGATTCCAAACGAAAAATTCAATGATGAGCTAAATGAATTACCAGTAATTCCTATAAATAATAACAAAGGTACACTGGTTTCTATCGTAAATTCTTTATCAATAATAGAAACTCAAACTAAAAATCCAAATTCGATAGGTTCAAAACTAAAGGCGACACTCACAGATAACTCAAATTCTGTAATTATTGTGTATAAAATGAAACAAAAGCGCTAATTATATAAATTATTCATATTTGACTCATGAAATTTCCACATTACTCACAATTAGACTCGAGGGACTGTGGGCCGACTTGTCTTAGAATGATTTCCAAATACTATGGCAAAACATTTAGTCTTGATACTTTGCGCCAAAGGAGTGAATATACTAGGCAAGGTGTATCTATGCTTGGGATAAGTAATGCCGCTGAAAGTATAGGATTTAAATCGTTGGGAGCAAAGCTATCCTTTCAAGAATTATGCGAAGCACCTCTGCCTTGTATCGTTCACTGGAATCAAAATCATTTTGTTGTAGTCTATAAAATAAAACGTACCGGTAAAAGAATAAAAATATATGTAGCAGACCCTGCCGCCCGGTTGGCAGCGTTTACTCCGGAAGAATTCAATCGCTCCTGGATAAGCACAAAGTCCGGAGGAGAAGATAAGGGTATCGCTTTGCTTCTGGAACCTACCCCTGAATTTTATGTCGAACCAGGAGAGAAGGTTAATAGAAACGGCTTTGGATTTTTATACTCATATGTAAAGCCATATAAACAATTTATTCTGCAACTTATAATCGGGTTAATATTTGGTAGCCTTATTCAATTGATATTACCCTTTTTAACCCAGAATATTGTCGATATAGGCATTGGAACTAAGAATATAAATTTTATATGGCTGGTGTTGATTGCTCAAATGGTATTGGCATTGAGTACTGCTTCAGTTAATTTTATCAGGAGTTGGATATTATTGCATTTGGGAGCCAGAATCAATATCTCTCTCATTTCGGATTTTCTTATAAAATTGATGCGTCTGCCTGTTGGTTTTTTTGATACTAAAATGACTGGCGATCTAATGCAGAGAATTGGCGACCATAAAAGAATTCAGACTTTTTTAACCGGTTCTTCACTCAATATTCTATTTTCATTTTTCAATATAGTAATATTCGGGATTGTGCTACTCTACTATAATATAGCCATTTTCTCTATTTTCTTTATTGCCTCCAGCCTATATATTCTTTGGATATCTCTGTTTATGAAAAGACGGAGAGAGCTGGATTACAAATCGTTTACCCAAAATGCAGCCACTCAAAGTAGTGTTATCCAACTAATCACCGGTATGCAGGAAATAAAGCTTAATACTTGTGAAAAGCAGAAGAGATGGGAGTGGGAAAGAATTCAGGCAAAGTTGTTCAAAATTAGCACCAAAGGATTAGCATTGGGCCAGTATCAAGAAGCTGGAGGAACATTAATAAACCAATTTAAGAATATTATTATTACTGTTGTTGCAGCAAACTCAGTAATTAAAGGTGATTTGACTCTTGGTATGATGTTGTCTGTGCAATATATTATTGGACAGCTTGATGCTCCAATTTCTCAAATTATTGTATTTGTACAACAGACTCAGGATGCAAGAATTAGTCTTGAACGATTGGCCGAAATACATGGTAAAGATGATGAAGAGGCTGTAGACAGCTCCCTGATAACAGAAATTCCAAAAGACAAGGCTCTGTTAATAAATAACCTTTCATTTAAATATGCCGGAAGTGGAGAAGATTATGTGTTAAGGGACATCAATCTAACAATTCCCTCCGGAAAGACAACAGCCATCGTTGGAGTCAGCGGAAGCGGTAAGACAACAATTATTAAGCTATTGTTAGGTTTTTATCCTCCATCAAAAGGATTGCTGATGTTAGGCGAAAACAATTTAAATACCTTTAGTATGAATGCGTGGCGCAAGAAGTGTGGCGTTGTAATGCAGGATGGCTTTATTTTCTCAGACACAATTGCCAATAATATTGCTCCGGGAGCGGAGCATATAGATAAAGAGAAATTAGGCCAAGCCGTTGAAATTGCCAACATTCTGGATTTTATTGAATCTCTTCCACTGGGGTATAATACTAAAATCGGACAAGAGGGTGTAGGGCTGAGTCAAGGGCAGAAGCAACGGATATTAATCGCTCGGGCAGTATATAAGGATCCTCAGTTTATCTTTCTGGATGAGGCTACAAACGCGCTGGATTCAAACAATGAGAGAACAATAATGGAAAACTTGGATGATTTTTTCATTGGAAAAACCGTGATTATTGTAGCTCACAGGCTTAGCACAGTGAAAAATGCAGATAAAATTGTTGTTCTTGATAAAGGGCTTATCATAGAGGAGGGCACTCATCAGGAACTGACTGCAGCAAAAGGGGCCTACTTTCAGTTAGTGAAAAACCAATTAGAACTTGGGAATTAATTATGGCAACGAAAAATGATTACAATATTGAGATTCGCTCAGAAGAGGTGAATGATATCTTGTCCAGACCGCCACGTTGGATAATTCGTTGGGGCATAGGTGTAATTTTCCTTGTAGTCCTCATTATTCTAGTTGGGAGTTCTTTCTTCAAATATCCGGATGTTATTACAGCACCTATAACTGTTACATCCGAGATATTGCCGGCAAATATTATCTCAAAAGTAAGTGGCCGGCTTGAGAAGCTTTTTGTAAAAGATGAAGATTCGGTTGAAGCAAATGAAGTTGTTTCTATTATTGAAAATCCAACGGAGTATTCGAGTTATAAAATACTTAAAGATTTGTGCAACAGCTTTTCTAAATTAATCTCAAGCGGAGAAATTCTTAATAGTCCAACATTTCCAGTCAATCTTAAATTAGGTAATATTCAGTCTGCATATACTCAATTTCTGAAAAGCTATAATGACTTCAAAAATTTTATGGAAATTAATTATCACGAGAAAAAGATTGTATTTATTAAAAATCAGATTGAACAACAAAAACTAATGTTGAATTTAAGTGAACGGCAGTTGATTATCTCTTCTGAACAATATGAACTATCAAAACGATCATACATAAGAGATTCGCTACTCTTTGGGCTTGGCGTTTTATCTCAGACAGATATAGAACAAAGTCAAACTAAGTTTCTTGCTGCTAACCAGCAATTTGAAAATACGAAATCATCAATTATTAATATGAAGCTGTCCATATTACAGGCAGATCAGTCGGTTTTTGAACTTAACCAAGATAAGGAAGATATTGTAAAAAGTTATGAAAACTCAATCATAGGTAATTTTAATATTTTGTTATCTCAAATAACTGAATGGGAGAGAAGCTATCTACTAATTAGCCCTATAAGAGGAATTGTGGCCTTGACGAGCTTTTGGCAGGAAAACCAAAATATTAATGCAGGAGAAATTGTGTTGACAATAATTCCCAATATGAATAAGGGGATATCCGGCAAGATTTATTTACCAATGCAAGGAGCAGGGAAAATAAGAATCGGACAAAAAGTAAATGTGAAGTTTGATAACTATCCGTTTATGCAATATGGTATGATTCAAGTTGAAATAATGACTATTTCAAAAGTGCCGACTACTATTAATAATAAAAAAGTTCTAATTCTTAATGTAAAATTTCCAGATGGTTTAATTACAAACTACGGAATTAAATTAGAGCTGGGAGAAGAAATGTCTGGAACAAGTGAAATTATCACAGAAGATTTAAGTCTATTTCAGAGGTTTATAAATCCAATTAAGCATATAATAAAGAAAAATTCACTTTAGCTTCAATTGTCAGAATCCCCTTTTAGGGGGTCCAATAGTCCGACAAAAAGGGAATTTTGACCCCCCACCAGGGAACGCCGACTGAAAGGAGGCAGTCCTATCCGAACCACCCTAATTTACTATCAACTGTTTTACAGATATTTAACATTTCGATCCATAATTTTCTACTGTAAAATATGGCAACTTTTGTAAGTTATGAATCAAAAGTCTATATTTACATACCACTACGATATATGTAGTGGTTTGCAAATATACAACATGAATAATTTAATAGAAAAGAATAAGATTGCAAATTGGGACAAATTCTTTGTGGAACTGCAATCACAAGGTCGTTACACCTTTGCTTTTGATGAGTTGCGTGGTCGGTTCGATTTATCGGAAGAAACGCTTTTGCAAGGATTGTACAGGTATAAAGTTAAGAAGCAGATAGCACAAATCCGTAAGGGTTTTTACGCTATTATTTCACCCGAATATTCCAAGCAAGGAATGTTGCCACCATATTTGTTTATCGACGATTTAATGAAATCGCTAAATAAGCCATATTATGTGGCATTACTATCTGCGGCGGCTTTGAATGGCGCAGCACATCAGCAGCCCATGGAGTATTTTGTGATAGCACAAACCCCTGCCCCAAGAAGCATTAACAGTAAGAAGTTGAAAATTTTGTTTTTATCGAAAAACAATTGGGAACAGGATGATATTGTACAAAAGACAACCAATGTAGGTTACATCAATGTTTCTTCTCCCGAATTGACGGCACTTGATTTATTGTCTTATAACGAAAAAATTGGACTAAACAGGGCGACAACCGTATTGCAGGAATTGGCGCAAGTTATGAAAGTATCTACGCTTTCACGAACGGCCAAGCGATTCCCAAGTACGCCGGTTATTCAGCGCTTAGGCTATATTTTTGATAAAGTTTTAGGTGAAAAAAAATTGGCCGAAGCATTGTTGAAAATATTAAATAGTAGAACCGTTGTCCCGGTCTTGCTATCTGTTCAAAAAGAGAAACAAGGCGAGGTAGATGAAATATGGAAAGTAATTAAAAATATGGAAATAGAAAGCGATTTATGATACCTCAACGATACTTGGTTGAATGGAAAACGCAAGCCCCTTGGCCTGCTAATGCACAAGTCGAACAAGATTTAATCATTACAAGGGCGCTGGTAGAAATATTTTCCGACGATTTATTGAAAAATGCATTGGCTTTTCGAGGAGGAACAGCCTTGCATAAGTTGTATTTACAGCCACAAGCGCGCTATTCCGAAGACATTGATTTAGTGCAAATCAATTCTGAACCAATCAACCCTATACTCAAACAAATCCGTGAGCGACTGTCGTTTCTTGGTACAAAGAGGACAGTAAAGCAACATATTCACAACAACACCATCATTTACCGTTTTGACACAAGCACACAGCCGATAATCAATATGCGGTTGAAAATAGAAATCAATACACGCGAACATTTTCATGTGTTAGGATTAAAACAAATTCCCTACAAAGTAGAAAACGGTTGGTTTTCCGCTGAATGTATGTTGACAGGATACGAATTAGAAGAACTCTTGGGCACAAAATTACGCGCCTTGTATCAAAGACGAAAAGGTCGCGATTTATTCGATTTATACTGGGCTTTGAGAAACCAACAAGTCGATATTGAAAAACTTATACATTGTTACAAGACCTACATGCAGTCTTCGGTTGACAAACCGCCTACACAAAAACAGTTCCTTATTAATATGGCAGAAAAAATGACTGACCACGAATTTTTAGATGATATTCATATTATCCTCAAGCCGGGAATTGAATATAACAATGAGGATGCTTGGGAAGTGGTGAGGAGAGAAATAATTGAAAAGATTTAGAAATTATGGACAAAAACAGCCGAGTAATTTCCGATGCCCCGGAATCAAACGCCGGAGACGATTTTCATGTTCTGTGGTCTATACGAAAATCACTCGAATTATTGAATACAGATGATTATGCACTCAAAGCAATTACTGTAGAAGGAGTATTTCCCAATGAAGCGAAAAAGCTTGATCCAACAGGGTTTCTATTTTGGGTGTGGATATTACAGAATATTATGGCGGTGAAAACTTTCAAGATGCAAACAATGTAATATTTTCTCAGCTTAAGTATAGCACTCGAAATGCTAAAATACAAATTGGACTATAAGCGCAATTTCAAAAGCAAATAAAAGCAAAAAGGATCCATTTTCAGGCTCAATTATTCATCGGTTATCTGTCCTCAAACACAGAGCCGAGGTTTATCTATTGAAAAGCTTGTAATCTCACTTTATGCCAAAGGAATGAGTGTGTCAGATATTGAGGATGAATTACGTAGTATATATGACATCAACCTTTCCGGATCCTCCCTATCAATTATCATCAATTAGGTTACACAAGTTGTCGGTATGTGACCTATAAGGATTAAAAAGAGTTTAAAGAGTGATCTTAAAATAATCTACGGAGCTATAAACAAAGATGCAGCACCAATGCTCTGGATTCGTTTGAGCAGAAATGGGGCGATAGACCTAAATAAGATTACTAGAATATTTGATAACAGAATTATATTGTAATAATGAAACCTCAGTTATCGTTTACGCAAAATTTTGGACAGTGCCTCAGAATTATAAATTTTTAAACAATGAATCATCAATTTGTAATTTGAGGATATATGCATTTTTGTTTATTGATGAATTTATTGACTTTAATTTGCTTGAAAATGCTTGTCTATTCTTTTCACTAATTTCGTCAAAAAATTCAGGTTCTACTATGAAAACCAATTCATTATCAGCTGTTAATAATTTTGGTGTATTAAAATAGATAGCCTCAGGCGAATTGCTTCTAAAAGAAATTAATAAGTAATTTTTATTTTTAATGTCATATAAAAAATGGTTAATCTTTTTTTCTGTACCCTCTTTCATAAAACAAGCATACAAATAATTCTCATTTACATGAAAAGTATTAATGCTGATATTACCACTTTTCATAATTATCTCCACTATCTTCTCTTTGTCTAATTTCAGGACATCTTCGGAAATCTGATATTCTCCAAAATCGAATGAATAGCTTATTATTGCACTAGTATCCAAAAGTCGGTATATCCTTCCATCAAGCATGTTTTTATAATAAACGCGATTCCCTGTAGATGAAAAGTTTTTTTCTACTAGAGGACCATAAAAATCAATAGCATCCCTGCTTAGACATTTTGCAACTATATTACCCTTATTATCTATTTTGTAGACTTGTGCAAGCCCAACAGGGTTAACATCAAAGTATATTGCTCCTTTTGACAACCAATAGCCCCCATCTCTTGTTTTAGAAAAAGAATATGATCGAACCGGAGTGGGAATTTTTTCGATGAACTTTCCAGAATTATCATATTTTGTAATGTTTTGGTCAATAATACTAAGGATTTCTAAATTTCCATCAGTATCAATTAAAAAATCAGTAGTTTCAATAACTTCATTTGGCCCTCTACCCATTATGGGAATCTTATTTACAAATTTACCTATTTCATTATACTCGTAAATATTACCCTTTTGTAATATAAAATACTTGCCATTAAAGAGTTCCATCATAGAGCGATTACTTATAAATATTTTTTTGGCCGTATCTAATGGTATAATGCTGATATGATCAATTAGTGACGAGTATTTTGATGAATCTACGACTTGTAATTTTGAAAAAGAAAACTCAACAGTTTTTTCGGATGAGTTATTATTCTTACACGAAACAACAGCAAAAATTAGTATTACAACTGTTATAAGAGGATTTTTCATAAATATCTAATTTAGAAGCTTCATTCTTATTATTTGTTTTTCTTTAAGTGCGCAATTACAAATACCGGATTATCTCCTTCATCAAGACCGGATACAAATTTTTTGAGTTTATCTAGTCTTTCAGGATATTTGACTTTTGATTTTACATCTCCAAAATGTTCTGGAGTAAGGATATCTATCATTTTGGTTGCACTATATGATCTAAACCACATATCTTTATCATACTGCATCATATTTGAAAATCCGCCATCAATATCGTTGTAAAGACCCATAAATAGATTATTGATTTTAAACTGATCACTAGACATTGATCCCAAAATATTTTGATTTCCGGTAGATTTATCGTAAACTGTAGATATATACCTGTTTTGAAAGGCAAATAGAAAAAAGATATAACGTGAAGATTCACATAAACGGTCCAATATGCGTAGTTTACTTGAATATACAGCAGAATCAAATACTGACAATGTCGTTTGTACATCAAGCTTATAATTGCCGAAATCGACAATTATACGCGGAGTTGTAGTGAAATCAGAATTAACTACAAACACAGTATCATTTAAGGACTCCCAGAAATTTAGACGATTATTGCTGTCATACCAAACTATGTTAGTAATAGAAGCCAAGACAGCTGATTCTTGTATGTTAACTCCTAAATTGTCTAATCCGTAAATTCTACTTTCTTTATGTTTAGCAATATGACCAGAAGAGAGGTCTAAAGTATAAAAAGCATCGTATTTTGATTCTTGAGCTCTTTTTGTTCCAGAGGGGTTTACGAATACTTCACTATCAGATAAAGAATATATACTCGCTACATTGTTATTGTACATCGTCATTAATTTCCCGTTCAAATCTATAATTGGCAGTTCTCCCAAGTATTTACCACTTAAGTAATCATATTTTGCAATAACTGCCCTCCAATTAAGAATTGTGTAAACAATTCCCATTTTTTCATCTATCACAAATCCCCTTAGTTGTAAATACTCACCTGGACCTCTTCCGTATGAACCGATCTTACGGACAAACTCTCCGCTCCGTCTATATTGAAGAAGACCTGCTCCATGAGAACAGTAAATAAATATATAATCATCTGTTATATAAGGGCGCTTTGCATCTAAGATAATTCCAATCGGGAATTCATTACTATACTCCAGTTTAATATATTCGAGCGAATCAATAACATCACTCATCATTGGAGCATCTTTGTCAGACAAATTTTCGAGATCAAAAGATATCATGTAGGGTTCAGCCAGAGCCGCTTTATCCTCTTTTTTCGAAGATCCCGCGCAACTTATTAAAAAATAAGCAAATAGGAATAATATTGATTTCCTCATGAAATAAAAGTATTAGTAAATATAAGCTGCTTAAAAAGTGCAAAATAGCGAGAAGCTTAATGTTTCGGACAGTCTTTATTGATTTCTTAACTCTTTCTTTAACAAATATATAAAAATAATGAATACATTATTCAGCTGCAGTAAATAGTTTTTTGTTTTTATAATAATTTAAAACTACATTTGCCACGTTAAAATTACTTAACACTAAGTTTGATACGTAACTTTCATACTCTCGTCCCCCCCTTTGGGGTATAATTTCCTAACAATCTCGTAGGAGATGGGGCTTCATTATGCCCAATCTCAGTCAATAATTTCTGCAAACACAATCTGCAGAACCATTTAATCACATATTAAAATTATAACATGAGACACGGATTTATCGGGTATGGTAATGTCATAAAAGCGATTCACGCATACCTTCAAAAAATTGGAGAGAAAGAGTTCACATACATTTCAAGAACAAATTCAGAAAACAGCATAAAATGCAGCAAGTCAATCAATAAATTGGTTGAAAATTCAGATATTATATGGTTGGGAATCAAGCCACAGAATCTTGACCAAGTTCTAAATGTATTGTCAAAAACCAACATCAACGAGAAGCTTTTTGTATCCCCGGTTGCAGGCAAAAGAATAACCTACATAGAGCAAACCCTGGGTCAGGAAACATCAATTATAAGAATTATGCCAAATCTGGCCCTAGAGTTTGGCAACTCAGTCACAGCATACACAACAAACAACATCCAACATAAACACAAAAATGAAGTAAAGCGACTCCTGCAAAGCTCCGGACAGCTCATCGAAATCGACGAAACCCATTTCGACCTCTTCACTGCAATCTTTGGCAGTGGCCCTGCCTTTTTACTAAAACTGATTGATGTTCAAAAGAACAAAATCAGACAACTGGGCTTGGAAGATAACCAAATGAATAACATGCTGGCCGGGTTGCTCGAAGGAACTGCAGCGTATTACAGAAACAACTGCAACAGATTAAGCATAGACGAACTTATAACAAACATTGCAAGCAAAGGCGGAACCACAGAAGCGGGGCTCAATTATCTAAATGAAAACCATATTGACAAACATTTTGAAAATGTAATCAATATGGCACAAAAGAGATCAACAGAGCTTTAGATAAGTACTTTGCTATTTAAGCACATAAGCAATTATACCTGCCTCAATACTCACTCCAACCGAAATAGACATAGGTGCATTAGCACTGCCGTATACTGTCACGGTTATCTTCTCTTCGTTAAGGAATTTGCTTGCAACGGCATCCAATAATGATTGAGGTATTGTTGGTTTAAAGGTATTATTGGTAGAGGATATGTTTGTGAGAGTTAAAATATGACCGATTCCAGCAACCTCAAGGGTTACGGAATTTATTACCTGACCCGGCTGCATTCCCAAGGCTGTAATCTCAACTTCACTAAGATCAATCTCTTTAATTTTTTTAAGATAAGGCTTAATATCAAAATTGTCCAGAAGCTCTATAACATGAGTTTCAGAGAAGTTAAGCGGTATGTGAATATTTTCTCCAAAGGCTGCAGCTGATGGGAGATTGGTTGCGATTACTATTGGTATTTCAGTCTCAATTTTTGTGTTGATTCTTAATGTTGCCAGCTCTTTGAGCTTATCGCAACCCGTTAATGTTAAAACTAATGTATAGATTAACAATAGGTATCTTTTCTTCATTTTTTCTGTTTTTTTAGTGTGTCGTGAATTGGAATTGTAAAGCTGAAAAGCGAACCTTTGCCCTCTTCACTCTCAGCCCAAAGTGTTCCTCCGTGCTTTTCTACAAACTCTTTACATATAATCAAACCAAGCCCGCTACTTGGCTCTCCTTCTGTTCCGGGACGGTTTGATATAGTATTAAGTTTGAAAAGGTTATCAATTACCTCCCTTGACATTCCCATTCCTGTATCTCTTACCGATAAGGTTACTTCATTGTCATTGATTTTTTGTGCAATTAATGCAACCTCTCCCCCCTGATCGGTAAATTTAATTGCATTGGAAACGAGGTTGCGGATGATTGTCTGGAACATATTAATATCAACAAATACATCAATATTTCCTGGTACGCTGTATTGTAATTTTATATTTTTAGAATCTGCAGTTTGCAAGAGAATAGCCATATTGTCCTCAACAAGAGAGTTAAGGTTTTTTACTGATGGATTGAAAGGGTAGGAGGTCTGCCTCATTCTCGACCATTGAAGAAGGTTCTCAAGAAGGTTGTATAGATTGTGTGCAGAGGAGTTTAAGTTTGTAGCGATATCGCTAATTTCTTCTTCTGTAAGATCTTTGAGGTTATGTGCCAATATTTCAGAAAGACCCAAAAATCCATTAAACGGGCCTCTTAAATCATGTGCTATTATTGATAATAGTTTATCTTTCTCCAGATTGATAATTTGCAGCTCTTCGTTCTTATCGATAAGTTCTTGTGTCTTAATAGTTACTTTAGATTGAAGTAACTGCTTGTCTTTTTTAAATTTATGTTCTCTTCGTTTAATTAGATTATAAATTAACACTAAAGCCAACAAACCCAATGCACTATAAAACCACCATGTTCGCCACCACGGATGCTTAATTTTAAAGCTTAAAGAAGTAACATCACTCCATAATCCATCGCTGTTGACTGCCTGTACATTAAAGGAGTATTTTCCAGGATCCAGATTCCCGAAAGAGATCTCAGTTCTATCGGTAAGAGAGCTCCAATTGTTGTTTAGCCCCTCAAGTATATATCTGTAACGTGCTTTACGAATTTGAGAGTGGCTGATTGTATTGTAATTAAATGATATATAATTATAATTATGAGGTAGTTTAAGGTTCTGTGGTATACCATACCATCTTGAAATATCGTCGAAGCTGATGTTCTTAATTTTCACTCCATTTTGAAGTGTTAAAGCGGTATCCCTGTTTAATGTGAGCTCTTCCCAAGGTATACTTTCATTAAAGAGTTGGATGTTTGTAAGCATAAGCGAGGGTTTGGCATCAGCCACATCTCTCCCGTTCTGGTTGAAAATAGTAAGACGGTCATTAGTCCCAATCCAGATATTCCCGTCATTTAACTCTGCAATTGCTCCCAAATTGCAACCGATGCCAATAAAACCATCTTCAAAATTATAGCTCTTGAAAAACGGGCTGCCTGTGTGATTGACAATCTGCTCAATGTTTTCAGTTTTAAGTTTATTGAGACCAAATCTTGTTCCACTGATTATATTGCCTCTGGAATCTTGCAATAGAGACAAAATGTGATTGTTATTTAAGCCTGACTCCTCACCAAACTGTTGAAAGGTTACTCCATCAAATCGTATGAGTCCGTTTCCACCTGTTCCAAACCATAAATCACCCCGGTTATCCTGTATAATGCTGTAAACTGTGTTGCTAAAAAAGCCTGATTCCTGATTGAAGTGAGTAAATTGTTTACCATCAAACGTTGTCAAACCGCCACCATCTGTTCCAAACCATATTTTGCCCTCTTTATCCTGCAAAATGGATAAAACATTATTGCTGCTTAGACCTTCGTTTACAGAATAGTTGGTGAAATTGTGCCCATCAAATTTTGATACACCAGAGCCATATGTTGCAATCCAAATATTGCCCACTGAATCTTCATATAATGTTCTTATAACGTTGTCTGCTAACCCGTGAGTTGTATTATAAGTGAGTGTTCTTGTGCCATCATAAACAGCTATGCCGCTACCATCTGTTCCAAACCAGATTCTATTTTTGGAATCCTCCATTATCTTATAGATACGACTTCCAGGCAAACCTTGTTCTCTCCCGAATTGAGAGAAATAAGCCCTCTTTATGCCATCTTTTTCTTTGAAAGTGCACTTGGTCACGTAACCTCCAAATGTACCTATCCATATAGCACCCGTGCCATCCTGAAGTAAGCTGTAAACTCTGTTGTTACTAAGCCCTTCATTTGTAGTTAAATGGGTAAAAAGGTTCCCATCGTACCTTACAAGCCCTGCTCCTCTTGTTGCAAACCAAAGAGTACCTGTTCTATCTTCTAGCACAGCCCTGATGTAGTTTGAACTCATACCCTCTTCAGAGCCAAATCTGGTAAAGAACTTACCGTCAAATCTTAAAACTCCTCCGTCGGCAGTAGCTATCCACATACCTCCTCTGCTGTCTTCGGTTATGTCTCTGATAGAATTATTGGTTAATCCTTCATCGGTTGTGTAAAGTAAAAATCTATTTCCGTCGAAGTTTAAAACTCCATTATCAGTTGTCCCTATCCATAAATTACCATTATCAGCCTTTAATATTATGCTGATTGAGTTAGAAGGAAGACCCTCATTTTGTGTGTAGTTCCAAAATTCATCTCCTTTTAAGACAGAGATTCCTCCGCTATATGTTCCAATCCAAATGTTACCGTTATTATCTTCATTTATGGCTCTTACATCGTTACTTGCCAGCCCGTTATCAGTGCTGTATGTTGTAAAGCTGTCACCATCATATTTAACTACTCCTTTACCTGTTCCAAACCACAAATTTTCATAAGAATCTTCAAAAATGGTGTTAACAACGTTATCGGGCATCCCCTCATTTACAGTGAAGGTTGTGAGATACTTTCCATCATATTTGGTTACACCTCCGCGAAATGCACCAAACCAAATATTATCTTTACTATCCTGGATTACTTTAAGAATAAGGTTATTATTTAACCCTTGGTTTGTAGTGTAATGGTAAAAAAACTTCCCGTCGTATTTTGCCAGCCCATCGTCGGTACCAAGCCAGATATTACCCATTTTGTCCTGAATTATCGACCTTATCTGATCATGTCTTAAGCCTTGAAGCTTACTGAAACTGCTGAAATTATGAGGATTAATATCTTTGATATATGGGTCTTTAACCGCTATTACATCAGGTGCTTTGCAAAAAATCGGATTAACCTTTGCCGGATTACTTTTAGGTTGTGTTGTACCATCTCTCCCAATAACCTTAACAACAGGGGCGCCAATTATGATTGTATTGGGTTCACCGGATGGATAAACATTTGAAGGTGCAGGGATTTCAAGCGATTTGTCGGGAATTGTGACAATTGGAGATTTGGCAGGAATTATATCTGGCTGCCTGAGGCTATCCGGATTTTGAACTATGCCCTTGGCAGGCATAGTTTTGGACGCCGTAATATTTGTTTCGGGAGATTTGGTGTTGTTGCACGAAAAGAGAAACAATATTATTATTAAAAAAATAAATCTGATAGTATGTTGCATAAATTGTCAGAACAATTATGAATTTACTGCTAAATATACAACTATCTATTCAAATTTTTTTAAAAAATCCCTTAAATGATTAAAATCAGCAGCCATTTTAATTGAATGCTTCTTCTTGTTAAGTGAGTTAGTCAGACTGCCCGGAATATCGAAATCTTTGCCGGTGGCTGAGATTACTGTATCATAAAATTTTGCAGGATGAGCAGTCTCAAGAATAACAGAGACTAAGGATTCATGCTGCTCATTTAAAAAGTCTTTCATTGCCAGATAACCCACAGCACCATGCGGATCAATTGTGTAGTCATACAAATCCAGTACCTCTTTTATCCCATTCAGAGTCTCGGAGTCGGAGTAAGATTTGCTGTAAATCAGGCTTTTAATTGCGGGGTAGTCATTTTTAAACAACTCAAAAATTCGTTGAAAGTTGCTTGGATTACCTACATCCATTGCATTGGAAAGGGTAGCCACAGAAGGCTTTGATGTAAAAACTGAGGTGCGGAGGTATTCCGGAACAATGTTATTTGCATTTACAGCCGCAATAAACTTCCTGGCCGGTAGCCCCATCTCCTTAGCAAATAGTCCTGCTGTAATGTTGCCGAGGTTTCCGCTGGGTACTGAGAATACAACAGGTAGCCCTTTATCTTCAAGCTTGCTGTATGCATAGTGATAGTAGAATGATTGGGGAATCAATCTGGCAATATTTATTGAATTTGCCGAAGAGAGAGAAAGAGTTGAATTAAGCTGACTATCTGCAAAAGCCTCTTTTACAAGCCTCTGGCAGTCATCAAATGTGCCATCAATTTCAAGCGCTGTTACATTGCCACCGATTGTTGTCAGCTGTTGCTCCTGAATTTTACTAACCTTTCCTGAAGGGTAAAGAAGAACCACCTTTATTCCCTCTTTTCCAAGGAATCCGTTTGCCACGGCGCTCCCAGTGTCACCTGATGTTGCAACCAGTACTATTGTCTCCCTGTTACTGTTTCTGGTAAAATATGAGAGTACACCTGCCATGAATTTTGCTCCAAAATCCTTGAAAGCAAGGGTAGGGCCATGAAAAAGCTCAAGTACAAATTTATTCTTTTCCAACTCTTTAAGAGGTGCGTCAAATGTAATATTATCAAAAATTATTGACTTAAGTTGGGCCTCGGGTATTTCGTCACCAATAAGAATAGTACTTATTTCAAGTGCGATTTCTGGCAGAGATGAATTTCTGTGCGATTTATAAAAGTCACCTCTTAGTTTTGGAAGTGCTGCAGGCATATAGAGGCCACCACCCGGTGGAATTCCATTAATTACTGCCTCTGTAAAATTAGCCTTAATATCTTTATTTAAAGTACTGTAGAGTTTCATTTGATCTTAAATAAGTTCAATAATTTTTGGACCCTTACGGTTAATTCCTGATATATAGATGTCAGAAGCAAGCTCAATTTTGTCTAGTTGACTTTTCATTGCTGCTCCAACTTTTTTTGCTGTTTCTAAATCGGAAGAGAGAGCAAAAACAGATGGCCCTGAACCGGAAATATTGCACCCCAAAGCTCCGCTTTTAAGGGCGGCCTCCTTTATTTGAGCGTACTGAGGTATGAATTTCCCCCTTACAGGCTCTGCAAAATGATCCTCTATACTTCTGCCTATCAATTCATAATCACCCGTTAAGAGCCCTGCTACAAGGGCTGCGCAATTCCCCCATTGGGCTATTGCATCATTTACAGGAATAGATTCAGGTAAAAGCTTTCTTGACTCTTTAGTAGAGATTTCGATATGAGGGTGAATTACTGTGCAAAACAGATTCTCCGGCGATGAAAGAGTAACAATATCAACAGGTTTGTAACCTCTTATAAGAATAAAGCCTCCGTAAAGGCAGGGTGCGACATTGTCGGCATGTTCCGATCCACTGGCTATCATCTCACCTGCCTGGGCAAACCTAAGAAGCTCTTTATTTGAGAGGTTAAGTTCAAGAAGGTGGTTTAAAGCAAAGGTAGCTCCAACTGCACTTGCAGCACTTGACCCCAACCCGCTACCGAATGGCATCTTTTTATGAATCTCCATCTCAATTCCGCACTTGATGCCAAACTCTCGGCACATCTCAATAATGGGTACTCCTGCTGTATTTTTCTCAGGATCAAGAGTTAGCTTACCATCGTCTCCGGTAATTTTCGTAATGGTAATGCCGGATCGTTGCGTTGTACGAAGAACAATTTCGTCACCCGGAGTATCGAGTGCAAAACCCATTACATCAAAACCGCAACCGACATTAGAGACGGTAGCCGGAGCAAAAACTCTGATCTCTTTTCTCATAAGAATGTATTTAATTGGTGATTATCAGTAGGACCTCTCGTTTTTCCCCTCAACCCAGTTAATAAAGGCTGTATTGACCACCTTATTGCCGCCCGGGGTGGGGTAGTTTCCTGTAAAATACCAGTCACCACTATTCTCTCTGCAGGCTTCATGCAGGTTTTCAACTGTCTGAAAAACCACCTTAACATCGGCTTTTACAGATTTGTTTTTAACCATTGAAGCAATCTTGTCTGATACCTCATCATATGTAAAAGGATCATAAATCTCTTTTACATAATTTTTGAAAGACTCTCTTGGAAGCCCCTCCTGCTCTTTACATTTGTTATAAACATCATCTATCACGCTCTCCATCCCTCTCTCAATAAGTAGTGCAATAGCAGCATTAAATGCTATGAATTCGCCCATTCGTGTCATGTCTATTCCGTAACAGTCAGGATATCTGATCTGTGGAGCCGAAGAGACTATAACAATTCTTTTAGGGTTAAGTGTATCAAGAATTCTTAAAATGCTTCTCTTCAGGGTTGTGCCTCTTACAATTGAATCATCAATAACTACAAGATTATCACTCTTATTTATAGCCCCGTAAGTAACATCATACACATGGCGAACCATCTCATCCCGATCATTGTCAGAGGTAATAAAGGTGCGTAATTTGGCATCTTTAATTACAATTTTTTCAACCCTGGGCTCACGTGATATTATTTCAACCAACTGATCATCACTTAATTTTCCGCCAGCCTCCCTAATTAACCTCTTTTTATCCTTGAGCATGTGTCCCCTTATTCCCTCGACCATTCCATAAAATGAGACCTCAGCAGTATTGGGGATAAAAGAAAATACGGTATTATCAAGATCGTTGTCAACAGATTTTAAAATCTGGTTAACAAGCAACATGCCCAGCTTTTTTCTCTCTTTATAAATAGATCTGTCGTTACCCCTTGAAAAATAGATTCTTTCGAACGAGCAACTGCTCCTTTTTTCAGGCTTTCTAACCTCCAAATGAGATACTGTTCCATCTTTCTTTATAATCAGGGCATAGCCCGGATCTATCTCTTTTATAAGTGAATCGTCTGCTCCGAATGCTGTTCTTATTACTGATGCCTCAGAAGCAACAACAACAGCCTCCTGATCGCTGTAATAGTAGGCCGGCCTTATACCCCAAGGATCTCTCATAACAAAAGAGTCGCCATGACCTGTTACACCTGCAACGGCATATCCGCCGTCCCAGTTTTTGCTGCTAAGTGATAGGACATTTTGTAAATCGAGGTTTTGTTCAACAAGAGGAGTTATCTCCTCCTTGGAGAACCCTAAATCTCGATATTTACGGTAGAGATTTTGAATTTCGTCGTCAAGGTAGTAGCCTACTTTTTCGAGCAATGTAACAGTGTCGGAATAATCTCGCGGATGTTGCCCCTTATCTGTGAGGCTTTTAAACAGCTCATCAACATTAGTAAGATTAAAGTTGGCTGCAAGTGCAAGGTTTCGGGATCTCCAGTTACTTGCCCTCTTAAGAGGATGAACAAGATCGATGTTATTCTTGCCAAAGGTGGCGTACCTTAGGTGGCCAAGATATATTTCAGATACAAATGGGAGGTTTTGTTTAGCCCACTGAGCATCTTTACCGGCAATAACCTCAGGTGAAAAGTTATTTTGAATTGTTCTGAAAACATCCTGTATAGGCTCCGAATCACAAGACCTGACTCTGTCAAGGTATTTATATCCTGCAGGCATATCAAGCTTAACACCAACCACACCAGCCCCCTCCTGACCTCTGTTGCGCTGCTTTTCCATTAAAATATAGAGTCGGTTGAGCCCGTACAGATATGTCCCGTATTTTTCTTTGTAAAAGCTAAGTGGTTTTTTGAGACGGATAAGTGCTATCCCGCATTCATGTTTTATCTGGTCACTCATCGTAAAAAATGTTATGCCTGCAAATGTAACAAAAAACAAAATAGATGAAAATTTTTGTGATAAATTTTATATATTTTTTGTAAATGCTATAAGCGTCAAGTAATCAGATAGATAAAATAGGGTTAACCCTCTCAAACAGGGCTTGTTGATAAGGTCTGTCAAACTTTATAACTATCAATTTAAAACCAATATGTTTCATATTTCAAATTTTGATTTAGCTTTGCACGCTTTTAATAAAAATTATCAATCAATGGAGAGAAAAATGGGTAACCCAGCGGCTGTTGGCCTGGCTGGTTTTGGATTAACAACTTTACTACTGCAATTTCACAATATCGGACTGCTTGGGTTAGGTCCGGTTGTGGCGATGGGATTTATTTTTGGGGGACTGGCGCAAATGATTGCAGGTTTTCAGGAGCACAAAAATGGTAACAATTTTGGCTATAGTGCATTTGTTTCATATGGAAGCTTCTGGATAGGACTGGGCATAATCTGGATGCTAAACCATTTTGAAATATATAAATCAAGCCATTCCGACGTCGGGTTCTTTATGCTTGCCTGGACTTTGTACACGGTAATTCTTTTTATTGCTGCACTCAGAGTACACAAAGCCATGGCTATAACTTTCGGACTACTGCTTATAGGTTTCATCCTGCTTGTAATAGGACACTTTGGTTATCCTGTATTCAATGTAATTGCGGGCTATGAATTGATCTTTTGTGCACTAGGAGCCTGGTACATGATGGCTGCAATAATAATAAACGATCTTGCAGGTAAAGCAGTTATTCCGGTAGGCGTACCTTTCATCAAATAGTGTCAATAAGTAGCATCTTTTAACTCTATCCATTTTTGATATCTTTGCGTCAAATGTAATTCGGATGCAAAAAAGAGATATACCAAAACCAGAATGGCTAAAGATAAAACTTAGTACAGACAAAGGCTACGGCGAAACAGGAAGGATTATCAGGGAGCACTCCCTAAATACGATTTGCAGCAGCGGAAGGTGCCCTAACCAAAATGAGTGCTGGAGTCGCGGGACTGCAACTTTTATGATACTGGGCGATATATGCACCCGCTCGTGCGGTTTTTGTGCCACCAAGACAGGCAAACCATCAGCTATTAATGATGAAGAGGCCTTTGAGGTGGCACAATCCGTTAAATTATTAGGTCTTAAACATTGTGTTATTACATCGGTAACAAGAGACGATCTTGACGACCAAGGGGCAAACCATTGGTTTAAAGTTATTAATGAATGTAAAAAAGTCAATCCCGGCACAACAGTTGAAATACTTATACCCGATTTCAAGGCAGATGAGAAGCTGATTGATATAATAATAAGTGCAAAATCTCATATTATCGGGCACAATATCGAGACTGTTCAAAGACTTACCTCTGCTGTGCGTTCAGGGGCCAATTATCACACCTCACTTAAAACAATAAAATACCTGTCACAATCGGGAGTTTATACAAAAAGCGGTCTAATGGTTGGACTGGGTGAGACGCCTGAAGAGGTAGAGGAGGCACTAAGGGATCTCTACAATAATGGGTGCAGAATTGTAACTATAGGTCAATATCTGAGACCCGGTCAAAACCATATTCCTGTGGTTGAATATATAACACCTCAACAGTTTGATTATTACAGAGATTATGCTTTAACAATAGGATTTGATCATGCATTTTGCGGCCCGCTTGTAAGGTCATCATATATGGCCGAAAAGGCGTTGGAAAAGATAAACATATCACATCATGAGACCCTATGAAATAATTAAGCCCGGATTGGTCGATTATAAAGAGGCCTGGGATATGCAAAAACAGATTTTCAATGATTTGATTGCTTCAAAAAAAGATGGGACATCCTCACCAATGGCCTTAATTCTGCTTGAACACCCCCATGTATATACTATGGGCATACATGGAAACCAAAATAATATTCTATTCAGCCCCGATCTGCTAAAACGTATTGATGCCTCTTTTTACAACATTGAGAGGGGAGGAGATGTAACCTATCACGGTCCGGGGCAACTTGTAGGGTATCCAATATTAGACCTTGAGTACTTCAAAATAGGAATTAAGGAGTATATTCGCCGTATAGAAGAGGCTGTTATTAAAACAATTGCACATTATGGCATCAAGGGTGATATATCTAAAAATGCAGTTGGTGTTTGGATAGATTCAGAGACTCCACAGGCAAGAAAAATTTGTGCCATAGGAGTAAAGGTCTCTCGATTTGCTACCATGCACGGTTTTGCGCTGAATGTTACTACAGATCTTGACTATTACAGATATATCAACCCTTGTGGTTTTATTGACAAAGGGGTAACATCAATTGAAAAGGAGACCGGCTTAAGGCCATCGGTTGATGAGGTCTCCAATGTGTTTCAAAAACACTTTGAAGAGCTTTTTAAAAAGTGCTAAAGGCTTTACTATTTAATGATTCCTCTGTTTTTTCTTCCATCAATATAGATGAAAAGCGGGTTATCAAATCTTACATGTCTTACGTACTTGCTCTCATAGACAGCATCATGCGAATCCAATTTCTCTGAATTAAAAAGTCCGTCATTCATATATGGATTAATTGTAAGATATCCAACTCCGAATGAAGTGAGGTTTTGGAAGAAATGCGTTCCCTGACTTGGTTCAATTCTGAAATTTTTAAGTCCGCACTCTACGATTACTTTTGCCTCAGAAATATTTGGCCATTTGATAGGTATTCCCAGCCATGGGTCACTTGAGCCCCATCTTCCGGGACCGATGAGAATGTAATGTCTTTTTTTATCTCTAAGCTTTTGATTCAGTCTGTTTATCTCCTCTGCAATCTCCAGCGTGTGAGCGCTGTCAAAGCTCTCCTCTTTGATATAAATAATATCCTCAATCCCTTCAATCGAGCCGATCCCGAGTGCATTTTCTGAGTAAATAACTGAATCTTCAGTATCAATGCTATCCCAGTCTAGCGACTTGTTGTCATTGTTGTTTGTTATTGGCCTTATCTGAAGCAGACTGAAAATCTTATCCTCTCCCTTAGGAACATCCATATTTACTGCAAATTCTATTTCAACTGCCGAATGCATCTCTTTATGGCATATCTGAAGCATGTCACTAAGTATTTCAGCCAAAGGCATGGTGTCATATTTCAGAATATGTGAGAATGTGATAATCTTTCTTCCCTCCTCAAGGTTACTATCTACCAGTCTTGAACTCTGCATATCCCAGGTAGAGGCAACAAAGTTCATATTTCTGAAGTGCTTTATCTGGTTAACATCAAACTTTCTGAGGTTTACTGAGTCGTCAACAGATGTTTTAAACTCTTCTGGTTTGAGGTCAAGCGCATACATTTCGTTCTGAGTGTCTCTAAGTGCCAATTGAGGAGTAGAGAGCTGAAGCACATGCTTAGGGTGTTTAGGAGAAAACCTTAGAGTTTTACCACCCTCTACAACTATTTTTCCAAGCCCGAATGCCATATTTACAATTCCCTCTTCTGGCAGCTCCGATCCGATTGGGTAGTAGTTTACGCTTCTTGCAACACCCGATATTGTTGGAAAAAAGAAACCCGAGTCTTCGGTTCCAACAATATCCTGTAAAACTACAGCCATTTTCTCTTCACTTATGAGGTTAGATGTGGCCTGAATGTAAGCTCTGCTTGAGGAGAAGTAAATTGAGGCATAAACACTCTTGATGGCTTTACCAAGAAGTCTTAACATCTGGTCTGAATTCTTGGTGTGAGGAATCATATAAGTTGAATATATGCCTGCAAATGGCTGGTAATGCGAATCTTCAAGCTTTGAGCTTGATCTTACCGCAAGTGGCCCGTATGAGTTGGCAATATATGTCCTAAGATCTGTAACAAGAGTCTCTGGTAATCTTGAACTTACAAATTCAGAGAGTATCTCATCATCTGAAATTTCAGAGTTGATTACATACTGAAGTCCGTTAATTTTTATGAATTCGTCAAAATAGTCGGTAGCAATAACCACAGTCCTTGGGATCATTATTTTAACCCCCTCGTACTTTTCCAGAAGGTTGTATTTTTGGAGCATGTTATTAACAAATGCAATTCCCCTTGCTTTGCCCCCCAAAGATCCCTCACCCAGACGGGCAAACCAGATATAATTGCTGTAAGAGCTCTTGTCAAACCTTGCAACAACACCGTGACCCAGTACTATTCTGTAATCTTTTATTGCCTGCACAATAAACTCTCTCAGCTCATCTATTGAGTCAAAGTGGCTTTGATGAGTAGATTTTACCTTTGACGCCAGGGAGAAAAGTCCCCTTGAATACATCCACTTTGAGAGCCTGTTTCTGGAACCATGATAAATCAGAACATCTTCGGGAATCTCCATAATAAGATCCTGAAGGTCTCTAAGATCTTTAGCCCGACCTATTATATCGCCGTTATCCAGATCTTTAAACACAAAATCACCAAAGGCAAACTCTTCACTTATATATTCAGACAATTGAATGAGAAGTGTTTTGGAATATTTCTCGAGGAATCCTACACCCAGTTTCTTAGCAACATCCCTCATACTCTCCTGGGATGACTGCAAAAGGAAAGGCATATGAGGGTCGTCGCTTTTGATTAGTTTGCATAGATCAATCCCTGCATCCATTTTTTCACTGCTTGCAGGGTCGTTTTTATTAATTACAAAAGCTACATCTGAAATCACTCCAAGCAGGTTCTCTTTGTATCTTTCGTACAGATAAACTGCCTCTGAATAGTTAGTAGCCATCAAAATTTTTGGTCGGGCTCTTTTTCTTAGTTTTTGCTGCTGCTCGTTAAGGGTCTCTTTAAGAAATTCAGAACCCTGTTGGAGAACTATCTTGTAAATAGCGGGGAGGTATGTAGAGTAATACCTTACGGAATCTTCAACCAGCAATATGGACTGAACTCCTACATCCAGGATATCGTGGTCGGCATTCATTCTATCTTCCAGCAACTTTATTATTGCAAGAATTAGGTCAGCATTTCCGTGCCAGCTGAATATATAATCAATACCCGATCTGTCAGCATCCTCAATCTTCTTGTAAAGCTCTTTTGAGAAGTGCGTTAACAGCACAAGAGGAATTTCGGGTCTCTCTCTTTTAAGCAGCTTTGAAAACCTGAAAACATCCATGTCACCAATGTTGAACATGCTTATTATCAGGTCAAAATCCATATTGTCTTTGAGTAATAAAAAAGCTTCTGCAGATGATGTTACCCATGTGAAGGTAGGAGGGTTGCTCAGGTTAAGGTCTGTATACTCTTTGTATATCTGAACCTCTATTCTCCCATCCTCTTCAAGGGTGTAAGCATCGTAACTGCTGCAAATCATCAGCACTTTACGGATGCGTTTCTGCATCAGGCTTTTATAGTTAATACTCGACATGTTTCAATTATCTGTAATCGTAAAATCCAATACCGGTTTTTCTACCCAAATGACCTGCTCTCACCATTTTCCTCAACAGCGGGTGAGGGCGGTATTTTGTATCACCAAACTCACTGTAGAGAACCTCCATAATTGCAAGGCATACATCTAAACCGATAAGGTCTCCAAGTGCAAGTGGTCCCATAGGGTGGTTTGCTCCCATTTTCATTGCCTCGTCAATCTCCTCTTTGGTAGCAACGCCGTCTGCAAGAATTCCTACAGCCTCGTTAACAAGTGGAATAAGTATTCTGTTTACAACAAATCCCGGAGCTTCATTAACACTTACCGGGGTTTTTCCGATTTTAACTGCAAGTTCGCAAACGGTTTTGTGTACCTCATCAGAGGTAACCTGACCTTTTATAACCTCAACAAGTTTCATTACAGGAGCAGGGTTGAAAAAATGCATTCCTATAACCCTTTCGGCCCTTTTGGTTGATGCTGCGATTTGGGTAATTGAAAGTGAAGAGGTGTTTGATGCAAAGATTGTTTCGCTTTTACACAATTTGTCAAGCACTCCGAAAACCTCTTTTTTAAGAGAGATATCTTCGAAAATTGCCTCTATTACAAGATCAGAATCGGCACAATCATCATAGGTGAGAGTCTCTTTGATGTTTGACATAATTTCTGCCTTGGTTTCGGCAGTAATTTTGCCCTTTTCCTCAAGCTTTGTGAGGTTACGGAAGATATTATTGTGTCCCCACTGAAGTTCGGCCTCTGTCAGACCCTTCATAACAACACTTAATCCTGCCTGAGCAAATGCCAGTACAATGCCACTTCCCATTGTACCTGTTCCGATAACGCAAATTTTCATAACTTATTTGTTTATTGTTGATTAAATACTATTTGTTTTTAAATTCAGGTTTTCTTTTAGCAAGAAATGCCTCCATACCCTCTTTTTGATCTTCGGTAGAGAAACAGAGTCCAAATAGGTTGCTTTCAACTGCCAAACCAGAATCGGTGTCTGTTTCGGAAGCTAGATTAATTGACTCTTTTGCCAACCTGACAGCCTGTGGAGCATTGGCTGCAATCTTTGCAGCAATATCATATGCTTTGTTCAACAACTCCTCTGCCGGAACAACAAAGTTTACAAGGCCAATTTTTAAAGCCTCCTCTGAATCAACTATTCTTCCGGTGAAAATCAGATCTTTAGCAATAGATATTCCAACTATTTTCTGTAATCTTACAGTGCCTGAAAAACCAGGTGTTATTCCAAGCGAAACCTCCGGTTGGCCAAACTTTGCCTTTTCAGAAGCAACTCTTATATCACATGATATTGCAAGCTCACATCCTCCGCCCAAAGCAAAACCATTAACTGCAGCAATGACCGGAATTGGCAATTTTTCAATTTTTCTAAAGAGAGATGACCCCTTTAATCCAAACTCCTTGGCTTGGGCAGGGCTCATGACAGACATCTCAGTGATATCGGCTCCTGCAACAAATGCCCTACCGGCACCTGTGATAATAACTACCCTAATGTCTTTGTCTTGTGCAATAATGTCAAAAACATTGCCAAGTTCATAAATTATATGGGAGTTTAGAGCATTGAGTGATTCGGGATTGTTTATTGTTACAGTACAGATACCGTTTTCTGTAACCGAAAGGATTTTGTTTTCGTTCATAGGTTTAATAATTCAGATTCAGACTTTAAATATAATTCATTTTTTTGAGGATAAATTCTTAATCATTTTTTTGATTGACACAAGTTGACAAAATGCTGCAATATTTTTGCATTATAATTAAAATTGGAAATCATGAAAAAGAAAGAAAATCAAAAAGTTGAAAAGTCAGTCGTGATAGATTCAGAAAAAGACTACCTGGCAATTACAATTGATTTACTCTTTAGCAGGGAGACGATTGACTACAGAGGTGATGAGTTTATTGACCCTAGGTTTGTTGTCAATTTTTAGGCCCGTATTTCGTTTAACCGGGATATTGCATAACTTTGGCTTTAGAACTTCATAAAATAAAAATTTATGTCCAAAAAAGCTATTGTAGTAGGTGCCACATCCGGTATAGGCAGAGGGATTGCGGAGTTACTCGCATCACAGGGATATACAGTGGGTATAACAGGCAGGAGAGAGCATCTTCTTGACGAAATTAAGGCTTCTTCTCCATCATCCTTTATTGTAAGTACATTTGATATTAACAACACCCAAAGTGTCCTGGATAAGCTGGAAGATCTTGCATTACAGCTCGGCGGGGTTGATCTCTTCATTCTTAGTTCAGGAACCGGTAAAAGAAACAAAGATCTTGATCTGGAGCCTGAAATCAATACGATAATGACTAACGTTACCGGTTTCACAACTGCAGTTAACTGGGCTTACAAGTATTTTGAGAAAGCAGGAGGAGGTAAACTTGCAGCTATTACTTCAATTGCAGGTACCAGAGGCTTCGGGCTCTCTCCCTCATATTCAGCATCAAAATCATACCAGATAAAATACCTTGAGGCCCTAAGACAGAAGGCTAAAACATCAGGTGGTAAAATAGTTGTAACAGATATCCGCCCCGGATTTGTTGATACGGCTATGGGCCACGGTGATGGTGCGTTTTGGATTGCTCCCGTTGAAAAGGCTGCAAAACAAATAGTTAAGGCTATAGACAAAAATTGGGGTGTTGTCTTTGTGACAAAAAGGTGGAAGATTATCTCAATTTTGTTGAGATTAATGCCGCGTCCAATTTTTGAGAGGCTTAAATTCTAACCTCTAACTTCAATTTTATAAAATTTGTTAACTGATACCTAAAAGAGAGAAAAGGCATGGATAACTACATCGAGAAAATTTCAATATGTATTCAAAGGGGAAAGGTAAACTTTGATTCTCCTTATCCACCGGACATGAAGGGGCTTCCCGGAGCAGATGAACTAACAGGAGAGGCACTTCAAAACGGGATTAAGGCCAATGAAATCTTAACAGGAGCCATGATACCCGCCATGGGTATTGTAGGTGAGCAATTTAAAGATAAGAAATTGTTTGTTCCACAGGTACTTATGTCTGCTAAGGCCATGAATAGCGCCCTTAAGCATCTAAAGCCATATTTCAGTTCGGGCGAAATTCAAAGAAGAGGAACATTCATAATAGGCACAGTTGCCGGTGACTTGCACGATATCGGTAAAAATCTTGTATCAATGATGATTGAGGGTTCGGGATGGGATGTGATTGACCTTGGAGTTGATGTCAAATCCGAGCAGTTTTTGGAGGCAGTTGGGAGCAATCCTAATGCAGTACTGGGAATGTCGGCTCTTCTCACAACTACAATGGAGTCAATGGAAAAATCTGTAAGACAAATCAGAGAGTCATATCCAGATTTGAAAATCCTGGTAGGAGGAGCCCCTTTAAATTCAGAATTTGCCAAGAGGATCGGAGCAAACCTTTATGCTCCAAACCCTCAGGTAGCTGTAGAATACCTAAACAGTTAAACCTAATGGAAGCGTTTACCGGATATACTTTCCCTCTTTCAGAGAATGCGCTAAAGACCGAAGAGATTGTCCGGTTGACAGGGCCGGGTTTTGAGGACGAAATATTCAGGATAAACCAGGCTTTTTTAAAGGTTAATGCACTTGCAGGATATACTGTTATCGAAAGAGCTGTTACAACTCCTGAAATGGGTTTAAAAATCTCCAAAATATTTGAAAAATCAGAAAAGACCGCATTCTTTGTATTAACTTTAGGGAGGGGCTATGAGAAGATAGCCGAGACTTACAGAGGGGACTCATTACTATATTATTTAACGGATGTAATTGCATCTGAATATACTGAGATGATAGCTCATGTTATAAACAATAAAATTGCAGAGCATGCCTCTTCTCTTGGCTTAGGGAGTTCAAACCGCTACAGCCCCGGATATTGCGGATGGAAGCTTTCCGGTCAGAGGACTCTCTTCTCTTTTTTACCTCCGATTCCTTGCGGTATTGAACTTACCGAATCATGTCTTATGAAACCGGTTAAATCGATAAGCGGAGCAGTAGCAATCGGGAGAAATATAAAATTTCAGAAATATGACTGTGGCATTTGTAAAGATGAAGGGTGCCTGTACAGAAATAAATTCATTCTATGACAACAATGACATCAAGGGAGAGAGTGCAGCATGCTATGTCTCTCCGTAAACCCGACAGGGTTCCGCTAATGTGCCAGTTTAGCATTGGTGCAATGATGAATCTTTTACGCCCGTCTCCCGCCGAATTTTGGTATGACGGAAGGCTCTTTTCTATAGGTTTGGTTGAATTATGCGAGAGATTTTCGTTTGATGGTATTCTTGTAAGTTTACACGGTCACTCTCCTGACTGGAGAGAGAAAATTATCTCTTTCAAGCAGATGTCAGAGGGCAAACAGGAGCTTACATTTGAAGACCGTGTGGAGATTCACTCCTGGGACGATCTCCCGTTGGTGAAATATAACAACAAGATTCAAAGACCTTCAATTGATACCATTGATGTTGATAAGGATGTTCCTGATAACATAGAATACATTCCGGTATCACAGGATCTATATTTTATTATTGACAAAGAGCATCCATTTGACATCTTTGACTATATAAAGGAGCTTACAGGTGACAAGTATTCAATTCATGGTGAAATCACATCTCCGTTTGATTATCTGCTTGATGTGCTTGGATATGAAGAGGCTCTAATGTCACTGATAATGAACCCTGACAAGTGCAAGGAAATTCTTGCAAAATTTGCAAAGGGTGTTGGAGACCTCGCCGAAAAAATGTGTGATTACGATATTGATGCAATCAAAATTTCTTCACCATTTGCCGGAATGGGCTTCATTTCGCCTGAACATTACAGCGAATTTGTGCTTCCTTATGAGAGTGAGATCATCTCCAGAATCAGGGCAAAGGGTAAACATTCATACATTCACACTTGCGGTCATATTGATGACAGACTTGAACTTATGCGCGATTCCGGCACTTCAGGTCTTGAGTGTTTAGACCCTGAACCGGTTGGCAATGTTGACCTTGGAAATGCGTTCGGGAGAGTAGGAGACCAACTTTTTATAAAGGGTAATATTGATTCGGTGAACTCTTTGCTCTACGCTGATGATTCAAAGGCTGAGAATGACATTCTAAAGATAATTGAAACAGGTAAAGAGGGAAAAGGGTTTATCCTGAGTACAGCATGTTCAATTGCACCTAAAGTCACTGCCGAACGACTCCACATGCTTTACAATCTTGTCAAGGAGCACGGTAAATACTAGCTAAAAATTTCTCCACGCCAGTTTGTGGTAACTATCACATTATAAGAAAAATAAAAATGAGCCAGATTTTCATAAGAAATCTGGCTCATTTTTAATGTGTTGGATATAAATTATATACCACAAATTGGCGCGGAGATCATTTTATCAACGACTGAGTTCTTTTGATAAAGCGACTAAGCTCTTCGCCCTTAAGCATTCCGTTGGATAGAAGCGCAAGGTCGCTAACCTGCTTAACAAGTTGATTCTCTTTGCCAAATTCTGCATTAATCTCCTTCCTCTTATCTTTTATTGACTGAATCTCTTTCTCAAGAGACTCCTTTGCATCTTTGTCAACAGTGTCTACCTCTTCTGGCTTCAATTTATTGGTCTTTTCAGCTATTTCAGCCAATTTTTGATTCGATTCAGCAACCTTTGCACCAAGTTCTTCAACTTTAGCTCCGGTTGCACCTCTCTTATCTTCGATGATTTTCTTGATAAGAAGGTTATCGTAATTTACTACTATTGAGTAAGATTCCGGTAGTGAACCATAAAAATTCATTCCACCGCCTAGTGCAGACATATCTCGGTAACGTCTCATGAATTCATTCTGAGTAATAAGAACTGCATTTTCGTTCTCACCAAGGCACTCAAGGCTTACGCTGTAGTGAGCTCCTTTTGGAAGCACCGATTCAAAAACCTCAGATATATCATTTTGCTCCTCTTGTGGAAGGTCTGGTTTTTTAACCTCATCTTTCTCAATCAATCTGTCAATATGAGCAGAATCTACGCGGGCAAATGTGGTCTCCTTAAGTTTTGCTTCGAGGTGGTTAATAAAGTGCGCATCAAGCTGACTATCAAAGATTAGTACATCATATCCTTTGTTTTTGGCACTCTCAATATATGAGTATTGCTCATCTTTATCAGTTGAATAGAGATAGACAACTTTGTTGTGTTTATCAGTTTGATTTGCCTCAACCAGTTTGCGATACTCTTCGTAGCTGAAGTACTTTTCGTCGGTATTCTTTAAAAGGGAAAATTTCTCTGCTCTCTCACTGAATTTTTCATCCGATAACATTCCGTACTCAATGAATATCTTTAGGTTATCCCATTTCTCTTCAAGCTTTTCTCTCTCGTTTTTAAAGAGGTCTTCAAGTCTGTCTGATACCTTTTTGGTAATGTGATTTGATATCTTTTTAACGTTAGAGTCTGACTGCAAGTAGCTTCTTGATACATTGAGAGGGATATCAGGTGAGTCTATAACACCATGTAAAAGAGTTAAAAAATCAGGAACTATATTTTCAACAGAATCAGTTACAAATACCTGATTGCAATATAACTGTATCTTGTTACGTGAGATTTCAACTTTGTCCTTAATCTTTGGAAAATATAGAATACCCGTTAAAGTAAAGGGATAATCTACATTGAGGTGAATATAAAAGAGAGGGTCGTCCTGAGCAGGGTATAGCTGCCTGTAAAAATTCATGTAATCCTCTTCTTTAAGATCTGATGGTTTTCTTGTCCATAGTGGGGAAGTGTCATTGATTACCCTGTCTTTGTCAGTCTCTACCTCTTTGCCCTCTTTCCACTCCTTAACCTTTCCAAAAACAATCTCGACAGGAAGATATCTGCAATACTTCTTTAGCAGGTATTCAATTTTTGACTCTTCGGCAAACTCTTTTGATTCATCGTCCAAATGAAGAATAATGTCGGTTCCCCTTTCACTCTTCTTGCCCTTTGTGATTTGGTATTCAGGATCACCCTCACAACTCCATTTAACAGGCTCTGCCCCATCTTTCCATGAAAGTGTCTGAATTTCAACCTTTTTAGAAACCATGAATGATGAGTAGAAACCCAGTCCAAAATGGCCTATTATATTGTTTAATTGATCTTTGTATTTATCGAGAAATTCACCTGCACTTGAAAATGCAATCTGGTTGATATACTTCTGAACCTCCTCTTCGGTCATGCCTAAACCGTTATCGCTAACGGTGATAGTGCCTTTTTTGGGATCGGCAGAAATGCGGATTTTTAAATCTCCCAGTTCTCCTTTAAATTCACTATTTCCAGAAAGTGCCTTGAGTTTTTGAATTGCATCAACTCCGTTTGAAACAAGTTCCCTTAAGAAGATTTCGTGGTCTGAATAGAGAAATTTCTTGATAATCGGAAATATATTCTCCGTTGTAACTCCAATTTTACCTTTATGCATAGTTAAATTCATTTATGTTATGCATAAAAGAACTCAAAAGGCATACCAAAGGCGATATGCTGACAAATAGACAGTTTTATTTGCAGACCATTATGTCAAGAATCATATCATCAGTTATCTGCATTCCTTTGGAACCGATTTTGCCAAGATTGCGAATTGTCTTTTCAATATCTTTTTCAATTATGCCGTCATTATCGGATATGCAAATATTGTCAAGAGCCAAAATAGCAGATTGTACTGCAGATGATACCCCGGATGCAACCTTTAGGGCACATCCCACTTTTGCACCATCGCATACCATTCCGGTAATGTTACCTATCATATTCTTAATAGAGTAACATATTTGGTCATAATTGCCACCCTTGAGATATACTATTCCACAAGAAGCACCTGTAGAGGCAATTACACAACCACACAATGCAGATAGTTTACCAAGGTAACCCTTTATATGAATTGCAACTAAATGAGCTAAAACCAGTGCTCTTGCCAACTCTTCATCAGTAGAACCAAGCTTGTCCGATGCTGCAATAACCGGCATTGTTACTGTTATTCCCTGATTACCGCTTCCAGAATTGCTCATTGCCGGCAGGATACAGCCGGCCATTCTGGCATCGGAGGCTGCTGCGGTTATTGCCATGGAGTGGGTAAGGAGTCCGTCTCCGAAAACATTTTTATGAATGTTATCCTTTATTGTCTTACCTACTTTTAATCCGTAGTTATTTTCAAGCCCCTCATTTGAGAGTGCTCTGTTAAGGGTAACTGATTCTAATATAAAAGCAATATCACAAAATGGAATGGTTTTAGTAAAACTTACAATGTTTTTAACCGACAGTTTATAATCATTAATCTCCTTATTTATACTATTAATCAATTCATTATTAATGTCTTGTGAGCCAGTCTTGAGTATTGTTAAGTTGTCTCTCTTAACCGTGGTAATATTATCATGATTGTCTTCAATAATTGCAGATGCTGAATGATTGCCTGATATACACTTTGCGAGAATATAAAGCTTCTTGTCTGTTTCGGCAAGCGAAATGGAGATAGCTTTTTCTTCAAGCATCTGTTTTGCCCTATCTATCCTGAGTTTATCAAGATCTTTTAATACCTCAAGCTTATAATCAGAGACTCCGCATGTAACTCCCAATGCAGCAGCAATATGTAGTCCTACCATTCCTGTTCCAGGTACTCCGACACCCATTCCGTTTTTCAAAATGTTTCCGCTGACAGAAACCTCTACTTTTTCCGGCTCAATCCCAATCTCCCGGAGAACCTCTGCCGCTTTTGCAACTGCCAGAGAGACAGCAATTGGCTCAGTACATCCGAGAGCAGGTTTCACCTCTCGTTTAATAAGTTCAATTATCTCCAACTCCCTCTCTCTTGTCATCACTTAAATTATTTGGTTTCAAAAAATGCAACTATTTGCTTAATTATATTGTTCAACTGGCTCTCTTCTTTTAAAGTTTCAAGAGGAAAACCAATCGATACTGTCTTGTAATCTCCTTTATATGCTACACCGGCAGAAATGTTGTTGTCGGAATATCTGAAAATTGTCCAAGCTCCGGTTCCGAAAGGCTCAATACCATCCGGTGCTTCTGCACTATAGGAATAGCTGTTGGGAGTGGTATAGAAGCTGAAGTTTCCTGTGAAATCATAAAGGCTCTGTACCGCCTTTATTTCTCCGGTCTTTGATGCCCAATTTGTTCTCCACTGATACTTAAGTGTGTTCTTGGCAAATTCCTGGCCATCTTTGTCATTTTTAACACTATCCCACAAGTCTGTAGCGATAAAGGCTCCTGATACCAAAATATTACCTCCTGTCTGAGAGTATTTTGTAATAAAATCTCTTAGGTGTTGAGGGAACACTTCGTATTTATAAGGGTTGGAAGTACGTCCTACAATAGTCTTAATCTGTTTGCCGGCTATTATGTCAACAATGTCATATTTTGAAATAGAGTCAACACCGTTTACAATAGCCTCGCTGCTTATTGATACAAATGAGTAACCATTATTGGCAAATGCCTTACCATGAACAAAAGGATAATCAAAACTATTTCCTGCGATTACTTCGGTTTCAAAGTTTGCATACGAAGAACCAAATCCGGGAGAGTCGTCATCCATCCAAGGTATTGATCTGCGAAATTCGTATTGACTACCAATGAATGATATATCTTTCAGATATGCAACTCCATTATCTGTATTATCGAAGAATCCGGCAATTGATGTGTCAGATGAGGCAAATGAATGCGGTGGAGCAACTCTGTTAAATGCGTTTATTATCAATACATTCCCTCTTTCTTGAGGTGATTTATAAACTGAGAGTATTTCAGAAGGGAAACTTTCACCACCTTTATTAAATGCAGTAATTTTAAAGCTGTAAATTTTTCCTGTCTCAATCTGGAACTCAAATTTGTTAGACGTTACTACTGTCCCGTTATCAAAACCGGCACCGTCAACACGAGTGTAAACTATATACCCTTCCGGTTTTGCTGTTGGTTCAAGCTTGTCTTCTGTTCCACTCCAGTTTAGAGAGACAACCTGGCCGCTTCTAAGGGCCGAAAACTGTTTAACAGGCAGAGGTTGGACCACATATTCAAGGCCAGACTGTTGGGCTAAATACTTGAGCATCCCCTTGTAGATTGCCCTGCTCACATCAAAACGAAATGTGGGGTCAAGGCCATATCTCATATCTGCAAAATTTTGGTGGGAAAGCAGTTCGAGAAGCATTGTAGGAACCACAGGTGATCTTGACTCTGAATAGGTTCTGTCCCAGATTCCTCTCCTTTGCCAGATTGGTTCATGAAGCTTTTTAATGTCTTCAACTATTTGAGTTTGAATTAAGTCTGTAAGGTATCTGCCATTAAATCTAGGCTCTCCTGTTGGGAATTTGTCGGAACCGTTTGAAAAACGGGTAAAAATTCCAAGTGTTCCAATAATTGAATCATTGAGGGTGGTTCCTGCGTCTGTATGGAAGGCCATTGCCAGATCAACAGGTATATTAAGACCCCTCTCCGTTGGATTTTTAACGGATCCTCCACTTATGACATTTACCCACTTACCTCTTGACATATAATCATCATTATAGTCGTTTGTGTTTTTATTTGGGCTATAAATTGTATCGCTGTAACCAGCCCACTGAAGCCAGTATCTTGCACCCTCGGTAAACCTTGGATAGTTGCTGATAATGGGCTCCGGATCTATTGGCAGAACAATCTTTTGAAGAGGTTCGTTTGATGAACTAGGTCTGTTTAGAACCAAGCCCTCAGTAGCCGGTTTTCTTGCAATGTTTCCCATTCCTCCGCCAAATTTAACGGCATCAGCTGTAATAACGTCACCATTTTTAGAGGTTAGGTTTGACAATGAAACCTCATAACCGGGTTCATCACCAGGGGCAAAAAGAAATGTACCCAGGTAAATCCATGTCCCGCCTCCCATTCTCTGGTTAACCGTAAAATGAGTCTCTCCACCGGCATGTTTAACTGTATACTTTGCCTCTTGTGTACTGTTTGGAAAGCTTTGGTAGGATACATACACAGCATACTCACCTGCCTCCGGAATATGAGGTTTCCAATAGGCATAGCTTAGAGTTCCCTTCTTTATTGAGCTGATTACTCTGGCGCTCCCCATTTGAAAAGGATTCTCTCCTGTGATATAAATACTTTGAGCATTGTGAAATCCAGGGACAGAGGAATCCTGCCATGCCTCTGATCCGTCAAGTTCGGCATAACCTGAATATTCTGAATTATTATCTACAATAACCTCATTCTTTTGAACATCCCTTTCACGAGGCATCATAACAACAGCCCCGGCATTCTCTAACATAGGAACTAAAAATGGGACAACATACGATTGAGTGTAGAGGTCCTCTACAGTTTGGAAAATTCTTGCCCTTTGCCATTCCCATCGGAGTAATTTCTGTTCATAATAATATCCGTGACTCTGCCACACAGCAATATGCCTGTTGTTTAGTCCGGCAGAAATATTATATGGCTTTGAACTGTTTTTTACAAGATTTCCTCTGTTTTCAAGCTCTTTTTGAGCATTCCTCAAAGCTCTTCTGCTCTTTACAGGTGCTTTCGAGTTATAAAAGGGCGGAATTAGCTCTTCTAAAGCCAATCCGTTGGTTACAATTCTTAAATTGAAAGAACTAAACTCCTGAGGCAACATTGATTTTACAACAGAGTATACAAGTTTTGTATTATCCTCTCTGAATGGATACTCAGCCAATGAGTTTGAAAAGTATATAACAAGATCATTTTTGTATGCAATTGCCGAATCAACCCTTATTCTTCCGGTTGCAAAGGCCTGTTTTCTAAGTATCTTTTGTAATGAATCGGCTATTGGTGCAAATTCGTTACTTAATGCCTGCGCCGAAGTTTCTGCTGAAAAGAGAAGCAAAAAGGAGACCAATAGAAGAGAGAGTATCTTTTTCATCAAAGTATCTTTTAAAGTGCACAAAAATAGTCAAAAATTAAGTAAGGTCTATTGGCAATGTCTCTAAAAGCTTAACTTTACACAACTTTTAACTAAACTCTATGAAAAAGAGACTATCATTGGCAAATGTGCCAACCAATATTACCAAAGCAGAAAGATTGTCACAAGAACTTGGCGTTAATATCTTTATTAAAAGAGACGATCAAACAGGGACTGAAATTTCCGGGAATAAAATTAGAAAACTAGAGTACGCTCTTAATGAGGCGATTGAAAAAGGATGCACCAGAGTTATTACAACAGGAGGACTTCAATCCAACCACTGCCGTGCAACAACAGCAGCAGCAACTATTCTTGGTTTAAAAACTACAGTTTTACTAAGAGTGACCGAAGGGACAAAAGTAGAAGGCAATTATTTTCTGGATAAATTGTTTGGTGCTGAGGTCGTTTTCTGTACTCCCGATGAATACCGGAACTCCAGGAATGAAATCATGCAAAAGCTTGCTCAAGAGAGAGAAAAAAATGGGGAGAGATGCTATGTAATACCAGAAGGGGCATCATTTGGAATAGGTTCACTAGGGTACTTTGAGGCAATGCAGGAGATTGCTGTACAAGAGAAAGAGATGGGAGTTAGATTTGATACGGTAGTTGTTGCAGTTGGTTCCGGCGGCACATACTCAGGCTTGTATCTTGCAAATAAGCATTTTAACTCAGGAAAGAGAGTAATTGGATTTGCAGTATGCGACGATAGTGACTATTTTGCCAAAAGAATTGATTCGATAAACAAAGAGGCAATCGAACATCTTGGTTTTGGGGTTGAGAGTAGGGTAGAGGAGATCGAGATTAATGACAAGTATGTGGGAATAGGTTATGCTTTAAGTCGTCCCGAAGAGCTTGAATTCATAAAATACATAGCTACCCTTGAAGGGTTGGTTCTTGACCCGGTTTATACAGGAAAAGCAATGTACGGACTATATAATGAGATTAAAGAGGGAAAAATAACCGGTGCGAAAAACATTTTGTTTATACACACCGGTGGTCTTTTTGGACTGTTCCCTAAACAAGATCAGTTTAACTTTTAGAAGATCTCTTTTTCATATATCCATATCTTATATCAACAGGTGGGATAAAGGTCTCTTTTACAGTTCTTGGACTGACCCACCTTATGAGATTGAACACCCCTCCGGCTTTGTCATTGGTTCCTGAGCCTCTTGAGCCGCCAAATGGCTGTTTTCCAACAACTGCTCCTGTAGGCTTGTCATTAATGTAAAAATTTCCGGCAGCATACCTGAGTCTGTTACAAATACCTGCTACTGCCACTCTGTCTTGTCCGAAAACCGCTCCGGTAAGCCCGTAAGGCGATGTAGTGTCACAAAGATCAAGCGTTTGTTCAATTTGGTCATCTTCATATACATATGCTGTTAAAACCGGGCCAAATATCTCCTCCTCCATGGTTAAGAAATGGGGATTGGTGGTATGAATGAGTGTAGGTTTGACAAAGAACCCTATTGAGTCATCATACTCTCCTCCAAAGATAATTTCTGCCTCATTTGAACTTTGAGCCTTTTTAATGTATGAAGCAATATTTTCGAATGAGGCCTTATCTATTACTGCATTTACAAAATTGTCTGAATCAGCTACATCTCCAATTTTTACACTCTCTGATATTTTAATAATCTCGTTTTTAAACTCTTCCCACAGTGATCTTGGAATATAAGCCCTGGAAGCAGCCGAACACTTTTGACCCTGATATTCGAAAGCTCCGCTGTACGCAGCAACAGCTACCTCAATTACATTAGCAGAGGGGTGTACAAAAATAAAATCTTTACCTCCTGTTTCACCTACAACTCTTGGATAAGAATGGTAACTAGTAAGTCTTTCTCCTACTTGTCTCCACAATGAGTTAAAAGTTGCATTTGATCCGGTAAAGTGAATTCCGGCAAGATGGGGTGATTTCAGAACCTCGTTACCGATCAAAGCACCACTACCTGGAACAAAATTCACAACTCCCGGAGGAACACCAGCCTCTAGGAATATTTTCATAAGGTAATAATTTGACAATAAAGCTGTTGTTGCAGGTTTCCAGACAGTTGTATTGCCCATCATCACAGGCGAGAGGTTTAAGTTTGAGGCTATTGATGTAAAGTTAAAGGGACTTACAGAGAAGACGAAACCTTCAAGAGCTCTGTACTCCATCCTGTTTAGTTGATTAAATGAAGAAATCGGTTGAGTTTTATAAATCTCCGATGCAAAGTATACATTAAACCTTAAGAAATCTGCAGTTTCACAAATGGCGTCAATTTCTGACTGGTATATATTTTTGCTCTGCCCCAGCATAGTAGCCGCATTTATCAATGCTCTATACTTAACTGTTAGAAGATCAGCAATCTTTAGCATAATTGAAGCTCTGGTTGTCCAGTTAAGGTCAGACCAGATTTTGTGAGAATCAACAGCAGCATCAATTGCCATTTTAATCTCTTTTTCGCCCGCTTTGTGATAGTTAGCCAGCACATGATTGTGATTATGAGGCATAACTACATTTCCTTTATCATTAGTGAATATCTCCTTACCCCCAATAATCAATGGAATCTCCACAACAATCTCAGATTGCCTTTTAAGCTCCTTTTCAAGTTCTTCTCTCTCCAGGCTCCCGTCCAGATATTCAAGAATTGGCTCATTTGAAGGAATTGGAAAATTATGTAATGAATTATTCATATTTAATTATTTAAATTGGTACTTATTTTAATATATATGCAACAATTGAAAAATGAATTCGTTTAAAAAGCAGAAACGATTAACAAATATGAATCACTTCTTTAAGCAGGTAACAAGAAGAGCCCCTTCAGAAGAAGAAAAAATTTATGATGAGTGTCATAAACGGCTCTATTTTACAAGTCTGCGAATTTTAAACAATCAGTTTGAAGCAGAGGAGGTAATGCACGATACCCTGTTGAAATATTTTGACAGAGGCGAAAAATTCAAAGATTTAAAAGAGAGAAATGCCTGGATGACAAGAGTATGCGTAAATCTTTCTATTGACAGATTCAGAAAACGAAAATCAGAAGAGCTCAGACTTTTGTCAGAAGAACTTAAAAGAGACAACGTTGATGAGAACCTAACCCAGGATATGCCTGAATACTCATTCAAAGGAGTAACCGTTGATATGGTCAAGGAGGCGCTGGAGAGGTTGGCCGCAGGATACAGACTCGTACTTTCTCTGAATTTATTTGAAGGTTATGACTATGAAGAGATTGCGCAGATACTCAATTTAAAGGAGGTTACTGTCCGTTCACAATACATAAGAGGCAAAGCAAGGTTGGTTGAAGAGATAGAAAAATTTAAAAATTTAAGATAATTATTCAGTTATGGAGACTATAAATGATATGATTAAAAATAACAGGGAGATGTTTGAAAACGATCAACTTCCCGAAGGTCACAAAGATAGATTTCTTAAGAAAGTTGCCAGAAAAAGATTGGCTTCAAAAAGAGAGTTTTTTTACAAGGTAGCAGCAGCATTTCTGATATTCGCAGCGGTTACATTGCCATGGGTCTTAAATGACACACAATCAGGTAGCTATTTGGCAACGCTTGAAAGAGAGAGTTCGGCACTCTATATAATGGCTGAAAAGCTTGATCCATTAAATAGAGAGATGGTAATAAGTACACTAGATCAATTAACTTCAGAAGCAGTTCCTTTTGCAGACCAGTTACCTGATAACCTGGACAGGAAAACAACAATCAGGAAGAACAGAGAGTATTATGGTCCGAAAATCGATGGAGTTGGAAGACTTAGAGGTTATGTGAGCGAATTACTTGAGAATTAAAGATATAAACTAACACAAAATATTTATTAAATAATTTAAAAAATCAATCAAATGAAAAAATTTCTATCATTCGCGTTTGTGATGATGTTTGCAATGACATTATTCGCACAGACAGAAAAAAAGAGTTTTAATGTAAGCGGCTTTGAAGGAATAGACGCAGGCGGTGTATTCGAAATCGAGCTTGTAAAAGGCGATAAAGAGAGTCTTACAATTGAAACAGAGGCAGAGATAATGCCACACGTAAAGGTTAAAGTTACAGGCGGTGTCCTCAGATTGTCTATTGAGACCAATGACCTGCCATCAAAATTTAAGAGAAACATGAAGGCGGTAAAAGCCTATGTATCTGTAAAAAATCTTACAAATATCAATTTGTCCGGTGTTACAAAAATGAATGTAACCTCAGCCTTCACTACAAACGACTTTATAGCCAGAATTAGCGGAGTTTCTAAAGTTGAAGGTTTGAACATAACTGCAAAATCAATTAAAGTAAACCTGAGCGGTGCATCATCAATGGACATCAAAGGCAAGGCAGAGACAGCCTCATTTGAGTTGTCTGGAGCGAGCAAAATCACAATCAATCAGGATTTTGGAGGTCTTAAGCTGGGTGGAAGCGGTGCAGCTAAAATTGATATTACCGGGTCCAATGAGTACGCCGAACTATCATTCTCTGGTGCTGTTAACACCAGAATGTCAGGTGGATCGTCAACAAAAATTTTATTGGAGATGTCCGGAGCTTCAAAGTTTGAAGCACCAGATTACCCGGTAAAAGAGATGGATATTAAGGTTAGCGGAGTATCAAATGTTAATGTTAATGTAACTGA
The DNA here is from genome assembly GCA_002842465.1 of Bacteroidetes bacterium HGW-Bacteroidetes-7. Lineage (GTDB taxonomy): Bacteria > Bacteroidota > Bacteroidia > Bacteroidales > UBA932 > Bact-08. The sequence continues at coordinate 51,860 of PHDA01000010.1, forward strand.
AAGCATCTCCGTTGAGGTTAGCGGAGGATCAAATATTAGATATAAAGGTGATCCACAAATTAAGAAGGTAGATATCAGCTCAATATCAACTTTCAAAAAGATAAATTAACTCTCTTTATGCTCATTTTACTATCTTTAACAAAAATAGAGATAAAATGAGCTATAAGAAACTACACCAAAATGCCTTTGTGCTTGATTCCCATTGTGATACTCCTTTAAGATTAATTGAAGGATCTGATCTTGGAAAAAAACTGCACAAAGGCCATTTTGATTACATCAGAATGAAAGAGGGCGGCCTTGATGCCGTTTTTTTTGCAATTTATACATCCGGAAAGCTTGAACCCGATGCTGCTACCAGAAGAGCATTGCAGCTTATAGCCGGTGTTTACGACTCTGTTGAGGCAAATTCCAGCAAAGTAGCCGTTGCACTGGATGCAGAGGAGGCACTTACAAATAGAGAGAATGGAATTTTATCAATTTTTCTTGGAATGGAAAATGGAGCCCCAATTCAGAAAGATCTGGGTCTGCTCAGACTGTTCTATGACATGGGAATCAGATATATGACTCTCTCTCACGCGGCCAATAACGAAATTTGCGACTCATGTGCATCAAAGGAGAAGAGATGGAATGGGTTAAGCCCATTTGGAATTGAGGTTATAAAAGAGATGAACCGTCTGGGAATGCTCATTGATGTGTCACATATATCAGATGAAGCCTTTTACGATGTACTTAAACATTCAGATCAACCTGTTGTAGCGACACACTCATGTTGCAGGGCAATTGCCAATCACCCTAGAAATCTTACAGATCAAATGATTATAGATCTTGCTGCCAAGGGTGGGGTGATTCAAATAAATTTTTATCCTCCGTTTTTAAACAGTGAATATGCCGAGAAATTCTGGCCACTTTGCGATGAGTTTGAAAAGGCTGAGGAGCTGTATAAACTTGATCCCATTAAACATGAGGCATTATACAACCAGGCAACTGAAATGATGTTTGCTATAAAAAGGCCATCATATACAGAGGTTGTTGACCATATTGATCATGTGGTTAAATTGGTTGGTACAGACCATGTTGGGATAGGTTCTGATTTTGACGGAATTGAGGTGACGCCTGAAGGTCTTGAAGGGGTAGATAAGTTACCCGTTATTACTAAAGAACTTAAGTCAAGAGGCTATTCAGACGAAGACATTGTCAAAATTTTGGGAGGAAATTTCTTAAGATTACTATAATTCAGCATTTTATGGCAAAGATAGCGTTAGTTACAGGCGCCACTTCCGGCATCGGAAGGGCAATATCCTCTATTATGGCAAAAGAGGGATATGACATTATTGCAACAGGTCGTAGAGCATCTCTTCTATCTGAACTCTCAAAAGAGCTGGAAACTAAGTATAAAGTAAGGGTTCTTCCATTAAGCTTCGATGTAAGAGATGCCTCTCAGGTTGAGCACTATCTGGGTAAAATATCCGAGAAATGGTCAGATATTTCGCTTTTGGTTAATAATGCAGGCCTGGCGGTTGGACTTAACCCTGTTAACACAGGTGTGGTTGATGATTGGGAGAGAATGGTTGATACCAATATAAAAGGCTTACTATATGTCTCCAGAATAGTATCCAGTATGATGATAAAAAGGGGAGGAGGGCATATTATAAATATTGGCTCAATAGCGGGTAAAGGTGTCTATCCAAATGGAAACGTATACTGCGCAACAAAACATGCAGTTGATGCCCTTTCAAAAGGTATGATGATGGATCTTTATACCCACAATATCAGAGTGTCTCAGATTTGTCCCGGTGCCGCAGAAACTGAGTTTTCTCAAGTTAGATTCAAGGGTGATTTGGATAAAGCAGCTGATGTTTATAAAGGTTTTACACCACTTTCAGCAGAAGATATTGCAGACGTAGTAAGGTATGTAGCACTTGCTCCACCTCATGTTAATATCTCAGATGTAGTAATTATGCCAACTGCTCAGGCCTCAGTCTCCCTTATTAACAGAAAAGTGTGAATTAATCAAGCCAGCCTGCAGATTTCATAATATCTTCCAGTTTACTTGCTGTCTGTTCTCTGTCTCTGTCATTTCTATTTGAAAAGAAGAGATAGAGAATTTTTTTATCCGGGTATGTGCCCGCAAATATTTGAAAACCACCGTTATCGCCAGTATGATAAGCCTTAACCGGAAAACCGGGTCTCTTTTCTATAAACCACCCGTAACCATAAGAGTTGTGTGGCATATCGGCAATTTCTATTTTAGGTGAGTGAGCCTCCAGTTTTGATTGTTCCGAAATCAGAATATTGTTCCTCAGAGCTAGTTCCCATTTGGCAAATTCAGTTACAGATGTGTATAATCCGCCGTCTGCCTTGGTTGCAAAAAAGGACTCCTCCAAGTAATCATATTCGTTAAAAACACCGCTGGTTTTATCTTGAAGATATCCGTGAGCCATTCTGGGAATCTCTTTATCAGCTTCAAAATATGTAGCTTCACCCATTGAGGCTTTATCAAAAATTTTCTCTCTCATAAAGTCATCAAATAACATTCCGGAGCTTCTCTCCACAATTGTGTACATTAGCTGAAATGTTGGGTTCATATACTCGTATGAAGTTCCCGGCTCAAAGTTGAGCTTTTCCAATGTTGATATATATGCATATGATTGAGTGTCAATTGCTGTAGTGACAAAAAATCTATCGCTTCTGTCTCTTGAATCTGGTATTCCTGAGGTGTGAGAGAGTAGGTGCCTTAGGGTGATTTTCTCCATTAGTGGAGACGTAAACTCAGGAAACCATTTTTTAACATTGTCATCTAAAGAGAGTTTACCCTCTTCTGCAAGCATTATAAGTGCAACAGCAGAAAACTGCTTTGATACAGAAGCAATGTTAAAAAAGGTATTATGGTCGATCATTGCGTTTGTATTCATATCAGCAATTCCGTATCCTTTTTGAAAAACAATTTCATCTCCCTTGAGGATCAGAACTGCAGCCCCTGGTTCACCGGCAGGGTAGAGGGATTTAAAAAGAGAGTCAATTTCTGAAACTGCATTATTTTGCAGGTTGCTTGAATTTTTGCAGGATAAAACCATAATCAATGCAATTACTAAATAGGTAAAATTTCTCATAATAATTTAATTCTTAGGAAATTGAGTGCTTCAGAAGAGAACCTTATCATATTCCTTGTTCTGTCACCTGTAAAGACCTTGTAACTTGAATCAATTCCAAAATCTCCGGATACCGAAACCCATACACTTCCTACCGGTTTTAAATCAGTGCCTCCTCCCGGCCCGGCAATACCCGTTGTTGCAATGGCATAATCTGCGTTATAAAGCTCTTTCACTCCCTTTGCCATCTCTTGGGCACACTCTCTGCTGACTGCACCATATTTTTCCAGAGTCTCTTGTTTAACCTTCAGTACATTTATCTTTGATTCATTTGAATAGGTTATTACGCCGCCACTAATGATCTCTGATGAACCGGGAATTGATACCAATCTTGACATTATTGTTCCTCCGGTGCATGATTCCGCAATAGCCAATCGCTTTCCTTTGTTTTTTAATATATTGAAAATTAGTGTCTCAAGTGTATCTTCCCCCTCTCCGTAGACCAAAGAACCTAATATGCTTTTAAGTTCAGATAGATATCTCTCTACAATCTCAATTGAGTTTTCTCTATCTCTGTTATAAACTGACAGCCTCAATCTTATTCCGATTGAGGGATTAGGCAGGTAAGCCAGTTTAACATCTTTATCCAGATTATCTTCCCATTCCTCGAGCATTTTTGCAAGTGATGCTTCAGCGATACCATAGGTTACAATAGTCTTATGATGGATATAACCGGGCGATAATCTATTTGAGATTAATTCATTAACTGCTGGCATCATTCCCTCCATTTCGTATGGAACACCTGGCAATGAGACAAGCATCTTAGTTGTGTTCTCTTCACTTGTATCAAACACCATTCCCGGTGCAGTGCCCATTTTGTTTGGAATTACAGTGCAGTTATCAGGAACCAGTGCCTGATCACGATTAAGGTCCGAAACCTCCAAACCTCTTTTTGCACAAATCTTTTTTATAAATTCCAATTGCTCGTCATTATAATAAAAAGATTGTGAATTAGTTAAAACTGAAAGAGCCTTTTTTGTAATATCGTCTTTTGTGGGGCCAAGCCCTCCGGTGATAACAACAAGATCGTTTTCGTTAATGCAAATCCGTAATGTTTTTAAAATCTCATCTAAACTGTCACCTATTGAAATTTTTGTAGTGACTCTTACTCCCGCTCTGTTTAATTCACGAGAGATAAAAGCTGAGTTTGTATCAACTATCTGACCTATTAGAATTTCGTCACCAATTGTGCAAATTGCTGCATTTATCATACATCACCCTTTTTTGACAGGTATTTCAGTATTTTTTTAACAAACGCAGGGCCGTTATAGATAAATCCTGTATATATCTGTACCAATGACGCTCCAGCATTAAGCATTTCGTGTGCCTGTGCAGGAGTCATGATTCCCCCGACTGCTATTATTGGAAGCTGGCCCTTGGTTTTCTGAGTAATATATCTCACCATTTCAAGACTCTTTTTGTAAAGAGGAGCACCGCTAAGCCCTCCCTCACCAATGAATTCTACCCTCTCCTTAAAAGTAACCAGGTTTTCTCGCGATCTGGTGGTATTGGTGGCAACTATACCATCCATACCGGATATTAAAATCAATTCAATAATTTCATCAAGCTGCTCATTATCAAGATCAGGAGAGATCTTTAGCAGAATTGGGCGGTATTCGTCGTAATATTTTCTTAAAGCGGTAAGTCTGTCAACAATTTCAGAAAGAGAGTTAATATCCTGAAGTTTGGTTATACCTTTAACATTGGGGCATGATACATTAACAACAAAATAGTCAACAAAATCGTATAACTGTGCAAAGGTCTTTTCATAGTCCTGAGGAGCAATCTCATTAGGCGAGGCAGTGCTTTTAATAATGTTTGCGCCGATTATAACTTTTGGTTTTCTCTCTTTTAGATTTGTAACCAGGTGTTTAACACCTTTATTATTAATCCCCATTCTGTTTATGATAGCTTTATCATCAACCAGTCGAAAGCACCTTGGTTTTGGGTTTCCAATCTGTTCAGAGGGAGTTACAGAGCCTACCTCTATGAATCCGAAGCCAAAATTGGCCATTTCGTTGTAAATCTCACCATTCTTGTCAAATCCGGCAGCCATTCCTACGGGGTTGGGAAACTTAATGCCCATTACCTCCCTTTCAAGTTTTGGACTCCTGTATTTGAATAGTAATCTTATAACAAAAGAGGATAATGGAATGTATCTTAAAATTATCAGCAATCTCACAATAATGTTGTGAGCTGTCTCTGGCGAAAATGAAAAAAAGATTGGTTTGAGAATTTTATACATCAATGGAAAATTTGGCCAAAGATAGTAATTATAATTATTAGCTATTCTTCACCAGGAGTGTATTCTGTAAAAGTACCGTCAGAATATATCATTATTATCTTTTTCAGGTTCTTTTTATCTGCATGAATGGCTTGATTGAAAGCGTTTATTGAATTCTCAGAGGGTTCAGGATGAATTAAAACGGGCTTAACTTGTTGATTAGGTGTTGTTTCAGTTGTGTTTTCGGGGTAGGGGTTATTGACTATTTCTGCTTCATTACCAAAAAAACGTGATTCGGAACTCTCTTTGTACACCTTTCCCTTGCCCGTAAGTAACCAGTCTGCATTGACTGATGGAAACTTCACAATTAGTTTCTGAATAAAGTCAAATCCGGGTTTGTTTCTGCCGGATAGTATGTGCGACAAACCTGATCGTTGTATGCCAAGAATGTCGGCAAAACGCGATGGAGTGAGCTGCTCAAGCTCTAAAAATCTCTGTAAACGATCTTTCATAACTGTAAACATTGTTTTCACAAATGTAAGCAAAAAAATAATTACATATGTAACATTGTGTTTGTTCACATTTGTGGAATACTTCACTCTAATATTATAAACTAAAGTCTGTCTGTTAATGCTTATGCGAACTTTATCGTGATATAATTCAAACGGAGAACTAAAAATTGAGATAAACACTATAAAGTATTGGGTTACAAGCATAAAAGTATGAAATATTTATATAATAAGCATATTACAGCTGTTTTTTGGCAATTATGCTTAAATATTAACTGAAACTGACTTTAACTAAATAATGTTAAAATGCTGGGTTTTAATCATATAAATAGATAATAATTTACAAAAAACATACGTTACATATGTAACGTAAACTACATACGATACAATCTATTATTCGACATCATCAGTTTACAAATAGACAACAATTTATTTATAAATGTAAATTACATATGTAAACAAAAAGGCAAATTTAAACGATTTTATTAGTTAGGTATATTTGTATAGTTTTGTAAAAAATAATTGATTGTGGAGCCTGAAATTAAGATTGACCAATTCAACTACATTCTGCCTGACGAGAAAATTGCTAAATACCCTACTGAGCAACGTGACCACTCCAGGATTTTAATATTTAAGAACAATAACATCTCTGATGGCAAATTTTTAAATCTCCCGGGGTTGTTACCACCTTCCTCTTTGATGATTTTTAATAATACCAAGGTGGTCCCGGCACGTTTAATTTTCAAAAAGACTACCGGAGCACACATTGAAATATTTTGTCTGGAGCCAATTAGCCCGTCTGAATACAATAAATCATTTTCATCGGTAGGTACCTGCAGTTGGATTGCTGTTGTTGGCAATATTAAACGTTGGAAAGAGGGTTTGATATTTTTTGATTCTGCAGGTGACGAAATTCTTGATAATATTGGACTTACAGCTGAATTATCAGGGAGTAAAGAAGATAAATCAATTGTAACTTTTAAATGGAATGGAGATTATACTTTTTCTCAAATAATGGATCTATGTGGCAAAATTCCAATACCTCCTTATTTAAGAAGAGATTCACAAGAGTGTGATATTGAGAGATATCAAACTACTTATGCAAAGGAAAAAGGATCGGTTGCTGCTCCAACAGCCGGTTTGCACTTCACCAAACAAATACTTGAAAAAATTGTGGAGCGTGGAGTTGAAAAAGAGGAGGTTTGCCTTCATGTTGGGGCAGGAACATTTATTCCTGTAAAAACTACATTTATAAAGGATCACAAAATGCACGGGGAGCCATTTTCTGTTACTCTCTCCCTTTTAAAAAAGCTAAGAGATGCTAGTGTAAACGGAAAATATATCATTTCAGTGGGAACCACATCTGTTAGAACATTAGAGAGTTTATACTACCTTGGAGTTCAGTGTCTTGATATAGGCAGACCTGGGGATGTAACTCAGTGGGAGCCATACAATTCTATTATCAAGCCAAGTGTAAAGGATTCACTAGATGCATTGATAAGATGGATGGAGAGCGAGAAGAGAGATACTTTAGAGAGACGTACAGAGATTATTATTGTCCCCGGATTTGAATTTAAAATATGCAACATATTGATAACCAATTTTCATCAGCCCCAAAGTACATTGCTTTTGCTCATATCTGCCTTTGTGGGTGACCAATGGAGAAACATATACAAATATGCGCTTGAGAATAATTTCAGATTTTTGAGCTATGGCGACAGTTCGATATTATTCGGAAGAGAGCCCCAGATTAATATAGATTAGTATCTTATGAGCCCAATTGGAAAGCATTGGGCCTGAATTCATAAGGTTGGGGGCCACATTAAAGAGTTGTTGACTGGCCATATTGAGGTATAATGCCTCAGATGTTATTCCATACATTGTAAGTAAATTTCCCGCCATCACCGAATTTGCCGATGGTCTCATGAAATCAATATTAGACTCTCTTTTAAACGGAACTGTGTGACCGGGTGTTCCTATTTCAGATTTGGAGAACATACCGTTTTCGGGCTTAAAAAACCTCTCTGTGGTTATCTCAAGATATCTTTTAGCAACATGATAATATTCATCATCTCCTCTTATTTGATACAGTTCAAGTGATGCTTCAATAAAATGTGCATAATCAGACAGATATCCTGGCAGATAGCTTTCCGAACGACAAGTATATCTGAATAACCTTGAATCCTCTTTACTGATGTTATTGTATATAATAAATTCAAAATTTGCGACAGCCTTTTGATATAGTGATGTATCCGAAAGGTATCTCGAAGCAATAGCAAAAGCTTTTACAGAGGTTGAATTAGATGATGTGATGCACCTTTCGTCTGTAAAATATGACCTGTGTTCAGCTCTTCTTAATCTTAAGCTTTTAATTTCATCAGTAGTTATAACGTTAAAGGTGTCAAGCCCTCTGACAGGTAATTGTCTCTTTTTTGAATCGGTCTCTAGATCTAATCCCATGGCTTCAGCAATCTCGCCGTACCGTTCGGGAAATAGTATTTTAAGCTCGTTTATTGAATAGTGATAATAAACTGAGTCTTTTACATCTCCCAACAACGTGGTGCTGTTATAATAGCCTCCTTTACCATTACTCAATTCATTTTGAAGAAATTCCGAAATCAAAAAAGCTGTTTTCTTATATGAATCTTTTTTGTAATATTCGTAAGCAAGTGAGTAAAGCGCAAGAAACTGACTGTTATCTTCAAGAGTCTTTTCAAACAGAGGCTGAAGACAGGTATAGTCAACTGTCTGCCTGAAAAAGCCTCCGCCAATAACATCAAAAAGAGGGGAGTACTGAAAGTGATCAAGCAGATTTTCAACTCTTTCTGATATTTCAGGGTCAGGGAAAGATTTCAAATACTCGATGACTGTATATAGAGTGATAGGGCTGGGAGTGAATGGTTTAAATTTTGATATAAAATCTGTTTCGAAAATTGAATCCAACCAGGTTTTCAGATAAAAGCTGAAATATGCAGAGTCAATTTCCGACTTTTGTTCAGTTTTTTTAGCGATACCCAGGTTCATGACCCTCTTTGAGAGCTCTTCAGACATCTGAAAGAGTTTTTCACGCTTCTCTGACTTGGCAAGCAATACCCTTTTTGCAAACTCCTTAAAATTTTCAGGATCACAATCTGAAAAGGCAATCAGTGGCCTTCTGTTTGGCATTATAAACATGTTTACCGGCCCATAAGTGAAATCCTGATTTAACATAAGAAGATCCAATGCTAGAAGGAATGACTCAGGATTGTCTTCTTTATCTTCAATCAGACAAACATAATTTTCGTTCAACAATGAAATCACCTCAGGATCATTAAAGAGTTTCGAAGTACTCTCCCTTAAAGTAATGTTACTGAAGGATCCAATATGTAGAAATATCAGCTTATCCTCTTCCATTGCGTAATGCAGAAGTTCATTATTTAGTGAAAAATTCCATTTTATACCTTTTCCACTAAACATTTTAAGGTATGGAGAACAACTTTTGAACATTTATTATATATTTTTGCTAAAATAAAGCCTAACCTATATTATGAAAAAAAGAACAATAATCGATTTGTTCGAGGAATCTGTTGAGAAATACTCTAACAAAACATTGCTGCTTGAAAAAATAGCAGACAAGTATCTACCAACCACATATTCACAGACAAAGCTATTGGCAGAACAATTTGGTGCCGGCCTTTGTTCAATGGGATTTCAAAAAAATAACCATGCTTCAATTATGTCTGAGGGTAGAAATTGGTGGATTATTGGTGAGTTGGGAATCTTTTATGCAGGGGGTGTAAATGTTCCACTTTCAATTAAGTTGGAGGAGAGTTCCGATCTGTTATTCAGGCTTATACATGCAGAAGTTGACACTTTGCTTGTTTCAGAAAGGCAACTCAAAAAATTAAGACCAATAAAAGATCAGCTTAAAGATCTTAAAAGAGTAATTGTATTTGATAAACTGGATGTTTATGAGCCGGGAGAGATTTATGTGGGAGATTTAATGGCTGCCGGCAAGGAATACCTTGATAAAGAGAGAGACTCTTTTCTCTCAATATCCCGTTCTTTAAAAAATGATGATTACGCTACAATAACTTATACATCAGGAACTACTGCAGACCCCAAAGGGGTTATTTTAACACATAGAAATTATACTGCAAATGTGGAGCAGTCATTATCGTGTATGTCTATTCCTCCTGAGAAAAGAATGCTTATTATTCTTCCTCTTGACCACTGTTTTGCACATGTAGTAGGTTTTTATATTATGATTGCCACCGGTTCTATTGTGGCTACTGTTCAGGCAGGAAAAACCGGTTTGGATACCTTAAAGAATATCCCAATCAACATTAATGAGGTAAAACCTAACATTCTACTCTCTGTTCCTGCGCTTGCAAAGAGCTTTAGAAAAAACATCGAGAACTCAGTCAAGTCAAAAGGAAAAGTTGCCGAAACTCTGTTTAACCTTGGACTAAAGACAGCTTATGCTTATAACAAAGAGGGGTGGAACAAAGGGAGTGGCCTCTCATTTCTGCTGTATCCATTTGTTAAACTATTCGATAAAATACTATTCTCAAAAGTTAAGGGTGCCATGGGAGGTGAACTTGATTTCTTTTCGGGAGGAGGAGCACTGCTGGACATTGAGATGCAACAGTTCTATTATGCATTGGGAATGCCTATGTTCCAGGGATATGGACTATCTGAAGCAACACCTGTTATCTCAACAAATACACCCTTGAAACACAAACTCGGTTCGTCAGGAATTCTTGTTAAGCCTATGGAAATCAAAATTCTTGATTCAGAAGGAAGGGAGCTTCCTCTGGGAGAGTCTGGAGAAATAGTCATTAAGGGAGAGAATGTAATGGCAGGTTACTGGAAAAATCCGGCATCTACAAAAGAGACAATAAAAGATGGATGGCTTCATACAGGTGACTTGGGATATTTAGATAGAGATGGATTTCTATATGTAAAGGGCAGGTTTAAATCATTACTTATATCCAGTGACGGAGAAAAATTTTCACCTGAAGGAATTGAGGAGACTCTGATGGGAAATTCCAAACTTATTCAGCAGATAATGTTACATAATAACCAGTGCCCCTATACAATTGCAGTAATTGTTGCCGACAGGAGTAAGCTTAGTGGAAGAGAGCTGGTAGAAGCAATTGGAAAAGAGCTTGATAAATACAAGGGCAGGGGAGAGTATGCAGGCCAATTCCCTGAAAGATGGCTCCCATCTACATTTGTTTTGGCTGACGAACCATTTACAGAGCAGAATAGGATGATAAACTCCACAATGAAGATGGTAAGAGCCAAGGTAGAAGAGGTTTACAAAGATAGAATTGCTTATGCATATACACCTGAAGGGAAAAACATATTCAATAAATATAATATCGGACAGGATGAATAAAGCCAGACTGCTTATTACTATCATTCTTGCTGCTGCCGGTATTTTTGTAACAATCGGTGACACACATTTGCCTGCAGCAAAGGGTATTGATCATGCAGGATTTTCGGCAACAAGGGCATCAAAAGACATTGAAATAATCTCATCGGAACCTCACTCAATCTATCATCCTAGGGAGAGGGCAAAGGTAAAGGAGTACCTTGCCTCCCGATTTGAGGATTTGGGTGTAAATTATGAAATATTCGATTATGACTCTCTTGTGGACAGAAAGGGCTATGTGTTTAATATTTCAAATATTTATTCTGTAACAGAACCGATAAATGAAAAAGCAAATTCATACATTTTGCTGATTGCGCACTACGACTCAAGTCCTGTAAAAGAGATTAAAGGAGAGAAAGTGGTCTCCTATGGTGCTGCTGATGACGGATATGGCTTGGCAACAATATTGGAACTGCTCAGAAATGTGCTAAATACAAGATCCGAATGGAAACAGGGAATTAAGGTTCTTTTTACTGATTCTGAAGAGTACGGCCTTAATGGAATTAAAAAAGCGCTAAAATATGAGCGCGATATTTTTGAAAATGTAGGACTTGTCATAAACATTGAGGCAAGAGGAGTCAGAGGCCCGGCTATTCTATTTGAAACCACTTCTGGTAACAGCAGATTAATTGAGCTTTACAAGAATTCTTACAGGCCCTATGCATATTCTTTTACCAGTGCTGTTTACAACACTCTTCCTAACTACACCGATTTTACACTTTTAAAGGATACTTTACCGGGTCTCAATTTCTCCGTAATTGATAATCTCAACTTCTACCATACAGATCTTGACAACTTTAATAATATATCTCTAAAATCAATTCAGCATTACGGTGATCAGATTTTACCTTTAATCTCTGCTTATTTGACTGACCAAAAGTACTCAGACAGAAACAGATTAAGGTCAGATGAGAATTGTATCTATTTCACAATTCCGTTCATTGGTCTTTTTACCTTTTCTCCCTCTGTTTATCTGATCATTAAAATTATTACTTCAATTGTGTTTCTGCTGTTGCTTCTGGCATACCTCAAACAGAGCAGAATATCCTTAAAGAGTATAGGGTTTGTAATGGTTTTGAATCTTCTTATAATTGCAATAGCCTCTGCTTCAGGTTACCTTGTTGCCTACTTATCGGCAAAGGCGAACGGATTACCATATAGAATAATAAATCTCGCATACGTTCAGTATGAATTTGTCTTTACCATTGCTACAATATTGCTATTCATCGTATTATACTCAGTTATTTACATCATAATTATTAGAAGGAGAAGGATCTCCAGTCTCAATTTTATTGCATCGGGCAATATTCTGATGCTTATTCTCTCTTTCGTATCATATTTTAAATTGGGAGACAGTGTTATCTTTTTTATTCCCTCATTTATTGCAGTTATAATGTTTCTTCTCAATATTTTTAACTTTTCAAAGTACCTCAATATTTTAGGTGTGATACTTCTTTTAATGTTTGTATCCCCAATTATTTATTCTTTATCTGTTGCGCTTGCAATCGGCTCATTATTTGTTGTTACAGCATTATGTGGTCTTTACCTTTGGTTACTTTTACCTTTAACTGATCGTTTTGTGAGAAGGAATGTGTAAATATTTTATAATTTTGCGCTTTTAATAAAAATAACCTATGGTTATAGATAAATTCAAGGAAATCAAACCATATATCGGGGATGAAGAGGCTCCGGCACTCAAAAGAATAGCCTCGCACCCTTTGTTGAAGAATATTTCAACATATCTTTTTCCTGGCAAAGACCACGAAGAATTCAGAGCCTTTATCTCATCTCTTACAAGTGTTGATGAGTTTCAAGGCAAAGTTATGCTCGCGGCAATAAAAAAAATTATCAAAGACACAGCAAAGGAGTTGTCGTACTCGGGACTTGATAGGCTAAAGGATGACAAAAAACACCTCCTTATATCTAACCACAGGGATATTTTACTGGATTCTGCGTTAATTCAGATGATATTTTTCCTGAATAACATGCAGACATCTGAGATGGCAGTAGGGGATAATCTGGTTACCGACCCATTTATCGAAGATATTGCAAGGTCAAATAAGATGATAAAGGTTATCAGAAGCAGTAATCCACGCAAACTATATGGTTCGTCGCTGCTTTTATCGGAATTTATCAGAGAGAGAATAACATCACAGGCTTCATCTGTTTGGATTGCTCAAAGAAACGGACGTACAAAAGACGGGATAGATATGACTGAGCAGGGATTGCTCAAAATGTTGGATATGAGTAGTTCAACTGATTTTATCAATGGTTTTGATATGCTTTCTATAGTTCCTGTTTCTATCTCTTATGAATATGAACCATGTGATTTTTTAAAGGCAAAAGAGCTCTATATAAGCAGAAGAACCCGTTATGTAAAAACTCCCGGAGAGGATTTAAACAGCATCTTAACAGGAATTATGCAGTTTAAGGGCAATATTCATATCGATTACAGAGAACCTCTTTCACTAACAGACATAGAGAATTGTGCCCAATTAGCCAAAAATGAGAGATTCAAAGCTCTGGCAGAGGTCATTGATAAAAGAATCAATGATGGTTATCACATATGGAATACTAACAGAATAGCCTACGATATTTTACACTCCTCAAGCAAATTTTCTTCATATTATTCACCTGAAGAGAGAAAGGCATTTGAAGATTATTGTGACTTTAAAATATCAAGTTTTGAAGGTGATATTTCTGAGATAAGAGAGATATTTCTTTCGATTTATTCCAATCCACTTGGTGCAATCTAGTAATACACCCATTATTTGTTTTTCTCATCCTATCTGTCTAAATAATAATTAGATAAGCTTATACTTATTATTATGTAACACACTTGTTATATGGAATAACATTTATGTTATATATCTATATTATCAATGCATTAGTAATATTTGTCAGAAAATTATTTAAGTGCTGTTTTTCTTTATCTTTTTTTGAGAAGTTACAAATTAGAACACAATCCTTTCAAATGTGCAATGTTTAGTTGTTTTAAGGCAATTAAATTATTAATTTTGCCTTGATAATCCCACATTTTTGAAATATGATAACACAATCTATGAATAAGTTAGTTTCTTTACCGGAAGTAGTTGAAAAACTGAAAGATGGAATGACTATTATGGTCGGAGGATTTCTAAATTCCGGGGCTCCTCTCGCAATTTTAAATGCAATTGCCGACTCAGGTGTTAAAAATTTAACTTTAATCTGCAACGATGCCGGTTTTGTTGACAAGGGTGTTGGAAAGATTATCGCTAATGGTCAGGTAAAAAAACTGATTACATCATATGTTGGTTCAAACCCTTCGGCAATAGATTTCATGAACAACTCACAAATGGAGGTCGAGTTTTCTCCCCAGGGAACATTAATAGAGCGCATAAGAGCTGCAGGCGCGGGACTTGGAGGAGTTCTTACACCCACAGGGTTGGGCACATCAGTAGAAAATGGAAAACAGATAATAACTGTTGATTCAAAAAAATATTTACTTGAGACCCCGTTAAAGGCTGATATTTCATTAGTAGGGGCCTCAATCAGTGACAATGAGGGCAATCTTCACTACAAGGGTACAACCCGCAATTTCAACCCAATGGTTGCTATGGCAGCAGATATTGTAATTGCAGAGGCAGAAGAGATTGTTGAAACAGGCCAGCTAAACCCTGATCTTGTTCACACACCCGCAATTCTAATTGATTTTATTTACAATAAATAATTTTTATTATGTCTCAAAAAGCGATGATAAGGGTTCGAATGAGCTCCCATGATGCTCATTACGGCGGAAATCTGGTAGATGGAGCCAAGATGTTGCAGCTATTCGGTGATGTTGCAACTGAATTGTTAATCGATTATGACGGTGATGAAGGTCTCTTCAGGGCTTATGACAGTGTTGATTTTTTAGCCCCTGTCTATGCCGGCGATTACATCGAGGCAACAGGAGAAATCGTCTCTGCAGGAGGCAGCTCAAGAAAAATGAATTTTGTAGCTAAGAAGGTCATAATACCAAGACCGGATGTTTCAGCTTCTGCAGCTGATATTCTTGAAGAGCCGATAATTGTTTGCAAAGCAAGCGGCACATGTGTAACTCCTAAAGATTGTCAAAGAAAAAAGAGATAAATTATGGAAAAGCTAATCATTACAGCTGCTATATGCGGTGCGGAAGTATTAAAAGAGCATAACCCGGCGGTTCCCTACACTGTAGAGGAGTGCGTAAGGGAGGCAAAATCTGCATATGATGCAGGAGCAAGCATTATCCACCTTCATGTAAGGTACGACGATGGAACTCCCACTCAGGACAAAAACAGGTTCAAAGAGGTTATGGATGCTATTTACAAAGTTTGTCCCGATGTAATTATTCAACCTTCAACAGGTGGAGCAGTTGGCATGTCAAATGATGAAAGATTGCAACCTACCGAACTCAACCCTGAACTAGCCACACTTGACTGTGGTACTCTTAATTTCGGAGGGGATGAGGTGTTCATGAATACTGAAAATACAATAAAGTACTTTGCAGAGAGGATGAACGAGAGAGGCATTAAGCCGGAACTTGAGGTATTCGACAAAAGTATGATAGATATGGCTTTGAGGCTTCACAAAAAAGGTTATATAAAGGAGCCTATGCACTTTGATTTTGTGATGGGAGTAAATGGAGGTATAACCGGAGAATTGAGAGATTTTGTGTTTTTAAGAGGGAGTATTCCTGCAGAGGCAACATATACCGTTGCCGGAGTTGGCAGATTTGAATTTCCACTTGCTACTGCCGCAATTATTGACGGGGGTCATGTAAGGGTAGGATTCGAAGATAATGTTTTTGTTTCCAAAGGGGTGTTGGCAAAGTCCAACGGAGAACTAGTCCAAAAGGTGGTAAGAATTGCCAAAGAGTTTGGCAGAGAGATAGCAACTCCGGATGAGGCAAGAAAAATCCTCGGAATGAAACCAAGACAATAACCAAATAAAGTCATTATTAACATTTAATCTAAACTCAGGATGAAAAAGGGAAACAAGTACGGAATCCACAGAGTGATAGAACCACTAGGCGTTCTTCCTCAACCGGCAAACAAAATTGACAACAACATGGACGAAATTTACGACAACGAAATTTTGATCGATGTTCAAACTCTCAACATCGACTCTGCAAGCTTTACTCAGATAGAAGAGCAAGCCGGAGGCGATAAAGAGAAGATTGCGCAGATAATGCTTGATATTGTTGCCAAACAGGGAAAACACAGAAATCCTGTGACCGGTTCCGGAGGTATGCTTCTTGGAACAGTTGAAAAGATAGGTGATGCCCTAAAAGGTAAAACAGACCTTAAGGTGGGCGATAAAATAGCTACACTGGTCTCTCTTTCACTCACACCTTTGAGAATTGATAAAATTAAAGATATCAGACCGGATATTGATCAGGTTGACATCAACGGTAAGGCAATTCTTTTTGAAAGCGGAATTTACGCTAAAATTCCTAAAGATATGCCTGAAACACTTGCACTTTCGGCCTTGGACGTTGCAGGAGCTCCGGCACAAACTGCAAAACTTGTTAAACCGGGTGACACTGTTCTCATTATCGGAGCAGGTGGTAAGTCAGGTATGCTTTGCTGCTATGAGGCAAAAAAACGTGCCGGTGTTACAGGTACAGTAATAGGTCTTTGCCACAGTGAAAAAAGCACAAAGAGGCTTCAGGAGCTGAATCTTTGCGACTATGTATTCGCTGCTGACGCTACCCAACCGGTTCCGATTCTCGAAAAACTGGAAGAGATTACTAAAGGTCAATTGTGTGATGTTACAATCAATAACGTAAACATTACCGATACCGAAATGATTAGCATACTTGCAACAAAAGATAACGGAATAGTATATTTCTTCTCTATGGCCACAAGCTTTACTAAAGCAGCTCTTGGTGCAGAAGGTGTAGGTAAAGACGTAAACATGATTGTAGGTAACGGTTACACAAAAGGACATGCCGAGATTACTCTTCAAATATTAAGAGAATCAGAGGTTTTAAGAAAAGTTTTCACTGAATTATACGCATAATTGATTTAAAGAGAAGATGAAAAAGGGATGCAGATACGGAACCCACAGGGTTTTGTCTCCGGCAGGCACTTTACCGCAGCCGGCACAAAGACTTGATAATACAATGGAGGTTTATGACAACGAGGTTCTTATAGATGTAAGTACATTAAATGTTGATTCAGCCTCATACACACAGATCAAGCAGGCTTGTGGAAAAGATGCGGAAAAGATGAAACAGATGATTCTTTCGATAGTAGAGGAGAGGGGCAAATTACAAAACCCGGTTACCGGGTCAGGTGGCATGCTCATTGGTACCGTAAAGAAGATAGGGGAGAACTTTCCAAAGAACAAGCTAAAAGTCGGAGATAAAATTGCTACACTAGTCTCTCTTTCATTGACCCCTTTAAAGATTAAAGCGATAAAAAAACTTGTTCCGGAGTCGGATCAGGTAGATGTTGAGGCAGAGGCTATTCTCTTTGAGAGTGGCCTCTTTGCCACTTTACCGGACGATATTCCTGAAAAACTTGCACTTGCAGCACTTGATGTTGCCGGAGCCCCGGCACAGGTTGACAGGCTTGTCACAGAGGGTGATATTGTTTGCATAATAGGAGGTGGTGGAAAATCAGGGATTTTATGTTGCTACCAGGCGATGCAAAATTCAGGACCATCAGGAAAGGTTATCGTTGTAGAGTTTTCAAAAGAGAATGCCAAAAGGATAGCTGATTTGAATCTGGCAACAGATATAATTGTTGCCGATGCAACCAATGTAATGGACGTTTACAACAAAGTGATGGAAGTTACCGGTGGAAGAGGTTGTGATGTTACTGTAAACAACGTTAATGTTCCATCAACCGAAATGACATCAATCCTAATTACCAAAGGGCAGGGACATGTTTACTTTTTCTCAATGGCCACAAGCTTCACTAAAGCTGCGCTAGGTGCCGAAGGGGTAGGAAAAGACATCAACCTTATTGTAGGTAACGGATATGCCAAAGGTCATGCAAATCTAACCCTGAATATTATCAGAGAATCAAAAGAGATCAGAGAGCTTTTTGAAAAATTATATGTTTAATCCAATGACTGAGAACAGAAGACTAACAATGTTTCCGGAGGTTTCGGACGAACAGTGGAACGACTGGAAATGGCAAGTGAAAAACAGAATTGAGACACTTGATCAGCTAAAGAGCTATTTACACCTCACAAAAGAGGAGGAGGAGGGAATTAAGGAGTCGCTTAAAACATTGAGGATGGCAATAACACCATACTATTTAAGCCTCATTGATCCTGACAATCCAAATTGTCCGGTAAGGAAACAGGCAATTCCAACAGGCTCTGAAACTCATGTTTCAGCTGCAGATTTGCTTGACCCGCTTCACGAAGATGAGGATTCTCCTGTACCAGGGTTAACACACAGATACCCGGACAGAGTGTTACTGCTAATAACTGATATGTGCTCAATGTATTGCCGCCATTGTACCAGAAGAAGGTTTGCCGGCCATAAAGATGATGAGACACCAGGCGATAACATTCAAAAAGCAATTGACTACATTGCAAGAACACCTCAGGTTAGAGATGTTCTCCTTTCCGGAGGAGATGCCCTGATGGTATCTGATGCCAAACTGGAATCTATTATTAAGAGATTAAGGGACATACCTCACGTAGAGATTATCAGAATCGGATCAAGGGTTCCGGTTGTATGCCCTCAAAGAATTACAGATAAACTGGTTGATATGCTTAAACAATATCACCCGATCTGGCTAAATACCCATTTTAATCACCCAAATGAGATTACCCCGGAATCAAAAGCAGCATGTGAAAAACTTGCCAATGCAGGAGTTCCGCTAGGAAATCAGTCAGTACTCCTACGAGGTGTAAACGATTGTGTAAACATCATGAAAAGACTTGTTCATCAGCTTGTTATGATTAGAGTGAGACCATATTACATATACCAGTGTGACCTTTCAATGGGTCTTGAGCACTTCAGAACCCCTGTATCAAAGGGAATAGAGATAATTGAAGGCTTAAGGGGACACACATCGGGTTACGCTGTTCCTACATTTGTAGTAGATGCACCTGGCGGAGGCGGAAAAACCCCGGTAATGCCAACATACATCATTTCACAATCACCAGGCAGAGTTGTCTTAAGAAACTTCGAAGGGGTTATAACAACCTATACCGAACCTTCTGAATATCACAATAGTTGTGACTGCCAGGATTGTCGTGACAATGCTAAGGTAGAAGGTGTTGCATCACTATTACAAGGGCAGAGACTTGCTATAGAACCTGAGGTATTAATGAGAAAAACAAGGTCACATAACAAATAGATAATAATGCCGTTTGTAGAGAAGATCCTGAGCTCCGGAACACTTTCCATCGTGGGTCTTGAGAAAAATACCGGCAAAACCGAGTGTCTGAATTACATTTTAAGAAGATTATCAAGCTATGCCCTTAAAGTAGGGGTAACATCAATTGGTGTAGATGGCGAAAAGGTAGATCAGGTAACACAAAGTTCAAAGCCGGAAATTTTTCTTGGAGAGGGAATTCTATTCTCTACAAGCGAAAAGCATTACAGAGAGAGACAGATTCATTCTGAACTGCTTAATATCGACCAAGCACAAACCTCTCTGGGCAGAATATGCACTGCAAGAGCATTAGGTTACGGTAAAGTTTTGCTTTCAGGTCCATCTCAGACAGCATCTCTGATATCTTGGATTAGAATGTTAAAAAAAGAGTATGCAGTTGACCTGTGTATAATTGATGGAGCACTTTCAAGGCTAAGCCTTGCCTCACCGGCTGTCTCTGAATCAATGATTCTCGCTACAGGGGCTGCATTATCTTCAAACATTCCTGAGCTTGTAAATAAAACTCACTTCATTACAGAGCTTATTAATATTCCAGAAACAGGGATAGCTCTGAAAATTGAAGATAATTCACCTGAGAAGGGAATCTGGCAAATAGGAAAAGAGGGAAATTTTGAAGTTCCACTTTTTGAGTCAGCTTTTATCCATGGAGAATCTCAACCGGAACAAATTAAAGACAATAATGATATTAAAGCTCTTTTTATTGCAGGAGCCCTCACAGACAGGTTTTTAAAGATGATATCTTCAGAAAAGAGATACTCTGAGGCAGAAATCATTGTTAAAGACTTTACCAGAATTTTTGTAACACCTGCAACTTATCGTAATTTTATAAAAAAAGGTGGTATTATAAGGGTTTTAAAAAGAAGTAACCTTATAGCTGTGTGTGTGAATCCAACTGCCCCTAATGGCGTAATTCTCAACTCTGATAAGCTTTGCAGAGCGCTTAGCGAAAAACTGAATTTGCCGGTTTATGATATAATTAAAAATGGTTATGAAGTTTAAGTCGGTTTTAGATATTGCATGTGGGATCAGATATATCTATTCCAAGCTAGATATCTGCTCTTCACTGTCTAGGGCAATTCTTCTCGATAGCGAGATGAGTACCAAAATTCATGATATTGAGAAAGCCTATGACAATATCAATGAAGTATTGCCTCTTTTGAGCAAACCTACATTCGCATCAGCAATAAACCTCATCAAAATAAAGCTCTCAGAATTAAAGGATATTAGAAGTTCAGTAATACGTCTAAAAGAGGGGGCGATTCTTGACGATATTGAGCTGTTTGAAATAAAGTCATTGGCCATAATCAACAATGATATATCATCTCTTTTAAGCCAATTTAATACAGAGTCAATTAAAATTTATGACACAACCCAAGTATTGAATTTATTAGACCCGGATGGAAACAGAATTACCTCATTCTATCTTTATGACTCATACAGCCCTGAGCTGACCAAATTAAGGAGAGATTACAAACAGAGCAATTATCAGGACCAGGAGATTACATTTGAGATATCCAAATATGAGGAGATTATAAGAGAACAACTATCCTCTTCTCTAAGAGAACATTACTTGTTGATTGACAATACAATGCTCTCTCTTGCACGAGCAGATATACTAATTGCAAAATGCCTGCAAATTAAGAATTTAGGCCTGATTGTCCCAAACGTCTCTTTAAATAATAAAACTGAATACCGTGGTTTGTTTAACCCGGAAATTGAGAGCATACTAAAAAATGAGAAGAGGGAATATCAAAAAACCGATATCTCGTTCTGCTCAGAAATACCACTGCTAATAACAGGCTCAAATATGGGAGGGAAAACCGTAACTCTTAAAACCCTTGCTCTTTCACAATTACTATTTCAGTTTGGGTTTGGTATTCCTGCAACAGAGGCACTCATAACGCCTGTAAGTGAAATATACCTTTCATGCGGCGATGACCAGGACTACAGAGTGGGCTTATCATCATTTGCAGCAGAGATGAAGAGGGTTGATAAAATGATCAAGAGCCTGAGGAGGGGACGATTCATTCTCTCTTTAACAGACGAACCTGCCAGAACCACGAATCCTGTTGAGGGATCTGCGCTAGCCGAAGCACTAATAACTATTTTGAGCAAATACAGATCAATGAATATTCTCACAACTCACTACAACATTTCAAACCCTAGCTGTTCAAGATTGAGAGTAAAGGGTTTTGAGAATGGCAAGATGAACTATTCTTTGGTTGAAGATACAGGCACAGAGGCTCCACACGAAGCACTTCTTATTGCAGAGAGTCTGGAAATTGACCCGGAATGGGTAGAACTTGCTCAAAAAGAGCTAAATAAAAGAAATTAAGTATTTAATAATATGCAAAGTAAATTAGGTTTAGATTTTAAAAGAGTACATTATGCCAGAGAACTGGCTTCAGGAATTGCATCCAATGTTCAAGAGTTTGTTGAAAGTTTCACTACTGTAGCAGTAGAGAGAACATTATGCAGAATGGCAGGAATTGACGGAACTGACAGCAATGAGGTTCCTCTGCCCAACGTTATGACCGACTTTCTGAAAGAGAGAGGAGTTATTAATCAGGGGGTACTTTTCTACATTGCAAATGCTATGGTCAATACCGGGCTGTCTCCACAGGAGATTGCAGAGAAGGTTTCCTGTGGCCAACTTGATATAACAACATTGCCGGTCGCACCAAAAGAGAGAATAAGTGAAGCGCTCAGGCCTGTAATTGAGCAGTGTATTCAAAGGATAACCGAAAGAAAAGAGAGAAGGGAAAAATATCTTGAAACACTTGGAGAAGGAAGCAAACCCTATCTTTATGTGATTGTTGCAACAGGCAACATTTACGAAGATGTTATTCAGGCCGAAGCTGCTGCGAGGCAGGGAGCAGACATTATAGCAGTAATACGCACTACCGGACAATCTCTTCTCGATTATGTGCCATACGGACCCACCACCGAAGGATTTGGCGGAACCTTTGCTACTCAGGAGAACTTCAAAATAATGAGAAGTGCACTGGATAAAGTAGGTGAGGAAGTTGGAAGGTATATTAGGCTCTGTAATTACTGCTCAGGACTTTGCATGCCTGAGATAGCAGTAATGGGGGCCTTTGAGGGGCTTGATGTTATGCTGAATGATGCACTTTACGGCATACTCTTCAGAGACATTAACATGCAGAGAACTCTTGTTGATCAGTACTTTTCAAGAATAATCAACGGTTTTGCAGGTGTAATAATCAACACAGGGGAGGATAATTACCTGACCACTGCCGATGCATTCGAGGAGGCACATACTGTTCTTGCCTCTGATTTTATTAATGAACAACTGGCCCTTCTCGCAGGAATACCTCAGGAGCAAATGGGGCTTGGACACGCATTTGAAATGGATCCTGAGCTTGAAAACGGATTTCTATACGAACTGTCACAGGCACAGATGACAAGAGAGATATTTCCTAAGTCACCTCTAAAATATATGCCACCTACAAAATTTATGACGGGTAATATATTTAAAGGCCACATACAGGACGCTCTCTTTAATATCGTAGGAATCTGGACAGGACAGGGGATTCAGCTTTTGGGAATGCCTACTGAGGCAATTCACACCCCATTTATGTCAGACAGATATCTTGCCATTGAAAATGCAAGGTATATTTTTGGAAATATGAAAAACCTTGGAGATGAGGTAGAGTTTAAAGAGGGAGGAGTTATAAGGGAGCGGGCCCGCTTTGTTTTAGAAAATGCTATACAAACGCTTGAAAAGATCAACAACGTAGGTCTCTTCTCAGCTCTCGAGCAAGGGCTATTTGGTGATGTGAAACGATCAAAAACAGGCGGAAAAGGCCTTGAAGGTGTTGCTGCAAAAGGCAACAACTACATTAACCCGTTTATTAAGCAAATGAAAGGAGAAAAATAATATGAGTGGAGGTTTGTATTCTACACAATCCAAAGATTTCGATAAAACATTGGATTTAAAAAAGATCGCCCCTTATGGCGATACAATGAACGATGGAAAGGTTCAGGTAAGTTTCACACTGCCTGTCCCTGCAGGTGCCGAGGCAACCGAAGCAGCCAAGTTAATGCTTAAAAAAATGGGACTTGAAAACCCTCAGGTTGTATATTTCAAAGAGCTCACACCTGGCTACACTTTTTTCAACTGCTACGGAAATGCAACTCAATCTGTCGATTATACAACCATATATGTGCCCAAGGTTGAAAGCACAGTTATGGATATGCATGAAACAGATCTATTCATAAAAGAGAATGTAGGTCGTCCTTTGGTTGTGCTGGGAGCCAGTACAGGCACAGATGCTCATACCGTAGGTATAGATGCAATTATGAACATGAAGGGTTATGCCGGCCACTACGGTCTTGAAAGATATGAGATGTTCGAGGCATACAACCTAGGTTCTCAGGTTTTAAATGAGGATTTTATAGCAAAGGCAATTGAACTGAAGGCAGATGCCCTGTTAGTATCTCAAACTGTAACACAAAAAGATGTTCACATCAAAAATCTTGTTGAGCTTGTTGAACTTATGGAGGCTGAGGGATTAAGAGATAAGGTGATTTTGATTTGTGGAGGTCCCAGATTATCTCACGAATTGGCAAAAGAGTTGGGATACGATGCCGGATTTGGAATGAACAGCTATGCAGACGATGTAGGGTCATACATTGCACAGGAATTTGCCAGAAGGCAATCTCAGAAACAATAAAAAACCAAATAGATATGGACAAAAATCAGATCAGAGAGGTCATTGCAAGAAGAGCAGCCCTCGAACTTAAGGACGGCAATGTTGTCAATCTGGGAATAGGTCTTCCCACTTTGATACCCAATTATCTGAAACCGGGGGTAAAAGTTACCCTTCAGTCAGAAAACGGCCTCCTTGGAATGGGCCCTGCACCTGAGCCGGGTAAAGAGGACAAAAATTTTACAAATGCAGGCGGAGGATTCATTACATATTTTCCGGGTGCCGCAAGTTTTGACACAGCTCTCTCTTTCTCTATTATTAGAGGAGGCCATGTTGATGTAACAATACTTGGAGCACTTGAAGCCGATGAAAAGGGCAACCTTGCTAACTGGATGATTCCGGGGAAGAAGACTCCGGGAATGGGGGGAGCGATGGATCTGATTGTTGGAGCTAAAAGGGTTATTCTTGCTATGGAACACACATCTAAAGGTGCTCCAAAAATATTGACTGATTGTTCCCTTCCCTTGACTGCCAAGGGTCAGGTAAATATGATTATTACCGAAATGGGTGTCATGGATATCACTCCTGAGGGAATTGTACTAAAAGAGATACACCCCGATTTTACCATTGAAGAGGTTCAACAGGTAACCGGAGCTAAATTGATTATATCGGATAAACTTATTAAAATGAGGAGTTAAATATGAAAAAGGTTTACATTGTTGCCGCAAAAAGAACAGCCATAGGTAAATTTCTTGGCTCACTTTCAAGTTTCGGACCAGCAGAGCT
>PHDA01000010.1:77012-118086 GCA_002842465.1 Bacteroidetes bacterium HGW-Bacteroidetes-7
CAGAGCTGGGCGCAAAAATTATCAGCGGGATTGTTAAAGAGTCAGGAATATCTCCCGATAAAATTGACTCGGTAATTGTTGGTAATATACTGTCTGCAGGGCATATGCAGGGAGTTGCCCGCCAATGTTCTATAAAGGCCGGCTTACCTGTTGAGGTGCCTGCATATTCACTTAACATGGTTTGCGGATCGGGAATGAAGGCAGTAATGAACGGATGTGCCGATATAATTACCGGTACAGCCAATATAGTAATAGCCGGCGGTACCGAATCAATGAGTAACGCTGCATTTGTAATGCCGGGCGGAGCAATAAGGAACGGAGTAAAAATGGGCAGCATCACAACAGTTGACCATATGATTTGCGACGGACTCACAGATGCATTCAACAACTACCATATGGGAATTACTGCAGAAAATATTGCAGAGAAATACGGGATAACAAGAGAAGAGCAGGATGCATTTGCATTTGCATCTCAGCAAAAAGCAGCAAAATCGGTTGACGCCGGGCTTTTTGATGCCGAAATCATTCCTGTTGAAATTGTTACTAAAAAGGAGACTATCATATTTGATAAGGATGAATATCCAAACCGCTCAACCTCACCTGAAAAATTGGGAGCATTAAGACCCGCTTTCAAAAAAGATGGTACAGTGACAGCAGGTAATGCTTCAGGAGTTAATGACGGAGCATCTTTTGTAATGCTGGCAAGCGAAGAGGCTGTTAAAGAGTATGGTTTAAAACCTCTTGCTGAGATTGTTGCCTACGGACAGGGTGGAGTAGACCCTTCAATAATGGGTATGGGGCCTGTTCCAGCAATCAGACAGGCTTTGAAAAATGCAGGTATGAAGTTGGAAGAGATTGAATTGCTCGAACTTAACGAAGCTTTTGCAGCTCAATCGCTTGGAGTTATTAAGGAGCTAATCTCTGAGCATAAGGTTTCTAAAGAGTGGATTGATCAAAGGTGCAATATAAATGGTGGTGCAATAGCCCTGGGCCACCCGATAGGAGCATCGGGTAACAGAATTCTAGTTACACTTGTCCATTTACTGAAAAGCCAAAATAAGAAAGTAGGACTTGCATCTCTTTGTATAGGAGGTGGAATGGGAACTGCAATAATTATAAAATCAGTATAGAAACTCATTAAGAAGCTGTCTGATGGAAAAATCAAAGGTTAAAATACTCTTCGTATGTCTTGGTAACATCTGTCGCTCTCCAGCTGCGGAGGCAATTTTCAGGCAGAAGGCCATTTCTGAGGGAGTTTTAGAACGTTTGGAGATAGATTCTGCGGGGCTGAACGGTTATCATGATGGAGAGCCGGCCGACCAAAGGATGATAAGGCATGCTTCACAAAGGGGATACAGGATCACCTCTGTATCTAGAAAAATTATCCCTTCCCACGATTTTGTTTATTTTGATATGATCGTGGGAATGGATAACTTTAACTTCAAAGAGTTGAAAAGACTGGCTTCTCCCTGTGGAGCACAGGAGAAAGTCTTTAAAATGACCGATTTTGCAATAAATTGTAGTGCAAAAGAAGTTCCTGACCCATATTACGGAGGAGCAGCAGGATTTGAAAATGTTCTGGACATACTGGAAGATTGTTCCGAAGGTCTTCTTAATAATATTGAGTTATGAGAAAATTAATTTTTGCACTGGTATTTATCTTTCTGTGTACAGAGGCAAATACACAAAACCCTCCAAAAAGAGAGTTCAGAGGAGCGTGGTTTCCTACAGTTGTTAATACAACCTGGAAAAACATGACTACACAAGAGATCAAAAACGATATAATTCTCTACCTTGATCTTTTCAAAAGCCTGAATATGAATGCAGTAATATTTCAGGTAAGACCCCAGGCCGATGCTCTGTTTGTTTCAGATCTGGAACCCTGGAGCAGATTTATAACCGGAGAGCAGGGAAAGGCTCCGGATCCTTTTTTTGACCCTGCGCAATTTATCATAGAGGAGTGCCATAAAAGAGGCATGGAGATGCATGCATGGTTCAACCCTTATAGGGTTACATCAAATAAAGATGAAGTTCTGAGTTCAAACCACCTCTATTTTAAAAAACCCGAACTTTTCATCAAATACGGCAACCAGATCTATTTCGATCCTGGAAATCCAGAATCCCGAGAGCACACCAACAAAGTAATTGCCGACTTTGTGGCCAGATATGATGTTGATGCAGTGCATTTTGATGACTATTTTTACCCTTACAGAGTCCCATTTAAGGAGTTTCCTGACAATGATTCATTTGAGAAATATCACGAAGCGGACGGCTATGGCAAATTTGATAAGGACAACTGGAGAAGAAACAATGTAAATATGCTTGTTAAAGAGCTAAATGAAACCATTAAATCTACAAAGCCTTGGGTGAAATTTGGAATCAGCCCGTTTGGAGTGTGGCGAAACAACACCGTTGACGAAAAAGGGTCAGCTTCCAGAGCCCTTCAAACCAATTACGATGACCTTTTTGCAGATGTTCTGGAATGGACCAAAAACGGATGGATAGATTACAATGCACCTCAACTTTATTGGGAGATTGGACATGCAAGAGCTGACTACGCTCCGCTTATACAATGGTGGGCAGAAAATAATTCGGGAGTTAATCTTTATATAGGTCAAAGTATCTGGAACCAACTTGAGATCAAAAACCGGAACGGTGACGTTGTGAACCAGCTTCACAGAAAAATGGCAATGGTAAGAGAAAAACCGAATATTCAGGGAAATATCTGGTGGAGCGGTTTAGGATTTGCCAGGTCTCAAGAACTGGCCGACAGTTTAAGGTTGAATTACCAGAGATATCCGGCATTGATGCCTCTTTATGAAAATATTGACACCACACCACCAAAACCGGTCAAAGAGCTCAAATACAGAAGGGGAGTAATTAGCTGGACCACAGATGAAGAAAAAGATCCTTTGCAAAAGCCATTCCTCTATTGCATTTATGTTTTTGGTAAAAATGAGACAATTAATCTCAATGATCCCTCTAAAATTTTGGCAATAGTGAAGGATAAAAGCTACGCTTCAAAGAGTTTAAAAGGGGTGAAAGTGGTAGTTACGTCTCTTGACAGACTTCAGAATGAAAGCTATCCATCATCAATCACTATAAGATAACTGATTCCCTGCCGGTCACTATTTGTGACCCTTTTCAATTTGTATCTTTTCTATGTCATCCCTGGATTTTGATCTGATGACAAGAAACACTCCTGTAAAAATCAATACAGCAGAGACAGGTTTGGTCCAGTTCATTGTGTCCTGGCCTATTGCTATGGCAATGAATGATGCAATAAGCGGCTGAACATAATTAAACATACTTACAGTTGTGGGTCTAAGCAATTTAAGAGCAAATGAGACAAGCAAATAGGCGATAAATGTTCCGAAAAACAGAGCGTAGCCCAACTGGAGATATTGAGTCATACCAGCCCCATCTGCCATCTTAACATACTTTATGCAGAAAGGAGCTGAGAAAAGCATTCCATAGAAAAATGACCACTTCATTACCTCGATTGGGGGATACTTTATCATTAAAGGCCTGACAATAACCAGATATAGTGCAAATACAAAACTACTTATCAATACTATAAGATTTCCTGTTATACTTCCGCTCTGAGCAAAATGGCCATTGTAAGAGGTATAGAGGATAAGAAAAGCTCCGCTAAGGCCAACGAAAACTCCAAAAGCCTTTTTAAAGGTTATTGGCTCCTTAATTATAAGCGCGGCAAAAAGCATGGTCAAAATTGGTGTAATAGTAATTATGAGCGAAGCATCTACCGGTGATGTTTTTGAAAGTCCTACCAGAAAAGACATTTGATTTAAAGTGGTTCCCAGAAGCCCACATGCCATCAAGGTAATGTGCTCTTTAAAGCTGAATTTCTGTCTGCTCTTAAGAATTAGCGAAAGGATGAAAAAGGAGACAAAGGCAAATGAAATTCTCAATAAAGAGAGACCATATGGATTAATCCACAAGGGAGTTATCTCCCTTGAAATTGGCATGTTAACAGCAAAAAAGAGATTTGCAATTAATATTATTATAACGCCTCTGCTCTTAGGTGCATCGGTGAATTTTTTAAAATACATTACCTGAGGGTTTGAATCGTTTACTCTCCTCACTCTTTCTCACAATTTCGTTTGCTTTATCAAGCGCAAGCTGAATATGCGGGAAGATATACTCCCTGCCAATCTCACTAACAAAGCCCGCCTTTGACATTGACTCAAATACCTGGGAATTAACTCCGGAAAGAATAATCTGAATACGCTCCTTTCTTGACCTCTTCCAGAGGTTTCTAAGGTTATTTAACCCTGTTGAGTCTATAAAAGGTACACGTCTCATTCTTATTATCCTTACCTTGATCTGATGGTAAGATTCCCTGTCAATTTCATCTAATTTACTTGCTAGCCCGAAAAAGAATGGGCCGTCAATTTCGTATATCTCGACGCCTCTAGGGATTGAGATAAGGTCAATTTCATTTGGAGCCTCATCAGACTCGCTTCCCGAAACCCTTTGTTCAATAACTTTAATGCTTGATGTTTCAGATATCCTTTTAACAAAGAGAATTATTGCCAGTACAACACCCACTTCGATAGCCACTGTCAGATCTATAAGAACTGTAAGAAGGAATGTAATGACAAGCACAGCAACATCAGCCCTGTGTCCTTTGAGCAGATAAACAAAAGTCCTCCATTCACTCATATTGTAGGCCACTATTATCAGTATTGCAGCTAAGGTTGCCAACGGTATATAAACAGCATAAGGCATTAGAAATAAAAATATTAGCAGTAATACCAGAGCGTGAATAATACCGGCAACGGGAGTTTTACCACCGTTGTTAATATTTGCCATTGTCCTGGCAATGGCCCCTGTAGAGGGAATTCCACCGAAAAACGGTGTTATAATATTTGTTATTCCTTGTCCAATTAATTCAGTGTTTGAGTCATGCTTTTTACCGGTAACACCATCTGCAACCATTGCAGCAAGGAGTGATTCGATTGCACATAGAATGGCTATTGTGACTGCAGGCTGGAATAGCTCCCGGATAGTTGCAAAATTAATATTTGGAGCCTGTGGCCTTGGAAGAGGAATTCCTCCGGCCAATTCAGGAAACTTACTTCCTATTGTAGCAAAGTCAACTCCAAACGATTTTGAAATGACTATTGCTCCCACTGTTCCTAGAACAATTGCAACAAGCGAGCCCGGAATTTTCTTGTTTACTTTAGGCCAAAATACAATAACCAAAAGGGAAAAGATGCCCAAAGCTGCTTCATAAGGGTTTATTGATGAGATATTTCTGAGGTAAACTCCCCATTTTGGAATAAAGTCAGCTGGTAAGTCCGATATTTGAAGTCCTAAAAGATCTTTGATTTGTGTTGAAAAAATAACAAGCGCAATACCGCTAGTAAAACCAACAACAATGGGGTAGGGAATAAACTTAATAATGTTTCCCAGCTTGAAAACTCCCATCATAACCAGGATTACTCCAGCTAAAACGGTAGCTATTATTAAACCAGATATACCGTATTGACTTACAATGCCGTACACAATAACAATGAAAGCACCTGTAGGACCTCCGATGAGAAATTTTGAGCCCCCGAAAATAGAAGTTAGAAGTCCTGCAACAATTGCGGTAATAAGACCTTGCTGAGGTGTCACTCCTGAAGCTATTCCGAATGCAATTGCAAGAGGAAGAGCAATAATACCAACAATGACCCCCGCTATAAGATCCGACATAAAGGTCTTTTTGTCGTATCTTTTATTAATGATCAGGTCAAATAATTTTGGCCAAAAAATAGATTTGATACTGAACTTCATTAGATGTTCTTTTTAAGAAGCGGCAAATGTAGCAATTATATCCCTTGAATCAAGTAAAAAGCAACTCTGCCTCTTTAATAATATTTGAAAGTTCTGAATGATTGCTTATTATTTTGTGCGGTTTAAGTGAAACAGGATTAAAGTCATATTTAAACCTCTTCTCACCTCCCCCGGTGATGTTAAGCATAAGAAGTGAGTCTCTATTAGCTTTGCCTGATTCCAATGATTTTATCATTCCGGCAAGAGCAATACCGGCCGCAGGGTGAATATCTACACCTTCACTCTCTTCAAAAAGAGTTAGAGCGGCATACATCTCCTGATTTGTTGCCTTTTCAATATTACCACCGGTGTCGGTTAAAGCATCAAACAGTCCGCCCGGCACACCATATGGCGGCTTTCTGTTAGATAGCACCTTTGCAGCAATTTTAAGTGCATTTTCACGTGCCTCATCATCACTGAGGTATGTTATCTCCCTTGAGGCGGCACTCCAAGCATCGTACATTGGAGTAAATGGCTCATTTTGTGATGGAAGCAATACCATTTTTTTATTTCCGAAGCGACCATCCTCAATTAACCTCAGGTTGGCCTCCCACGCAGCAATAGTGCCGGTTCCACTCCCGATTGCCTGAAAGTAAAAATCAGGAATCTCACCGCAAAAAGCTGCTGCAGAGAGCACTGTTGTGGCCATTCCGTCTCGTCTGGCAACATTTCTGGCTCCGCCCTCCTCAAAAAACAGAGGCGATTTGCATATTTTGTTTGAGAGATCAATGGCATCAAAGTAGTCTGATCCTTTAGGTGTACATATCAGCTTAACACAATCCGACGGCATTTTTTTTAACCACAAAGCGTCCAGATTATCTTCAGGGACAACCAACAAAAGCGGAATATTATTTTCTGAACAAACCTTGGCAAAAGCTCTTGCGGTGTTACCCGCAGACGCCACGACCATAACTCCCGCTTGATCCTTTTCAAGTCTTGCACAAACTGAGTATGCCTCAGTCTCTTTAAATGAGCATGTTGTCATATTTGCTCCAATCTCAGGCCAGTAACCGCTAAAACTAATTAAAAGGTTATTGAGACCCAGTTTTGATGCAAGCTTTTTACTTTTATATGTAACTGTAGCCGATGAACCTTCAAGTGTTCTGTTTATGGGCAACCAATCAGAAAACTTATAAATACCAAGAGAATCATCTCCAATATCTATCTGTTTTTTCTCGTAAATAGCCCTTATAAGTGACGGTGAGTTGTAAGAAGGGTCTGAAAGTAACCATCCGGTGTCGTCAAACAGATTTCCATCTGCAAAGTTTCTTAGCTTGTAGTTTGTCATAAAGTGCTTAGGTAATTTTATTTTTTGTAAGCCCACCAATACCACGCTCCAACAAAAATAGCTCCTCCGACAAGATTACCCAATGTTACCGGTAGAAGATTGGTGAGAAACATTCCGTTTATGGTGAGGTTTGAAAGTGAATCAACTGTTAAACCGTAATCTGTTTGTGCAAGCGCTACAAAATGAGGATTCAGCTTAGCAAGTAAAGCTGCAGATATGTAGTACATGTTCGCAACACTGTGCTCATATCCCGACGCAATAAAGAGCCATATTGGAAAGAAAATTGCAATTGACTTACCTGCAATATCTTTGGCAGCGTAGGCCATCCAGACAGCCAGACAAACCAAGATATTGCATAGGATTCCTGAAGTAAAGAGTTCTGAAAACGACATGCTGGTTTTGATTACTCCAACCTTAACAGTATATGCCCCTAACAAACCTCCGGAAAAATCAAGTTGCCCTGATAAATAGATAAGAATTGCGACAAAAATAGAGCCTGCAAGATTTCCGACCCATAAAAGAGCCAAATTCTTTAAATATTTGCCGGGTTTTACCCTCTTGGAGAGAACTGCAACAGATATAAGGTTATTACCTGTAAAAAGCTCAGCTCCGGCTACAACAACTAATATAAGGCCTGCAGGAAAGATTAGCCCTGCCAGATATTTTGCCACCCCTGTATTTTCAATTCCGTAGGCAATAACGTTACTGCCAACCGATGCAAGAGCTATAAAAAGCCCAGCAAGAAATGCAAGAAGCGCAGATTTTTTGAAAGGCATAAATGCCTTTTGAAAACCGGTCTCCTCAGTATATTCCAGAACCTCTTTAGGGGTAAGAAAATTATTCATCGCCGGATTTGTCGTCGGATAAGATATTTTCCGACATTTTGTTTAAAACTTTAATAAAAGCGATAAGATCTTCTTTTGGTATATCTCTTATAATAGAGTTTGTAGAATTAATCGCAACCTCAGTGATCTCATCTTTAATAGATTTAGCATGTTCGGTAAGATGAATCTTATTAAGCCTTCTATCTTGATTGTCGGTCATTCTGTAAACAAGATCTTTTTTTTCCAAAGCATCAATAAGCTTTGTGACAGAGTTTTTATCCTTTACAAGAATATCGGCAATCTGCTGCTGTGATAATACCCCCTCATCCCAGAGGGTGTCCATAACAAGAAACTGTTCGGGAGTAAGGTTAAACCCGTGTTTAGTAAATATCTTGTTAAGATATTGCTTAAACTGGCAATGTACTAAATTGAGGAAAACGCCAACCTGTTTATTTAGTATCATGTTCTACATTAGTGATGAGTTACTATTGCAAATATACTCAAATTTTGGTTCATTTGTAAGAATATTCAACTTCGGAAAAATCACCTAATTATGAATACAACACTGAGCTTCATTCTGCCTGGAATACTACTTATTGTAAATATCATCTTGATAATCATAGTAGTTAATTTGAACAAACGAAGCAGAGAGGAGCAAAGATTTCTTCTGCAGGAGCTTCAACGCCTTAATCGTGAAAACAGAGAGGATGTAACACAGTCTCTATCAAGGTTTTCAGACTCTTTAAATCAGAATTTTTCACTCATGAGAGAATCTTCCGATAAATCAATGAATATGCTTGGCGAGATTCAAAAGGAGAAACTTGATCAAATTGAAAAGCGACAGGGTGAACTCATTATAAATACAGAAAAGAAATTGGAACATATCAGGGCCACTGTTGAGGAAAAATTAGAAAAAACATTAAGCGAAAGATTGGGGAGAAGCTTCGAAACTGTAGGCAAACAACTTATTGAAGTTCAAAAAGGGTTGGGAGAGATGCAGGTTTTGGCGCAAGATGTAGGAGGATTGAAAAGAGTGCTAAGCAATGTGAAAATGAGGGGTGGAATAGGAGAGGTTCAACTTTCGATGTTACTGGAACAGATTCTCGCACCTGAGCAATACGAATCAAATGTAAAGACAAAACAGTCAGGCAGAGACTTCGTGGAGTTTGCCATTAAGCTGCCGGGCAAAGAGGGACATAACAAACACGTATGGCTCCCGGTAGATGCAAAATTCCCAAAAGAGTATTATGAGACACTTCAGAACGCATACGATTCCGGTGATCTTGTACTAATTGAGAAAGAACAAAAGGCATTAGAAAACGCCATCAAGCTCATGGCTAAGGATATATCTGAAAAATATGTAAATCCCCCTGCTACAACAGACTTTGCCATAATGTTTCTACCGTTTGAAGGCATTTATGCTGAGGTTGTCAGAAAGGCAGCTTTACTGGAAGAGATTCAAACCAAATATAAAGTTCTTATTACCGGCCCAACAACATTTGCAGCAATACTGAACAGCCTTCAGATGGGATTTAGGACACTTGCAATAGAGAAGAGAAGCGGAGAGGTATGGAATATACTTGGAGCTGTTAAGAAGGAGTTTTCAACCTTTGGCGATCTTCTGCAGAAGGCGCAGAAGAATATTCAGGGAGGTCTCGATGATATTGATAAGTTAGTAGGAACAAGAACAAGGGCAATTCAGAGAAAACTCAGCAGCGTTGAGACCATGGGAATTCCCGACGTAAAACTTATATCAGATGAAGAGACAAATGCTCTTCTGCCACCCTCGGATGAGGTTTAAATAAGTGAGCTAATGAATTAAAAAGCTCCTCAAGTTTTACTTGAAGAGCTTTTTTTATTTAACTATAATTGTGATTAATAAGTTTTATATTCATCCCAACTTTTAATCTGAATATCCTCAATTTTCATCGAACAGAAAGCGATAATAAATGCAGAAGCCAGACGAGCGTTTGTTATGAGTGGAACGTTAAAATCCACTGCTGCTCTCCTGATTTTATAACCATTCTCGAGTTCAATCTGAGTAAGGTTTTTTGGAATATTTATAACAAAATCAAGCTCTTTATTTTTGAGCATTTGCATAGCCTGTGGCTGCATATCAGGATCACTTGGCCAATGCACCAAAGTAGCAGGAATATTGTTGTCAATCAAGTACTTGTGTGATCCTCCGGTTGCATAAAGGTTGTAGCCCTTCTGGGACAACAGTTTTGAGGCCATAAGCAGATCAGCTTTTTGTTTTGCAGAACCGCTGGATATTAAAATATTCTTTTTAGGGATTCTGTAACCGACAGATAGCATAGCAGTTAGTATAGCCTCATTGGTATCATCACCAATACATCCCACCTCTCCGGTTGAAGCCATATCGACACCTAGCACAGGATCGGCCTTTTGAAGACGTGAAAAGGAAAATTGAGAAGCCTTAATGCCCACATAATCAAGATCGAATGCACTATTGGAAGGAGGGGTAACCTCTGTACCTGTCATCACCTTTGCAGCAAGTTCTATAAAGTTAATTTTGAGAACTTTTGAGACAAAAGGGAAACTTCTTGATGCCCTCAGGTTACACTCAATTACCTTTATATCGTTCTCTTTTGCAAGGAACTGGATGTTAAACGGACCTGTAATATTAAGTTCTCCGGCAATTCTTCTGGCAATCTTCTTTATTCTGCGCGAAGTCTCAACATATAGCTTTTGAGGAGGAAACTGAATTGTCGCATCACCCGAGTGAACACCGGCAAATTCAATATGTTCTGAAACCGCATAGGCAATTATCTCACCATCTTTTGCAACAGCGTCAAGCTCTATCTCTTTGGCATTCTGAATAAACTCAGATACTACAACAGGGTGTTTTTTAGATACATTAGCCGCTAACTTCAAGAATTGCTCCAATTCACTATTGTTTGAACAAACATTCATTGCAGCACCTGAAAGCACATAGGATGGTCTTACCAAAACAGGGAATCCAACAATGTCAACAAATTCATTTACCTCATGCAGGGTAGTGAGCTCCTTCCATCTTGGCTGGTCAACACCCAATCTGTCAAGCATAGAAGAGAATTTATGTCTGTCCTCAGCGTTATCAATGCTTTTTGCGCTTGTTCCCAATAAGTTAACTCCAGACTTGTCCAATTTTAAGGCAAGGTTATTTGGAATCTGACCTCCCACCGAAACAATCATTCCATGAGGGTTTTCAAGTTCATAAATATCCATAACCCTTTCGTAAGTGAGCTCGTCAAAGTAGAGACGGTCGCACATATCGTAGTCGGTAGAGACTGTTTCAGGGTTGTAATTTATCATTACGCCTCTCCATCCTGTATTCCTAATTGTTTGAAGTGCATTTACCGAACACCAGTCAAATTCAACAGAACTGCCAATACGGTATGCGCCTGAACCTAATATAATAATAGACTTATGGTCACCAAGATAATTGACATCATTTGCAGTTCCGTTATAGGTAAGGTAGAGGTAGTTTGTCTGAGCCGGATACTCTGCAGCAAGAGTGTCAATCTGCTTAACAACGGGCTTAATGCCTCTCTCTTTTCTGATACTTCTAATCAATGATGCAGAGATATCGGGATCGGTTCTGTCTTTAAATATTAGCCTTGCTATCTGGAAATCGGAGAAACCCTCTTTTTTGGACTTTAACAGAAGTTGGTCATTAAGCTCCTCAATCTCTCCCAGAGCACTTAGCTTCTTTGACGTGAGAACAATATTTTGAAGCTTATCAAGAAACCATCTGTCAATTTTTGTAAGCTCATGAATTTGGTCTACAGTATAGCCCTTTTGAAATGCCTTAGAAATTACGAATATACGGTTATCGGTTGGCTCCCTGAGTGATTTATCAATATCTTCTACTATTATCTCTCTGTTAGCTACAAACCCGTGTGCACCCTGGCCAATCATCCTTAAACCCTTCTGAATAGCCTCTTCAAAGCTGCGGCCGATAGCCATAACCTCACCAACACTCTTCATGCTTGAGCCAATCTCTCTTGATACGCCCTGGAATTTTGAGAGGTCCCATCTTGGAATTTTACACACAATGTAGTCCAGTGCTGGTTCAAAGAAGGCAGGAGTTGTTTTGGTCACTGAGTTCTTTAGTTCAAACAGACCGTATCCCAAACCTAATTTTGCGGCAACAAATGCAAGAGGATAACCGGTTGCTTTAGAGGCAAGTGCCGATGATCTGCTCAACCTTGCGTTTACCTCAATAACTCTATAGTCCTCAGAATAAGGGTCAAAAGCATATTGTACATTACACTCACCCACGATACCAATATGTCTTACTATCTTGATAGAGAGCTCTCTGAGCATATGATATTCACTGTTGGTAAGAGTTTGTGAAGGGGCAACCACTATACTCTCTCCCGTGTGAATTCCAAGGGGGTCAAAGTTCTCCATGTTGCATACTGTTATACAGTTGTCATAACAGTCTCTTACAACTTCGTACTCAATCTCTTTCCATCCCTTAAGCGATTTCTCGACCAGTACCTGAGTAGAGTATGAAAATGCTTTTCCTGCAAGAACCTCTAATTCATCTGCGTTATCGCAGAATCCGCTGCCCAGTCCTCCAAGAGCGTAGGCCGCCCTTAGGATAACCGGATATCCAAGGTCTTGTGCAGCAATCTTAGCATCTTCAATAGTTGCTACTGCATGACTTTTGATTGTTTTTACATCTATCTGATCCAGTTTTTTTACAAAAAGTTCTCTGTCTTCTGTATCCATAATGGATTGCACAGGTGTTCCAAGTACCTTAAGATCATACTTTTCAAAAACTCCTGATTTATATAATTCTACGCCGCAATTGAGAGCTGTCTGACCACCAAATGCCAGCAGTATTCCCTGAGGTTTCTCCTTTTTGATTACCTCTTCAACAAAATATGGAGTAACAGGCAAAAAGTAAATTTTGTCCGCTACACCTTCGGATGTCTGAACGGTAGCAATATTGGGGTTAATAAGTACCGTCTCGATTCCCTCCTCCTTCATAGCCTTTAGTGCCTGTGAACCTGAGTAGTCAAACTCACCTGCTTCACCAATCTTCAATGCTCCTGAACCGAGTAATAGTACCTTTTTAATATTTTTATCCATCTTGTTAAATTAGAGTAGTTTAATAAAGTCGTCAAATAGAAATTCAGTATCTGTCGGGCCACTTGAGGCCTCAGGGTGAAACTGACAAGAGAAGAATGGTTTTGATTTGTGTCTTATCCCTTCGTTTGTTGAGTCGTTCATATTTATAAAGAGGGGCTCCCAATCGCCGCCAAGAGTATTATTATCAACAGCATATCCATGGTTCTGAGATGTAATAAAACATCTGTTTGTGTTTGCCATCCTCACAGGTTGATTATGGCTACGATGCCCATATTTAAGTTTAAATGTCTGTGCACCACCGGCTTTTGAGAGTAGTTGATTACCCATGCAGATACCAAAAATTGGTTTCTCTTCATTTAACGCCCTCTTTATGTTTTCAACTGTTATATTGCAAAAATCTGGATTTCCAGGGCCATTTGAAATAAATAGTCCGTCATATTCCAATTTTGAAAAGTCATAATCCCATGGTACTCTTATGATTTCAACACCTCTTCTCAAAAGACATCTAATTATATTGTGCTTAACTCCGCAGTCAACCAACACTATCTTCTTATCTCCGTTACCGTATCTTATAACCTCTTTACAGCTTACAACATCAACCTGATTTACCAGGTTAGGGTCTTCCATTTTCTCCAGAGTAGCCCCTTCCGGCAAAATCTTACCCAACATAGAGCCTTTCTCTCTCAATATTTTAGTAAGTTCTCTGGTATCGATACCATATATGCCAGGGATTTTATGTTCCTTAAGCCACTCATCCAGGCTCTTCTTAGCATTCCAGTGACTGTACTTGAAAGAGTAATCTGAAATTACCAAACCGCGTACATGAATCTTTTCAGACTCAAACAGCGTGGAAAGATTACCTTCAACAGAATCCTCCGGTACACCGTAGTTACCAACCAAGGGAAAGGTCACACATAATATTTGTCCGGAGTAGGAGGGATCGGTCAGACTCTCTGGATATCCCACCATAGCGGTAGAAAAAACGACCTCACCATCAATGGCTTGGTCGTAACCAAAAGAGTGTCCCTTAAATTCGGCACCATTCTCCAGGTGCAGGGTAGCAGGTTTGTTTGGATGCATTATTTTTTTCCTGTTTTGATATTAAATAAACTCGGCAAAATTAATCAAAATATAAACAAAAAAAAAGGGGCGTTTGCCCCTTTTTAAATATGATGTTTACAAAAAGCTATAAGTTACATACTTCTGGCAAAGATTGTCCATAATTCCGCTTTGAGCTCTACCCATCTTTTCATGGTAGCAGATGCGAAATTGTGAGTATGGTCGGTGAGAAGTTGCTTAGCCTCATCTGTTTTACCCTCCTTGATAAGATCTGCTGCCTTTTTCTCAACCATAGGTGCCATTTCAAATAAAAGATCTTCAAATTTCATAATCTGAGGCTCAAGAAGGCCTCTTGTTCTGTCCCAGTTTATTGTTGCAATTCTGTTAGTCTCCCTGAATGACCAGATTGCAGCATCTGTGCGATATCTGTGCTGACCACAAACCTTAAAACTCTCAGGCAGATACTTGGTTCCTGAGTAAATTGGAATCCTTGGACTCTGTGCAGGGTTGTCAAAGGAGAAGTAGGCAATACCTCCAACTTCGTCAGGCAGCCAGTCTCTCAACTGAATAATGTGTGAATAAGAGCACTGAATAACCGCTACGTTTCTGATTCTTTCGGTCACACCAGGTTTAATATGATTTAAAAGTGCCCTCATATCGTTACTCATAAAGTTTGATATTGGCTTAACAGTATCTTTATACTCACCTCTTTCACGATCCCTTCTTGTCACCTCTACAGCCAGATTCTTTGTCTGATCCCACTCTGTACCTTCGTATGTCTCTCTGTAAAGTGCAATTATATCTCTTACAGCTACCTTTTTATCTGGTTTAACAGAAAATGGCAGCTCTTCAGAATCAAATTTAAGATTCAATGAAGGAGCAAGTGCATTGAGAACAAAAAATTCACGATATGAGAATGGCTTGCTTCCGTTGTTTATCTTCCAGAATACAAACTCCTCTTTACCATCCCAGAAGCCCAGTTTTTTGCATCTCTCCTTAATATCGGTGCTATACATGAAATTGGCAGGATCGTTGAAATTAACGCGTGAAATCCTTGGTATATTGGCTGAAATGCCCACATGGTCATCCGGAATTCTTTGTGCAACCCAGATAGCAGATGGTTTTCCAGGACCCGAACCGAAAATTTCAAGTTGCCAAACCTCTTTTTTATCTGCAATTGTGAGACATTCACCTGAATCACCATAACCATACTGCTCGGCAAGACGACCAATAAGAATAACGGCATCTTTGGCAGTTGAGCATCTTTGAAGAGCAATTCTTTCAAGTTCCTCTATCAAAAAGAGGCCCATATCGTTAACAAGCTCTCTTCTGCCAACAATTGTGGTTTCGCCTATTGCGAGTTGCTTTTCATTAAGACATGGATATGCAGTATTCAGGTATGCGAAGGTTTCGGCAGGAGCGGGGATACGACCCTTTTCCGTAACATTTCTATTGTCCCAAGGCTCCTCTGTATGGAGTGCTCCCCAGAATACAGGTTCGGTATCTCCGGGTTTAAAACTTTTTTTGCCTACAATTTCAAGCCAGGTTCTGTAATTTGAGTCACAGGTGTGTGCTGTCATGACTGAACCGTCTGTACTGGCCTGTTTACCAACAACAATGGATGTGCAACTTTCTGTAAAATCAGAGTCATCTGGATTGACGTATTTAAAAGGTACCTGCGAATGCAGTGAGACAGAGACTAGAAAAAGAGCAGCGGCTAAAAATAGTCGTTTGATTTTCATCTGTTTAAGAGTATAAGTTAATAATGTAATTTTGTCACTTTGAGCAAAAATACAAAAAATCAGGTTATATTTACTCCGAAATACAAAATATGCCAAAAATGAGAATTTCGTTAATATTGCTGACTTGGATATTGTCTATAACATCGCTGGTAGGCCAGCAGACGTTTTATGTGATTGATATTAAAGAGGAGATAAACAAATCCTCTGCAAAAAGACTTTCTAAAGGGTTGGCAGAAGCTTCAGAGATGAAGGCCGACTGGGTAATTATTCAATTGAATACATATGGAGGGGCAGTTGATGCTGCAGACAGCATGAGAACAGCTCTCCTTAACTTTCATATTCCTGTGATAGCTTTCATTAACAACCAGGCCGCATCTGCAGGTGCGCTCATCTCAATTGCATGCGACAGCATATATATGAGAAAAGGTGGGAGCATTGGGGCTGCAACAGTTGTGAACCAGACAGGAGAGGTGATGCCTGACAAGTACCAGTCATTTATGAGGGCAATGATGAGGGCGACTGCAGAGGTTAATGGCAGAGATCCTAAAATTGCTGAGGCAATGGTAGATCCTTCAATATATATCGATGGGCTAATTGATAGCAACAAGGTGTTAAGCTTTACTGCAGAAGAGGCAATGTTACATGGTTATTGTGAGGGGATTGCAGTAAATACACAAGAGGTCGCAACAATCATAACGGGTTCGGATGACTTTATTTTAACTGTTCAAAAGCTCTCTTTCATGGATAAGATTCTACTATTCTTTTTAACTCCGGTAGTTCAGGGTCTTCTTCTGATGTTAATAATAGGAGGAATCTATTTTGAGCTTCAAAGCCCTGGAATCGGATTCCCTTCTGCTGCAGCTGTGATAGCAGCAGTTCTCTATTTTTCACCACTTTACCTTGAAGGACTTGCAGAGAACTGGGAGATAATCATTTTTGCGATAGGAATTTTGCTAATATTGGCTGAAATATTTGTAATCCCCGGGTTTGGCGTTGCAGGGGTGTCAGGTATTGTTCTAATGGTAACCGGTCTGGCATTTGCTATGATTGACAATAAACTTTTCTACTATGAAGGTAAGTTTGATTTTATAGTACTCATCAAGCCTGTTTCAATCGTAATGCTCTCGACCTTTTTATCTCTGATCTCATCCATATATCTGGCTGGAAAACTCTTTAAAACCTCAAGGTTACCGGGAGTATCATTACCAACAGAATTAAAAGATAGTGAAGGTTTTGTGGGGGTAGAGATACACTACCATCACCTTGTTGGGAAAACAGCAGAGGTTAAAACCGATATGAGACCTTCAGGTAAAATTGATATTGATGGAAAATGGTACGAAGCAACTATGGATATGGGTATGGCCAATAAGGGCGACTCTGTAATTGTTACCCGTTTTGAGGCGGGGAGACTATATTGCGAGCGTCTGAATCAATAAGTTTAAGCAAAATATCAATAGCTTCACTTTCGGGAACTGATCTGAAAACAGGTGTTTTACCCCTGTAGATGCTCACTTTTCCCCTCCCTTCGCCAACATACCCGTAATCGGCATCAGCCATCTCTCCCGGTCCGTTTACAATACATCCCATTACTGCAATGTTGTAACCCTTAAGGTGAGAGGTACGCCTTTTTACCTCATTAAAAACACTTTCAAGATTAAAAAGCGTTCTGCCACAACCTGGACAGGCAATGTACTCAGGTTTTGAAAATCTGCGACGAGCAGCCTGCATCAGATTATCTTTGAAGTTATCAATAAGGTGGTTAGAGATTGCTTGCCCGGCAACAAATGCACTTACAGAAAAATCATCTATGCTCTTTTCGAGCAAATGAGGGCCTATCTCGCAAGCTGCTTCGAGTATAAACTCATCCCATGTTTCTGTATTATAGCTAAAGTTTAAATTACCGCTCTGAATCTTCTCCAGAACAGTATAATATCTTCCTGGTTTTTCAAAGAATTTTGCAATAAGATCTGCTGCAGGAATTTCGTTTAAGGGGCTCTCTGTGAGAGACACCCTTATAGTATCTCCAATGCCTTTTGAAAGAAGAGCAGAGAGGCCAACTGCAGACTTAATACGACCCTCATCGCCGTTTCCTGCCTCAGTAACCCCAAGGTGAAGCGGGTAGATTACCCTGTTTTTGAGCATCTCATCATGTAAAAGGCTGTAAGCCTTTGTCATAATAATAGTATTGCTAGCCTTTAGAGAAATAATTATTCTATC
Source organism: Bacteroidetes bacterium HGW-Bacteroidetes-7 (assembly GCA_002842465.1). Taxonomy (GTDB): domain Bacteria; phylum Bacteroidota; class Bacteroidia; order Bacteroidales; family UBA932; genus Bact-08. The sequence continues at coordinate 95,087 of PHDA01000010.1, forward strand.
AAAATTGTTATTTTCAGCCATTTTAATCCACTCCATTGCCGCCTCTTTCATTCCGGCAGGAGTATTACCGTACTTTTCAACAATTCTATCACCGAGTGAGCCATGGTTGACACCAATTCTGATGGAAGTGGAGTGTTCCTTGCAAATATCTGTTAATCTGGCAAACTCCCTGATTGCAATATCATGATCCTTTGCAAAGTTTCCGGGGTTTATTCTCACTTTATCTGCAACTTTTGCGGCTTCATGGGCAACTTCATAAGAGAAGTGAACATCTGCTACAAGAGGGGTTAAAATACCCTTATCTCTAAGCATCTCTTTAATAACCTTGAGCGCACTTACCTCTTTCAACCCTTGAGTTGTAAGCCTGATTATTTGAGCACCTGCATTTGAAAGTTCAACACACTGCCTGAAAGAGGCCTCAATGTCGGCCGTAGGGGTGTTGCACATTGTCTGAACCACTATCTTACCACCGTTGCCAATTGAAACATTCCCAACATTAACAGTTAGCTTTTTCATAGATGGAAGTATAATGTTGCACTAATAAGCACCTGCTTGGGATAGGTAAAAAAGTGTTCAGTTTCGCTGAATTTTTTGGGACTATGCAGATATGAGAGAGAGTATTGATAGTTTCCTTCTAGATGCAGTTCAAAAGGCCTTAAAACAAAGGCTAAGCCTCCTCCGACAATAAAGCCATAATCTACTTTATAATCATTCTCATCAAAACCGCTGACGTCAGAAACACTTTTTTTGTACCTGTAACCGCCGAAACCGCCAGCATTAATCAGAAGGCGCATCTTCCAAAAATCCATATGGAACTGAGAGACAACAGGTATGGTGATAACTTCGTATCTTGTAGTTGTCTCACCGATTGTAAAACCCTGCTCACTCTTTGAGATTGCAGCCTGAAAACCAAAGAGATTTATTGTTTTCCAAAGATCATGATAAAAGGTATAAACAAAAGAGTAATTACCGTAAGTTTTAACAGATACTGCACTGATATCCGGTCTTGTATCAAGTCCACTTATGTTGTATGCAGCCCTGACTCCAATCAAGTGCTCTCTCTTTTGAGCGTTTACTGTATTAGCGGACAAAAGGAGCAAAACAAACAGTATAGATATATGGATCTTTTTCACGTGGCTGGTTTATTTAACTATTTAGTTTTATTAGGCTATTTAAAAATGCTTTTCAAATCAACACTTTGCAAAAGCTCTACAGATTCTGGTATAGAGATTATTGTGGCTCCGTCAGACAAAGAGTATAACCTTACCTTTTCAGGTTGCCTTTTTAACAGAACATTTCCGGTATCAATAATTCCGTTTCCGTTAATATCCTGAGTTATCCTTATTGAGTACTCACCCTTTTGGAGATATGGGAATTCCAGTTTAGTGTCTTTGTTTATCTTATAGCTTCGAAATACTTTATCTCTTGTGATATTTGTTAAATCCACAATATATGAGCCTTCTGTGCCCTTTATGTCAAGAATAAGTTTCGATAAGGCATCATCATTCGGAAGCTTAACAGTGACAAAAGAAGAGTCATTTGTCTGCTTATAAATATCTTTAAATGTAGCAGTAGTTGCCCTTAATGTGTATTCATAACCGGGTAATATTCTATCTGTAGGAACAATTGACATGATTCTGCTATAAATTGAATCACTTACAATAGTGTACTTCATATTTCCAATCTCTCCTCTTGGTGCCTTGTATTCAAGTTTTAGTGAATCAAGCAAGAGATGTGCAAGAGGTGACGGAAAGATTAGTTTAATCCCTTCGGCTTCAAACAGTGTAGGATCTGCTATCATTTCAAAATCAAGAAGATCGGCTCTCTTTTCCTTTACTCCGGTTTCGGCCCTGTTTCTCATCTCCCTCTGTGTATCTCTCTTTGGTCTGGTATAGACAAGTCTGAAGTCTTCGGTAAATGGGGTAAGGTTATTTAATGAGTCTGTTTTCATGTATTCAACCTCAAGGGTTAATGAATCTGAAACGACTAAAGATGTATCTTTAATCCAGATAACAAGACTGTCACGTCTGATATTAAATTCTTTAAGAAGAGATGCAGAATCTATGCCTTTGAATTTAGCAGACAAAACCTCGGCTTGAGGTGTAGAGAATTTTACATAGGCCATTCTGTGCTGTAACCTCTTTGCCTCTCTGATAAACTGCTTTGCAGGATCCTCCTTAAAAATGTAAAGATTGAGTTCCGAGGGTCTGGACATGGCTGTGAGGGTATCTTTTTCATCAACCTGAATCAGCTCTTTTAGATCTGCCCTCATAATATTAACTGGTGTTAAAAGGGTATCCAAAAATGCAACCTCTTCACTTTCAGGGTCATATTTGTTATTATTGTTATTGTCGGTAAATGCAAAGACTCTGTATGGGACATTACTAACATTTCTTACCAAAAAGTAGCCGAACTTATCGCTTCTGGCAATTGAAGAGGGCAGGGTATTAAAAAGTGAAGAGTCGGAATGGTCCTTATAAAATGCTATTGTTGCATTCACAACAGGAAGTAAAGATTGAGAGTGGTATATTGTACCTGAGCACATTAGCGAATCAATAAAACTGCCGGTTGAAAAAGGATATACATACGCACCAAACAGATTGCCCTCATTATTGTCTACAATTGACCTGCTGAAATTCAGAGTATAAGTGGTTGCCGAATCAAGATTTGATGGAAATGAGACTATGATACTTTTACCTCTGATTTTTGTTTCGGGGCTTTTAGATTGGGGCGGAGAGAGGTATATATTTTTAAGAGGCTCATTAAGAACCACATACTCGTCAAATTTAAGCTCTATTGAACCCTCTTTAAGGGGAAAGTTGACCCTTCCGGAGTCAGGAAGCACTTTAAGTAATTGAGGTGGTATAGTATCTTTGATTCCTCCCATAGGGGGGGTTGTAGTGTTGGCGCAGGAGATGCAAAAAGCAAATGTTAAAGCTATTACCGCCGTTGCAATTATCGTGTCTCTTTTCATCTTTTAATCCTCTTTTATCTCTGTTCTTTTAACACTTTCAACGCCTTTTACAAGTGACATTTGCTTGATAAGCTTGTCCAGATCTTCGGTGCTGTGGACATATAAATCTACAAAACCTTCAAAAATTCCGTCATGAGTCTCAATAAGAATTTTTCTGATATTTACGCTCAGCACCAACGTAATATATTGTGTAAGATCATTTAATATTCCTATTCTGTCAATTCCTCTCATGCTTATCCTGGCAAGGAAAGAGAGAACTGTGTGTTTGCTCCATTTGGCTTTAACGATTCTTTCACCGTAGCTTGCTGCCAGATGAATTGCTTCGGGGCAGCTGTTTTTATGAACAATCACCTCTTCATTATCATTAATAAAACCTATTACCTTATCTCCAGGGATTGGCTTGCAACATCTTGCAACCTGGTATGAGAGGGTCTTTTCCAAAGGATCCTCCTTAAGAAGATAATCTTTCCTCTTGTCTATCCTTGACTTGATTATTGGAGGAATTGCATCATTATCATCAAATGCCTCATCCTTTTCTGCAATCTCATCATCATCAGTATAAAAAGACTCAGAGTTATTTTTTTCTGAACCGGTAATCTTTGAAAACTGAAGATTCCAGTACCTTACAATTTTATTGCTTGAATTTTTTTTGAGCATTTTCCCTAAGTCTGAAAGGTCAATCAACCCGGCTCCGACTTTGCTAAAAAGCTCTTGTCTGTTTGTAAGTCCATAAGCAACAGTCAATTTTCTGTATACTCTTGCCTGTGGTTTAATGCCAAACTCTTTAATCTTCTCGTCAAGCATTGTATGTCCTCTTTTCAGATGATCTTTAATCTCTGATTTGAGAGCATCCATAATAAAGCCTTTGGCTTTAGGAGTCTTTACAAAATCAAGCCACTCTCTTTGTGGCTTTTGAGATTCTGCAGTGATTATCTCAACCTGATCGCCGTTGCGCAATTCATAGGAGAGGGCAACCAATTTAAAGTTTGCTTTGGCAGCAATAGCCTTACTGCCTATTTCTGAGTGGATTGCATATGCTAAATCGAGAGCAGTTGAGCCTTTGGTTAGGGATTTTGACTCGCCCTTAGGTGTAAAGACATAAATTTCAGACGACAAAAGGTCTGAATGGAATCTGTCAAGAAATTCAAGGGCATTTGAATCAGGATTCTCCAGCACCTCTCTTACCATATTGAGCCATCTGTCCATATCGTTTTCAGAAGGTGTTCCTGTCCCTTTGTAACTCCAGTGAGCAGCAACTCCTCTTTCAGCAAGTTCATTCATCCTGCTAGACCTGATCTGAATCTCAACCCAGTTGCCCTGAGGGCCCATTACGGTGCAGTGAAGTGCCTCGTATCCGTTAATTTTTGGAGTGCTAACCCAATCTCTGATTCTGTCTGTTTTTGACAGATACAGTTCTGTAATAAGTGAATAAATGTGCCAACACTGTATTCTTTCAACCTGTTCCGGTTTTGCTTCAAAAATTATTCTGACTGCGTAAAGGTCATAAATCTGTTCAAATGGAATTCCCTTAGTCTCCATCTTTCGCCAGATGGAGTAGGGACTTTTTGTCCTTTTGGTAATATTGAACTTAAACCCGGCTTGTCTTAAGCTTTCTGCAATAGGTTCGATAAAGCTATCCATCGCACATCCTCTCTCCTCTACGGTCTGTGCAATTCTAGACTGAATGAACTCATACTGAGATGGTAAAGTGTGGAAAAGCCAAATATTTTCAAGTTCTGATTTAATACTGTAAAGCCCAAGACGGTGTGCAAGTGGTATGAAAATATACATTGTCTCACTCAGGACTTTGGACTTTTTATGATCTGGCATAAAGTCAAGAGTCCTCATATTATGAAGGCGGTCAGCAAGTTTGATTAAAATCACCCTTACGTCATCATTCAGAGTCAAAAGAATTCTTTTAAAGTTCTCTGCCTGGCCGGAAGTCTTTGAATCAAAGGCACTTTTAATTTTTGTAAGACCATCGACAAGTGAAGCTACTTTGGCCCCGAACAACCTTTCAATGTCCTCTAACGTGTATTCTGTATCCTCAACTACATCGTGAATAAGAGCAGTAACAATTGATTTGTATCCAAGACCTATCTCCTGAACCACAATTTGTGCAACAGATATAGGGTGGATTATGTAAGGTTCTCCTGATCTTCTTCTTACGCCGTTATGAGCTGCTTTTGCAAAATCAAAAGCCTTAAGTACAATTTCGTACTCTCCCTGATTTGCACAACGCTTCAAACTTGCAAGTCGAAGAACTTCAAATTCCTTTTCAATCAATTGATTATCTTGCTCAGTAAACATATTTTAATATAAAAGATCTCTTTTACCGTTACGTATCATCTCAATTTTGCTTCTCAGCTCTTGCTGCTTAGAGGCATCTTTCATGTGTGTTATTTCATTCTCTATTAATGCATAGCCCTCTATCTTGGTTTTTTCAGATGAGTAATCCTCCAGATATTCAGCCAATGTCAAAACAGCATTTGGGGTACAGAATCTTCCGATGAAACCCGGAATGGCATACTCCATGAAGTGTTCACCGGTTCTGCCCAGTCTGTAGCATGATGTGCAGAAACTTGGGATAAAACCCCTCGACAGTAGCCACTGAATAACGTCGTCAAGCTCTCTTGAATCGCCAATTTTAAACTGCTCCCTGTTCAATTGCTGATCATCTTTCTTCTCCTCCTGATATGATCCAATCTCAAGTTTGGTGCCAGCATCAATCTGTGAAACGCCAAACTCAATTACTGCATCTCTCACCTCAGATGTCTCTCTTGCAGTCATGATCAATCCGGTATATGGAACTGCTATTCTAAGTGTTGCAACCAATTGCTTAAAGTGAAGGTCACTAACCTCATAAGGGAGGTCAAGTTTCATTCCGTAGGCAGGTTTTATCCTCGGGAAGCTTATAGTGTGAGGCCCTACGCCGTACTTTTCCTGTAAATAGAGTGAATGGCTAACAAGACCCAAAACCTCAAACCTCCAGTCATAAAGACCAAACAGTGCACCCAGACCTACATCATCAATACCGCCTTCAAAGGCTCTGTCCATTGCATTCAGCCTCCACATATAGTCGCTTTTTGTTCCGGGGCCGGGGTGATATTTTGCATAAGTCTCTTTGTGATAGGTCTCCTGGAATACCTGGAAAGTACCTATTCCAGAATCTTTTACAGTACGGAAGCCCTCAATTGATAGTGGAGCAGCATTAATGTTTACCCTCCTGATCTCTCCATTGCCCACCTTTACACTATAGCATGTTTTTACTGTCTCAGCAATAAACTCTGGAGTATATCTTGGATGCTCTCCATATACAAGAATGAGCCTTTTATGTCCCTCTTTCTCAAGCTGTTCAACCTCTTTTATCAATTCGTCTTCTGCCAAGGTTCTTCTTACAGCTTTTCTGAGAGAACTTCTGAAGCCACAATACTGACAATTGTTTATACAATAATTACCAATGTAGAGTGGGGCAAAGAGCACAATTCTGTTACCGTATATCGATCTCTTAAGATCTTTTGCCGTTTCGAACAACTCCTCAAGACCCTCAGGTGATTTAATGGCTAATAGAGTTGCCGTCTCCTCAAGAGTAAGTGCTTGCTTTGACTTGCTCTTCTGCAAAATTTCGCGAATTTTGGGAAGGTCCTCTTTTGTATTATTTATTAAATCATGAAGCAACTTGTCGTCAATGAAATCTGTTGCCCCTTGTGATAAAACTCGTTCCATAATATTATATACGGTTAGACTACTGTTAATTAAGATTATCTAATATTTGTAACTGTCAACATTCTGGTATGCATGAGACAGTTCTGCTCCGAAAAGTATAATTGTCCAACTGATATTCATCCAGATTAGAAACAGCGGGATAGCTGCAAAAACTCCATAAACTGCATTCAATCCGGAAACCATCAACTGGGTTTCGAGATAGAAAAACTGAACTACTACAAAGGCAAAAGCCATAATTAAGGCGCTGTTGAATGCAGCAGAAACTTTGACTTTTGTGTTTGGGATATATTTGTACATAATTGTAAATACCCCTACTATAAAGGAGTAGGCCACAAGCCAAGTGGCAATTGATGTGATAGGAATAAATCTGTCAATGTCAAGTCCTACTGAATTCAATGCTTTTGAATAGACAAGACTAAGTGTAAGAAACATGAAAATTATCAGAGGAGAGACAATAAGCATTAGCATATAGTAGGCTGCTCTCTTTTTAAATGATCGTCCTTTTTGCAGTTTCCATATCTCGTTGAATGCCTCTTCAATATTAAGCATAAGCCAGATAACAGACCAGAGGAAAAATAAAAAACTTATACCCCCGAACAGACCATTTTGGCTTGTAATGATTATGTTATTGGCAAATTGAACCAGATAAGCAATAATATCTTGATTGCCTTCAAAATATGTATAGAGCAGCATTTCAAATTTGTCGCTTAGCCCAAATCCATTTGTAACGGCAAAGATCAGAGCTACAATTGGAACAACAGCCAATGCTGAGAAGAAACTTAACGCAATCGCCTGCAATCCAATTCTATCATTTGAATAGCCTTTTATTGTAATAATAAGCACTTTAAGATATTTGATCAACCGTGCCCTCATTATGCTGAGCTCAGAAAGGTCCAGGTGCCAAATATCCGTTATTACGAACTTTAACAACCTTTGATATGTGTGCGATATTTTACTGGTTTTACTCACGAAAGGCGATCCATATATTTTGATGGGTTGATAATATATCTGATATGAGTCCCTTCACCGATAGAACCACTATCATCAAATGCTTTCACTTTGAAGGTTAGCTTTTTACCATCGATAGCAACCAATTCAGCTTCGGCGTAAACCTTGGCTCCCAAAGGAGTTGCTCTAGTGTGTTTAACATTAACTTCAATTCCAACAGTGTCCTGAGTGTCGGTTAGAGAAAATTTTGCCAAAAGGTGTGCTGACTGTTCCATTAGTGCAATCATTGCAGGTGTGGCAAAAACATGCAGAAAGCCTGAGCCGTAATAAGCTGCAGTATCACTCTCCTTTACAAGTTTCTCAATTATCAGTTTTTTACCTATTTCCATAACTAAATTATTGTATTTGCAATTTGGGCAAAGCCCTCCATCTTTGATTCAGATGGCGAACCGATAAGTTCAACAGGTGAAGCAGTTTGAATCCACTCCATCTTTTCCGCAAATGCTACCAGTGACTTTAATCCACCACCACTCCAGCTGTAAGAGCCAAACAGAGCATAGTTTTTATTCTTAGGATTAAGCACCTCAAGTTCGTTACACAAATGCTGCATCATGGGGTGCATTCCGGCATTGTATGCGCTGGAGCCCAAAATAACAGACTTGTATTTCCATATATCATTTAAAATGAACGAAACATGGGTTTTAGAAACATCATAAACCCTTATGTTTTTAACACCTCTTTCGGAAATAAGACGTGCCACGTAGTCGGCCATCTTTTCAGTATTGCCATACATTGATGCAAAGACAATTACAACGCCATCCTCTGATTCATGACGGCTCCATTTGTCATAAAGCTCTATCGCTTTTGATGGATTTGATCTCCAAACAGGACCATGAGAAGGGCAGATAAATTTAATGGGAATTCCCTGAAGTTTGGCAAATGCCTTCTGTACCATATGGCTGTATTTGCCCACTATGTTTGAATAGTATCTTCTCATTTCATCTTCATAAAATGAGAAATTTATCTCATCGTCAAAGATTCCTCCATCCAAAGTGCCAAATGAGCCAAAAGCGTCACATGAGAATAGAATCTGGTCTGTTGTGTCATATGTCATCATGGTTTCAGGCCAGTGAACCCATGGGGTCAGGACGAATTTCAACTTATGGTAACCAAGGTTAAGTTCGTCGCCATCCTTTACTTCAAGAATTGATTCTGAAGGAATTCCGTAAAATGCATCCAACATTTTGAATGCTTTATGATTGGCAACTATTTTAACATTTGGGTGTTTTCGGATAATCCATCCGATCATACTCGAATGGTCAGGTTCCATATGATTTACTATCAAATAGTCGAGCTCTCTGCCCTGAAGTATATCTTCGATCACTTCGAGATAATCATCTTTGGAGCCGAATTCAAGAGTATCTATCAATGCACACTTTTGATCAGCAATCACATAAGAGTTATATGAGACGCCATTTGGAAGAGGCCAGTTGTTTTCAAAAAGACTCTTTTTTCTATCGTTGGTACCTACGTAATATACTTTATTGCTGACAACTATCTTTTTCATTTATATTCAAATCATTAATAATTATAAAACATACTAACTTAAGAGATCAAAATTAGTCAATTATTTGATAATTTTAAAAAAAACCTCCTCGTCAATTATTGCTATTTTAAGCTTTTTAGCTTTGTCGAGCTTTGATGGCCCAGCCTTCTCACCTGCAAGAAGATATGTAGTGTTGGATGTGACCGAAGAGAGGTTTTTACCTGAATGGCTCTCAATGATTTTCTTCAACTCCTCTCTTGATATAGAAAAGTTACCCGATACCACAATGTTCATACCCTGTAACTTATCTGATTTAATGTCAATATTCTCATTATCTGTTTCAAAAAGAAGCCCGGAATTTTTAAGATCTTCAATAACTGAAATATTCTCCTTTTCAGAAAAATATGCGATAATTGAATCGGCAACTGTCTCTCCAATATCCTCAACCTCTAGTAGTTGGTCACGGGATGCTCCCATAAGATTGGCTATGCTTGAGAAATGGGCAGCCAAAGACTTTGCGGTTGTCTCTCCTATATGCCTTATACCCAGTGCAAACAGAACTTTTTGAAATGGTGTCTTTTTTGAAATATTCAGACTTTCAATAAATCTATCAGCTGACCTCTCTTTCCACCCTTCAAGTGTAAGTAGTTGTTCTTTAGATAGAATATATAAATCTGATAATTTTTTTATGTATCCAAGTGCATATAGCTGCTCAATTGTAGCTTCACCTGCAAGTATGTTCATGGCCTTTCTTCCTGCAAAATGTAGAAATTTCCCTTTGATCTGGGTAGGGCAGTGAAGTGAATTCAAACAGTAGTATTTTGCTTCATCATCTGCACGATACAATTTTGAGTTACAATCCGGACAATACTCTGGAAACAGAGGTCTTTCTGCATTTGCAACTCTTTTGCTTAGTTCGACACTGGTAATTTTAGGAATAATTTCGCCACCTTTCTCAATATAGACGTAATCACCAATGTGTATATCAAGAAGTTGCATCTGATCTGTGTTGTGAAGCGAAGCCCTTTTTACCGTTGTTCCCGAGAGAAGGACTGGTTCAAGGTTTGCTACAGGAGTTACTGCACCAGTTCTGCCAACTTGATAGTCAACCGAAACAATGCGGGTAAGAGCCTGTTCTGCCTTGAATTTGTATGCTGTTGCCCACTTTGGAGATTTTGAAGTTATTCCAAGAGCCTTCTGGTTAACGAATTCGTTGACTTTAATTACCACTCCGTCAGTAGGGTAATCAAGAGTTTTTCTCTTTACATCCCAATTTTCAAGATATTCAAATACAGAGTCGAGATTGTGGCAAAGGATTATATGTTCAGATACCGGAAAGCCGCACTCTTTTGCCCATTGAAGTGATTCATAATGGGTTGTAAAGATAGGATAGTCTGTAATAACATGATATAGAATTGCATTAAGACCTCTTTTTGCCACCTCTGAGCTGTCAAGCAACTTAAGTGACCCTGCAGCAGCATTTCTCGGATTTGCAAAGAGGGGCTCTTCGTTAAGTTCCCGCTCACTGTTTAAACTATCAAATGAGCTCCAAGGCATAAAAATTTCTCCTCGGATTTCAAAATCCTTAACCTGATTTGATGCAGGTAGAGTTTTGGGGATAGAGCTTATATTTATTATGTTTGAAGTAACATCATCACCGGTATTACCGTCGCCTCGTGTAACTGCCCGCAATAGTCTGTTGTTTGAATATGTAAGAGATATGGCTGTACCATCAATTTTTAGCTCGCACACATAGTTAAAATCACTATCAATTGATTTTTTAATTCTCTCATTGAAAGCCTCTAATTCTAATTTATCGTAAGTATTGCTTAAAGAGAGCATAGGGTGTTTGTGCGTCACTTGTACAAACTCTTTTTTAGAGTTTTGGAGTGACAAGTCGCTTCCAACCCTTACAGTTGGAGAGTCATGAGAAAAAAACTGTGGAAATTTTGACTCAAGAAACTGGAGCTCCTGCATTAACAAATCATACTCAAAGTCAGAAACAGACGGCTTATTATCAATATAATAGCGTCTGTTATGTTCTTCAATTTCTCTTTTGAGTAAAGAGATCTTTTCCCGTGCCTGCTCTTTTGATATCTTCATAATTTATCATACAAATTTACATTTTTTTTAATTATGTATTAACTTTGCGGGCTCAATAAATAATGTGATGAAAAAATCGATTGTAATTTTAACTGGAGGCGGTCCGGCGCCGGGAATGAACACCGTAGTAGGTAGTATTGCTAAAACATTTATTACTAATGGGTATCGTGTTTTGGGCTTACATGGAGGATATAAAGGACTATTTTCCGAGAACCCCAATTTTACGGATATAGATTTTCTGATGGCCGATTCTATCTTTAACAGAGGCGGTTCATATCTTGTAATGAGTAGGTACAAACCTACAAAAGAGGACTTTGAACAGAATTTCAACCTTGATTTCTTTAAGGATAATAATATTCAACTACTTGTGACAATTGGAGGAGACGACACTGCATCTACTGCAAACAGAGTTGCAAAATACCTTTCGGAGCACAACCACAGCATATCAAATATTCACGTACCAAAAACTATTGATAACGATCTTCCGTTACCGATGCAAAGACCAACATTCGGTTATGAATCAGCAAAGTCCGAAGGAGCAAGACTAGCAACAACAATATATGAAGACGCAAGAACCAGCAACAACTGGTTTGTTGTATGTGCCATGGGAAGGTCAGCAGGCCACCTGGCATTTGGTATCGGATCGGCAGCACACTATCCGATGATAGTCATTCCTGAGATGTTTAACAAGACAACCATTACTATAGATAAAATAGTTAAACTTGCTGTATCATCGATTGTTAAAAGAGAAATTCTTGGCATTAATTACGGAGCCGTAATGATCTCAGAGGGGGTATTTCACGAGTTAAGCGACGATGAACTTAAAAAGTCCGGAGTTACTTTTTCATACGACGACCACGGACACCCTGAACTTGGGAAGGTTTCAAAGGCACACATCTTTAGTGAAATGGTTGACAGAAGAATAGCAGAGCTGGGTCTAAAAACCAAAATCAGGCCTGTAGAGTTGGGATATGAATTGAGATGCCAATCTCCAAGTGCTTATGATTTAGTTTACTGTACAGAACTTGGAATTGGAGTTCATCAGCTCTTTAGTGAAGGAAAAACCGGTTGCATGGTTTACATCGATCACCTTGGAAAGGTTAAACCACTTTATCTTGTTGACATACAGGATCCTGTTACAGGAAAGATCAATCCACGCGGGGTAAGTCTGGAATCAGACCGCGTACAGGCAGTGATTAATAACATTATGCACTACGTAACCGAAAGCGATTATTCAGCTGCATCAAAACTTATTTCAAATCCTCAGGAGTACGATTTCAGGAAGATTTTAAACTGGTAACTATGGCCGGTAAAATTGCCATATACCAGGTTTTACCTAGACTATTTGGGAATACAAACAAAAGTTGTATTCCCAATTCTTCTTATAATACCAACGGATGCGGCAAACTTGACCAATTTAACCAAGAGATTTTGTTGAGGTTAAAAAGCTTTGGTTATACCCACATCTGGTTTACCGGAGTAATAAGACACGCCTCACAAACAGCATTTTCTCAATTCGGAATTGAGGATCAAAGCCCCCTGATTGTCAAGGGAAAAGCGGGATCTCCCTACGCAATAGTTGACTATTACGATGTCTCTCCAGATCTGAGCAACAATGTTGCAGAGAGAATGTTAGAGTTTGAACAACTGATTGGCAGATGTCATAATGCAGGTTTAAAGGTGATTATAGATTTTGTGCCAAACCATGTTTCTAGGGCATACAAATCTCTTGTAAAACCATCCGGAACTGAAGATTTCGGCGAAGGGGATAAAACAGATTATCCATTTCATCCGACAAACAATTTCTATTATATTCCAGACAGTCAATTTGTTTCGCCTGTAGTTAATGAAACATACAGCTATCCGGAACAAACTACCCGGGAATTTTATGAGATACCTGCAAAGGCCACAGGTAATGACTGTTTCACTTCAACGCCAAAAATGGATGATTGGTATGAAACTGTAAAACTCAATTACGGAGTTGATATCCTAAATGGCGGAACTGAATATTTCAATCCTATTCCGGATACATGGCACAAAATGAGAGATATACTGCTCTTTTGGGCCAAAAAAGGGGTAGATGGTTTCAGATGTGATATGGCAGCCATGGTGCCACTGAAATTCTGGGAATGGGTTATACCTCAGGTAAAGAATCAGTTCCATCACCTGACATTCATTGCAGAGATATACGAAAAGGAGCGCTATGAGCATTTTATTAATGGAGGTTTTGATTATCTGTACGATAAGGTGGGACTATATGACACCCTAAGAGCCATAACAATGGGAAATGGTGAGACCGGTGAAATAACAAAGTGCTGGAGCTCGCTGAATGGTATTGAGGACAAGATGCTCAACTTTTTGGAAAACCATGATGAACAAAGAGTTGCATCCGATTTCTTTATGGGAGACCCATTTAAAGCGATACCTGCCCTCACGGTTGCTCTAATGCTTAACAGAGCTCCCTTTCTAATCTATTTTGGGCAGGAGCTTGGAGAGAGGGGAATGGATAGCGAAGGTTTCAGTGGAATGGATGGAAGAACAACCATATATGATTATTGGTCAGTAAGTTCGATTAGAGAATGGATAGAGTCAAACACTTTGCCTGAAATTGGACATCTTTATAAGGAGCTTATAAAGATTGCTGTTACAGATAGTGCTGTTTGCTATGGACTTAAGTATGATCTTCAGTATGCAAACAGTGAATTGGCCGGTCCGGATAATAAGAAAATTTATTCGTTTATGAGAAAATCAGACGATTCTCTTCTTCTGATAGCTGTTAATTTCTTTTCAACCGAAAAAAGCGCAGCGGTAAAAATTCCCACTGGTGCTCTTGACTATTTTGGACTTAAGGGGCAAATATTAATGGATGGAAGAGATATTTTTGGGGATTATTCTGATAAATTTTCGATTATTCCAGACCAACCAGTTGAGATAAAACTGGATTCTTATGGAGTAAGAGTAATTAAATTTTTACTTTAATTATATCATCCCATATAGTAGTAAATCTGGGAGATAACATATTCATGTTATACCTCATTTTGTAAACACCCTGAGAAGCTGAATAGAGAGTTTCTCTGCCATACTTGGCATTAATCTCATCGAGTGTCTTCATAAGCCTCCCTTCGGCTAATAGGTCTTTATCGCAGAAAAGATTTCCAGGAGTCTCGCCTTTAATGCTAATTTCAGATAAAATCACTCCCGCTTTTTTATAGCCGTATCCACTCTTAAGAACAGATGTTACTGCCTTTGTACACATTCTTACAATATCAAATGTACTGTCGGTTGCATTTTCGAAGTTTATAACTATGCTTCTATAATCTCTTGGGGTGTTATCTTTGAATGGATTGGTGAGAACAAAAACCACAGCTCTTGAGGCAACACCTCTCTGTTTGCGAAGTTTTTGCGCACAGGATGCTGCAAATTTGGCCACTGCCATTATAATCTCTTCATGTTCATACAGATCATTTGCAAAGCTTCTGCTGGTGCATATTTGCTTCTTATCCTGAGTGTTATCTTCAAAATCAAAACTGGGTTCACCATTAAGCTCTTTGTAGGTTTTAAGTCCAACAATGCTCATTTTTGATTTTACCCAATCGGGATTACATTGAATAAACTTCCAGGCAGTGTCAATATTGTTACTCTGTAGCATCTTTGAGTACTGCCTCCCGATACCCCATATATCTTCAATAGGAAATTTTTGAAGAACCTTACTGATATCCCTTTTTTCAATCATTACGCAACTGTTATTAAGTGCAGGGTATTTTTTGCAAAGTTTTGCAGCAATCTTTGAAAGGGTTTTTGTCTTTGATACTCCAATGCTTACGGGGATTCCGGTCTCTCTTTTGATAACAGTTGTTGCATTATGAGCCATATTTTTAAGTTCGCTACTCTTTACTCCGTTCAGATTTAAAAAGGCTTCGTCAATGGAATAAACCTCTATACCGGGAAAAAGTAAACGCAGCCGCTCCATAACACGCCATGACATATCTCCGTAAAGCGCAAAATTTGAAGAGAATACCTTGACATTTTCTTTTTTGACAAGATCTCTGATTTTGAAAATTGGTTCTCCCATCTTGATTCCAATATCCTTGGCCTCATTGGAACGGGAAATAACACACCCGTCGTTGTTGCTTAAAACAACAACCGGAATTCCGTTGAGCGATGGATTAAAGACCCTTTCGCAACTGACATAGAAGTTATTGCAATCTGCCAGGCCAAACATTGTTCAATGTTTTCTCTATTGATTTAACCAGTATGGTGCTCAAAATTATTGAAGAGAAGTTAGCCACCATATCCATCATATCGAAATCTCTTGCAGGGTTCAAATTTTGCAGAAGTTCAGCAACAGCTGCCAATACTAATCCCGAGATAAAAATTGTTAAAAGGGGGTGTTTTTTACCTCTTCTTCTGAGGGATGGCTCAAACGCTAACCATGCTGAAATGGAATAGGGGAAAAACATCACAAAATGGGCAGCATGGTCGGCCCTTATAAAAAGTATGTATTTAGAAAGGTCTATTGGTGTTGATTCAAATGTCCAGAGCGAAAAAAACAGGACTAACAGCACATATGTGAAAAACAGTGCTATGAATATATATTGAGAAATTTTCATAAAATATCAATTTAAGATGATCCAGGAATGGTTTACATTCTTTTTATCAGATAGCGCACAATTCCCCAAATCATGAAGTCATCTCCTTTGTTAACCCTAATAGGTTTAAACTTTGAGTTGGCAGGAACAAGCAAAAGGTGGTCGTCCTCCTTTTTTACCCTCTTGAGCGTAAACTCTCCCTCAAGATAACAGACAGCAAGCGCGCCATCAGTAGGCTCAGCCGATTTATCTACAACAAGCAGATCACCGTCATCAACTCCATCCTCCACCATACTCTCTCCGCTTACTCTGGCAAAGAATGTAGAGGAGGGGTTCTTTATGAGTTCTTTGTTAAGATCAAGCTTAATGTCGGTATGATCTTCGGCCGGAGAGGGAAATCCAGCCTTGACAGGGCTCTGCGCAACCGCAATGTAAAGAGATTCACCTGTATCCGAAGAGTATATTTTTATATTTTTCCCCATTTTGTTCTTAAAAACTAATGCAAATATACTCTTTTGATAAACCAATTGTTCTATATTTACATCCTAAATAGTTCTTAAATATTTTTTCTAAATCCGAATAACATGTCAGCACTTAAAACAATGGCCTCTACACTGGCAATTTTAGTTTTGCTTTGCACAAATATCTATGCACAGGAGAGCTCATTTGAAGAGGTTCGCCTTAAAAACAAAATAGTTCCGCTAACGAGTAATGTGTATAAATTACTTGAATACCATGAAGTTGCGGGGCATACTCCCATTTTGCCACTTGCTAAACCTTACAGTAAAATATTTATTTTAAAAACTTTAAAAAGCATCGCAGACAATGACCGGGTGACCGAAAGGGAGCGTGAACTTGTAAACAGATACATTAGCGACTTTTCAAGAGAGTCAAACGGCCTTCAGGTGGCATCGGGCTCTGCAAAGAACACATTTGGTCTGATTGGCATGGGAACGAGTGCAGAGGTAAGGAGCGGAGTGGGGGATAATTCTACAGCTACACTTATATTGTCGGCTGAACCCTACCTGTCGGGAGATATAGGAAATAGCCTAACCTTTCATGCATCACTGGGGCCTTCAATAGAAAAATTGGCTCCCGATCTCTTCTACGGCTCATATACTAAGGATAAGCAGGTTCATTTCCCTCATGAGGCTACGGGTTTCTCATATCTGCCTTACAAATTCAACTTCGAAAGCATGAACATAAGAACCACTGTAGAAAATAAGAGTCCTGGCTATGCTGAGATTACAGAGAAGATTGCAGTGAGCTTTCTCTATTCAACAGAGCTAAACGCAAGTTTATTTGATGGAGCTCTTCAGTTTGGAATTAATAATCAGAGGCGTGCCTGGGGAAATGACTTCGACAATCTTACACTGTCGGCCTCGGCCAGAAAGTTTCCCGCCTTTGAATTCAAGCTGGCACCTCTTAGATGGCTTAGATACTCTTATCTTCTGGGAAGCCTCCATTCGGGAAAAAGTCTTTCAGGTGGCTACAAATCAGAGATATACGGCTATGACGTGGGTGCTTTACAGAACAATTTTACCCTTCACATGCTTGAGGTGGAGCCTTGGGAGTGGTTTTTACTAACTGCAACTGCAGGTAATGTATGGGTTAAGAGATTTGAAATCAATTATATGATACCTTTTGTATTCTCGCACCTTTCTGAACTTGAGTCGGGAGATTATGACAATCTCACAATGAGTATTGATTTAACATTTAAAGTACCCAACTTCGGAAAGATATGGTTTAGCTTCTTTAATGACGAATTCAGTTTTATTGAGAAGGGCAACCTCTTAAAGATGCCTCGAAACAGATACGCCTGGCAGCTTGGCCTTGTAAACAGGATGCCTTTTATTCCGCACACACTCTCGTCTTTCAAATATTCAAGAGTAACTCCATTCGCCTACACACACTACCCCGAAACCAGAATGAGCAATTTCAATAACCGCCCTTATGACATGACCTACTCTAACGACGGATTTAACCTCGGCTTTTACCTCCCTCCAAACTCAGGAGAGTTCAACTGGACCCTTACAAGCTTTGCAGTAAACAACCTGACCCTCTCAATGGAGAACCGCTTTATTATGCACGGAACCAACGACCTTGCGTCAGAAGAGCTAAAACTCATATACGGAGATATTTACAGGCACCAATATACAAATCCGGGAGAGGATATTCACCAGTACCCACTGCTCGATTTTACAAAAGATGGAATATATGACTTTACCCTAAGCTCCGAAATAAGATTTGACTATCGCATTAGAAAGAGCCCATATTTAGATTATTACAGGCTTTTTGGCACAATCGGGGCAGCTAGAACATGGTGGAAGGAGAACAGTAGTGGTGTTGTTGCCCCAACTCCAAGAAATTTCGCTACAGTTAGTATTGGTATTGCAATTGACATTTAAAACTTATTGCATAGTTTTTCTTAAAAACACCTTACAAAATGAAAAAGGCCTTTTTTATCACATTAATTGCACTTATCTCCCTGAATTTTGCCCACGCACAGAACATCGTTGGCTCATGGAGAGGAATTCTGAAAATTCAGAACGTTCAGATGAGAATTGTTTTTAACATCTCATTAATAGACTCAATTTATGTCGCTACCATGGATAGCCCCGATCAAGGCGTTAAAGGAATTCCGGTAGAATCGGTAATGTTTACAAATAATATGTCGCTTAAGATTCTCCATCCACCGTTTATGATGGAATATAACGGTGTTCACATGGGAGATAAAATCATTGGCACCTTTAATCAGGCAGGAATGACCGCTCCGCTAGAACTCACATCTGCACCGGAAGAGGGCCCTAAAAGACCCCAGGAGCCAAAAGGCCCCTTTCCTTACAACCAGGAGGAGGTTTTAATCATAAACAGGGTTGACAGCATTGTACTATCGGGAACATTCACATACCCTCAGGATGGTGGCAAGCACAAAGCAGTTGTACTAATATCGGGTAGCGGACCTCAAAACCGCGATTCAGAGATATTGGGTCACAAAACATTTCATGTAATTGCGGATTATCTTACAAGAAACGGAATTTCCGTTCTTAGGGTTGATGACAGAGGGGTGGGGAAATCGGGAGGAACATTTGCTAATTCAACATCTCTTGATTTTGCCCGTGATGTTAAATCTGCCATTGAATACCTCAAGGGCAGGAGTGATGTGGCAGAGATTGGCCTTATTGGACACAGTGAGGGGGGATCAATCGCTCCAATGGTTGCCTCTGAATGTAGCGATGTATCGTTTATTGTTTTGATGGCTGCCCCGGGTGTAACAGGAAGGGAGATTATTGTAACGCAATCTGAACAAATCTATGCCGCCTCCGGGATGGCTCCGGAGCAGATAGGTAAAGTTATGGAGGTTAATAAAGCAATGTTGGATCTTGTTACACCAGACAAAGATATTGCGATAATAGAGAAGGAGCTTTACGACTTGATAAAAAATCTTACCGGAAACGCAGTAACTGACCAGGAGATAAAGCGGCAGATTGCACAGGTAACCACACCATGGATGAGGTATTTTCTTAATCATGATCCAAGATTGGTACTGCCAAAAGTGAAATGTCCCGTGTTGGCAATTAACGGCACTAAAGATCTGCAAGTTGCCTCAAAAACCAACCTCGATGCAATATATTTTGCCCTAACCGGTGAAAAAAGAGATGAAAACAGTTCTGTTACACGATATAACAACAGTGTTACAGTAATTGAATTTGAAGGGTTAAATCACCTATTTCAAAAATGTGAAACAGGATTGCCTATGGAGTACTCAAAAATTGAAGAGACAATCAATCCTGAGGTTTTGACTGCAATTTACAACTGGATAAAGGGGTTAAATGAATAATTGATTACGGAATAAACACAACCTTTTGCCAATTTGATTTATCTCGGTCGTTCACGGCAATTACTATGTAGTTCTTACCCTTTTGACCTGAATACGCCGCTGCAGTGGAGACAACCTTAAGATTGGCATTCCAGCTATTGGTCTTGTTAATCCTCTCAAGCTCATAAACAGCATATTTTTTGGCACCTGTAACTGTACCCCAACTGATTGCGCTGCCTGTAACGGTAACCTGCGGAACGCCTGGAGCAGTTCCTGCATAATCTCCGAATTTTGGAACAAGCGAAAGATGTTTGTAGATGCTCGACTGAATGTAACCCCCAAGGTTACCCACAACATGGTTCGTTCTGAACCAACAGTTGCCGTAAACATTTGTCAATGATCTGCTAAGAGTCACCTGATTCAGAAACTGAACAGGGTTTGAAAAGGCGGGGTATGTGTTATCTCCATATTTATATGCTGCAAGCCCGGGAACAACGGGAGTTCCTGCGGACTCATTATTCCAGAACCTGATATTTGTGTCAAAATCTGCGGTTGAATGGCCTATCTCCCAATAAATTTGAGGCGCAAGATAATCAACATAACGACTCTTCATCCAGGTAACTCCATTTGCATAAACAGTCATGGCATTGGCGTGGGTTCCCATTGGAGATATGCCGTATGTAACATAAGGTTTTATACTTTTAATTGTATTTTTAACAGCCAGAACCATTTGATTTACATTCTCTTCGCGCCATGTATGTATGTTTACTCCATTTCCATATTGTTCGTAGGCAAGCCTGTCATCAAAGACATAGGGATTTGAAGTTGATTTTGCACCTGAAGGGTAGAAATAGTCATCAAAATGGATTCCGTCAACATCATAGTTTTTAACTATCTCTCTTACAATATCGCTTATGTGATCCCTAACCTGAGGCAGTCCCGGGTTCCAGTATCTAACACCATTGAACACCACGTACCAATCAGGATGGGCATGAACAGGATGGTTAGCTGCAAAAAATTGAGTGTCAGAACCCACTCTGTATGGATTTAACCAGGCATGTAGCTCCATTCCTCTCTCATGTGCAGCATTAATAGCCTCTAAAAGAGGGTCATACCCGGGATTAACTCCTTGTGTGCCGGTAAGATAATGCGACCATGGAACCAAAGTTGAAGTATAAAAGGCATCTGACGAAGTTCTAACTTGGAATAAAACAACATTTATATTCAACGCCTTTAATTTATCTAATTGGCTTATAAGCAGAGCCTTTTGAGCAGTAGCTCCGGTTGCACTCTGAGGCCAGTCAAGTGACCATGCTGTTGTTAGCCACGCCGCCCTAAACTCGTCCTTTTTGATCAGGTTGTCGGTTGCAGAATTAAATTCAGCTGGCATCTCCTGAACAGGAGGCTCTCCGGGTTTGCCGGGACCTTCCGGAATGGGCTCCTTGCTACAGGATGGCAGATATAATAGGGTAGAAAGGAATATTAAGGCAGAAATCGTCTTTGCCGTTAACTTTTGCTTATTTAATAAAGCGCTGAGTATCATGGTAGTTAAATATGTTTAAATAATAGGCAGTCAAAGGTAATAAATAATATTTTCTAACTTTGATTTTAAATATCAACAAATGTTACGGACAATTCTATTTATCGGCACCGGAGGTTTCCTTGGAACCGTTGCCAGATTTCTTGTTTCAAAGCTCAGCCAGCAGATGTTTCAAACAACATTTCCCATAGGTACGCTAATCGTAAACCTTACCGGCTGTTTTATACTAGGAATTATTTACGGTTTAATGGAGAGGGGAGAGCTCTTCTCTTCTGATGTAAGGCTATTTTTAACAGTAGGTTTTTGCGGAGGCTTTACAACCTTTTCGACATTTGCATTTGAAAATGCAAACATGCTAAGAGACGGCAACTTTACACAAGTGGCACTGTACACCGGAATCAGCGTAATAATCGGAATTGCCGCTTTAATAGCAGGAGGTGTTACAACCAGGCTGTTCTGATTTATATGATTTTTAGAAAGTTGAAATCAAACATTTAAAAATGAATTTTTCTACCTGAAAACCTAAATAATATGAAAAACGGTGAGAGCTCACAAACATTAAGAATTTACCTGAGTTCTACAGATAAGTTCGAGAACAGGTCTCTTTATGAAGAGATTGTGTATGAAGCCAAAAGACAAAAGCTATGCGGAGCAACCGTACTAAGGGGAATTATGGGATTCGGAATGAGCAGTATGGTTCACAGTCAAAAACTTTGGGAGATTAACGAAAAAATTCCAATTGTTGTTGAAGTAGTTGACACTCCCGAAAGAATCTCAGAATTTGTAAAAATAATTACTCCACATGTCGAAATGTCAGGAAAAGGTTGCCTTATGACAATCTTAGATTCACATGTAATTTACGCAAAAGAGGGTTCAAAAAATTCATGAAACTCAAAAGGTTATGTAAAGAAAAATCTCTTAAATTCTATAAACCTTCTTAAGAAATCGCAAAATCAGGCCTAAAAATCTGCCGTTATATTTCTCATTATTAGCTATATCCTGACAAAATTTCAGTTTTTTGCCCTGTTTTTTCATGTGGTATTCATTTTGCTTTTAAAAGAGTTGGAACGCGATAAGTGAGGTTCCACAATTAATTAAAAAACTTTTTAAAGCAATTTTTAACAATTTAAAAACGGAGGTTATTATGACACTAATTAGAAGAAGCGAAAATCTACCAGCGTGGTCAAATCTCTTTAATGATTTCTTTAACCATGATTGGAACGACTGGTCTCACAGGAATTTTTCCTTAACAAATACCACATTACCATCTGTAAATATCAAAGAGAGCGATTCAGACTTTGTAGTTGAGGTGGCTGCACCAGGAATGGAAAAGGGAGATTTCAAAGTTGAGGTAAACCAGGGAGTGATGACAATTACTTCGGAAAAAAGTACGGAGAACAAAGAAGATGGCGGAAAATACACTCGCCAGGAGTTTAGCTACCAATCATTCTGCCGCTCATTCTCGCTACCAACATCTGTTGACAGCGAAAAAATCGGGGCAAAATATGAAAATGGAATCCTCTTTGTATCAATTCCAAAAAGAGAAGAGGCAAAACCTAAGCCCGTGAGGATTATTGATATAGAATAAAAAATTTCTCCGCGCCAGTTTGTGGTATGCAATTGATTACAAGTAAATAAGAAATGAGCCAAATCTTTGTGATGTGAACCCAAAAAGTTGGACGGTTTATTATTAATTATTATTGTAAAGAGTTCGGTATTGTACCGGGCTCTTTCCTTTAAGTCTCAACTTTATA
>PHDA01000041.1 GCA_002842465.1 Bacteroidetes bacterium HGW-Bacteroidetes-7
TGATTTAAAAAATCAATTCATCCCTTTACTAAGGTTAAAATATGTATCAATCATCTTAAATGCAGAAAATAATGTAGTTGGGTTTGGTATATGTATGCCCTCACTTTCAAAGGCATTACAAAAGGCTAAAGGACGTTTGTACCCATTTGGAATATTGAGAATTCAAAACGCATTAAAATATAATGATACTATAGACACTTTGCTCATTGCAGTACATAAGGATTACAAGGATAAAGGGGTAAATTCTGTAATTTTTAATGATATCGGGAATTCAATTATAAACAGCGGAATCACAAACATTGAATCAACAAGGGAACTTGAAGAAAACTTTAGCGTACAAAATCTTTGGAATAAATTTGAATTTAGACAACACAAAAAAACAAGATGTTATGTCAAAAAATTAGTTTAGCCCAAGAGTGTGCTCAAAAAAATGACTAAGCACAAACTTGGAATTAATCTTTTTGTTCTATGAAATATTTTATATAAAATCTAAAGCAAATAAGGTTTAAATTAGGTAATCCAATTAGTCATCAAACTTCGATAAAACGAAGTTGCATAACAATTGGACTCAATGTGTAAAATAAAGTATACAATTTTTAATCTGACTAATGAAAAAGGTATCAGCAATTATATGTACTCTTAACGAGGAAAAAACCTTGAGAAATGTTATTATGGCAGTTTGGGAATACTTTCCAATAAATGAAATTGTCGTTGTAAGCAATGGCTCTACATACAATACCAAAAATATAATAAATGAACTCAAGCAGTTTATAGAATTCAAAGATATTCATTTGGCTGAAAACAAAGGGAAAGAATATGCCATGATAGTTGGTGCAGAGATTGCTTCAGGAGAAATTTTAGTTTTTAGATTTAAACGAACAATAGCTGCAATAAATTGATATGGATTCCATCTTCGTAAAAGGGATGATAATTGGAATCGTTGTATCTATATCCTTTGGCCCAGTTGTACTTACAACAATTCAAAAAACTATAAATAATGGAAAAGTAAGAGGCTTAATTGCTGGTATGGGTGTTGCAATTGCCGATACAATTTATTCAATAATAGCAGCATACAGCGTAAGCTCTGCTTCTCAAATTATCAATAATTTCCAGGTTCCAATACGTTTAATTGGAGCCATTATTCTTTTAATAGTGGGAATAAAAATAACAATTAAAAATTATTCTTTAACTTCTGATGAACCAAAAAAAAACTTACATTCAGCTTGTGAGGATTTTTTTTCTTCCTTCTTTCTTGCACTTTTAAGCCCCCAAACTGTTTTTGTGTTTGCATTGCTTTTTACAACTTTAAATATTATTCCAAGGGAAACCAATAGCCTACAACTTATTAAACTTTGCTTTGGCGTTTTTGTAGGAGCTAGCATGTGGTGGAGTTTTATCGTTTGTTCAATCAGCATCTTTCTGGATAAATTATGCTTAAATAATTTACCTTGGATAAATAAAATCATTGGAAGTTCCGTAATATTTTTTAGTATAATATTAGCACTGAGTATATGGGTTAAAATCTAAAAAAATCACTATTGCCCGTATAAACATCCAATAATTATTTGTAAGCATCCGATAAATCACATCTAAATAAGCCATTCTGCCGGATACTGGGTCACTTTAATTAAAATTTGATTAAAATTGGGTGAGTTTGTATCAACTCGATGCAAGTTTGTGCGATTTTGATTAAAGTTGGGTCAATTTTTATTGACTTTACCCAAATTTGGGTAGACTTGATACGATTAACACAAAGATTTTCTTACTTGACGCAAGTTTGACTCTTTCTCCACAAGTGTGGGAGTAGTATCTCCAGATTGCCTTTACCTTTACTGTAGGAGTACATCTTTGAAAGAACATCCTCTAGCCACTCTGTAGGGTTTACACCGGCAGCCTTGCAGGACCCCAAAAGAGAGTACATGACAGCAGCTCTTGTTGCAGCCTCTGAGTTACCGCAGAAGAGGTAATTTTTTCTCCCTATTGCCAGTGGACGGATGGCATTCTCAACAAGGTTGTTGTCTATTCTGTATCTACCGTCAAGGTGATATCTTGAGAGTTTTGGGAAGAGAGAGTAGGTATAAGATATTGCCTTTGCAGTTCTGCTCTGTGGTAACAGAGTTTTATAGTTTTCGAAAAGCCACTTTTCAAAGGTCACCAATATAGGATATGCCTTGGTTCTTCTCAACTCCCTTCTCTGTTCAGGTGTAGCTCCCATCTCATCTGCCTCCCTCTCTATTGCATAAAGGGACTGTATCTGCAGGAGAGCTTCGGTAGCCAATTTTTTGTTCTCTGCCAGGGCTTCGTCGAACTTGCGTCTGGCGTGAGCCCAGCAACCGAGCATCAACTTGCCGTCAAGTGCCTCAAAGCGCTTGTAAACCTGATAGCCGTCACTCTGTATTGCTCCTTTGAAGTCGTGCAGAAGCATCATTGCCGTTTTCTCGGAGCGGGAGCCTCTGTCGTAGTGGAAGAAGACCTCGCCATTATCCGGATTACGTACAACCCACAGGTAACCCTTCACGGCCCGCCTCTTCTCATTATCTATCACCGGGAGTGTACTCTCGTCAACCTGTATGTAATCGGTAGACAGGACCCTTCGTCGGAGATGGTCGTAAAGTGGTTTGAGCAACTCGCAGCTCTGGGAGAACCAGTCTCCCATCGTAGAAGAGCTTATCCGCACCCCAAGATCTGCAAAACGAGCTATCTGCCGGTGAAAAGGAATGTGATAAAGGTATTTTTGGATGATTATTTCCGTTAAAAGGCTTGTTTCTGCCATACATTTGTGTATCGGGCTCTCGGGAAGGGACGCTATCAATATTGTTGGCCGTTCTTTTCCTTCATTTTGTTGTTCAGATTGATTTTTAAGGGCAAATTTTCTGCGGATGATCCTTTTGACATAAAACTCAGCCGGTTTGTAGGCCAGTTTGTTTGTCACCTCGGAGCCAATGCAGACATATTCCTCATAATTTATCCCTTCAGGATCAATAACTGTCTCCTCAACACGCAGGTTCTCCAGGGAGATGTCCTTACGGGGAGTGCGAGACGTCTTTGTTGTTAATGTGGTGGTTATAAGCTTTTGTTCCTGTGCCGCAGCCCTCTCCAGTTCCTCTCTCTCCTTGTCGCTGAGCTGATCACCAAAGATATCCAGTTGACGGGAATCAGGATCAGATGAGATAAATCGCTCGCTCATCTTGCCAAACAACTTCTTGCGCAGCCAGGTGAGTTCGTACTCTAATTTGGAGATGTGTGATTCCAGCTTGGTGACATCTGTCTCCAGTGTGGTAATATTGGATTCCAAACTAGTGATATTGGACTCTAGATTGGTGATATTGGATTCAAGCTCTACAACCTCTGATTCAAGAGTGGATACAACCTCTTCTTTTGCAGCAAGCTGACTGCGAAGAGACTCGATTTCTGCTGCCATTTTCTCTATATCCTGTTGGGTGTATCCGGATGCCATAAAACACTGTAATTATCTGATACAAAGATAGTAACAATGTTTTAGATAACCAAATAATTACCAACATTTTATGCTAAAAAATTACTCTTTTCAGCCTCTTTAATCTTGTTGACGGATCATCCATAACACCTTCAACCATCATTACCAGATCCAGCCACTCCATCTGGATCTTTGTTCCGGAGGAATTAACCTGAGGAGGGCGGAAACGACCTTCTTCAAGCAGTTTGGAGTAGATGACAAGTCCTCCGGGTTCCATGTGCAGAAGCTTGATACGGTTGTGGGCCTTGTTGATGAAAATGAATACGTCACCATCGCGTACATTGAGACCCATATTGTTTGTCACGAGACCGCTAA
Source organism: Bacteroidetes bacterium HGW-Bacteroidetes-7 (assembly GCA_002842465.1). Lineage (GTDB taxonomy): Bacteria > Bacteroidota > Bacteroidia > Bacteroidales > UBA932 > Bact-08. The sequence continues at coordinate 3,812 of PHDA01000041.1, forward strand.
GGGTATGATAACTCTTGCGCATGTCGGTGGGCTCGCTGTAGAGCAGGTAGCGCATGCTGTCATTGAGACTAAACATTGCGACGGCCTCCGGTAGAAGCGATGATGGTGCTTACCATTAATGAGTCCATGATGCCCCGGATGCGAAGTTCTGCTCCGGAAGGTGTGCGGAGCTCTATTTCTATCTCTCCACGAGTTATGAAACGCTGTTTTAAGCCTTTGCCACGTTTTGAGGGTTTGATTAATCCTCCGGAATGGACATCGATAGGGAGGAACTGACCCTCTGCCTGCAAAGAATCCTCTTTAAGATCTCTTGACTTGCGCTTCCAGTAGTAATATTTGTGAAGTTTTATCCATCTTGACGTCAGAAAACTTTTGTTGTCTAGCCCCGAATTAATCAGTTCCTCCTCTAACAGGTTATATTCTTCACCGGTCAAATATAAATATACTCTTGTTTAATCAAAAGAATTCCTCAAGGCTTGCCCCGGGGTCAAAGAGCATAGTTTGAAAACCCAAGGTTTTCAATACGCATGAAAAGCGTACATTTGCCTTATGTATGATGAACAAATATTCAAAAAGCACAACAAGACACCTCTTCTTTACCTTTTGGTTTTTCCTGTGAAGTACAGGCGCAAGGTGATCCATGGTTCGATCAGTGAATAGATCAAGGAGATATGCTTGGAAATAGGAGGTCGTTTTGAGATAAAATTTGTTGAGATTGGCACAGATGAGGATCATATTCATCTTTTGGTTCAAAGTGTTCCAACGCTGTCTGTTGATCAAATGATTCGAACGATAAAAAGTATCACGGCTCGTGAGGTTTTCCGTAGATTTACAGAGTGAAGAAAGAATTGTGGGGTGGAAGTTTCTGGACAAGTGGGTACTATGTGAATACAGTTGGTTATTATGACAATGCTGAAGTAATAAAGAAATATGTTGAAAATCAGGACCAGAAATACCAGCAGTTGTATGTTGATCAACTCAAGTTGTGGTAATCTTTCTTAAAGATACCTCGGGGATTGCCCCGAGGTAATTCATTAATATCATTTAAAACAATCCTAATTGATTTTTGTAATTGGTAAACACAAATGTTTCTTCGTCAGATTTGATATATGTTATCCTGTCTCAGAGAATGCCCTTAGCAACTCAAAACTTGCTCTGCAATATCTTGTTCAACGTTAACGAGCAATATATTAAATTTAAATGTCACATTTTGTCAAGTCTCAAGAAATCTTCAAAAGAATATTGCATACCCGAAAGCTCAATTATTCGTTTTACAATAATCTCTCTGCTAACAGCATTAAACCAAGAAGCATCTCCTTTCATAATACTATTTTGTTCGCTTCTGTAAAATTGGGGGAAATCAGCTCCTGAGAATACTCCAACCATCTCATATCCGGGAAGCCCTATGAAGTGAGCCCAGGGAACTTTCTTGGGGTCAGATTGAATGGATTTGTTGAGATTCTTCTCAAGAGTTAGATAATTATCTTGCCAATACTGTATGTATTCTGCCGACGGTGAATATCCATAAGCGTATTCATCTACAAGGCCGGCAAAAGCATGTCCCATTTCGTGAACAGGTGCATCATGCTTTTTATATCCTTTATTGTCTTTATAAAAACTTTCTGAATATGAGAAGAAAGCATAGCCAACATCATAGTAATTCTTCCCTCCGCAACCCATATTTGCGTCATGATTTACTACCATTACAACTGTGCAATTGGAAATATCAAAGCCAATTAAAGATGATATTTTTTGCTTGATTGCAAGACTCCCGCTTATCTCAACCCGGCTTACATCCATTAAAGTAATTCCATAGTATGTATCTCTTGAATAATGAGGATCAGAAATATATCTTTGCCTTGATACAGCTTTAACCATGTATATATTAAAGTATTCTTTATAACTCTTGAATGGTTCTGTTTCAAAGATATTATCCATTGTTCCATTGAGAATTGTTTCAAATTCTCCTCCGTTACCCATGGTTGAACTCGGAAAACCGTCCCCGGTAATGATGATGTTTACGCCCTTACCTCGGCTTGCTTTGTTTAGAAGAATGACTTTACCATGCTCGCTAGTGTTGTATTCCACCTGCCTATCAAAGTTACTGAATTTGTATCCATATTTTTGCCAGGCAACATAATAAGACGGACACCAATCAATCCAGTTTTTATGGTTGAAAACTTCTTCAGGAATCTCTCCGCTTAATTTATTCTCGGCAATTGAAAATACTTTAAGAGAATCCATATTACCAATCTCCTTTGGAATTGTGCCTGAAAGATTATTGTTAATTAGGGTTATGGCCTCCACCCTTGCTGTACCTTCAAGCATACCGGTCGAGGTGCAATTAATGCCATACCATGAGTAGGTAGGTTTATCGGATAACCAGTTTGCATTATTGATCCAATCCTTTCCATGGGTTGAATTATATAATGCTACCAATGCAAGGGAGTCTGTTATCCGGCCTAAACTCCTTCCCCTTTGAGATATCCTTAATGAAAATGTTCGGACAGGTGTAATCTCGAAGATCACGGTAGCGTTTCTGGATTCAGATTCGTTCTTTTTTAATATTAACTTATAATTCTTATGAAATACACCATTTTTGGTGCTGTCTTTTTCAAGTATGATGCTAATCCAATCAGATTCATTTTTAATCGAAAACGTATTGTCAGTAGTTATATCGATGCTGATTGTTTTTTCCTCTTTTTCAAGAGAGATGCTTTCCTGAGACAATTCGAAAAAGTTTCGTTTAGTTGTGTCTTTTATAATATCAGTATCCTCCTGTATTGTTTCTTTAGTACAAGAAATGGTAGTGATAGCTATAAAAGCAATTATTAGATTATATAATGTGAAGTGTTTCATGATATTAAATACAAAAATAATAAAATATTGAATATATATGCAAAAGCCCTCCGGAGAGGGCTCTCATTGATGATAACATTACATTATACCATCATCCGCAAAGCTAAAGTAGCTGTCACCGGCAATAATGACGTGATCCAGTAGTGTGATGTCAAAAAGGTCAGCTGCTCCTTTGAGTAACTTTGTCTGAACTTTATCATTCTCACCAGGCTTTGTATTCCCTGATGGGTGGTTGTGTATAAGAATGATCGAACTGGCAAGAAGCTCGAGAGCTCTCTTTAGTATGATTTTTACATCAACGACCGTTGCACATACGCCTCCGATTGAGAGCTGTTCCTTGATGAGCACTTTGTTTGCTCTGTTCAGATAAACCACCCAACACTCTTCATGTGAGAGATGCTTTAATATGGGAGACATTATTGCCGCGATGGAGCTTGAGGATTGGATTGATTCTCTTTCGGGAATGGGAGTCAATGAGTATCTGTGAGCCACCTCTCCGAGGGCGTTTAACTTTAATGCGGTGGATGCTCTGAAGCCTTTCCTTATGAGTGCCTCACGACTTGATTTGAAAAGTTCAAGAAAATCGCAGGACTCCAGATTGATTCCCAGCAGCTGGAGAAGTTCCACGTCCCTTAAAGCCTTTACGCCGGCTTGTTGATACAGTTCCTGAATTTCTTTTAATGTTCTCATAATACAATGTTTTTAAGTGAATTTGAGGCCTAAAAGAAAAGCGAACAGATGCGCAGGGATTTTCATGAGAATACTACCTGAAAGTGTGGAGATTGTCAGGAAAACAAAGCCTGTCCTTGCACAGTGTCAAGTGAGCGAAATATCTTTGCCGACAATTCACAAAAACATAATGAGAACGAAATTCAGTAAAGCAACAATAAGTACGAGAGTAACCATTGGAGAAGAGAGGGGAGAATCAATAAAGAAGAAATTTTCTTCTAACGCTTGCAATAAGAATGAAAAAGCAGCTTGTAATTTCTTACAAACTGCTCCGGGGGTTAGCGGGTTTTGGACATAACTGCTATAATATTTATTTCAGTTTGCGATAATAAGCATCAAAAAAGTATCCAGTCAGTTTTATAATACCATTGCTCCAATAATCAATAAAGCCATTCAAGGGTGCTGATATAATGAAGGTCTGTGTCTTTGGCGAGAATAGTTTTCATATTAATTTAAGACAGCAAAATTGTTCTAATGTCTTTGAATAGCTATGACAACTAACATTCGGAACTATATGCAGTCGAGGATTTACGGGCTCCTGTGCCATCCGCGTACTTCAATGTTTGTACGGAAATCTGAAAGTTTGCTTATCACGGAAACCCCAATGACATATAGTTTTTATTATGCGGTCGTGCTTCTTTTAATCTATTATTTTAAATTCTTCGTCATAATACCAGTTTTGAGGAATTCTTTCTCCAAAAACTGTATGATAAGCTCTTTTAAAAAGTTCGTCATATGTTAAAATATCAATGTTTCGATTGTTTCTTCTAAACAGTTCAAATGTCTGACTTTTAGTATGATTGTCACTTTCTAAATTATGCGGAAATTCAATTTTTCTGTTTCCAATGATAAATACCGTTTTAGGGTCTATTGTCAAAGTTTGGTTTTTATCAAGCATTATACCTTTTTCATTAATAAAATCTTTCGTTTTGTAACTTCTATCTAGAGCAAATTTCTGCCCCAAACATTGGCTTACTCCTTCAATGAAGTCAGAAGTAAAGTCCCATGTGTTTGCTCTCGCTTTATTCTTTTCTTTTTTGAATATTTTGGTCTCTGAATGTTTTAACTCAACTAATGTTGTAAAGTCAGAAATACCAAGCAGGTCAGTTTTGGGGCTTCCGCTTCCATTAGAGTTTTCAATTCCAATTTTTTGTTCGTTATAAAAATCTCGAATGAACTTTATGTCTACATTCAATCCTAATATCCAATCATTGTTTTTTAAAAAATGATGCCAAATTGCTTCCTCTCCAGCCTGAACAGAATATTTTTCTCTATAATAGTCAATACTCGTTTTGCCTTGCCCTACTATGTTCTTAAGCAAAAAAAAGAAATGCTTTTAGATTATGTTTTCGTTTTTCAAAGAGTATTGACCTTATGTCATTTTCCTTAATGTCCGACTTATTAATTAGGGTTTTGATGTCTTCAACTTTTTGTTTCTCAGTTTGTGTTTCAAATTCTGCAATAAATTTGTTTTTTGAATAAACACCAAATAAACTGTCAAATTCGCCTGTATCTACAACATCCTTAAAGCTGTTTAGAAAGCCAATAAATTTCCAAAACACAAGAGCTTGTCCGGAATTTTGGAAGGCAATTATTATATCCTTATTTGCACTTATATCCTTTTGAAGCCCTTTGTCGTCAATTTTTTTAAAAGTAAGTCGTGGAAGGTATTTAGAAGTTATGCTTGAAGGGTAAAAAGCTATTTCGTAAATAATTTTTGTTCTTGAGTTTTCATCAAGGATGAAAGTCTTGTAATAGGTAGTGTGAGAAACCTTGTCCCTTATTAAACAATTGTCGTGACTGTAACTTTCTTTAATCTCAAGCTTACTTAAGTCATCTGTTAACAAATTGAATGTGTTGTTAAAAAGTCGTCTGAGCTATTAACATATTTTATTCATTTTTTCTTTATTTGATGTTTGCACTGTCCCCTTAGCATGACGCATAACGGTGAGTGTAAGTTTTGTAGCGGATTCTCGTAGTGATTTTCTGTCCGATAGGGCTGGAAAATCAATGCGGGAATTTGCGCTTCGCACACCATCGCACCCGCCTATAAAATTTACACTTTGTTAGCGTTTTGTGTTTTTAATTAATTTCTATCTCCTATTATCGTATAAGTTACTATTTCGTTTCTAATTCTTTCTTTAGAACTTAAATCGATAATGTTATTGGTTCTCATTCCTTCAAAGTTTTTGCTCAAATCCAAAGTCATTGGAAAAGCAAATGGAATTACATTTAGATTCATACCAATCTTTTCTTTTAAGCTGTATGGAATATGGATTTGAAAGGCAAAGTTGTTGTATGAAAGAAAAAAAATTGAATGAGGAAAATTTTTAGTGCATTCATCCTTTAGTTCCAAAATTGTACATATTATTTCACTCGTTTGTAGATCAAAAGGATACATTGAAAACAACATGAACGGTTTCAAGTTTTGTTCAATTTCTAAATTCATCAACCAACTTATTGTATCTTTATATACAGCTATATTCTTTTCCGGCACTAAACTTATTCCGATTTTTACAAGGCACCGATAGATGAATTCTGGGATATATGAAGGGATTTTAATTTCAATAGAAAGACTGCCGTCACTTGCTTCTTTGAGAGCGGAATCAGGTACTTTAGATATTAAAATTTTTTCTGGTCCATTAATGATTTGGGGCTGTCCTTTTAGTTTGTATTTTGGAATTTTATTATTCTTTGATTTTGTACCTGACATTGTATTGTGGGATAACATATAATTTGCCATTTCATTTTCAAATAAACTGAAATAACTATTATTGCATGTGTCACATTCAAATTTTGAAAATAAGTTCTTATTTCCCATAAATTCAGGAATAGTATGAGCTTCGTTTTCAAATTTAACTTCAGGATAAGATTTTCCGCAAAATCTGCACGTATTTGGGTCAGAGTCAACAAGAAATTCTTTATTATACTCTTTTTTAATTTTTTTGGTTACAAGTATATTATAGTCCTTGAGAATTTCAGAAAACTCAATTTCTACAATTTTATTTATCGGATAATCTGAATTGATTTTCATAAAATTCTATATTTCAGATTGGCTTTTTTCAACATGAACGCTACATATTATATAATCAACTTTATTGCACATAGCATCCTAAAACTGGAAGATATGTGCATGTTTATTGAATAATATTTCTATTTCAAATTAATTCTGTAAAAAAATCTCTTCTATAACAAAGCTCTATCAAGATTTTTTAATGTTTTTCATTTAACAGTCTCTTAATTATATAAGCTAAAGTTATAATATATATTTACTTTTTACAAATATTACAAATATAACTACTTATGCTACTCTCTTTATTTTTAAAACAATAGCAATAAAAATTATACCTACAATAACTCAAAACTCTCTAAATAGCCACCAGCAATATTTTGGCACTATATCCATTATTCCTTTCTCGCAAAATTATTGAAATAATGTTTTCATAAACAGTTCAATTACCATAAAATAAGCCAGCAAATTGCAGGCTTATTTTAAGCTATATTAGAGTTATTTACCTTTCTTTTTCTTATTGCTCTCAGGGATGGTAGTGTCTTCAGCTACGGCTACTTCTTCCGGGAGGTCTGCCTCTTTTTGTTCAGCTGTGAATAGTATCTGTGAGGCAACTATTTCATAAGTCATCTTTTCTATTCCTGTTTTAGTGGTGTACTGCACCGGCTTGAGCTTTCCTATTACTGTAAGGGGTGTTCCTGTATGAATTTGATGGAAGTCGGGCATCCCGTTGCCTTTCCATGCTACGATGTTGTGCCATACGGTCTCGTCAACGAACTCCCCGGCTCTGTTCTTGAATCTGTCATTGGTGGCTATAGACAGCCTCATTACTGTAGCTCCGCTCTCCAATGGTGTTACTCTTGGTGTGAATCCGACATTTCCTTCCAGGCGTACATAATTCTTTTTCATGATAATTGATTTTTAAGGTAAATAATTTAGAATTTTAACGGGAGCAAATAAAGGTAAATGACTGCCGATACAAGGTTTTGTGGAAGAATACTACCTGAAAGTGTGGAGATTGTTACAAAAACAGGATGCATGACCTTGTATAAGGTGTTAAGGCGTTTGAAAACCTTTGCTCCGGTAAAACTCGCCAATTATCTTAAAAATCATTGAAAAGGAATGTCTGCAAGGGAATGATCACACCTTAACATCATCCGTAATACAGTATTGTCGATAATGACATTGAACTGAGCATAAGTTGTCCGTATCACACTAGTGGCAAGGCATCTGCTCTGACATCTCAAATTCTTCACCTCTTACAGATGATCAAACATACACGACTAAAGCAAAAGATTGACGGTCCATGCAGTTGCTAATCGCCCTTTGTATCTTTCTGGCAAAATCAGAAAGAAGCTCACTCGGGAGAGCAAAGGAATCCTTCATTCGAAAAATCAAATCTTTGATAATCACCCAAAACATTAATATTTATTATCTACATTTTCTTGATTTACAATTAACTAATTAATAAAGTTTAAGTAGAATAGAAGAAAAGTAATGAAGATAACTAACATTGTGATTATCATATAAAATACAATCTTAAATATCGCTCTGAGAGTGTAGAAAATAATTATGAAGAATGGAGCAGTACCACACTTTAAACAAATGATAGTTAAAGAAATAAAGAATAGTAACTTTAAAAATCTCTTATTACATATCATCCATTTGAGAATATTCCCCGTATAAATGCGGATTTGTGAGGTAGGGGAGTTTTTGTTTTGGTTGATTGCTTTCATGATCCGACTTTTTTTTATGCGTCTTTCGATCGGCTTGGTCGTTTTTGTTTCGTTGGCAATACATTGTAGGATTTGGAAGTAAAGGTTTTTGAGCAAAAATACTACCCGTAGGGATGGAGATTTTTCGCAAAACCGTAAGGCCAGACCTTGTACTCCCAAACAAATCCGGAAATAAATTTGCCATACGAGATAAAACGCTGAGCCAAAAAGCAGAATGAGGAGTGGTTAATTCATAGAAGAAAATTGCATTACACTATAGTTTAAATACATGTAATTAACACGGAAACTGGTAGCTTTGAACAGGCAAATCATTGAATTAACCAAAGAGTTTGAGCAGGAATGGTTGCAAAAATAGATGTAGGAAATTCGCTTTTTGGAGCATTGGCATACAATCAAAAGAAGATCGTTGAAGGTGTAGCCTTTAATTGAAGTTTAGTGCAAGGTGCAAGTATATATCTATATATATAGCTTGCACCTTGCACCAATCATAAAGTACTGAAATAAAAAGTTTTGGAAATTCTAAAAAGAAGAGTAATTTTGAACCTAGAAAAACACGTTCTTTTAGGTATTGAACCCACGGAAAAAACGACAACAATTTCCATGACCAATTCATGACCTATTGAAATATTGAAAATCTAACTCATTTATATTGTGTTTGTTATGGTGGCTAGTTCAGAACCCAACCGAATCACAAAGAAAAAAACTAAAGCCGCACAAACGTGCGGCTTATTTTATTATGCGTTGACGGCTCAAGCTCGCTTGAAGCCGTAAAACGCATAATAAAAGAGCTCCAGAGGAGCTTTAGTTTTTTGATTTGTTAGAGCCCCCCACCAGGGAACGCCGACTGAAAGGAGGCAATCCCAAGGTGGGGCAATTGCAGAGCTTTAGTTTTTTTCTTTGTTGGACCCCCACCAGGGAACGCCGACTAAAAGGAGGCAATCCCAAGGTGGGGCAAAGCCCCTTAAGCGTGGTGAATGGAACCTAAAATAGTTGCCAATCACTCTGGAATATAAGTTTAATCAATTTCTTGGCAAACCACAGTCTGCCAAGAGAATCTAGGGAAACTCAAGTATCTTATAGGAATCTGACTGTTTGCCCCAGTATAAAACCTTGCTTATTATAGTAATGTTTTAATATTAAGATAGATATTAAAGTAATAATTTTTGATGAATAATTATTTATTATTAGTTTTGAACTGATTTCCAGAATTTTAATAAAACAGTATTTATGAAGCATCTTTTAGTAGTCGTTTCTCTTCTGACTTTTATTTTTTCTTGTAGTAGTAATAATACCGAGGAGATATTTTTCCAAAATAAATTAGGAATAATAGATAAATGCATTTACGATAAAAGTTATGATGTGCTTGATAGTCTTAATTCAATAAATACTTCTAAATTATCCGATAATAATAAAGCATATTACAACCTATTATCTGCCATTGCTATAAATGAGTCTAACGGAACTTTCAAAAATGATTCCTTAATTACATTTTCTTTAACATGGTATGAAAAGAAAAAAGATCACTATAATTA
>PHDA01000011.1 GCA_002842465.1 Bacteroidetes bacterium HGW-Bacteroidetes-7
GAGAAATAAGCCTTTACAATCTTTAGTCTTTCTTCATAATGATATTTCATGATAAAACCCAAAAAGTTATTTGTCTAACTTTTTGGGTTCACATCACCAAGAATTGGCTCGTTTATATATCACACATATTGTGGTAGTTACCACAAACTGGCGCGGAGATTTATTTTCCACCCAGCAAAACACCGTCAATTGCCTCCTTAAATGAGTTCTTAGGTAGTGCTCCCATTGCCATCTGAGGTGAACCCTCCATTGGAACAAAAAGAATTGATGGTATGCTGCGAATACCAAATGCTCCTGCAAGTTCTTGCTCCTGCTCTGTATTTACTTTGTAGATATAGATTTTATCTTCATACTCCTTTGCAAGTTCTTCAAGAATTGGTGCAATCATTTTACATGGGCTGCACCAGTCGGCATAAAAGTCAATTATGGCCGGTTTGTCGCCCAGATATTTCCACTCGGTTGGGCTTGCCTCGTAGTTGGCAACTTTTGTAAGGAATTCCTCTTTTGTAAGATGTATTGTTTTCATTGCTTTAAATTTTTTTCTAACTAATTTGTATTTATATATATAGTTACTTATCTGCTTTTAGTTGTTTTTGGCTTGCTTGCTTGTTTGTTGCTTGTTAAACTTCCTGATTCATGTTGTTTGAATCATGTGTGCGCTCTCTTTCGCTAATGACCTTGTATCCGTTCTCCTCAAGCTTTTTTGCAATCATCTCAAATGACACCTCGGTAGTGTGGTCAATAGTTATTTCATTTTTGTAGTTGTCCACGTTAACGCTGTAAACGCCATTTAAAGACGCTATTTCGCGGTTAATCTGGTTATTGAAAACACAGCACTGAGCTTTTTCTACCTTAATTACTTGTCTCATCCTTTAGATTAATTTCATGCTCAAAACTAATTACTTGTATCATCATTTAGATTAGTTACCTGTTTCATTATTTTTCTTTTTGAAAAGACTGAAAAACAGTCCTCCAAGTACAATTCCGTATAGAGTACTGTTGAGAGGAGAGGAGGTAATTGGGCAGGTCCCGCTGTTACAACCTATGAAATACCAGTAGAGGTATCCGCCAAGAGCTCCTGCAACTCCACCGGCTATGATCAGCCACTCCCGTTTTATTATAGTTACTATTTTTTTCATTTCAGATTATACTGTTTCTTTGTTTTGAATTATACTATTCAATACTGAGCTTTATTATCTATATGGAAATAATTTCCATAGGAAATAATAGTGCAAAGATAAATATATTATCTGAATAAACAAATTTCCTCAGGAAAATAATTATATTTGCAGTGTAATTATGATAAGCTGAACAATATTATTTGCGATATGTTTAGTTATATGTAAAAAACCTTATTATGTCTTATAATCTACTTAAAGGAAAAAGAGGGCTTATTTTTGGAGCCTTAAATGAAAGCTCTATTGCATGGAAAACAGCTGAAAGGGTATTTGAAGAGGGAGGGAGATTTGTGTTGACCAATACTCCGGCCTCTATGAAATTGGGCACTGTTGACAAGCTTGCAGAGCAATGTGAAACAATAGTTATACCCGCTGATGCAACGGATGTTGCAGATTTGGAAAATCTCATAACCAAGGGAATGGAGTTCCTTGGGGGTAAGTTTGATTTTGTGCTCCATTCAATCGGAATGTCTCCGAATGTGAGAAAAGGTCGTACATACGACGATCTTAACTATCAATATCTTCATCAAACGCTTGATATTTCGGCTATCTCTTTCCACAAGGTTCTGCAGAGTTGCAGAAAACTTGATGCAATTAACGATTGGGGCTCAGTTGTGGCTCTCTCTTATGTTGCCGCCCAGAGGACTCTCTATGGTTACAATGATATGGCTGATGCCAAGGCGTTACTGGAGTCAATAGCTCGAAGTTTTGGATATATCTATGGCCGTGAAAAAAACATAAGAATCAATACTGTATCGCAATCTCCAACAATGACAACCGCAGGTGGAGGTATTATGGGTTTTGATAAACTGTATGACTTTGCAGAGAGAATGTCACCTCTTGGAAATGCAACCGCTGAGGAGTGTGCCGACTATGTTATTACTCTATTTTCTGACTTGACAAGAAAGGTTACAATGCAAAATCTTTTCAACGATGGTGGATATTCAAGTATGGGTATGAGTCTTGCTGCAATGAGCGTTTATCGTGAAGGCCTTGATTATGCTGACGTTAAAGACGATAAGAGCAAAAAGAAAAAAGTTTAATTAACGGATTTTATCTATTAAAAAAGACTAATCTCAATAAAGTGATTAGTCTTTTTATTTTAGAGTGGTCTGGCGACCATAATGCCGTTTCCGTTTTTTGACTTGAGCGCATAATTCATTAGGGTCTCTTTTTCAATCACAACCTTCATCTCTCCTGATGAGGCGTGTATGAAGGTTAGCTTGTCGCCCTGAAAATAGATAAAGGCTACATGTGAAATGTCAATTCCTCCCATTTTGGTTACAAAGCATACCATGTCACCATTTTTGAATGAGGCTCTGTTTTTCTCAATATCAGCTGCAGGGATCCGGAAGTTTTTTCTTTTGGTTGCCTCTTGTTCAATTTTTTTAATTTTTGCGGTGAGCTCGGGTTTTCCCTTAAGTTGCTTGTATTTCTCATGATTCGTTGACATAACGTACAAGTTTACTTTATGCTCAATACCTCCTGACTCTTGCGTTATGTTCCTGACTAGTCCCTTTTTTTCGTTTTCATATAACCAGTCTGTTGTGTAGTGCAATCTGTCTGAATAGTCAGTTATAACTCCATCACGGTATCTAATTATCTGAAGATTTTTTTTGAAATTATCAAATGTGGGGTCTCCGCCTTTAACCGTTTTTGAAAGGGCTAAAACTGTCTCTACCAGAGTGGTACAATCGAGCTCCCTGAGATTAATTATCAGTTGCTCCGGCTCCTTTTCAAGTGTGAAACCCACATAAGGTATCTCCAGAAAAAAGAGGGCGCTTTTGGTTACCAAATCTCCCATGCTCATTTCTGATGCATCTCCTATGTGCAGAATATATTTTTCAAATATCTCCTTATCGTTACCTTTTTGTTTAGTTTGATTCTGTGCAATTACAATATGTGTAAAAAAAACAAAAAATAGTAATATGGCTAATCGCTTCATTATTTTGTCGTTTAAAAAATAACATTTATCAAAGATCATTTTTTTTTAGAAGGGAACCAAAAAAAGATTTTAAGGAACCATTTTTGCATTGTACTTTAGCCGTTCAGATTGACAATTTATATTTCTGCCTTATGAAAGTTAAAAAAGAGTCGTTGGGTTTTTTTGATAACCCGCAGCAAAACTCAAGAGAGTACATTCATCAGTACATAAAACTAAGACTAGAAGCACTTGGTCTTGTTGATGAGGAGTTTGGAAAAGATGATTCTCAAGGTTTTTTACACCTTGCCAAATCTTTGATTATTAATTATAAAGAGAGGGAGAGACAGTTCAGAAATTATCTTTGCCCTGCAGATCAACGGATTCAGAACTTTATACGTAACTACTATAAAGGGGTTGATGTTCCTGAAATAAATATTCCTTCATTTACCTTTACTTTGGATTTCTACGGCATTGCCAGAGAGCTTTCGCTTCCTGAAAATAAAGAGGAGTATGCCTCACAATACATAAGCTCATACAGAGTAAAGCAGGGAATCCTTCACAATCCTCGCCATGACAGAAGAACCACAAAAGGGGTATTTCACATTGCAGAGGGTGGAATGCCTATTCCCGATGATAAAAAAGCGGTGCCTATGGTGGCTGCTGCAAGGTTACTTAAGAGAGCGACAGAGATTGATGGAGATATATTTAACCTGCCGTTTACTGAGGATAACAAGAAAAAGTCTAAAATATTTGTCTCTCTTCTACTAAGACCGTTAGTAAGTCCTCAGGTAAATGGGATTTCCCCTGAAAAGAGTTTGGAGGTAAGATTCTTTGCCCCAGGGTCATTGGTGTCAAATCTCGATTTTGTCGAGTCAATTTTTGGAAATGGTGGTTCGCCATACCATATTTCAAATGATGCTGCACTGGACTTTGAATCATGGAGCGGCCATACCGGCTGTATTATACTGGCTCCGCAATTGAGCAAAATGACCAAGAAAGAGCTTGGTCTGCCACACATCTCAGAGGCAACTGATAGACAGAAGCGAGATGGTATGTGTTGGGAGAGCGATGCAGAGTTTTACAACGAGGGAGAAGCTTTTAAACTCACAATGAGAACCGATGAAGGTGTTATTGTAACAGTTATTGCAGACAATTACTTTGGCTATTCCAAAAAGGAGATAAAGACCTTTATCTCTTATGCTGCAAATCTTCTTGGAAACGCAGAAGAGGAACATGCAGGTGGTGCGCTCATTTTCCCATCCTATAATCAAGGTGAAGGCCATTTGACAAAAGCCGAAAACTTTATAAACTCTCTGGATAAGGTTGCACCAATATTCCCTGATATCATCGAAATGCAGCCGGAGGGATACGGTATTGACAAAAATTATCCTAATATCTTTTATGTTCCTGAATTGAGCAGGTTTGACATTAAAACTCAAAGTGTCAGTTGGAGTAAAAAGAAACAGGATTACAGCATAAAACTGCTTCCGGGAAATATTTATATACTTCCCAACGGAAATAAATACCGCATGGAAAAGGCAGCAGCAACGCTAAATTATCGCCTTGTTGAGACAAATGCAGAGGGTCTTCTTATTCATAAACCAAGCACGGTATCGGGCGGAGGAAAATCAGAGATTTCAAAATCGATTTCAGATTCAATAATTTCCGGTTCATTCTTTATAAAGGATTTTGAATCAGACTTCAATAAAGTAGATGAGATAATAAATTTCAATTATTTCAATAGATTTAAAGTTCTTCCCGAAAAAGGAAAAACTGACAGTCGTTCGTTTTTGAGCAGCAAAAGGTCAATGGGTTCGTCAATTAAATTACTAACCCCTTCACCTGAGTTTACTGAACAGTACAATTCATGGCTTGAGTCTATTCCACAGTATATAAAAGGGATATCATTTATTGTTAAAAGATTTTATCGTGAAGAGTGGGGTAGTGACTGGAAAAAATACTTTTCGGTTGATATTCTCAATGGGCAGCCAGGGAATGAACTCAAATATGCAACCCGCAAGCTTACTGCACGTTATTTAAGGGTTGGCTATGACGATAAAGGTGCCTGGAGAACTTTCAAGCTGAGGCAGGATTATGTTCACGCTGATAAAATTCAGATGGAAGATGATATTACCGTATCAACTGTTGTTCCGGCATCGACTTTGTCAAATTTAAACCCAATTGTAAATAACAAGAGTGTTAAAATTATTGAGAATTGTGAATTCAGGTTTTTCCAGCGTCCTGATGAGGCAATAAACAGAGGCTTTGATAAGAAAGCAGAGAAGGACCTCTCTTCTCCTAATACATTTATTTCTAATTTTCAGCCACTTACATTTCAGGATGCAAAGGATATGTCAGAAGATGTAATCAACTTTGATCTATTCACTCCTCCAATGAGCAATATGATTAAAGAGGTTGCCGAAACAGGTACTTCGAAATATTTTGTCTCTTCGGCAAATCCTCGTATTGTGGATGGTAAACAGACTAAGAATGTGAGATATCTTCAAACCAGAGACGATTTGATAGATCCAAAACCAAAATATATTGCTGAGGTAGGTATGAGAATGGCCCGCTCTCTTGAGACATCAAAACCACTGTATGTGCCCGTGAACGCAGTTCTTTCCGGAAGAAGAAACAACCCTGCAGAAAAGGGTATCCGGCCGCTTGCGGTATATAATCCTGTGCACTTTCAGGAGTTACCAGAGTTGTTTATGGATTTTATCTGTTCTCTTACAGGCAAATCACCCTCAACTACAGGTGCAGGATCAGAAGGCGCCCTTACAAAAGCACCGTTTAATGCTCTGTGGCCGATAATAGATCTTAATAACTCCCTTGTATCCTTTATATTGACAGGATATAACGGATTTACAACTCCGGCAGGTTTCATAGGACATAAATACAGAATTGACCATGATCTCAGCCTGCTTATTCCTGAATTATGGGCTAGATTAAATAATACTGAGAGAGATCCAAAGCAGATGATTCAAAATAATTACCTTGAAAAAATTGAGGATTTTGAGTACAAAGGAAAATTGATTCCGGCTTCTATTCTTGGTTACAGAATAACAGAGAAATTTGTGAATGGTTATTTTGGAAGGGTGTTTGAGACGCCTAACGTAATATTCCCTGATGATATGCTCAAACCAGAACTGCAATCTCTTGAGCAGTTTGCTGATGGTGTTTTAAACATTGTTGAAGCTCAGCAGAAGGTTGCTGAGGCTTACTTCAGGGATGGAAGTATTAACTCAGCCTGTCCACCGCTCAAAGCTCTTTTACACATTATGGCATATGGTAAATATGAGAATTTGACTCTCACTTCACCGGAACTGAGAAAAATGTTTACATATGAATATCTGATTGATTCGGATTGGTATAAAGGCAGGATATTAACTAAACAACAGTCAGATATAGCTCTCTGTGCAGGTCACATCAGATATGTGGAGAAGATTATCAGAGATGACCAGAATCTCACCCCTGAGATGTATGAGAGTCTTATTTCAAGTCTTAACACACTAAAAGGAAATTATGAGTATATATGCTCATACGATTATGTAAAATACCTTAACGGAACAATCGGTAAAGATCATATCAAGAGTAGGAGCTAAAAAAAATCAATTTCTTATTTAATCAGAGTAGAGGCTTCAGAAATGGAGCCTCTCTTTTAATAATTTATATCCGGACGTGCTAGCCCTGAGGCAGACTCCATCATTAAGATATACGCTGTAACTCTCTTTCCCAAACAGCTCTGCTCTTTGTATTTTTTCACTGTTTACTATGCAGGAGCGGTGGATTCTAATAAATGTATCAGGCAAATTTGCTTCAAAAAATTTCATTGTCTGCTCTTTGATGTGCTTTCCATTAGCAGTAAAGAGCATAACATAGTCGCCGTATGCCTGAATATAGTTAACCTCTTCTGTCTTAATTATGTGAATCCTTGAGCCCTCCTTAACAGTAATTTGTCTGAGCTTTTCATTTTTAATAACCCCGTTTTCATCATTTGTATCAGCTTCATCCTCTTCGTAACAGGCTTCATTATCTGATTGAATCGATTTGGAAATTGATGAATACCATTGAATTGTTACTATCCAGACAGATAGTCCGATAATATTCATTAATGGCAAAAAAAGCGAGAAGTTATACTTATGTATTGAGGGTTCAAAAAAAGCAAAAAAGGCGTATGAAACCGCACCAGACAATATTGTTGACAAAACTGCAACAACGGTTTTGGAGGCAAGATTTTTAAAGTAGGAATTAATATACCAATAATAGTATAGTGCGCTGTAAAGTGGAAGCAAATAAGATATGCTTATAGCAAAAGCTGTAAGTGTGTCGGTTTGTCCGTAAAATGCAAGAGTAAACCACAGGAGAGCAATCATTGATAATGATGTAGCTACTCCTGTGATTTTCCTTTCGAACGACTCCTTAAAAGGGTGTTTCAGCATCTGAGTTTAGTTTTTTACCTCAAGACCTCCAAATGAGATGTGTCCTCTTATGATTAGTTTTTTTGTTGAGTCTGTAAATTCTATCGATTTGTATCTTTTATCATCTGTACCACCGAAAAAGTTTTGAGTGGTAACTTTTACCAGCCAGTTGTCCGGCACATATATCTCAATGCCTCCAAAAGAGCAATCAAGGTCAATATATGTTTCTGTAGTCTCTAATGTGGTGTGTCTAAGATCAATTATTGTGCCTCCAAAGCGGTTTGATATCCTGGCTCCCTTGAAAACAGGTGCAAGTACTATCTGTCTCACAGAACCAAAAGATATATCAGAAGTTACAAAGCCTTCATCTGTACTGTACTCGGCATCTGCCGTAAACATATCTCCTTTATGCCATCCATAATTGTCTTTTTTGCCACTAAACATTTTAACAATCATTACAAGACCAATAAAGACAAATATTAGTGGCCAGTATGTACTAGCCCAGTTGTGTCCGAGTCCGGTTATATGCGGTATCAAAAAGAATGATCCTACACCTATCAGTACAATGCCCCCTGTAGTCTGGCGCCTAACAATAGACAGCCCTATTACTATTAATAACATTTGCCATGATAGCAGAATTCTGTAAATGGCATAATCAATCAACCCTAGATTTCTGCCAACAAGTATGGCTCCTACAGCTATGAAAATTGCAGCTATAAGAATTGAGTTACATTTGTTCTTTGGGTTACATTCCCCGTGATGTTTAACTTCCATAATTAAATAATTTTTTAAAATTAATACTTTTTTGATTGCAAAAGTATTGTCGGCCAATAGAGAATTCAACCTTTTCCCGACGAACACCGGGTCAAAATCTGTGAAATCCGGTTTCAGAAAGCCGTATGTTACCCAATCCAGGTAATTTTAACCTGTGAAAAATTAATACTGGTGGAATTCCTAGCAAATTTAGATTGTTTTATTTGCGACTTTTAAGTCTTTGCCTTAGCGTCTATATATCAATAATATACAAAAACAGCAATTCAAAAAACGAGCAATCTGATTTTGTATAACCCATTTAAACAGATAGTTACGCTAACACTTAAAATTTTGGAAATGGGCACTCTCCCAATAGTCTCCCAAATCACTCAACTCCGTCAACCAATTGTTTTAGGGGACCCTCAAATTTTCCTGGTACTTTTCAGCGACTGCGGAACTCCTCCCTTCGGTCGTCAAAAAGTCCTCGTCTTTCCCGAAAAGTAGCCGCAGAAAATTATTGGAAAACAAATGTTGCCATTGAGTTGACGATTTGTGAAGAACTGCAAAATAGGGGAGTAGTTTTCCTGAATGCTTTTAGCTGCTATCTCAGAATAATCCAACATACCTGTTGGCAACAACAATGAACAGCCACTCTTTTCCATCAATCTTGATCCCTTTTACCTATGCAAAGTTAAAAAATTAAAACTCTTCCCCCCCCAACTTTTACTTAAAATCCAGGATTAACCCAAGAGATTTTTCTTAACAAAAAAAGTCTGCAAGTTTAAACTTACAGACTTTTTTGCTTTCTGGCGGTATGGACGGGACTCGAACCCGCGACCCTCTGCGTGACAGGCAGATATTCTAACCAACTGAACTACCACACCAGTTTGCCCTTTTGGGACTGCAAATATAGGCACTATTTTAATATTTGCAAAATTTATTGAGCCAATTTCTGATATTTCTATTGACTTTTCTCCATTGTAAAGAAGGAGAAGTGAACATTCCCGTACTTTTTTTCTTTTAGAAAGTTTGGATGTTTTGCAAAACTATGAGCAGCAGGATGTTCAAATATAAAAAGGCCCTCCTCTTTTAAAACAGAGGAGCTAAGAACTTTATCCGGAATAGATTTTAAATTATCAATATCATAAGGTGGATCGGCAAAAACGATGTCATATTTAATACGACACAAGTTTAGGAAATCAAAGACATTGTGGCGAACTACATGCAGTCCTGTAATTTTTAAAGAAGCTGCAGTGTTTTTAATGAAGTTTGCGTGGACAATATTCATCTCGACTGCAGTTATTGCGGGGCAACCGCGTGATGAAAATTCAAGACTTATACCGCCTGTGCCGGAAAATAGATCCAATACAGCTATCTCTTCAAAATCATATGTGTTTTGCAGTGTATTAAAGAGACCCTCTTTGGCAAAATCGGTTGTAGGTCTTGCAGCAAAATTTCTTGGTGGAACTATTTGCCTTCCTTTATGCTCTCCTCCTATTATCCTCATAATGAACTAAAGTTCAAACATCATTGATGAATACTTCATCTCTGCAAACTGATCGGGCAGTGGTATTGATGGATTTCTAAAATATTTGATAGAAGAAAAATATTTTGAAATGTCAAAAATCTCAAGGTCTTTAATGTTGCCTCCAACATAGACTGTGGTCAATTCAGGGTTGAACTGTGTCTCCTTTAGAGCAAGTAACAGAAAGTAGAGGGCAGAGTTAAAATGGATGACAGGAAAGGTATTGCAAAAGATAACTCTGTTACCCTCTGAAGCAACTATGTTTACTGCACCTTTTATATAATGAAAAAGGATTTTATTGTGTTCGCTGAAATATGGCAAAAATTTTATGAATGGGTAAACTGTAGGGAATATACTGAAATTTGGCTGATACTCCTTAATTACATTAAGAAAAGTACTATTTACGGCAAAGAGAATTTTCATTCCCTCACTTTTAACCTCGGCTATATTAATTTCATCCAGATCGTCAAGCTTATGTAGTGCAGAGAGCTCCTTTAGTTCATTGCCTGTTTCGTGCAATGCGGCCGGGATCAGAGAGTATTTTTCCGTCCCGTAAATAATTTCAACCTTTTTGAAATGACCTCGTAAGACGGGTGTATTTTTTAATATCTCAGAGCACCTCTTTGAAAAAAGTGCCATATCGTCTCTGTCCATTGAAAAATCGGAAGCATACACATAAAGGGGTTTGTGCTGCTTATCATCTACAATCGAAAAAGAAAATCCATTCAAGTCAGCTTGAATGGATAGTCGATATTCCATTGTCTTTCCCAGCTGAAGCTGACTATTGACAATTACAGGCATATTTTATTATTCCCAGTTTCCGGCATTGTTGTTAGGAGCGTCGACACCACCAACTTTCAGCCCTTGATAACGTCCTGCTATCTCACGATCGGAATTTAAATTAACTACAAGTTGTCTTTCAAGACCGGCAAGGAGATAGTCAAATGGTGCAGCTGCCTCAAAAAGAGGAACATCAACACCTGATACCTTTGCGATAACAGCTTTCATTAACATCTTCTGACCACCACTGAAAGGTATGAATGCAATTGAATCTACGATAAAGCCGGTTCTTTTCAAGAGAGTATCCTTAACAGCAATTGGAATACTGTCACGAAATACCCTTTTCTGGGCTACTGCTAACGAGTCATCGAAAGATCCGATTTGTCTGACGATTGTGATTGTTCCATTGTTGTAGAAATCAATCAGTGAATCCATATCGGACGTAAATTTATTGTACCTCGATTTATATGCAACCTGCAGTGTACGAATGTCTTTAAGTCTTTCAATACATACACCTTCTCTTATTTTTCTCTGCCTTTCGAATTCAACTGGCTGCTGAACGCTTTTGTAAATCAAAAAGCCTAAAACGAATATTGTTGCAGGTAGTACAGCAAAAATTAAGATTTTTTTCATTTGTTATATTTGAATTTATATTAATCTTCTTTGACGAAAACGGGGTCTGGTGCTAAATAAGTTCCACAAAAGTAAAATAAATATTTAGACCCCGCAATATATTTTTCTAAATTTGTCCCAATTATTATAATATGAGTCAATACATCTTTATAAAGGAGGCAAAGCAGTTTTTTGATAGAGTCCAAAACTCTTCCCGTATTCTGTTAATTAGTCACTCTAACCCGGACGGTGATGCTATCGGTTCGGTAACCGGTCTTAGGAATTATCTGAGATTCAAGGGTATAAACTCAGAAATTGCTGTGCCCAATTCATATCCTGAGTACCTCTCTTTTTTAGATGAAAATAAAGAAATTAAAATATTCTGTAATAATCCAAAAGAGTCAATTGAGTTCGCGGACAAAGCCGATTTGATAATTGCTCTTGACTTTAATCAACTATCTAGAGTCGACGAGCTTGAAAAACATGTACTTGACTCAAATGCTTTTAAAGTACTAATAGATCATCATCCAATGCCGGAGGTTGAATCTTTCAACCTTGTGATCTCGAATCCAGAAGTTTCATCTACAGCAGAGCTTATATTCTGGATTTTAATGACCCTTGAAGCGGAAAATTGCGGTAAAGTAATTCATAATTGCAAAGGTGTATTAAGTGCAGACGTGGCCCGGTCGTTATATGTTGGAATGATGACCGATACCAATAATTTTTCAAATTCGGTTAATTCTGCTACCTTCTTAATGGCTTCTATACTAATGGAGTCAGGAGTTGACAAAGATATGCTGCAGCATTTGGTATTCGGAGGTTTTTCTGAATTAAGAATGCGTTTGCTCGGTCATATGCTGCTTAATAAGATGGTAATAGTTGGCTCATATGGAGCAGGTTACATATGCCTTTCAGCCGAAGAGCAAATGAAGTACAATTTTTCTGAGGGAGATTCTGAGGGTTTTGTTAACCTTCCGCTGAATATAAAAGGGATAAATATTTCGGCTTTGTTTACTGAGAGAGAAGACCACATAAGAGTTTCACTTAGGTCAACAAATGATTTTTCAGTTAACCGCCTATCAAGACTTCATTTTAACGGAGGAGGTCACGAAAGGGCTGCCGGAGGCAAGTTGTATATTCCTTTCGTTGAGGTTGCAGACTATTTTGAACAATCTCTTGCCGTTAGTTTTGATGAATGCATGAAAAAGAATTAATTGTGGAACGGTATTTGGATATCATAAGCCGGATGAAAAAACTGATTTTGACAGCTGTTTTTGTTTTCTCTGTTATCTCTCTGATGCTATCATGCACAAAGGATGATAGGGAGAATAATATGCTTCAGCAGGAGACCTCAATAGAGAGTTATGTAAAGACGTTTAGCGAACAAAGGGTGCAAGTTTATGATAAAGTGTGGAGAGTAGTTATGGTAGAGGGTACAGAGTCTGTAGAGGCTCAAAAAGGTGATTCTGTTTTCTTTGATTATGCGGCTTATATTTTCAACTCAGGAAAAGGGTTTCTATTCTCTACCAATAAAAGATCCATTGCAGAAGACGCAAAAATGACACAGGATGTATCCCTTTTTAATAAGTGGAAAGTAAGACTTGGAAATGGTGAACTCATCTCTGGTTTAGACGAGGGTCTGGAAGGAGTAAAACGAGGAGAAAGGTGCTATGTCGTTTTCTCTTCCAGGAAAGGTTTTGGCTCTGTTCAAATTGGATTGGTGCCAAAAATGTCACCTTTAATTTATGAGGTTTGGATCACTGATGTTAAAAAGAATTAAATTTTTCTAACTTTGTACGATTTTTATAATAATCAACTGGAAATAATTTACCGAATGAAAACCAAATATTTACTGTCTCCTTTTCTTTTCGCCTTTGCGGCAATGTTAATAGTGTCATCATGTGCAAAAGATGTAGCCGAAAGTTCTGACTCTATCGAAAAGAAAGTTTTGGACGCACACATGAAGGTTGTTTACAACGATACAGTCGCACCTTTGTCAACAGGCGTATATGTTATCACAAACAAAAAAGGAACAGGAAGAGAAATTAAGGAAGGAAGCTCTTTTTTTGTAAGATATTCTACACTGGACCTAAAGGATAATTACATTACAACAAGCAGAGACGATATTGCAAAACAGGTAGGAGGGTTCTCTTACGCAAACTACTATGGACCTGTGCTTTTTGAAATGAGCAACTATACTCTTATCAGGGGATTAGAAGAGGCCTTCAGAACACTTAGGGAGGGAAGTATGGTAAGAATTATTCTTCCATCATGGGCTTCAGATTTCGATTACAAAAATAGTGACAGGTATCACGCTACCACCACGGTTTACGATGTTGAAATTGTTAAGGTAATTGATGACTATCCGCAGTATGAACTTGACACTCTCCAAAGATTCAGCAATAAATACTATGACGGAATTGATTCTCTTTTCAGAGGGTACTACTATTACTCACTGAAACAGGGGACGGGTGATTCAATTAAAGTTGGAACTACCGTTAAATACAATTATGTAGGTAAACTCCTTAACGGATTTGTTTTTGATACAAATATTGAAGATACTGCGAGAAAGTATAAAATTTACAGCTCTGATAATCCAAGCAAATACTTCCCATTATCATTGGAAGTTCATGAAGTTGGCAAAACCGGTGCTTCAGGTTCCTCTGTGGTTGATGGTTTTGCTCAAACTCTTTTACTAATGAAAAAAGGGGGAAAAGCAGCAACATTCTTCTCTTCAGGATGGGGATATGGAGATAATGCACAGAGTACAGGGAAAAAACAGCAGATGATGTTTTATATTGAGGTTCTTGCAGACTAAGATATAAAGTGAACATATGTAAAGAGGATGACTTAACGGTCATCCTCTTTTTTTATGCTTCTTCTGAAATATGTGAGCTAGCTTTTAAATAATTAGCCATTAAAGTGAAAATGAGGTCCGAATCTTTCAAATGCAGCCCTGTCAAGTGCCTCTCTGTGGTCAGGATGGGCAACGTTGATTATAAGGCGGGCTCTCTCCTGTAGTGATTTGCCATACAGATTGACTGCGCCGTGTTCTGTAACAAACCAGTGAATATGGTTCCTTGTGGTAACTACGCCTGCTCCTGAATTAAGTACCGGTGCAATTTTACTAAGTCCTTTATTAGTAACTGATGGCATGGCAATAATTGCCTTTCCCCCTTTAGACATTGAGGCTCCGTATATAAAGTCCACCTGACCTCCCACTCCTGAATAAAAAGTTGTTCCGAGTGAGTCTGCACAAACCTGTCCCGTAATATCCACCTGAAGTGCAGAGTTGATTGCAGTAACTCTTGGGTTTTTTGCTATTATAAATGGATCGTTTGTATAGGCAACATCTTGCATTAGAACCATTGGGTTGTCATCAATAAAGTCGTAAACCTTTTGTGAACCCATCAGAAATGTTGCAACCATCTTTCCTCTGTCGATCGCCTTATCTGCTCCGTTAATAACTCCGCTCTCAACAAGCGGAAGTACTCCGTCAGCAAACATCTCTGTATGGATACCCAGATTTTTATGATTTCCCAACTGGGCAAGTACCGCGTTTGGAATAGCTCCGATTCCCATTTGCAGGGTTGCTCCGTTCTCAACAAGGGCTGCGCAGTTTTTGCCAATTGCAGTCTCAATTGCATCAGGTTCTGCAAAATGTGCAGGTTCGAGTGGTGTATTGTCTTCAACAAAAAAGTCAATCATGCTTAGGGGAATCATTGCATCTCCCCAGGCTCTTGGAACATTGCTGTTTACTACTGCTATCACATGTTCTGCTGTTTCAATTGCCGCTAGTGTGGCATCTACTGATGTTCCAAGTGATACAAATCCGTGTTTATCGGGTGTTGATACCTGAATCATTGCAACATTGCATGGTAAAACTCCCGATCTGTATAGCTTCTGAGTCTCGCTCAGAAAAATGGGAATGTAGTCGG
This sequence comes from Bacteroidetes bacterium HGW-Bacteroidetes-7, assembly GCA_002842465.1. Classification (GTDB taxonomy): domain Bacteria; phylum Bacteroidota; class Bacteroidia; order Bacteroidales; family UBA932; genus Bact-08. Next base: position 15,132 of record PHDA01000011.1, read on the forward strand.
CGTATCCTGCCTGAACGCTTTTTCTCACATTGCCTCCAACAAAAAAGGCCTGGTGGAAGAAGACTCCTTCGAAACGTTGTTCTGCATATGGTGCTTCTCCTTCTGTGTGCAGGTGGTGAATTCTTACATCTTTGAATTCAGCTCTCTCTCCTCGGCGTATTAGCGCATCAATCAGGATTTTTGGAGCACTGGCTACACTGCTCAGGTGAATGTGATCACCCGACTTTACCACTTTAACTGCTTCGTCGGCACTGACGAACTTTAGACTTGTGTGCATAATAAATACTTGAAATTAAATTATTTATAAGCGTATTAGTGTTCTGAAAACTAAGCCGCAAATGTATTAAAATTTTCTATCTTTGCATAATATTTACATCTATCAGATGACCACTGTTACAATCACAAGCGACTGGAAAAATGGTGACTATTACCTGGGTGCTCTTAAGGGTGCCCTTCTCTCCTTAAGTTCCGATGTTCGTGTGGTCGATATTACAAATTCCATTCCGAGTTTTGATGTTTTACAGGAAATTTTCATATTAAAGAGCACTTTTCGCCATTTTCCAAAATCAACCATTCACCTGATGGGTGTTATGAGTGAACCAAGGCCGGGTGTGCCCATGGTAATACTCTACGGAGAGGGTCACTATTTTGTTGGACTTAACGATGGGAGATTTTCTCTCCTCTTTAATTCTGCTCCCCCTATTTGTTTTGAGATTCTGAAGGGAAGAGAGAGCTCCGGTACATTCTCTTCGCTTGAGCTTTTCAGGGAGGCAGTGGATATAATTATTACAAATACCTTTGAAAAGAGGACAATAGCCTGTGATACTGTAAAAGAGACAGTTGCCGGTGTTGTAGGTGCTGCCGATACGATTACCGGAAGGGTACTCTATTGTGACTCATTCGGAAATGCGGTAACAAATATCGAGAAGACACTTTTCGATTCAACCAGGAAAGGGAGGAATTTTACGATTTTTGTTCAGGGTCCATACATGAAAATCACCAAGATTTCTAGAGGATATTACGATAGCAGGCCGGGTGAGGTTATTGCCCTGTTCAACTCCTTGGGATTACTTGAAATTGCAGTTAATCAAGGTGATGTAACTATGCTTGAAAACCTTACTCCTTCATCTGAAATAAGGATAAAATTTTCAGACAGATAAACAAATGGTTGGATATTAATACATTAAAAAATAAGAGATAAAAGATATGAGCAGAGAGAAGGCCGTTAAAAGTTTTGAAAAACTACTTGACATCATGGACAGACTCAGAACTGAATGCCCATGGGACCGCGAACAAACCACCCAATCGCTAAGACCTCTCACAATAGAGGAGACCTATGAACTGAGTGATGCAATTCTTGCAGGAGATAATTTCAATATAAGCAAGGAGTTGGGTGATCTTCTTTTGCACATTGTATTTTATGCAAAAATTGGCTCCGAAGAGGGAGCATTTAGCCTGGAAGATGTAATTGAAAGGTTATGTGAAAAGCTAGTATACAGGCATCCACATGTCTTTTCTGAGAGAGAGGTTTCAGGGACAAAAGAGGTTATTCAAAACTGGGAAAGTCTTAAAAGTACAGAGAAAAACGGAAACAAAAGTCTTCTTTCAGGTGTACCTGCATCACTTCCTGCATTAATTAAAGCATATAGAATTCAGGATAAGGCAAGAGCTGTCGGTTTTGACTGGGATCAGAGGAGTCAGGTATGGCAAAAGGTGAGGGAAGAGATAAGCGAGTTTGAAGAGGAGGTTGAAAAGTCTGAGCTTTCTGGTGCCGAGGGGGGATATGGAGGGAGAGCCGAAGAGGAGTTTGGTGATCTATTGTTTTCTCTTGTTAATGCGGCAAGGTTATACAACATCAACCCTGATACTGCTCTTGAGATGACAAATAAAAAATTCATTAAAAGATTTGCCCATCTTGAGAAAATTGCAAAGGAGAAAGGCATTTCGCTTAAGGAGATGACACTTGAGGAGATGGATAATATATGGAATGAGGCTAAAAAACTTGATTAATATGGAGGGGAAAACAGAGTTTGAGGCTGCAGCCTGGCAGGAGAGGAGTGAATTGCTTCTTGGTAAAGAGAGTTTGGAGAGGCTTAAGAAGACAAGTATTGCTGTTATTGGTCTTGGCGGTGTGGGTGCTTATGCTGCAGAGATGATCGCAAGAGCAGGAGTGGGAAGAATGGTCATACTTGATTCAGATGTAATAAATGAATCTAACATAAACCGACAACTGCTGGCCCTGAATAGTACAATGGGCAGGTCTAAGGCAACTATCATGAGAGATAGGCTTTTGGACATAAATCCCCAACTTAAGATTTTTACAATTGATACATATCTTACCGAAGAGAATGTTGAAGAACTTTTAGGTAATCAAAATGTTGATTTTATTATTGATGCAATAGATACATTATCTCCAAAAATTGCTCTTATCAAATTTGCAGTTAATGCAAAAATTCCCTTGGTGAGTTCAATGGGTGCGGGTGCCAAAACTGATGCAACCCAAATTAAAATTAAAGATATCTCAAAATCATTTAACTGCCCTCTTGCATATGTTTTAAGAAAAAAATTGAGAAAGGAGGGTATTTCAAAAGGTTTTAAGGTAGTCTTCTCAGAAGAGCTTCCTAATAATGAGGCAATAATACCGGTTGAGGAGCAAAACAAAAAATCCAGAGTAGGTACAATTTCGTACCTCCCTGCAGTTTTTGGCTGTATTGCAGCACAGGCTGCAATAACATCCATACTAGGAATTGACCGCCCCTGAACTACCCTCAGGAATGATTTTTTTGTATATTTGTAATGGATATCTAACCTAAACTAACTTCTGATGAATTTTACCATAAAAGAGATTAGCACCTCTAAAGAGATTAAAGAGTTCGTAAAATTTCCACATAAACTTTATAAGTCTAGCAAACAGTATGTGCCGGTCCTTGATTCGGATGAAATAAGGGTACTCACAAAAAGCCCCTCTTTAGAATATTCAAAGATTAAACTTTGGCTTGCTGTTGCTTCAAATGGCGAAATTGTAGGCAGAATTGCCGGGATTTACAATCCAAGATCAAATGAATATCATAACCAAAAACGTATTCGTTTCGGGTGGTTTGATCATATTGACAGCAAAGAGGTTGCCGGTTCTTTGCTTGCCTGCGTTGAGGAGTGGGGAAAAGAGATAGGAATGGAGCAGATTCACGGCCCTCTCGGGTTTAATACTTGGAATCGCCAGGGGACACTTACAGAAGGCTTTGAAAACACCCCTCCTGTCAACTGCCTATACAACTATCCATACTATTCTCATATCCTGGAGGAGTTGGGTTTTGAAAAGCAGGTTGAATGGATTCAGATAAAACTAAGAGCTGATGGTGGTGTTCCAGATAAAATAAAGAGGATTAATCAGCTGTTATTAGAGAAACACAAACTTAGAATTCTTGATGTAGAGGAGATGAAGAGAGAGCCAAAGTATCTTAACAACTTCTTTAAAAGCTACAACCAAAGTTTTAGCAATATTGACAATTTTATCCCACTGACTGAAAGTGAAATCAATAAAATTGCGAAGGACTATTTTCCTAAATTAAGAAAAGAGCTTACTTGTATAATTGTTGATCAGCAAGACAATATTGCTGCTTTTGGCATCTGTTTTCCAAATCTCTCAAAATCATTTCAAAAGGCTAAAGGTAAGTTGTACCCTTTTGGAATATTCCATATCCTGAGGGAGTTCAAAAAATATGACACTATTGATTTGATGATTCTAGGCGCTGCCCCTGAATGGCAACATAAAGGAATATCATCTATTTACCATACATTTATTGCAACCAATCTGGAGAGAGGGACAATAAAGTATGCAATTACAAATCCGCAGGCAGAGGATAACTCTGCTAATAAAGTGTGGGACAGATATGGTTATGAACCATATATGAGAAGAAAATGTTTTATAAAAGATATTGAATATGTTACTCAGTGAGATTTGTGGAATTGTAAGCGGAACAGTTGTTTCGGGAGAGAGCCGGCTTAATCAAAAGGCTGAGTATGCCTTTGCTTCAGATCTTATGAGTGATGTACTCACTCTCAAGGTTGACCATTTTATACTTATTACAGGTCTGGCAAATGTACAGTCTGTTCGCACCGCCGAAATGTCGGATGCTCCATATTTACTTCTATGCAGAGGTAAAGAGGTAAGTGAAGATATGCTAAAATTAGCCATTGAGAATAATATTCTTATTATTAAAAGCCCTTTCTCTATGTTTAAATGTGCTGGGCTTCTTTATAGTGCGGGAATAAAACCGGTTTATTAGTATGCATTTTGAATACAAGGTAGAGGGAGGAGATTTTACACTGGCAGGATATGCCTCGTCTCAGATAAAAAAGACACTAAAGCAGCTGGGGGTTGATCCTGCCGTAATTAAAAGGGTCGTCGTTGCTTTATATGAAGCGGAGGTTAATATTGTTGCCCATGCTTACAGAGGTGTCATCAATGCAGATATTCAGCCAGGAGGTATCACATTAATTCTGGTAGATGAAGGCCCAGGTATCCCGGATGTAGAGATGGCAATGAAAAAGGGTTTTTCAACCGCCTCGCCTCAGGTAAGAGAGATGGGTTTTGGAGCAGGAATGGGACTGCCCAATATCAGCGAAAATGCCGACTCTCTTTCGATAGAGACAGAGGTTGGCAGTGGAACTACTTTAACAATAGTGATTAACTTTAAATAGTTTGTTTTAATTTAAAATAAAACAATTTGAATATCAAGCACTCAACATACCATAGGGCTCTGGAAATTACAGAAAACATCTGTATAGGGTGTTCACATTGTATAAAAGTTTGCCCGACAGAAGCTTTAAGAGTTTTCGGGGGAAAAGCTGGTATACATGCAGATTGGTGCATAGATTGTGGTGAGTGTTACAGAGTATGCCCTACAAGAGCAATAAGGGTAATGGATGATGATTTTAACAAGATTTTCGACTATAAGCACCGTGTTTTGCTGGTTCCTTCAGTGTTCTTTGCGCAGTTCAGCGAATCTGTTCCCAGAGAGTCAATTTATAATATTATTGGTGAATTAGGGTTTACAGAGGTGTGTGCCGTTGAACAGAGTGTTGACTCACTTATTGATGAAATCAACGAGTATGTGAAGATTGAAGAAAAACCTGTAATATCATCCTTTTGCCCTGCTGTAATCAGACTAATACAGGTGAGGTTTCCATCGCTGGTAGATCATATTATGAAGCTGCTTCCTCCTATTGAAATTACTGCTCAGTATTACAAGAAGAGATTTGAAAGGGATGGGATATCAGATAATGATTACGGGATCTTCTATCTCACACCCTGCATCGGTAAGATAGCTGCAGTTAAATCACCTGTTGGGGGTTATACATCTCCCATACATGGAGTGCTTAACATGGACTATTTTTACAATAAGGTATATCTTGCATACAAACAGAGAATCCCAATAACAAAAACTATTATCATAAACAGTGAGCTCTCATCTAAAGGAGTTCTTTTTCCCACAACAGGAGGTGAATCTTCTCATATTAAGGGCAAAACGCTTGCGATTGACGGAATGAAAAACGTGATCGATTTTTTGGAGATGCTCGAAAATGAGGAGATAAAGAATGTTGATTTCCTGGAGATCAGGGCTTGTGATGAATCGTGTGCCGGTGGAATTCTTTCTCATCGCAACCGATTTCTGACAGCCGACAGTCTCAGGAGTATTGCCTCTAAAATTCCTGATACTCACAATCTTGTGGATAAGTACAAAAACTATTGTTCTGCAGTGGTTCATATGGACAAAATTGAACCCCGTTCAATGGTCAAATATGACAGAGACATCGAGATTGCTATTAAAAAAATGGAGAATGCCCGCGAACTCAAGTTAATGTTTCCGGGAATTGATTGCGGTGCATGCGGTGCTCCCAGCTGTGAAGCCCTTGCAGAGGATGTGGTAAGGGGTCAGGCAGACATAAATGCTTGTATTTTCCTCAGGACGATTTTTGAGAAAAGGGGTGAAATCACAATCAAAGAGGCTATTAAGATAATGGAAGAGATATGGGGCAAGGAGAGATTTGATAAAAATGATTAAATATTTAAAATAATGAAACTTAGAGAGATTAAAGAGAGCTTAAACCTTAAAGTGTATTTGGGTGAAGAGTTATTAGATAGAGAGGTAACAGGTGGTTACGCTTCTGACCTGCTATCAGATGTAATGGGCCATGCTTCTGAAGGAGAATTGTGGATAACGCTTCAGACTCACAAAAATGTGGTTGGTGTAGCTTCTCTGAAAGATTTGTCAGCCATAATTCTAGTAAAGGGATTTACTCCCGAAAAAGATACTCTGGAGCTAGCCGAAAATGAAAGTATTCCGGTTCTGGGGACAGATATGCAGACATTCGAGTTTTGTGGAATTTTATATAACCTTTTGAAATAAGGGTCAACTTATAATTTCTGTGAAAGCCGATCTTCACATTCACTCCCTGTTGTCGCCCTGCGGTGACATTGAGATGACACCTTTTAACATTGTAGCAAAGGCGTTGGAAAAGGGCTTGTCTGTGATTGGAATTACAGACCATAACTCAACACTTCAATGTGAAGAGGTTGTTAGAATTGCCTCACGGGAAGGTCTTTTTGTTCTTTGCGGGGCAGAAATAACAACAAAAGAAGAAGTTCATGTGCTGGCTTTTGTTGAAGGTTCAGATAACCTTAATAAATTGCAAGAATATCTAAATAAACATTTACCTCATGTGCCAAATAATCCGGATGTATTTGGTTATCAACTTGTAGTAAATGAAAAAGAGGAGGTTCTCTATCAGGAAGAAAATCTGCTTATTAGTGCGCTGGACCAGACAATTGAAGAGGTTGAGCAGTTTATCAACTCTCTAAATGGGATCTTTATTCCGGCACACATTGACAAAAAACAGAACTCTGTAATGAGTCAACTTGGATTCATGCCTCCCGGACTAAGAGCAGATGCCCTTGAATTGTCTCCCGGTACAGATGATCATGCATTTAGAACAAAAAATAAATACCTCAGTTCATTCAATCTGATCCACTCCTCTGATGCTCATTATCCTGAAGACATTGGAAGGGTTTTTACTGATCTTCCCATTACAGATCTCTCATTTGATACCGTAAGAAGTGCTCTAAAAAATAATTGAAAATGAACGAAATATCTCTGCATATAATTGATATCATACAGAATTCCCTATCTGCCGGAGCTTCGATAATTCGTGTTATAATTGATGAGTGTCTTTCTGAAAATTTGCTCTCTGTTACAATAGTTGACAACGGAAAAGGGATGACACAAGAGCAGGTAGAGAGGCTTGATGATCCCTTTTTTACATCCAGAACAACCAGAAGGGTTGGAATGGGAATTCCTCTCTTCAGGCAATCGGCAGAACAGAGTGGAGGAGATCTTCTGGTCACCTCTGAGCCGGGAGTAGGGACAACTGTCCAAGCGAGGTTTTTGAATGATCATATTGACAGACCTCCGTTGGGAGATATTGCCAACACTATGGTGCTAATGATCTCTGCAAATCCGGAAAAAGATTTTGTGTTTGAATATATTTACAATTCACAGAGTTATGTCTTTGATACAGTTGAAGTTAAAGCGGTTCTTGAAGAGCTGCCACTTAACGACCCTGCAGTTATAAGAATGCTCACTGAAATGATTGCTGAGAACATCAGAGATTTAAAAACTCAGTCTGATTAACCATGAAAAAGTTTAAGAAAATTGTCTTCCTTACCGGAGCAGGCGTTAGTGCCGACAGCGGTCTGGAAACGTTCCGCGCGTCCGAAGGTCTGTGGGCAAAACATAAAATTGAAGATGTATGTACTCCTGAAGCTCTTGAGAGAAATCCTGAACAAGTTTTGGAATTTTATAACGCAAGAAGACGTCAGTTAAAGGGAGTTGAGCCAAACAGTGGCCACTTTGCTATTGCTAAGCTGGAGAGATTTTTCGATGTTGAAATCATCACTCAAAATGTGGATAATCTTCACGAAAGGGCAGGTTCGGCAAGAATTTTGCATATGCACGGCGAATTGAACAAGTGCAGAAGTATGAAAGATAGTTCATATATTTGCACCGTAGAAGGGGATTTGAATGTGGGTGATTTGTGTCCTTTTGGCGGTCAGTTAAGACCCCATATTGTGTTCTTTGGAGAGCAGGTGCCACTGATGGAGAGGGCAATCGAGATAATTTCGACTGCAGATATAGTAGTCGTTGCCGGAACTTCACTGGTTGTTTATCCTGCAGCTGGGCTGGTCAGATATGCCCCTAAAGGGGCAGTAATCTATGTTATTGATCCTGATCAAGTTGATATTGGAGAGAAAAGTGTAAAATATATCAGAAAACGATTCGCAATCGGAATGCCGCAATTAGCTGACGAACTGATAAATATATGTTGATAAGAAAATTGTAGTTTCAATTGTTAACTTTTTGGTTAATATTTTTTGAAATTAGCCCTTTTATTAATATTTTTACCGCCCAAACCAGGATTTAAAACCAATTCAAAATATAATTATGAATAAGATCAAATCCCTTGACGATTTGCGAAAGATGAAGCAAAGTCTGGAGAACGGAATGACAATCCGTGAGAACAGCAATTCGCCGGAGTCTCTTGTTCAGATCCGTGTAGCGATGGCAACCTGCGGAATAGCAGCTGGTGCCAGAACGGTTATGAACACTCTCATTGAGAAGTTGGAGAAGGAAAAGATTCCCGCTGTGGTTACACAAGGCGGGTGCATGGGTTACTGCTACGCAGAGCCGACTATTGAGGTTAAGGTACCCGGCAAAGATCCGGTTGTCTTCGGGAAAGTCGATGCAGCAGTAGCTGAGGATATCGTTGTTAAGTACATCAAAAATGGTGAACTTATTGACGGTATTATCCCTGTGAACTATCAATCATTTAATGAGCAGAAGTAGGACTATGGCACAATACAAGATGCATTTGCTGGTTTGTGGAGGCACCGGTTGCAGGGCCTCGCAAAGTGAAGAGGTTGTTGCAAATCTTAACACAGAAATTAAAAAACAGGGTCTTGAGAATGACGCACAGGTTGTTACAACCGGTTGCTTCGGTTTCTGCGAAAAGGGCCCAATCGTAAAAATCATCCCTGATAACACTTTCTACACTCAGGTGACACCTGAAGATTGTGCTGAGATTATCAGCGAGCATGTTCTTAAGGGACGCAGGGTACACAGGCTTCTATATGAAGATCCTGAAACCCAGAAACATATCGAAGACTCTAAGCATATGGGCTTCTATCAGAAGCAGATAAGAATTGCATTGAGAAACTGCGGTTTTATTGATCCTGAAAATGTTGATGAGTACATTGCCAGAGATGGTTATGCTGCTCTAGGAAAGGTTCTTACAGAGATGACTCCTGCTGAGGCAGTTGATCTTCTTAAGAAATCAGGTTTAAGAGGTCGTGGTGGTGGAGGATTCCCTACAGGTCTTAAGTGGGAAATTGCTGCTTCGAACAAGTCAGATGCAAAATATGTGGTTTGCAATGCCGACGAGGGAGACCCGGGAGCATTCATGGACCGTTCAATTCTTGAGGGAGACTCTCACTCGATTATTGAGGCAATGGCAATTTGTGGATATTGCATTGGAGCTTCAAACGGTCTTGTTTATATCAGGGCTGAGTATCCGCTTGCTATCAAGAGACTTCAGATTGCTATAGAGCAGGCTAAAGATTATGGTTTACTTGGCGATAACATTCTTGGAACAGGTTTCTCATTCAATATTGAGTTGAAATATGGAGCAGGTGCTTTTGTATGTGGAGAGGAGACTGCCCTTATTCACTCAATGGAGGGACTCAGAGGAGAACCTACTGTTAAACCACCATTTCCAGCTGAGAAAGGCTACCTTGGAAAACCAACAAACGTTAACAACGTTGAGACATTAGCGAATGTACCGGCAATTTTCCTTAAAGGTGCCGAGTGGTTCGCAAGCATTGGAACAGAGAAGTCAAAAGGGACCAAAGTATTTGCGCTTGCCGGAAAGATCAACAATGTAGGCCTCATTGAGGTTCCTATGGGTATCACCCTCAGAGAGGTAATCTTTGAGATTGGAGGTGGTATTAAAGATGGCAAAAAGTTCAAAGCAGTTCAGACTGGAGGCCCTTCGGGCGGATGTCTGACTGAAAAACACCTCGACACACCAATTGATTTTGACAATCTTGTTGCTGCAGGCTCAATGATGGGTTCAGGCGGTATGATTGTAATGGACGAAGATGACTGTATGGTCTCAATAGCGAAATTCTATCTTGAATTCACCGTTGAGGAATCGTGCGGAAAATGTGCACCATGCCGTATTGGTAATAAAAGACTTCACGAGCTTCTTGAGAAGATCTGTGATGGAAAGGGAACTGAGGACGATCTGGAACACCTTAAAAACCTAAGCAATGTTATTAAAGATACATCGCTTTGCGGTCTGGGTCAGACATCTCCAAACCCTGTACTCTCTACTCTTGAGCATTTCTACGATGAGTATCTTGCTCACGTAAGAGAAAGAGTTTGTACTGCAGGCAGATGTAAAGCACTTAAACTTTATACTATCATCGCCGATAAATGTACAGGATGTACTGCATGTACCAGAGCATGTCCTGTTGCTGCAATTACCGGAGAGAAGCGTCAACCGCACGTCATTGATGTTGACAAATGTATCAGATGTGGTGCTTGTTACGACAAGTGTAAGTTTTCAGCAATTTATGTTCAATAATCGAGGCTATGGGAAATATTAAAGTCAAAATAGATAATATTGAGGTAGAGGTTAAGAGAGGTTCTACCATCTACCAGGCAGCCAAGCAGGTTGGAATAGATATTCCTGTGCTATGCTACATGAACCTTAACCACATGCAGATCGAAAACCGTCCGGGAGGATGCCGTATATGTGTTGTGGAAGTTGAAGGAAGAAGAAATCTTGCTCCTTCATGCTCAACCGATTGCTTTGATGGAATGGTTGTTAAAACCAAGAGTATCAGGGTACTGAATGCAAGAAAGACCGTTCTTGAGCTGATTCTTTCTGACCACCCGCCAAAATGTCTTGTTTGTTCATCTTCAGGAAAATGTGACCTGCAGGAGCTTGCTCAGCGTTTTGGAATCAGAGAGGTTCATATGGTAGAGAATGCTGAGGTTTCTACGTATAGAAAAGATGCTTCGCCTGCTTTGAATCGTGACATGGACAAATGTATCATGTGCCGCAGATGCGAAACTGTTTGTAACGATGTTCAGACAGTTGGTGCTTTGAGCGCAGTAAACCGTGGTTTTATGTCTGTTGTTGCTCCTGCATTTGAGCAAGACCTTGTGGACTCTCCTTGTACATTCTGCGGACAGTGTGTAGCAGTTTGTCCTACAGGTGCTCTTACTCCATACGATGACACTCCGATGATTATCAGAGCACTTGCTGACCCTACTAAAACTGTGATTGTGCAAACTGCTCCTGCTGTTCGTGCAGCGCTTGGTGAAGAGTTCGGAATGAATCCGGGAACGCTTGTTACCGGTAAAATGGTGTCGGCTCTAAGATCTTTGGGTTTCGACAAGGTGTTTGACACAGACTTTGCAGCTGACCTTACCATTATGGAGGAGGGTGCAGAGCTTCTGGACAGGATCACAAGATATGTAAATGGTGACAAGGAGGTTAAACTTCCAATTCTTACATCTTGCTGCCCGGCATGGGTTAACTTCTTTGAGGTTTATTTCCCGGATATGCTTGATGTTCCTTCAACAGCCCGTTCTCCTCAGCAAATGTTTGGTTCAATTGCCAAGACATATTATGCCGATCTTATTGGAGTGAAAAGAGAAGACCTTGTAGTAGTCTCTATTATGCCTTGTCTTGCGAAGAAATTTGAGTGTCAGAGGGATGAGTTCAAGGTTAACGGAAATCCTGATGTTGATTACTCTATCTCTACAAGAGAGCTGGCCTCACTTATTAAGGCGGCAAATATAAACTTTGACAAGCTTGAAGACGAAGAGTTTGATCTTCCAATGGGTGAGTCAACAGGTGCGGGAGTTATCTTCGGTGTTACCGGTGGTGTAATCGAAGCAGCTGTTCGTACTGCATACGAAGTATTTACCGGAAACAAACTTAACAGAATTAATTTTGAAGAGTTACGCGGTCTGGCAGGTATTCGTACAGCTACAATCTATTTCGGAGAGACCCCAATTCACATTGGTATAGCTCACCAGCTGGGTAATGCAAGAAAATTGCTTAATGGTATAAGAGAGGGAAGATATAACTTCCACGCTATTGAAATCATGGCATGCCCTGGTGGTTGCATCGGTGGCGCAGGTCAGCCTCTACACCATGGTGATTCAAGTGTAATTAAGGCTCGTTACGAAGCAATTTACAAAGAAGATACAGGTAAAGCAATTCGGAAATCTCACGAGAATCCTTATATAATAAAATTATATGAAGATTTCCTCGGCAAGCCGTTGAGTGAGAAATCACACCACCTGCTTCATACTCACTACTTTGACAAACATAAAATATAGACCGTTATGAGTACTTTCAAATTACAAGATTGTCACAAGCAAACATTAAAAGATATCTGCACGTCGTTTAACAACAATCCTGGCGAGCTTATAAGTGTTCTTCACAAGACACAGAGTGAGTTCGGATATCTTCCCGAAGCCATTCAGCGCGAAATTGCAAATAACCTGAAAATTTCGGTTGCCAAGGTCTATGGTGTTGTCACTTTCTATTCATTCTTTACTATGACTCCAAAGGGCAAATACCCAATATCTGTTTGTACAGGTACTGCGTGTTATGTTCGCGGAGCTGAGAAGATTGTTGATGAATTTAAAGATCAACTTAAGATTAAAGTTGGCGGAGTTACTGAGGATGGTAAATTTTCGCTTGACTGCTTAAGGTGCGTAGGTGCCTGCGGTCTTGCTCCGGTTGTATTGATAGGAGAGAAGGTTTACGGTAGGCTAGAGGCACACCAGATTAAAGGAATCCTTGAAAGCTACGAGTAAGTTCCTGCACCTGTTTGGCTAAATACTACGCAATTGCAGGTTTTAAGCTACATCGAATTATTTTGCTGTAAAACAGGAATAAAGCAACTTAACTTTTAAATTTTGATAGGGGCTGTCTAAAAAGTAGGCAGCCTCTGTTTATATATGCAGTCGTCAAGAGTTTGTTAATTTATGTGAACTATGCAAATAGTAAATAAAATTATGTAACACACGGCTCATATAAAATCTTCACATTTGTTTTTAGAATATTAAAATTAAAAACGAGTTTAATGAAAACAAGAAAAATTTTAGCTGTATCAATGATTGCCGCCATAATGTTCAGTGGTTGTGCAACAATGAATAATAAAACCAAAGGTGGTTTAATAGGTGGTGGTGCCGGAGCTGCAGTAGGAGCTGGTATTGGAGCTCTTATCGGAGACGGGAAAGGTGCTGCAATAGGAGCTGCAATTGGCGGAGTAGTGGGAGGAGGTGCCGGAATCCTTATCGGCAATAAGATGGATAAGCAGAAGGCCGAACTTGAGAGGATCGAAGGAGCGAAGGTTGAGCTTATCACTGATGCGAACAATCTGAAGGCAATAAAAGTAACTTTTGATAATGGAATACTTTTTGCGACTGGCAGGAGTGAGTTGAATGCTACTTCAAAGTATGCACTTTTGAAATTTGCGGAATCTCTCAAAAACACAACAGAGACTGATATAACAATATATGGTCATACAGATAATACCGGTTCAAGAGACTTCAACGTGAAACTCTCTCTTCAGAGAGCTGTGGCTGTTGCCGGGTTTCTCAACTCAAACGGTGTCGAAATGAAGCGTTTGGACACAGAGGGGAAAGCTTGGGACGTTCCCGTGGGTGATAATACTACTGTTAGCGGTAGGGCAATGAACCGCCGGGTGGAGGTTTATATCACAGCAAATGAAACGATGATCAAAGAGGCAGAGCAGGGAAAGCCAATTTAGATTTCCAGCTTGGTCCAACAGTGCTTGATCCGTACCCATAAAAAAGCAGTCGAAAGACTGCTTTTTTTATCCTATATTTTAGAGGCAAGAGACTGTTTGGTAAATTTGGTTAAAATGATTAAAAAAGGCTTAAAGAATTAAATTGCGTAATGCCTGTATCTTAAGCACGGTTACTCTGTTGCGGTCGGCTGAAATAATCTTCTCCTGCTGTAGTTCGGAAAAGGTACGTGCGAGGGCGGGTCTGCTTACTCCAAAGTACTTGGCAAGTTCGGTCTGGTTTTTATCCATTACGAATGTGTTGACAGATGGGCTAACCGAGTGACATAAAGATAGTTGTTCAAGCAAATAGTGGGCTAGTTTGCCACGGATTGTCTTAATGGTTAAAATCTGAAGTTTATTTGAGAGGAATTGTGTCTTGTTGGAGTTGTATTTGAGGTACCTCTCCATAAATTTTGCATCTCTGCGAAAGAGCTCAATTACATCATCTCTGTTTATCATCAGTACTGTTGAGTCTTCTGTTGTCGTAACATCAACCGGGAAGGTATTATTCTCAGCGAAGAGAAAGGCCGAAGCAAGTGGTTTGGGAGCCTTAATCACCTCAACAGTAAGTAAGCCACCACTCTCTGTAACCATCTCTGTCTTGACTGTACCCTTTACCAAAATGTACAGGTGTTTGCACGTATCTCCCTGTCTGGCAATGGTATCACCTTTTGAGAATTTATTTACTTTAAGGCAGATGTCCGAAAAAAAATCGTGTATCCTATCCTGAGGGATAACACTGCACAAGGGACACTGAGAGAGATCAATATTTTCAATCACTTTATTGTACTTGATTAGGTTATTGTGTGTGAAAAAAGTTGTTTAAAAATGAACCTTCGTAATAATAACAATACGTTTATGATTTGGTTGTGATTTGTTCTGTTTGTCTAAGTTTTTGAATTGTTTTATGTGATGATTATTTAGTTTTTGGTTTTAAGGTAAATGAAAATGAATGTCGAAATGGGGAATAAAAATACAAAAAAAAGTGTGGAGTGTAACAACTATTACACTAACTTAGTATATAACCGGGTACTTTTGTGTCACATAAATCAAATATTAACCTATTAATAAAAAATACATTATGAGTAAAATGTTTTGTTACCAGTGCCAGGAGACTGCAAAGAATACCGGTTGCACAATAAATGGTGTGTGCGGAAAAACATCAGATGTTGCCAATCTTCAGGATTTGCTAATGTTCCTGTGCAAAGGAATTTCACACTATTCTGTTCGCTTAAGAGAGATGGGCGTTGAGAGAGCCGAGGTCAATAAATTTGTTACCGACTCTCTCTTCATGACTATCACTAATGCAAACTTTGACAGAGATAGATTTATAACACGACTCAATCAGGCAATCGATCTGAGAGATTCAACCAGAGCCCTGTTTATCTCTAAAGGTGGCAAGATTGAAGATATAACTTTTGAAGGAGCCTTCTGGACCTCAAGAGATGTTGCAGTGATGGAGCAAAAGGCTACTGAAGTTGGTGTTCTTGCTACAGAAAACGAAGATATCAGATCACTGCGTGAGCTTACAATATATGGTCTAAAAGGTATGGCTGCATATGCAGAGCATGCCTTCAACCTCAAACACGAAGATGTTTCTATCTATGCATTTATGCAACAGGCTCTTGTTGATACAACAAATGACTCTCTGGGTGCAGACGAATTGACTGCATTGGTTTTAAAGACTGGTGACCATGGAGTTAAGGTTATGGCCCTTCTTGATAAAGCCAACACATCTGCTTATGGTAATCCGGAGATTACTAAGGTTAACATTGGAGTTAAGAATAATCCAGCCATCCTTATTTCGGGTCACGACCTGAGAGATATGGAAGATCTGCTTAAGCAGACTGAAGGCACCGGAGTTGATGTTTACACCCACTCTGAGATGCTTCCTGCTAACTACTATCCTGCCTTCAAAAAGTATAGCCAATTTGTTGGAAACTACGGTAGCTCATGGTGGAAACAAACTCAGGATTTTGAATCGTTCAACGGTCCTGTTCTATTCACAACCAACTGTATTGTTCCTCCAAAAAGCAATGCAACTTACAAAGACAGAATTTACACTACCGGAGCATCAGGTTTCCCTGGATTCAAACACATTGCAGACAGACCTGAGGGAGGCTCAAAAGACTTTACTGAGATAATCGAACACGCCAAAAAATGTGCTTCACCAACCGAAATAGAAACAGGTGAAATAATTGGTGGGTTTGCTCACGCTCAGGTATTTGCCCTTGCAGATAAGATTGTTGAGGCAGTAAAATCGGGAGCTGTCCGCAAATTTTTTGTAATGGCAGGTTGCGACGGCAGAATGAAGGACAGAAACTACTATACAGAGTTTGCTGAAGCACTGCCAAAAGATACCATTATTCTTACAGCCGGTTGTGCAAAATACAGATACAACAAACTACCTCTTGGTGAAATAGGAGGAATTCCAAGGGTTCTTGATGCAGGTCAATGTAATGACTCGTATTCATTAGCTGTCATAGCTCTTAAACTTAAAGAGATCTTTAATGCAAATGATATTAATGATTTACCTATAGCCTACAATATTGCTTGGTATGAGCAAAAAGCGGTAATAGTTCTTCTTGCCTTGCTTGCATTGGGAGTTAAGAATATTCACCTCGGCCCGACACTTCCGGGTTTTCTTTCACCAAACGTAGCAAATGTTCTGGTTAAAAATTTCGGACTGGCACCAATAGGTAGTGTTGATGAAGATATGAAGTTGTTTCTGGGTTAATATTTGATTTGAAATTATTCCAAACAGCTTCGAAGAGACCGGCTAAAATTTATTTTTATGCCGGTCTCATTTTTCATAAATTTGGAATTGCTAAATGAACCTAGATATGATAAATGAACCTAAAAAGGATTATAACCGGGAGATGCACACGGCTGAGCATATCCTCAACCAGACTATGATTATTAAGTTTGGGACAGGCCGCTCTGTGACCAACCATATAGAGAAGAAGAAATCTAAATGTGATTACAGGTTTGACAGGCCTTTGGAAGAGAACGAAGTTAAAATGCTGGAGCAGAGTGTTAATGAGGTAATTGCAAAGAGACTGGATGTTAAAGAAAGCTTTGTCTCAAGAGAAGAGGCAGCAAAGAGGTACAATGTTTCAAAATTGCCCGATGACGCAGGCGATGTAATAAGAATAATTGCAGTGGGTGACTATGATTATTGCCCCTGCATCGGACAGCATGTTGCAAATACCTCAGAAATTGGGGGCATTACAATTATTTCAACCGACTTTAACGAGCAGACCCAAATACTTAGGATTAGATATAAGGTTTCCTGAGTTCTTAAGATTGCGCAATGTGGTCTGATTTTAGTATATGGTTTGTTTTGATTACTTTTGCAGACTATTTTAACAGTATATGATCGATAACAGTTTATTATCAAAACTTTCCGGAATTAAAGAAAAATTTGAATCCCTCTCGGAGCAGCTTTCTGAACCCTCTGTAATGTCGGATATGAAAAAATATGTATCCCTGAATAAGGAGTACCGTGAATTGGAGCCACTGGTTGAGGCAGGAGAGAAGTACAAACAGATGATGGGTAACCTTGATTCTGTTAAGGAGATGCTAATGGTTGAGAAGGATGAAGAGATGCGGGAGATGGCTAAAGAGGAGCTTGCTTTGCTTGAAGAACAGATTCCAATAATTGAGGAAGAGATTAAGTTGCTTCTGATTCCGGCAGACCCTCAGGACACCAAGAATGCAATACTGGAAATCAGGGCAGGAGCAGGAGGAGATGAGGCCTCGATTTTTGCTGGAGACCTATTCAGAATGTACTCCAAATTTGCTGAGAGAAAGGGGTGGAAATTGGAGATTAACAGTCAAAGTGAGGGTACATCTGGCGGTTTTAAGGAGCTTATTTGTAAAGTTTCTGGTAATGGAGTATATGGTGTTCTAAAGTATGAGAGCGGAGTTCACCGTGTTCAGAGAGTTCCTCAAACCGAAACTCAGGGCAGAGTGCACACATCAGCTGCCTCAATAGCCGTTTTACCTGAAGCAGACGAATTTGATATTGAGCTCAATATTAGTGATGTGAGAAAAGATACATTCTGTTCTTCAGGGCCTGGTGGTCAGTCTGTTAATACTACCTATTCTGCAATTCGTTTGACTCATGCTCCAACCGGCATTGTGGTTCAGTGTCAGGATGAAAAATCACAGATTAAAAACTACGAAAAGGCTCTGGCAGAGCTTCGTACAAGGATTTATAACCTTGAATACGAAAAATATCTTAACGAAATTTCTGCTAAGAGAAAAACAATGGTCTCTTCAGGTGACAGATCTGCCAAGATAAGAACCTATAACTACCCACAGTCAAGGGTAACTGACCACAGGGTTAATTATACTATGTACAATCTGCCTGTCTTTCTGGATGGAGCCATTCAGGAGCTCATAGACCAGCTTCAAATTGCAGAAAATGCCGAAAGACTCAAAGAGAGCGTATAGTAGTCTGAGCCGATAATTTAATACTCATGGATTACAACGGATTATATAACAAAATTCTTTCGAAACAGAGTTTTCTATGTGTTGGACTTGATCCCGATATGTCTCTGATTCCAACTCATCTTAAGCAGTTGGAGTTTCCTCTGTTTGAATTCAACAAGGAGATTATTGATGCAACAGCCCCTTATGCAGTTGCATTCAAACTTAACCTTGCATTTTATGAGTGTGAAGGGCTTAAAGGTTGGCAGCAATTTGAGATGACAGCAGACTATATTCGAGCTAATTACCCTGATCAGTTTCTAATTGCAGACGCAAAAAGGGGAGATATTGGAAATACTGCAAAGAAATATGCAGCTGCATTCTTTGAGAAAAACGATTTTGATGCGGTAACGATTGCTCCATATATGGGACGAGATTCAGTTGAACCATTTCTTGATTACGAGGGCAAATGGGCTATTGTACTTGCACTCACATCCAATCCATCCTCTTCTGATTTTGAGACATTGAAAATTTCGGATAATAACAATCCTCTTTTCAAAGAGGTTATTTCAAGAACAATGGAGTGGGGTACCAAAGACAACATTATGTTTGTATGTGGAGCTACCAAGGCCCAAAAGTTAACAGAGATTAGAGAGATTTGCCCTGAAAATTTCCTTCTTGTTCCCGGTGTGGGCGCTCAGGGTGGGAGCGTTGAGGAGGTATCTGCCTACGGCATGAACAATAGATGCGGTCTTTTAATTAATGCTTCAAGATCTGTTATATTTGCATATAAAGACAAAAAAACCGGCAATAACGCCGGTATTAATTTTTCTAAAGATGCCGCAGAAGCAGCCGCTTTATTGGCCTCTGAAATGAAGTGTGCCCTTACAAAGAGAGGGGTAACTTTGCAATAATAGTTCTGTTTCCTTTCACCTTCTGCCCTTTTGTAACCTGCACTCTTGCATCAAGTGGGAGAAAAATATCAACTCTGGAACCAAATTTTATAAATCCAACCTGATCTCCCTGAGATACTGGTGAACCCTCTTTGGCATAACAGACAATTCTTCTGGCTATAAGTCCTGCAATCTGCCTAATCAATATCCTTGTGCCCTGATTATTTATTACAACGGTTGTTCTCTCATTCTTCTCTGAAGACTTGGGGTGCATTGCAACCAGATATTTACCCGGATGGTATTTATAGTACTCTACAAAACCCTTCACAGGAAACCAGTTAACATGTACATTGAAAACTGACATGAAAACCGAAACCTGAATGCACTCAGCTTTTAAGAACTCCCCTTCGTAAACCGGCTTCACCTCTACAATTGTTCCATCTGCCGGAGATGATACTGAATCATCTTCATTAAGAGGCTCTCTGTGAGGCTCCCTGAAAAATCTGACGATAAGAATAAAGACAAGCACTCCAATAGTGCCTGCTATTGATCTAACAGTCAATGAATTTGTGAAAATGAAAAAGAGTGCAACAATTACCGTTATTGATAAGAAACTGTTGAATATTATTCTGTAACCCTCTTTGTGTATTCGCATACTTTTTAGTCAAATATATTAAATAAGGCAGAAAAACTTGAGATATGCAATCGCAACCGGAAAAGCTATCAGTGCACCGTCAAATCTGTCAAGTAAGCCGCCATGACCAGGAAGAATGCTTCCTGAATCCTTAACGGCAAAATTACGCTTAAAGAGTGACTCTGCCAAATCGCCCAACACTCCAAACACAGAAACTATACCGGCAATGGCAAGTGTATGTATCAATCCTATTGAAATGAAACCGGTATAATCTAATATGAACGCCGAAACCAATGTTACTCCTAATCCTCCCCAAAAGCCTTCCCATGACTTCTTTGGCGAGATTGCGGGATACAGTTTATGCCCGTTTTTCTGCCCGAAAGTCATTCCAAATACATATGCTCCAACATCTGAACTCCAAAGCAAAATGAATAGCGAGAGTAGCAGATTGGGGCTGTAACTGTTGTCTTTACTAAATAGAATTGTGTTTGTTAGGGCAAACGGAAGTGCAATGTAAATTATGGCAGTTATTGTAAAGAATGCCCTCTCATAACCCTCTCCCATAACCTCTCCCTTGTTATTCTTCTCGAATATGAATGAGCAGAATAGCAGTGTGGCAGGTAAGGCAGCAAGGTACAGGTACCTGTCTGAAATTTCGTATGCATTGGCTATGAAAAACAGAGTAAAAACTGTCATTCCGGTAACTATTGAAAGTATTTTCCCGGGTTTAAAGTTTTCGCCTAGCGATATAGTGAGATATTCCCACATCATAATTACTACAGAAAGCAGCATTACAACAGCAAAAACGACAGGGTTCCACAGTAGGGACCCTGTCATTACTATAAGAAAGATTGCTCCGCTGAGCGATCTGACAATTGTATTGTTCATCGTCTAACTTAAAACGGTCTCTTCAGATGCCGGTTTTGCTTCTGCCTCCGAAACCGGTGGCTGTTTTCCGACTCTTTTACCAAATATAACTTCAAGATCCTCTGAGAAAATTACCTCTTTCTCCAAAAGTTGCTCAGCAAGTTTTGTGAACCCCTCCATATTCTCTCTTAATATCTTCTTTGCAGTTATGTATGAATCATCAACAAGTTTTTTAGCCTCGGAATCAATCAATTCTGCTGTCTTTTCACTGTATGGTTTCCCAATTGTGAAGCCTGCAGAGTCAGTAGAATCGTAGAAGGATATGTTGCCAACTTTACTGCTCATACCCAGATATGAAACCATTGCGTATGCCTGTTTGGTTATTTTCTCCAGATCACTAAGTGCTCCGGTGGATATTTTACCGTTGACTATCTCCTCTGCGGCTCTTCCTCCAAGTGTGGCTGCCATCTCATCCATCATCTGCTCTGTAGTGGTAATAGAACGCTCTTCAGGAAGATACCATGCTGCTCCCAATGCTCTGCCTCTTGGTATTATGGTAACCTTAAGCAGTGGATTGGCGTGTGGCAGAATCCAGCTAACAGTAGCGTGTCCGGCTTCGTGAAAGGCAATTGTCCTTTTCTCGTCAGGAGAGATAATTTTACTCCTCTTTTCCAAACCTCCAATTATTCTGTCAACTGCATCAAGGAAATCCTGTCTCTCAATGACCTCTTTATTTTTTCGGGCAGCAATAAGTGCCGCTTCGTTACATACATTTGCAATATCTGCTCCGGAGAAACCTGGTGTTTGTTTGGCAAGAAATTCAATTTCAAAACCCTCTACCAGTTTTAGGTTTGCAAGGTGAACCTTGAAAATATCAACCCTCTCTCTTAGTTCAGGAAGATCTACATGAATCTGTCTGTCAAACCTTCCGGCACGCATAAGCGCTTTGTCAAGAATATCTGCCCTATTTGTTGCAGCGAGTATTATAACACCAGAATTTGAACCGAATCCGTCCATCTCTGTAAGAAGTTGGTTGAGTGTGTTCTCCCTTTCGTCATTTGATGAAAAGCCGGCGTTTTTACCCCTTGCACGCCCTACAGCGTCAATTTCGTCAATAAATACAATACAAGGTGCTTTCTCTTTGGCTTGTCTGAACAGGTCTCTAACTCTTGATGCTCCTACTCCTACAAACATTTCAACAAAGTCTGATCCTGATATTGAGAAGAAAGGCACATTTGCCTCGCCTGCTACTGCTTTTGCAAGCAGGGTTTTGCCAGTACCCGGAGGTCCTACAAGAAGTGCCCCTTTTGGTATTTTTCCACCCAGACTTGTGTATTTTTTTGGATTTTTGAGAAAGTCAACAATTTCCATCACCTCTACCTTGGCCTCTTCGAGTCCGGCTACATCTTTGAATGTAACCTTAACAGAATTTCCATCTTTGTCAAAAAGTTTCGCCTGAGATTTGCCAACTGAGAAAATTCCTCCTCCCTGACCACCGGACCCCATAGATTTGTTCATTCTTCTGAACATAAATATCCAGAGACCGATAAGTAGAATAGGGAACAGCAGCCACTCAAGTGCTTTACTCAGGTAATTTGTCCTCTCTTCTACTTCAAATGAAAATTTCTGCTCATCAGGAATTTGCTCTAGAACCAGTTCAAACTGCTCTTCAGGGTTAAAATTTGAAGATACAACAAAGTAATAGTGAGGGCCGAATTTTGGTTCTTTACCTCCGAATTTCTCTTTGTATTTTTCAAGGCTATCTTTTTTTATGAAGACCTCTGCGCGGTTCTGGTTGGAAACGAAAATTATCTTTTCAACATCTCCCTGAGAAATCAACTGTTCTTTGACTTTAAGCCACTCCGATTTTAGAGGCTCGCCTCCATCGTAAGAGCTCCACATATATGCTATAGCGCCCAAAAGAATAATGTATATCCATAATACATTAAACTTTGGAGGCCATATTTTTGACATTTGTTTATTCTGGTTGTTTTTATCTTTAGGTATTTCCATTTTTACTATTATTCTTGATATACTGTTCTTTCTGCATCTGCCCATAGATCTTCTAATCTATAGAACTGGCGGTACTCAGTCTGGAATATGTGAACCACAATATTTGCGTAATCCAATATAATCCAAAATGCATTCTCTTTACCCTGCTTTCTAAATACCCTTCTTTTACAGTTCTTTATCATCATCTCCTCAATATTGTCAGCAATGGCATTAACCTGGGTACTTGAATCGGCGTTGCACACAACAAAGTAGTCACATATTGCTGTCCCAATAGGTCTAAGGTCAAGTGAGCATACAAAACTACCTTTCTTATCGAGAATGGCATCTGCAATACACTTAATTTCCATTTCGTCTAAGGTATTCTTTAAGGTTGAACTACCTTTTTTTGCAGTTTTGGATTTTGAGGGCTCTTTGAGACTTTTCTTTTTTGAGGCTGCCGGCTCTTTTTTAATCGCAGATACTTCTGCCTTCTTTTTGGCTGCAGGTACTGCTGCCTCTTTTTTCTCTGCAGGTACTACTGCTTTCTTTTTTGTTGCAGGTACTTCTGCCTTCTTTTTGGCTGCAGGTACTGCTGCCTCTTTTTTCTCTGCAGGTACTACTGCCTTTTTTTTCGCTGCAGTTATCTTCTTTTCTGTAGCAGTAACGCTGCCTTCAGATGCTGCTGTATTCTTTTTTATTGGCACAATAATTGTCTTTTTGTTTGTAATTTTTTACAAATTTACTGCAATTTTGCGGCCAATAACAAAATTATTAATATGGCACACAACATTAAATGGTTTGATACTATTGATTCAACTAATAGTGAGGCATTTAGGCAATTCAGTCAATCTGAAGATTTTTCAGTCTTTGCCGCTGAATTTCAGACAAACGGCAGAGGCCAGAAAGGAACAAGCTGGGAGAGTGAATCAAACCGTAATCTTACATTTTCAATTCTTCTTAAATCTAACTCAATAAAGGCTGAAAATCAATTCTTAATTGCTCAAATAGTGACAATTGGAATAAAGAGGTACCTTAAAAACCTTGGTATAGATGCCAAGATAAAATGGCCAAATGATATTTATGTTGGAGACAAAAAAATCTGTGGTATTTTAATCGAACATTTC
Organism: Bacteroidetes bacterium HGW-Bacteroidetes-7; assembly: GCA_002842465.1. Lineage (GTDB taxonomy): Bacteria > Bacteroidota > Bacteroidia > Bacteroidales > UBA932 > Bact-08. The sequence goes on from PHDA01000011.1 coordinate 39,030, forward strand.
CTGTCAGGAGACACTTTGTCAGGTTCAATAATTGGAATCGGATTAAATCTCAATCAAAGAGTTTTTAACTCTGATGCACCAAATCCTATATCAGTTTCGCTTATTACAGGTAAAGAGTACGATACTAAAGAGCAACTTGAATCGCTTGCCGGATTCATTCATGAAATCTACTTTTCATACAGAAATTTCTCTTCAGGATTGTCTGAGAACAGGCTTGATAGTGAGTATTATGACTCACTCTACAGGCTTGAAGAGTTTCATAAATATGAAATAACAAAAGATGGTAGAATAATTGAGGCCAGAATTATGGGCATTGATTCAAATGCTTGCCTTGTTCTTGAAGAGGAGGATGGAACAAAGAGCAGATACCATTTCAAGGAGGTTAAGTATATACTTTAATTAATTAACCCTTATGGGGTTTTACAAGGATTTAAGCTCTGCAATGGCTTTTAAAGGATCGTTGGCGCCAAAGACAGAATTACCTGCAACAAGAATATCTGCCCCGCTCTGTATAAGTGCCGGGGCATTCTTTATGTTAACGCCTCCATCTACCTGAATCAGGCACTTAAGAGAACGATCGTCAATCATTTTACGAAGTTTGGAAATTTTGGTCAGTGAGTTTTCTATAAAACTTTGGCCGCCAAACCCCGGATTGACAGACATTACAAGCACAAAGTCAACATCGGGTAGAATCTCATAAAGGTTGTGAACAGGCGTGTGTGGATTTATTGCAACCCCTGCTTTCATTCCCAAAGATTTTATTAGTTGAATTGAGCGGTGCAGGTGAATACAGGCCTCGTAGTGAACACTTAGATATTCTGTACCTAACTCTTTAAAATGAGCTATATATCTGTCGGGATCGACAATCATGAGGTGGGCATCGAGAGGTTTTTTTGCCGATTTGGCCATTGCTTTAATTACAGGGAATCCGTAGGAAATGTTTGGAACAAACACCCCGTCCATTATATCAAGATGAATCCAGTCAGCCTGACTGTTGTTTATCATTTCAATCTCCTGTTCAAGCTTACCAAAATTGGCAGAAAGCATTGATGGGGCAATAATCGGTGCCATTGTTTCTATTTTAAATTCTTTAGAACTTCCAATAAGAGTTGCATAAACTTATCAACGGAGGCTATCTCAAGTTTTTCACCTGGAGCATGTGCTCCTTTGATGGTTGGACCGAAAGAGATCATGTCAAGATATGGATAAATATTCAGAAAGAGTCCACATTCAAGTCCTGCATGTATAGCTCTTACAATAGGTTGATTCCCAAATAGTTTTGTATATGATTCTCTTGAAACATCAAGAAGATGAGAGTCCAGCTTTGGTTTCCATCCGGGATATTCACTCTCATGAGTTACGTTTGCGCCGGCTAGTTTGAATATAGACTCTATTCTATTTGCGGCGTTGTATCTGGCTGAATTTACAGAACTTCTCTGACTTGTGGCAACACGAATAATTTGGGGTTCATCCATTTTTACCGCAGCCAGATTGGTAGATGTTTCAACAAACCCTTCAATCTCTTGACTCATTGCCAGTACTCCGTGAGGAATTCCGTTTAAGGAAAGAATTAACTTTTCTGCAACCTGTTTTTCAACAGCGCTTGCGTACTCTTCGCAAATTTCAATTGTACCCTCAATGTTTGGATCTGAGATGCTGAATTCATCTTTAATTTCAGCTACTAATTTATTAAACAGAGATTTAGCCAATTCGAAATCTCCCTTATCAATAGCAATAATTGCATAGGCCTCCCTGGCTATAGCGTTGCGTTTGTTACCTCCGTCAATTTGGCAGATATCAAATTCTGCTTTATTGAGCAAATTGTAAAGAAATCTAAAAAGAAACTGGTTTGCGTTTCCTCTGTTTTTGTGAATGTCGTCACCACTGTGTCCTCCGGTTGCACCGAAGAACAACACTTTAAAAAACATTCTACCGCCAGGAACGGCAACCTCTTTGTAGGGGTATCTTGCTGTTGTATCAATTCCACCTGCACATCCGATAAAGAGTTCACCTTCATCCTCAGAATCAAGATTGATAAGCATTTTTCCGGTTACAAAGCCGGGTTTTAACTCCTTTGCTCCCTTTAATCCAGTCTCCTCTTCTGTTGTAAACAGGCACTCAATAGGGCCGTGTTCAATCTCATTTGAATCCAGAATGGCAAGTTGTGCGGCCATTCCTATACCGCAATCTGCTCCAAGTGTTGTCTCTTTTGCAATGAGCCAACCATTCTCTTTAATATAATTAATGGGGTCAGTTTCAAAGTTGAAGCTGCTATCAGAATTTTTTTCACAAACCATGTCGGAGTGGCTCTGAAGAACAACCACCGGCGCACTCTCCATTCCTTTTGTTGCAGGCTTGATAATAACTACGTTGTTTGCTGAATCACTCCTGTATTCCAGATCTCTCTCGAGGGCAAAATTTATAAGAAACGCTGTAATCTTCTCCTCCTTACCACTCTCTCTCGGAATTTTTGTAATCTGGTCAAATATTTCGAATATTTTTGAATTATCCATTTTAACTTGATTTTAGCTGTTTTTCTATGTCAACAACATATTTGCGGAAAGATCTGTCGGTGTCAAGCAGATCGCAAACAGTATTGTATGCATGAAGTACTGTAGCATGGTCTCGTCCTCCTGTTTGCGTTCCGATTGATGCAAGAGAGCTTTTTGTTAGGTTTCTGCTCAGATACATAGAAATCTGGCGTGCCTGAACAAGTTCTCTTTTTCGGGATGCACTTAAAAACAATTGCGGGTCAATTCTGAAGTATTCACAAACTATTTTTTGTATTCTGTCAACAGAAATTTCCGGCTTATTCTTTGATACCAATTTTTCGATAAGACTCTCTGCAAGGTCCAGATTGATATTCCTATTAGTTAGAGTTGACTGTGCAAGAAGTGAAATGAGCGTTCCCTCAATCTCTCTTATATTAGATGATACTCTTGATGCAATATAATTTATAACCTCTTCGGGTAGCGTAATACCATCTTTATAACTTTTGGCCTTAAGTATTTCAACCCTAGTGCTAAAATCGGGTGGTAAAAGCTCGGCAAGTAAACCCCATTTGAATCTTGAAAGCAGCCTCATTTCAAGGTCCTGCAGATCTACGGGAGCTTTGTCAGATGTAAGAATCAACTGCTTGCCCATTGAGTGCAAGTGGCTGAAAATATGAAAAAATGCATTTTGTGTGCCAGGTTTTCCTGCAAATTCGTGCACATCATCAATTATAAGGACATCAATAAGCTGGTAGAAGTGAAGGAAATCGGTAAGTTTATTTTTGACCGTTGTGGCATCCATATATTGTGTCTGAAAGCGGTTGGCGCTTACGTAGAGCACAATCTTTTCAGGAAACTGTTTTTTAATAGATATTCCAATAGCCTGAGCAAGGTGTGTTTTGCCAAGTCCCGAACCTCCGTATAAAAAGAGCGGGTTGAATGTTCCTTTGCCCGGGTTTGCAGAGATATTTAATCCTGCTGATCTTGCCAGCCTGTTACATTCACCTTCGATGAAATTTTCGAAAGAGTATTGAGGGTTAAGCTGAGGATCTATTTCGAGTTGCTGTAATCCCGGGATAACAAAAGGGTTGGTAATATTGCCCGCCTGATTGGGAAAAGGTACAGATTTGTTTTTAATCTCCTGGGTTGATTGTTGTGGAAATGTCACCACATCTTCCCCTGAGACAACTCTAACGTTGTACTCGAGCTTGGCCTCCTTGCCCAACTCTCTTTTAAGAGCCTTACTTATAAGATCTATGTAATGTTCTTCAAGATATTCTCTGAAAAAATTTGATGGTACCTCAATTGTGAGTACCGCTCCCGATATTCTGACTGCTTTTACAGGCTCGAACCATGTTCTGTAACTTTGAGGGCGGATTATGTCACGAATGATGTTAAGACAGTTATTCCACACTAAAGTATGTTTAGGTTCGGTCATAGTAAAAGATTAGTTTAGGTTTGGGGTAACAAATTTGGGGATAAATTCTGTAAAAAAAAATAGATTTAGTGTTGGAAAATTCATTTTTTTTTCAAATCGTTGGAATTCAACCCCAATAATTTTAAAATCGCATCTGGATTTTAAAATTATTTAAAATCAGCCTAATATAAGAAATATTTTTTTTAAAAAACGCTAATTTTTATATATTTTTTTGGATTTTCTGTAATGTTTTTGATAAGGATATCCAGATCCCTTATCAGTTGCTCGATTGAGTTATGAACAGAGTCAGTACTGAGAAGTTTTCCGACTGTTCCCTGAGGATTATTCATCTGTTCGAGGAGCTCTTTTAAAGATTTTACAGTACCTGCAAGATCGGCTGTTTTTAGTGAATCTGTGATTTCGCCAATATTGTCCAGTCCGTAATTTAATTTTTGTGTGCTTTGTGTCAGTTCACCTGACAATGAATTAATGTTGGAAATCAGTTGAGTTATCTCAGGCCCACTCTTCTCAAGATTCTGAACAATAGCCTTGGTACCTGCCAATGTTTTGCTTAGATTTTCAAGAGAAGTTGCAATATTTTTTTTTGCATCGGCATCAAATATTCCATTAACATTTTCAATAGTAGAATTCAGGGTTGCAACAAGATCTGAAATCTGATCTTTTAAAGGTAAAAACTGGCTTTTAAGCATATCTACCAATCCCTCTTCTGTTATCGATTGCATTGAACCCTTGTCTTTGAGGTATGTTTTACTGTCACCTATGTTCACCCTCAAGGCTTTGGTACCTAGTAAGTCGACGCTGTATATCTCAGCAACTGAGTTATCAGGAATATTATAGCCGCTTTTTACCTTAAGTTTTACAATGAATTCGTCTTTCTCCTGCAAATAATCTACCGATTCAACCGTCCCAACCTTTAATCCTCTGATATAAACAGGTCCGGTAGAGTTGAGTCCTTCGACATTATTATAAACAGTGTAGTAGGTATTAGTACTGCTGAAAAGATCTTTACCCTTAAGGTAGTTGACCACTACGTATATAGATGCAAGTGTTATTATCGCGAAAAGTCCGATCTTCTGTTCTCTTGTTAGTTTGAGTTTCATTTTGGAGTTAGTTGTTTAGTGGTACGATTGTATTATTTCTGACCTTTATTATGAATGCCTGAGGAAAGTGCTTTCTGATTTCGCTCTGTGCATCTTTTGCCTCATCAATGGTGCCATATTTTCCAATTGTGTATTTGTACAAATTCCCTGCCTTAATATAGCTGACATCTTTTCTCCCCTTCAGATCGCGTGAACCGGCTGGTAGAATTTTTCCTACTGCAAAAATCTGTACTCTGAAATGTTCAACGGTATCTGTTTTTACTGCATTTTGTGCCTCTTTTGCTGTAGTAGGAGTCTGTTTAATTTCTGTAACTGTTTGTTTATTCTCGGTTTGCGTCTGTTTTGAAGTGTCGGTCTCTTTTATGGGAACCGGGAGGTAGCTACCGCTATCATTCACTTTTTCATATTGAGTTTTGAATTCATCGAAGGCATTGAATATACTCTCGGCAAATTTATCGTGATTCCTTTTGTCGTTTAGAACTCTTAAATCATTTTGGTTTGTAATGAAACCTAATTCTACCAGTATTCCCGGCATGCTGGTTTGCCATAATACAAGAAAGGGCGCTTGCTTGATACCTCTGTTTAGCTTTATGGGCCCTTTGGCAAAATGCTTTTGAACTAAAGAGGCCATAATGAGGCTCTGTTCAAGGTGGGCATTCTGGAGAAGCGAAAAAACTATATATGATTCAGGGTCGTTGGGGTTAAACCCCCCATATTTTGTACTGTAATCATCTCCTTCAAGCATAATAACGCTGTTTTCCAGCATAGTAACCTCAAAATTGGAATTTGTTTTATCTATACCCATTACAAATGTCTCAGATCCTGAAGGTGTCCGGGATTCGACTCCGTTAACGTGTATCGAGATAAAGAGGTCTGCCTTGTGTTTGTTCGCAATACGGCTCCTTTCGTTTAGAGGAATAAATATATCTGTTTTCCTTGTGTATATAACCTCTATATGAGGATAGTTGCTTTTTATAAGTTGTCCAAGTTTAAGAGATACCGAAAGTGCTATGTTTTTTTCGAAAACTTTTCCGTCAGGACTGACTGTTCCTGGATCCTTACCTCCATGCCCCGGATCTATCACTACTTTTTTGAGATGGAATGATGCCCTCTCCTGTCCTTGAAATGTTGAACAGATTAACAGAAGTGAAATTGTGGCCAAAAGTATTCTGTGAGGCATAATTGTTGTTAAATATGATTAACTTTGCGAACTGCAAATGTAGTACATTTTTGTTAAACCTTATACCATTTTGGTTTTGAGAAAGCGGTTTCCATTAACGGGTCTGATTTTACTTATTCTTATGCTTGCCCAGTTTCCCGGGGCTGCTATTAATCATAATTATAAAGCAGACAGTCTTAACGATACTATCAGGGCTAAGCGGTTAATTAGAGATTCTTTACAACCTGTAGACACATCTGCTGTAAAAGATACTGTTCTTGTCTCTTCTTTAAGAGACACAGTTCTTGCATCTGATACTGCTCTAATAAAAGACTCTTTATTTAATGCTGCAACCGACACCTCTAAGCAGAGAGGTTTTCTTACTCAGCCGGCATTCTCAGAAGCAAGAGATTCAATGAAAGAAGATTTTAAGAATGGTAAAAAGATGATGTACTATTACGGAGATGTTAGCGTAAAGTATGGCAATCTTGAACTTACTGCTGAGTATATGGCCTATGATATGAACACAAAGACAGTATTTGCAGCAGGCGTGAAAGATACTGCGGGTGTTCTGCAGGGCAGGCCTGTTATGACAGAGGGGGTTGAAAAATATACCATGGATACCCTTCGATATAATTTTGATACAAAAAAGGCTATCATTATAAATATGGTTACCCAGGAGAACGAGGGTATAATGCGTGGCGACTTTATGAAAAAGATGCCTGACAACTCCATTAATATAAGTGGTGGAAAATATACCGCATGTGATCACGAACATCCTCACTATTATATGCAGCTGACAAAGGCTAAGATGGTTACACAGCCAAATAAGGTGACAGTATTTGGCCCTGCGTATCTGGTTATTGAAGATGTTCCTACCCCTTTTGCTCTTCCTTTTGGTTTTGTCCCTGACAGGATGACAAGGGCAAGCGGTCTGCTTGTCCCTACTTTTAATGAGGAGGCAGCAAGAGGTTTTGCGCTGAAAGGGCTTGGCTATTATTTTGTATTTGGAGACCATTTTGATGCCTCTCTTACCGGAGACATATTCTCGCTTGGTTCATGGAATGCTGTTCTTACTTCAAGGTATAAAAAGAGATATAAATTTGATGGTACCGTTAACCTGAACTACTCAGTTAATCAGATAGGAGAGGAGGGGTCTCCGGATTTCTACAAATCCAAGGACTTCTCGGTTAGATGGAGCCACTCACAAGATGCTAAGGCAAGACCGGGTTCATCTTTTAGGGCGTCGGTTAATTTTGCGACCCCCATGAACAACCGTTTTAACTCCTATGATATTCAGCAAAGTCTTCAAAACCAAATATCTTCATCAATATCATATTCAAAAATATTTGCCGATTCACCCTTTTCGCTATCGCTAAACATGCTTCATAGTCAGAACTCACTTGACAGCTCTTATGCTTTCACTGTTCCCAACCTGACTCTTACCATGAATCGCATTTTCCCATTTAAGAAAAAGGAAGCAGTTGGGAAACCGAAATTTTATGAAGATGTATCAGTAAGCTACAGTACCAATCTTGACAACAAGGTGAATTTTAAGGCGAGTGAATTCGGTGAGCCCGATTTTCTTTCCAAATTTAAAAGCGGTATGCAGCATAATTTTACAATAGGGCTCCCTTCATTTAATCTCTTCAATTATCTTCAGTTTTCTCCAGGTGTCAGGTATGGAATGAACTGGTACTTCCAGAAGTCAGAGCGTTATTATGATACTGAAACCGGGCAGGTTGAGACCAATATTGGAAATATATTCAGCCATTTTGGTGCTACTCAGGATTTTGCCGCATCGCTGTCTATGAATACCATACTATATGGTATGTTCAATTTTGGATCAAGGGGAAAGCTCCAAGCCATAAGGCACATGGTAAAACCCTCTTTTAGTATAAGCTATACTCCGGAACTTGGAACTCCTGCAAATGGATACAGAACCCTTAATTATGTAGATAACAACGGGATACAACATCAGGTCGAATACAACCAATATGAAGGTCTCTTATTTGGGTATCCTTCAAAAGGAAGGTCTGCCTCTATGAACTTCTCGCTTGGTAATAATTTTGAGGCAAAAATTAAGAGTGATAAAGATACCACCAATGGAGGAATCCAAAAGATTAAACTTATTGATAATCTATCATTTGGAGGGTCATATAACTTTCTCGCAGATTCAATGAAGTTGTCAAATATTTCGACATCTCTCAGTACTACAATATTTGGCTCGCTTGCCTTTAATGCCAATGCAAATCTGGACCCGTATGCTGTTGATGAAACGGGCAAAAGATTCAATCAACTCAATATTGTTAAAGAGGGATGGCTGAGTTTTGCTAGACTTACAAATGCCAGCTTATCATTATCATACCAATTATCAGGTAAAGGCTCAAGAAGAGGAGCAGGTATGGGACTGCCTGAACCTGGCTCATCCGGGGGCCGATTGCAGGAGGGCTCCGATTATATAAGGGTTTACAACCACCCTGTAACCGGGGAGTATATTCCCGGTGGCTGGGTTTATTATATAGACCCGGATAATCCCTGGTCTGTTAATTTTAATTACAACTATAGCTATAACAGATCTTACCAGATGGTGGGAGGTGTACTGAATACAAACCACAACCATATGCAAACTCTGGGCATTTCGGCTCAGATGAAACTGGGCAGGGACCTTAGTGTAAACCTGAATACTGGTGTAGATCTTACAAAGCTGGCGTTAACAACTACTCAGTTAAGTGCAACCTATGACCTGCACTGCTTTTTGATATCTGTCTCATGGATTCCAAATGGTATGTGGGAGAGCTGGAGTTTCAGGATTAATGCAAAAGCCTCGGCCTTAGCTGATTTGTTGCAGTTTAAGAAAAGTGCAAGTTATTGGGATAGAGGTGCAGGGTTCTGATTATAAGTTTATTGATTTCTAATTTCTTTAAAAAACAAAATGATGAGTAAAATAATTATCTCTTCTGCTAAGGCCCCTGGCGCAGTGGGTCCATACAGTCAGGCTACAGAGGCCGGTGGATTGATTTTCGTTTCTGGCCAACTTCCAATTGATGCGCAAACAGGTGAATTTGTTCCGGGCGGCATCAAAGAGCAAACAACTCAGGTTCTGAAAAATATTGGTTATATACTTGAAGAGGCAGGCTTGGGTTTTGAAAATGTTTTAAAATCAACGGTTTATTTGTCTGATATAAAGGATTTTGCAGCTATGAATGAGGTTTATGCCTCTTTTTATTCTGAGCCTTTTCCTGCAAGAGTGGCTTATGCAGTTGTAAGTCTTCCTAAAGGTGCTCTTGTTGAGATAGATGTAATAGCAGCCAGATAATGTTTTTTCTCAGATTGTTGTAAGGATTTTGTTTATTTAACAAATTATTGTATTTTTGCAAAAGGTTTCAATAATCTTTCAGGATAAATCACATCCACACAATTAAATCAATGTACGACATTTTAGAGTTAAGCAAAAAGAGTCACGATGACTTACTTGCTATTGCTAATAATCTTAAGATTAGCAAAGCAAAAAGTTTCACCAAGGAGGAGCTTGTATACGAAATACTGGACGAGCAGGCTAAGATAGGCAGCAAATCAACCGAGCCTATTTCTAAAAAACCTCTTGTAAGAAGAGAACCAAGAGCAAGAAAAGGCAATGAGTCCAAACAGCCACCAAAAGATTCAGCAGCAAAACCTGCGGTGAACAATGTTCCTGAAGACAAAAGGCAAAAAGATACTCAACCGCAAAGCAATCAAAAGCCTCAGTTTAATCAAAACAGGCAAAATAATCAACAGCCAAAGGCAAATGAGCCTAAGAAAGAGACTGTTCAACAACCGAAGCCTTTAATACTTGAGAAATCTGCACAGCAGGATAAACCTGTTCAACAAAATATACCTGTGCAGCAAAATAAACCATTACAACAGGAGAAACCTATACAACAGGCGAAGCCTATACAGTCTGAAAATCTTAATCAGCAAGTTAAACCTGTACAACAGCAACCAAAATCCGAAACTCCTCAGGCAATCGTTTCTAATACACAAAATAGTAACGATAAGCTGACCAGACCCAGAAGGGGCAGAAAGAGTGCTGCATCACGAGAAAACCATCCTCCTATAGTAAGTGTAAAAGAGGAAGAGGTTGCTGCAGTTGCTGCTGTTCTTGATGAGAGAGGCGTTGCTGCTGAAGCTGCTACAGTTATTATCAGGGCAGAAGAGAAGCCTGAACAGGAGTTAATGCGAGATAATATCAAACGTAACAACATACATCCCGAGAATCAGAATAAAGAGATCCATCAGAAGGTTAAATTTGAGTTCGAAGGTGTTGTAGATGCAACCGGTGTCCTTGAAATCATGCCTGACGGATATGGTTTTCTTCGTTCTTCAGACTACAACTATCTCAACTCTCCGGATGATATTTATGTATCTCAATCTCAGATAAAACTTTACGGACTCAAAACTGGTGATACACTTATCGGGGAGATTAAACCTCCGAAAGAGGGTGATAAATATTTTCCGCTTGTTAAGGTTAAGCAGATAAACGGAAGAAGTCCGGAATATATCAGGGACAGGGTTCCTTTTGATTTTCTGACACCTCTTTTTCCGAACGAAAAATTTAACATCACATCAAATGGCCATAATAATCTATCAACAAGGGTTGTAGATATGTTTGCGCCTATAGGTAAAGGTCAAAGGGGTCTTATTGTGGCTCAGCCCAAAACAGGTAAGACAGTTCTTTTGAAAGATATTGCCAATGCAATTGCCGACAACCATCCTGAGGTTTACCTTATTGTTCTGCTTATTGATGAGCGTCCTGAAGAGGTAACTGATATGGCTCGCAGCGTAAAGGGTGAGGTTATTGCCTCTACTTTTGATGAGCCCGCAGAGAGACATGTGAAGGTTGCAAATATTGTACTTGAAAAAGCTAAGAGACTAGTAGAATGTGGTCATGATGTTGTAATACTTCTAGACTCAATTACTCGTCTTGCAAGGGCTTTCAACACAGTACAACCTGCATCCGGCAAGGTGCTCAGTGGTGGAGTTGATGCAAATGCACTACACAAACCTAAAAGGTTTTTTGGTGCTGCAAGAAATATCGAGAATGGAGGTTCGCTTACAATACTGGCAACAGCGCTAACTGATACCGGTTCAAAAATGGACGATGTTATTTTTGAAGAGTTCAAAGGAACAGGTAACATGGAGCTTCAACTTGACAGAAAACTATCTAATAAGAGGGTATTCCCTGCAGTTGATGTTACGCTTAGTAGCACACGAAGAGAAGATCTTCTGTTTGATAAAGAGACTCTTAACAGAATCTGGATATTACGTAACTATCTAGCCGATATGAACTCCGTTGAGGCTATGGAATTTATGAAGAGCAGGCTCCTAAGAACCGAGAATAACCTCGAGTTCCTGTTCTCAATGAACGGAGAATAATCCCAAAAAAATAGTTGGACTATAGACCCGCAAGGTGTAGCAATACACCTGCGGCTAGTCCTATTGCCATATTGATAAGTTTGGCCTTAAAGAAACTCCTTTTACTCTCAGCCAGTAGCGGCAAGGCGGTGTGTCCGTCCTGAACAATTGAACTTGCCAACAAAACACTGAATGGGATAAGGCCTCCGGCAAACAGAGTTATAAACACCATATGGGGTCCCGATTCCGGAATAAGACCAATTGCAACAGCCAAAAGAATCATTACATAAACATTTTGTGCGAGCCATTCTTCAATATGGAGAAACCTCATTCCGAAATGAATTACCAGAAGTGCACCGAATGTCCACAAGAAAATTGATTTCAGGTGTTTTTTAACCACATGATTCCATAAATGTTCTTTAATAAAGTGTTCGCTTGCCCTTGCGGTAAGAAACAATGTCAACAAACTTACACCTGCAAAAATCAGGTTAATCCACCTTTCGCTGAAAATATTAAAATGTGCGTCATGGTCATGTACTGATGCAGATGAGATGGTTGCCTCGTTATGTTCATCAAGTATGCAACTTTTGTCATGCACATGAGCATCAGGCAGCTGAATTGTTGAAGTGGCAACCGCATGTTCATGACTATGCTCTGTTGCGTGATCATGCTCAAGTATCCCGGCAACAACTGCTACGATAAAGACAAATATTCCTGCCATTATCAAAAATCTTTGCCTTGTAATATTTTTTAGATTACCAATTATGCTTCCAGAGAAAATTCCCGGCTTTTTGGCATTTTCGCTGCAACAATCTTCATGGGTTTCGTAGTGATCAGGATTAAAAGGGGCGTCCTCCCTTTTTACAAACCTGTCTGTAATAATTCCGGCTGCTATACCCACTATGAAGAGTACTACAAAAAGAATTATTGCTGTTTTCGGAATCATTGCCAGCATTATAAAAGCTTCGTCACCTGACGAAGCAATCATCATTGCCACAAGAGCTCCGAAAGTGAGTAACTTGTGCGTATAAAGAGACACGACAGCAAAACCTCCAATGCACCCGGGAATTAACCCAAGTGAGGCGGCTACGATAACCTGTTTGATTGGTGAATTTTTGAGTTTTCTGAAACTCTTACCGTGGGAATGAATATTGATGTATTCTATAAGCAGCATCATTATCATTACAAGTCCCGTAATGAGTACGCTGTTTTTTAATGCTTCAATTGCTATGTTCATTTTGTGTTATATATTCTTAATAATTCAGCTCCGGCAGCAAATGAGCTGATTTCACCGTTTAGTACCTTTTGTTCGTATTCATGAATCCTTTCTGCGATGGCCGGATTATCAAAAAATCTGTTTTTAAGCTCTTCCTGTATTGATTCATACATCCAGAATCGTGATTGCTCTCTCCTTTTGTGAAGATAATAACCATTGCTCTCTGTCAGTTTGAAGTACTCAATAATTGTGTCAAGAACCTCTTGAAGACCCTCTTTTGTTACAGATGAGGTTGTTAGTGCCCTTGGCACCCATCCTGATTCGGATGGTGGAAACAGATGAAGAGCATTACTGTACAAAGCCTTTGCAAGTGAAGCCTTTTCTCTGTTTGAACCGTCTGCTTTTGTAATTGCTATAAGATCTGACATCTCCATAATGCCTCTTTTTATGCCCTGAAGTTCGTCTCCGGCACCTGCCAGCATTAGAAGCAAGAAGAGGTCGCTCATTGAATGAACCGCTGTCTCAGACTGGCCAACTCCAACTGTTTCAATGAAAATTACATCGTAACCTGCAGCTTCACATAATATTATACTCTCCCTTGTTTTTCTGGCGACCCCTCCAAGAGAGCCTCCGCTGGGAGTTGGTCTGATGAAAGCCAAAGGATCTGTAGATAGACTTTCCATCCGGGTTTTGTCACCTAAAATGCTCCCTTTACTCCTTTCACTGCTGGGGTCAATTGCAAGGACTGCCAATTTGTGTCCCATAGCGGTTATTAATCCTCCAAAGGCCTCAATAAATGTGCTCTTTCCGGCACCGGGTACTCCGGTAATGCCTATTCTCATCGATTTTACAACGTGGGGGAGGCATTCTGAAATTAGATTTTGGGCAAGAACTCTGTGGTCGTTTCTGGAGCTTTCAACTAAAGTTATGGCTTGACTTAATATTGTTGTATTTCCGGCGAGTATGCCTTTAAGGTATTCATCTTTACTCAAAAGGCCGGTTCTTTTTTTAGAATAAAAATTTTGAATATAGGGGTTAACAACAGGTGGTTGTTCAATTCCCTGATTTACTTTTAACGCACTGTCAATACTCTTTTTTTGCATAACAGCTATTTAGAAATGTTTCCTGTGATTATAAGGTTGAAAACGGGTCTGGTGGGAGAGTTGGTTATTACCGATAAAATAAGACCCTTGTCACCTGAATCTCCTACAGTGTTAATTGTAACCTCAATAATCCCTGTTTTGCCGGGTTCAATTTTTGATGGATGCTTTGCAGAAACCCTAGTGTCGCCAGAATCTACTTTGTGTATTAATAGATCACTTCTGCCAAGATTTCTAATTGTAAAACTATGTTTAACCTCGCTACCGGCTTTTATCTTTCCAAAGTCGAATGAACTGGATACAGCCATTGGTAGGGGAGCGTTGTCCATCTGCTCTTTTGTATATGAAGAGAAGTTGTCGCGAATATTTGCCGAGACTCTCAAGGATTTGCCTTGCAAAATACTGCCATTAATAGCAATATCTGCTCTGTACTGGGTGTTTCCCCAATTTTTTGCCTCTTTAGTATTAATCACGATCTTAACTTCTGCTTTACTGCCTGCTGCTATTTTTGAAGGTTGAGAGGTTACTGAAAGGCCCTTTGAAAGGTTTGCAAATGAAATGTCCACAGAGCGGTTTGAAGTGTTTGCAACCTCAATAGTTTCGCTTTTAGTTTCTCCCTGAGCAATGTTTCCAAGATCTATTGACGACCTTCTGAATGAAACATCTCCGAATTGTTCAGGAAACAGCTCCTTTAGTGTTTTTGGCTTGTCGTGTACAACACCTTTGATTCTTAAAACTACCGGTCTATGTTCTCCACTTATATAGATGGTAATGGATTTGTCAAATGGGTAGGGACCCTGATCGTTTAGGAATGTTACATCGATTTTCCCTGTTTTGCCGGGTAGTACGGGACTTTTGGTCCACACCGGATTTGTACAACCACATGATGAAATGACCGTTTGTATTATAACAGGTTGTTCGCCAATGTTTTTAAAGGTAAAAGTACAGCTGTGGTGACCCGAGTTAAGCATAATATCTCCAAAATCATGTACAGCTTTATCGAATTCCACTTTGGGCGTTTGGGCAACAAGTTTATTTGTCCCAAAAGCTATAAAAGCGGCAAGTAAAATGTAAAAAAACAAATATCTTCTCATTTTCAATGCTATGATTTTTAAAGTGGTTCTACAAAGATACAATTTGTATTTGTTCTATTCCAACCTATTTTTTATCTTTGCAACAATCAAACCAATTAAAAAAATAGTAATAATGGCTTACAAAATTTCTGAAGACTGCACCGCTTGCGGAACTTGCGTTGACGAGTGCCCGGTAGAAGCTATCTCTCCCGGTGATATCTATCTAATTGATCCCAATATTTGCACAGACTGCGGTACGTGTGCAGATGTATGTCCGGTGAGTGCAATCAGCCCGATGTAATTTATTATCACAAAAGGATAGAGGCTGCCATTAATGGCAGCCTCTTTTTATTTTTACAAAACCCTCAACTTATTTTCTGTGTTGTGTAAAATATGGGTTTTAAGAACAAGTTCATTTTCAGATTCATCCAAGGTTGAGGCCCCAAAGGTGTAATCCCCTTTTGGCAGTGTAACCGAGAGCGAAAATGTCTTTATCCCTAGGATATTATCATTGGTTGGCCCACCTTCTGCTTCAGGAATAAGGTTGAGACGTTTAAACTCCATGCCATCTTTAAATATTCTAAGGACAATAGCTTTGTTACCCCAGTTGTGCCCGGTGATTGAGTAGTATTTTCCATCAAGAATAAGAATGCCTTTCTCAAAAGTAATTTCACTCTTATTAGTTGTTCCGGGAAAGGTTAGATTGATATGTGGTTGGTTCATGTATGAAAAATATTCGCTATTATCCGATTCTGTAAAAGATAGAGCGTTCCAACCAACATCAGTTACCAAGATCTCTTTTGAACAACTGCTGAGAATTAACATAAGGGTTATAACCAACCCGATAAATTTTTTTGGAGATTTAAGCATAAGTTGAAGTTTAAATAGTTAATAATTAGTGTTAAGTGTGTGATTTTAATTATATGTATATGATTGCTTTAGTTCCAGTATATATAAAAGTTACCTGTGAATACCTCTCCTGGGTTTATTAATATTTCTACTGAATTCAGATTTTGAAGAATATCCTCACCATTGTTGGAGTTGAAGTATATTACTTGGGACTCTCCCTCTGTAAAGAGCCAAGGTGTATCATTGTTGTTTGTGAAGCTCAGTGAAAGAGAGATTTGTTCTTCGTGATTAAATCCATTATTGTTGTATTTGCATTTTCCACTGACTGTAACAAATGGTAAAATTGCCCTTACAACTGACATGTCGGATGGAATTGGCAATAAAACTCTAAGATAAACCACCATAGATGCATCTGTAATTTGGCCGCTGACTTGATCATATATGTAGTTAATATGTTTGTCTGCATAAACTTCAACTTTCCTGTAAACCCTTACTCTACATTCATCACTTAGCAATCTATCTGAAGTTGTTACCCTGATTACTGTTTCACCACAGCCATTGGCCGTTACCAACCCGTTTTGGTTTACTGCTGCAACTAAAGAGTTGTCACTACTCCAAACAACACCTTTTTCGGTAGCATTGTACGGTTCAATTATTTCATTCAGTTTGAATTGATTGCCGAGGATGATGTTTAGGTTGTCTAAGTCCAATGATATTTTTGATGGAGGAATTATTATTGGGTATTCTTCAAATTTTGCAGTATAATGCATATTTTTAGTAACCGGACTAAAGAGAGGTTGCCACTCCACGAATCTGAACCCGTTATTGGCAACAGCCATAAGCTGCGGATCTGAGCCATATTCATAAACACCCTCACCGGCTGTAACCCCACCATCCAGAGGATCTGACGATGCTGTTATTGTGTACCGCCTGGAAATAAGCAGGCTTTTATCAATTCTTTGAGAATTTTCTGATATTGAACTGCCCTCAAAGTAAATTGTCTCTCTCAGATGCGCACCCCTTGGAATATTGAAATTATCTGTTGTGTTTTCTCCGGGATAGTAGATGAATTTTACCTCACCCTGCTTTGATGGACTTGAATAATCTGTGGTAATAACAGCATAAGTGTACAAATGCTCATTAGATTGCGGCTTTTTGTCACTCTGTTCATTTGAGCCGGGTAAAGTACCGTTAAGGTTTTCGAACATTAACATAGGTGTGGCGCTATCGTGAGAAAGAGGCTCTGTATTGGAGGAAATTGACTCACCTTTTCCGGCAGGATTTCCTGTATGCGCTCTGTTAGCAGAGAGGTAGCTACACCAAAGAGGAACGTTCATAAGCTCTATAGACCTGATATTTATAGAGATATCAGAATCAAGCCTGCTTTTATCAAAGACAAAGGTTAGTTTTGCTGTAAGTGTGTTTAACTCTACTACTACCTCTCCTCCGCCTCCATTATTAAAAAATATAGCCTCTCCAGTGTAAACCGAAGAGTTACCGGAGCCTCTACTGCTTGACGTCCCGGCCTCCCTTGCCATGCTTAAAGTTGAAAATTCAGATGAGCTTATACCTTGCACGTTTGCAATTGCAACCAGTGTAAAAAGACCTTTTGGAGGTTTCATCTCAATACCTGATATCGATGTGAAAGATTTATGAACCTCAAGATTCTCTTCACTATTGTAGAGGAAGATTTCAAGGTTATTGATATGGTCTGAAATTATACCAGACTTGCTTGCGGGTAGATCAGCCTTTCTAATCACAATGTTTACCGGTTTATTCTCCGGGATTTTATCTACCGAGCAGGAGATCTGCCAATAAGCTGTTAAAATAATGCCGGTATAATATATTAGCCTCAGAATTTTCATCTCTAATCTTCTGTTAGAATGATATCGCTTATTGTTTGTGTTGTCCAATCTTGAATGACAGATCCGGTAAAGCTCATAGTATTTGCATTAACACTTAGGTTAAGAGAATAAAGTATGCCACCGCTGAATGTCTGCTGAGGAACATTTGCCCTGTAAACCTTGTTGATAACAGCTACTCCCCCGATAGTGGCATTTACGGTCACCTCTACCTCCATAGCAAAAAGCTCAGCTGGCAGAATTATCCAAAAATATTTGCCATTGTTTAATGGAATTGTGGTAAAAGGATTTTTCTCAGATGTATACCCAATAATGCCTGTTTGCAAATTCATAATTGAAGTTGCAACAGGTTTAGGGGGAGTTATCCTCACTGATGTTAATCCCAAATCTTCTACCCCTTCACCCGCGTTTACCTTTATCTCAATTCCGGTAGCCCTGTGGCTGAAAGAAAAACTAACTGCTGCACCTTGATTTATAGTTGTCTGCTTTGCCCAAATGTAGTCTTTGCCGTTTTCAAGTATTTGTGAGCGCCCGGAATCAAACTCAATTTCAGGACTTAGATTGTTATTAAGCGAGATAGCGTAAAAATCGTAGAGACCTTTTGGCAAAATAATTGATCCCGAAGGCGTAAGATTGCCCGAAGAACCGGCTGTGGCAAGTTTAGGTGTTCCAGCCAAAGGAGACGACAGAGATAATTCTGAACCCGAATTATAACAGTATATTTTGACTTTGTTTCCTAAAGGGAACTCGCTCTCTCCCTTCGTAAAATGGTTTGTGTTGTATGAGGCATAAAACTTAGTCTCCCTCACCTCTAAATCATTCCCCTCTTTTCTGCAGGATAATAATGATAACATAACAAGTGTTAACATTAACTGCACAGTTCTCTTTCTCATGGTTTTGTTTTTTTAGTTGTTTATTGATTTAAATATTATGTGGTTATCCACTATGTTGGTAGGGTATCCCCTCACTTCAATTTTAATTGCCAAATCACTTTTAATTTTTATTGACAATTCATATGAGTTACCTGCAATCAATTGCTGATTAATTTCTCCAAAGAATGTTCTGATTACAGGCGAGCTCCCTTCTGTTAGTACTTGAGCATCAAATTCAAAATTGAGTTTGGCAAGGCACGGCAGAAGCAAGATCTCCCTGGTGTTTCCATATCCTTCTATGGTGGAAAGCTGCTCTGTGTATGCTGATGGTGAAATAGTTCCATCTCCCAAATTTAAAGTGTTTGCAGCAGCTTCAGGCAGTGTTATTCGAAAGGAGTTTACCAATATTGAGGAATTGCTCTCTTCTGTTGATACAGTTACCAGTAGTCTGCTGGCTATATGTTTAAATAACAAGTTGACCTGTTCATTTTTTAGTAACAGAACCCCCTCTCTTTTAGCCCACAGGTAATCTTTCCCGTTCACCAAACCCGATGCTATACCATGATAGATGTTTAGAAAAGAGATAGCTGGAGAATTTTCAGACACACAGTATATGTCATAAACTCCTTTGGGAAGCAATATTTCCTTATCAGGAATGAGGTCACTGCCTCCGTATGATGTTGCAACTATCGGGCTGCCAGCAATATGGGGCCAGAATGTTTGACTATTAAAAATATAAATTGCGGTTTTAAACCCATAGGGAAAGTAGGGTGCCTTACTATCAACCTCTTCAACTGTTTTATTATTGACTTTTGAACACTTAAACTCAAGAGTCAGATATTGGGACTTGTAGTTGTCTTCAATATTTATGTTCTTACAGCTGCACAATAAATACATCAGAAGAACAATCCAGGCTGCACAAGTTTTCATAGATGCTTAGAATTTTTAATTCCAAACAAATCTATTCTTAGTTTTTATTTAATAAAAGCCTCAAAATATGAAATATAGAATTCTGTAAAATGTTTATTCATATTAAGATTTTTTAACCACTTCTGTCCTGAGTAGATTAATTTTTTTAACTTTGACAACTTAAAATTCACATTTATTTTACGATGTTAAACATTAAACTCCTCAGGGATAATCCCGCTTTTGTGGCTGAACGCCTTGCCGTAAAAAATTTCGATGCTAAAGAGATTGTTGAAAAAGTTCTTGATCTGGATGTTAAAAGAAGAAATTCCCAGACTGAGGCAGATTCCGTGATGGCAGAGCAGAATTCTATATCCCGGGAAGTTGGAAAATTAATGAAAGAGGGTAATAAAGCTGAGGCAGATATTGCAAAGGAGCGCGTTGCTCAGCTAAAGGAGATATCTAAAGAGTTAGAGGCTAAAATGGAGGAGTACTCAAATGAGCTCAATGAGCTTATTCTTCTTTTGCCAAACCTTCCGCATACATCTGTTCCATCAGGCAAAACACCTGAAGATAATGTGGTTGTAAGAGAAGGAGGTGTAATGCCTAAGCTTGAAAATGGAATTCCTCACTGGGATATTGCAAAAAAATACGATATAATTGACTTCGACCTTGGTGTTAAACTTACAGGAGCAGGTTTTCCGGTTTACAAAGGAAAGGGAGCAAAAATTCAGAGGGCCCTTATTTCATATTTTCTTGACATGAATACAGAGGCAGGGTACACCGAAGTTCAGCCACCTTTGATGGTGAATGAAGCATCGGGTTACGGTACAGGCCAGTTGCCTGACAAGGGCGAGCAGATGTACCATGTTGGGCTTGATAACTTCTACCTGATACCAACTGCCGAGGTTCCTGTTACAAATATATATAGGGATGTAATCCTTCCGGCCAATGAGATGCCTGTTAAAGTTACTGCATATACACCGTGCTTCAGAAGAGAGGCAGGGTCATACGGGAAGGATGTGAGAGGGCTAAACCGCCTTCATCAGTTTGATAAGGTTGAAATTGTACAGGTTTGCCATCCGGACAAATCATACGAGGCACTTGAGCAGATGGTTTCACATGTTGAATCAATTGTAAGTGCATTGGGTCTTCCATACAGAATTCTTAAACTTTGTGGGGGAGATATGAGTTTTACGTCGGCACTTACATACGATTTTGAGGTTTACTCTGCAGCTCAGGGCAGATGGCTGGAGGTAAGTTCGGTTTCAAACTTTGAGACCTTCCAGTCTAACAGACTCAAATTAAGGTATAAAGACGAAAACGGTAAACCTCAACTGGCGCATACTTTAAACGGAAGTTCGCTTGCATTGCCCAGAATTCTTGCCGCAATTCTTGAGAATTATCAAAAAGCTGATGGAATTGAGGTTCCTGAAGTCCTGAAGCCGTATACCGGATTTTCAAAAATTGACTAACCATTTTATGGACCCTGATAAGGTTATACTCGGCATAGACCCCGGAACCCAGATGTTGGGGTGGGGAGTGGTGGGATTATATGGAAACAAAGCCCGGTATATTTCCATGGGTGTATTTAACTTTAAAAAGGAGATCGACCATTTTTCAAAAATTGCCTCTGTTTACAGAGAGGTTGATGCTTTGATAGTTAAATACAAACCTGACGAACTTGCTGTTGAAGCTCCCTTTTACGGGAAAAATATTCAATCAATGCTCAAATTAGGAAGAGCACAGGGTGCAGCAATATCAGCAGCACTTAACCACAATATGCCAATAACTGAGTATGCGCCAAAGAAGGTGAAGATGTCAATTACCGGGAAAGGAGCTGCCTCAAAAGAGCAGGTTGCAACTGTTCTTTTAAGAATTCTGGGAGTTGAAGATATTCCCGGCTCATTTGATGCTACAGATGGGCTCGCGGTTGCTTTTTGCCACTGTTTAAACAGGAGATCATCCATAAATGAGGCCACCTCAAAGTCCAGCTTATCAGGGAGTGCAAAAGGTAAAGCCGGGGGTAGTTGGGATGCCTTTGTTAAGAACAATCCTTCCAGAATAAAATAATTTCAAATTTTCTGCAACCTTATTTAACTTTTGGCTGTTTTAACAGTCAAATAAATGTTTATTGGCAAAACAATAAATGTTTATTGGCAAAACAACAAACTTGAAACAACAAACTAAATATGAGATATATTAAACAGATTTTTCTTTCACTTTTTCTGATTTTTTTAATTAGCGGTATAACTACCGCACAAACAAGAGATTACAGAGTAAGAGGTACATTGATAGACAGCGTAAGAAATGAGCCGGTTGAGTTTGCAACAGCTTCCGTTACACCAAAAGGTACCACAACCCCTACAAAATATGCACTATCCGATAGCAAGGGTAAATTTGAAATTGTTGGCGTAATAGCAGGTGATTACACACTAAAAATAGAGTTTATGGGCTATAATACTGTAGTAAAGGAGATCTCCGTTTCTGCGCAGAGAGTATTAGAGCTGGGTAACATTGGAATGATTGAGCGACTTAATATGCTTGAATCAGTAACCGTTTCTGCTCTAGCAAATCCTATTATTGTCAAAAAAGATACAATAGAATACAATGCATCCTCATTTAAAACAACAGATAACGATATGCTTGAGGAGCTCCTGAAGAAGCTACCGGGAATTGAGATCTCAGCCGATGGTAAAATTACGGCTAATGGCAAAGAAATCAACAAGATAATGGTTGATGGAAAGCCGTTTTTTTTAAATGATCCACAGTTGGCAACAAAAAATCTGCCTGCAAATATTATTGAGAAGGTAAGAGTTGTTGAAAGACAATCCGATCAGGCGAGGTTTACAGGAATTGATGATGGAAACGAAGAGACGGTGATAGATCTCTCTATAAGGCCAGGTATGATGAATGGCTGGTTTGGTAATGCAACTGCAGGGTATGGTACTGAAGACAGGTTTCAGACAGCCGGTATGGTTGGAAATTTTACTCCCAAGAGCCAGATAAGTATAATTGGTAACGGAAATAACACAAATAACAGGGCCTTTTCCGATCTGGCCGGTGATATGATGAGAACAATGAGAGGTTCGATGGGTGGAAGCAGAAACTTTGGCGGTGGAGGCGGAGGTATCAGAGTGGGAGGAACCACACTAAGTTTTGGAGGAAGCGGAATTACAACATCGTGGATGGGTGGAGTTAATGCAAACACAGAGCTTAAAGGCGGAAAATTAAAAATTGGAGGTAACTACTTCTACGGAAGTAATGACAACATTGCCGAGGGGACAAGGGTTAGACAAAATTTCCTTCCTGACAGCAGCTTTTTCAACAGAGATACAAGCAGAACCCAGAGTGTTTCAGATAATCACAGAGTTGCACTAGAGTTAGAGTGGACAATATCAGATAAGACATCAATAATCTTTCGTCCCAATGTTAGTATTGGAACGGGCAGGTTTGAGGAGAGAAGAGACTTCTCGACTGATGGTCTTAACAGAACCAAAATTAATGACGGATACAGTATAGCTGCAGGAGACAACGCCTCTCAAAGTACCGGAGGAGAGTTTTTGTTCAGACAAAGACTTGGTAAGCCGGGAAGAACATTCTCTGTAAATATGAATTACAACTATTCAAACAATGATCTTGATGGAAAAAATCTTTCAGAGACTAATATTTATGGGAACAGACCATCTGTAACAAAGCTAAATCAAAGATTTGATCTTAACAACAACTCCTATTCAATGAGTGCAAGAGCTTCATATACTGAGCCTCTGGGAAAGAATTTCTTTATGGAGCTGGCTTACAGATACCGCTACAGTAGGAGCAGTTCTGAGAAAGAGGCCTACAACTTTAATGACATTACAAATCAGTATGATATTTATGACAGTACGTACTCTAATACCTTCAAAAACACATTTGTAAATCAACAGGCAGAGATAAACATAAGGAAAAATGAGGAAAAGTACAGCTACGTTATTGGATTTAATGTGCAGCCATCTTTAACAGAGAGTATTGGTGGCGTTAATGACATATCGAGAAGTGTGGTTAATTATTCTCCATCAGGTCAGTTTGACTACAGATTCTCTGATGCGAGCAACATGAGGATTAGATACAGAGGTAACACAAGACAGCCTTCAATCAACCAATTGCAGCCTGTTCCCGATAACTCAAATCCACTATATATTCCACTTGGAAATCCTGACCTTCTTCCTGAGTTTGAGCACAGTATGTCAGTTGAGTTCAGGGATACAAAAAGAGAGACTTTCAGATCATTAAACCTGAGACTTGGTGGAGATTACACGATGGATAAGATTGTTAATAAGACATGGTATGACGAGGGTGGTGTGCAGTATAGTGAACCTGTAAATGAGAATGGGGTATATTCGATGTATGCAAATCTGATGTATAGTACTCCAATCAAAAAGTCAAAATATTATGCATCAACTATCACAAGAACTTCTTTTAGAAATGGCATAAACTACTCTAACGGTTTAAGAAACCGCACACAGAGTCTGTCATTGACTGAGATGTTAAGACTCACCTACAGAGGCGACAAAATTGAGACAGGTATTGGTGCTAGAGCTTCATATTCTTATGCCTGGTATACGATTGAGCAGAATACCCAACCAGCAACATGGACAAACTCTGTGAATATGTACGCAAACTGGACATTGCCAAAAGGATTTAATCTTGTAACAGACTTTGATTATCAGTTTTACATCGGTTTTGGAGATGGTTATAATGAACCCTCTGCTGTATGGAATGCCGAAATTTCAAAGCTGATGCTTAAGAATGCAGGCACTTTAAGATTGAAAGTGTATGATATTCTTAATCAGTCCAAGAATATGTGGAGAACAACAACCGACAACTACATTGAGGATGTTCAAAATAACACTCTTCAGCAATATTTCATGCTAAGCTTCACATTCAGGTTCGGTAATTTTGGATCGGGCAGGGGAGATTCCGGAAGATCTCAGCAATTCAGAGGTAGTGGGTTTGGAAGATCTCACATGGGAATGTTTTAATCGCTTTTTGAAGCTGAGAAGTTTTTCCACTTCTCTATAACATTCTTTAGATCTAATGGGATTTCATTTTCGAAAAACATCCGGTGCCCTGTCGCCGGATGTATAAATCCCAGGGTTTTGGCATGAAGCGCATGACGGGGCATTATCTCAAAACAGTTTTCTACAAACTTTTTGTATTTGGCGTAGAGGGGACCTTTTAATATTTTGTCTCCACCATATCTGTCGTCATTAAAAAGCGGATGTCCCAGATAGTCCATATGAACCCTTATCTGATGTGTTCTGCCGGTTTCAAGTATGCACTCGGTAAGAGTTGTATAACCAAATCTCTCAATTACCCTGTAGTGCGTGACAGCATGTTTGCCTGATGAACCGTCGGGAAATACTTTAAAACGCATTCTGTCATTTGGGTCTCTTCCAATATGCCCTGTTATTGTTCCGCTGTCTTGCTTTATATTACCCCATACCAGAGCAACATATTTTCTTTCTATTGAGTGGTCAAAGAATTGCTTTGCCAGGGCAAGTTGTGCTTTATCGTTTTTTGCAACAAGAAGTAATCCGGATGTATTTTTGTCAATTCTGTGAACCAGAATACCCATTCTCTCATCTTCGGCATCAGCCGGTTGGCTTATTCCCAAGTGAAACGCCAGTGCATTTACAAGTGTTCCGGAAAAATGGCCGTGACCGGGATGTACCACCAGACCTGCAGGTTTGTTAACCAACAGTAGGTGTTCGTCTTCATATGGAATCTCAAGGGGGATATTCTCTGGACTTACCTCAAAACCTCTTCTTTCGTAAGGCATTACAATTGTGACAATATCATGAGGTTTAACCACATAATTTGCCTTTACTGTTTTTCCGTTAACAAGTACATAGCCTGCAGCAATTGCAAGCTGTATCCTGTGCCTTGAGGTCTTCTCCATTCTGGAGGTGATGAATTTGTCAACTCTGAGCTGACTTTGCCCTTTATCGGAGACATATCTGAAGTGTTCAAAAGAGCTTACTGAATCCTCTTCTTCGCCGGCATCATAATCATCTTCAATACCGTCAGCATCGGTGTAAACCTCTTCGGGCTGTAGCTGAATTGCTCTCTTGATTCTCTCTTTCTCTTCCTCCATGTGGGCTTAGTTCTTTTTTATCTCTTCAATTTTGGTTTTGTCTGTACTTAGTATCAGATCTACTCTGCTTCCTAAAACAAAAGTGAGTCGTTCTGTTGGTTCAGGATACTGTTTTATTACAAAACTTGAGATGGTGTCTGCGTAACTTTTAACAGATTCGTCAAACGTTAATCTACCAATATTCAAAGAGTTATCAATAATTATATCTTTTGCTGTTACAAATGAAAAACCCGTAACAGAAGGTATTGATGTCATGTTATTATAGGAACTAAGGCCGAGTTCAAGGTCAATTTCACTCTCTGTCTCTATTGCAGTTCCGGGTGAGATTAGCTGCCCTTTATATCTTTGAGCCAAAACATTATTTGTTGCCATATCGTTGACATAGATAAGCCTGCCAACATTTAGTTGCCTGGCTGTAAGTTCTGCTTTTGCCTGGCGAAGTGAGTACCCGGTGACTGAGGGCATGTTTACTTTTCTGGGTTGTAAAGAGTTTATTGTCAATAGAATTCTTCTGTTTTTCTTAACAAAACTCCCTGCATGTGGATTTTGTCTGAAGATTATTCCTCTGCCCATTCTCGGTAAAAAGACAGAATCGGTCACCTCTAATCTAAGATTTGCTGTGGATGCTGCTTTGATGGCATCTTCCATGGTCAGTCCTGCAAAATCAGGTACCTCAAGTTCCTGGTTGTGTCGTGTAATAAGTTTGAGGAACAGAATGAGGAGTATCAGTATTAAAATAACCACACCTGCGGCTTTTAACAGATTTTTAATAATCCAGTTATCTTTTTTCATAAATGAACAGTTTGGACAAAATTACAATTTTTTTGTGACCTTATTGTAGAAACTGTCTCTCTCCACAGCCTTGTATCCGCATCCGGCAGCAATTCTCTCAAGATCTTGAGCTGTCATATTGGGGTTCTTCTCTTCTGAGCCGGCCATACTGT
The DNA here is from genome assembly GCA_002842465.1 of Bacteroidetes bacterium HGW-Bacteroidetes-7. Classification (GTDB taxonomy): domain Bacteria; phylum Bacteroidota; class Bacteroidia; order Bacteroidales; family UBA932; genus Bact-08. Next base: position 65,571 of record PHDA01000011.1, read on the forward strand.
ATATTTTTGTACTGTCGTTTATTGTCCCGTCAATGTCATCGGCTCCGTATAAGAGCGATAACTGGCAAAGCTCTTTACCTAGCATAGGCCAGTATGATTTAATGTGAGGTATGTTATCCAATACAATTCTTGAAATGGCAAATGTCTTTAATATCTCCATAAAGCTTGCCTCTCCCAGATGTGACATTGGGTTATTAGCTGCTTTAAAGAGCAGGGGTATAAATGCATCAAAGCCTCCGGTTTTGTCCTGTAGTTCTCTTAATGCTATCATGTGATCAATTCTGTGGGCACGGCTCTCTATGTGGCCGAAAAGCATTGTGGCGTTGGTTCTAAGCCCTATGTTATGGGCAGCTTCGTGAATTTCAAGCCATCTTTTTCCGTCGGCTTTATCGGGACAGATCTGTTTTCTGATTTCAGGTGCAAAAATTTCTGCCCCTCCGCCGGGTAATGCCGACAGTCCTCTGAATTTTAAGTCGGAAAGCACTTCGTGTGGTGATTTCCCGGAGCTTTTACACATATCGTCAATCTCAACTGCTGAATATGCTTTTATTGCAACATCTGAAGGTAAAACTTCTCTTACGGCTTCAATAACAGAGTAATAGTAACTGAAGTCTTTTCCCGGGTGAACACTTCCAACTATATGAACCTCAGTCATTCCGGGCTCAAATTTTTCTTTGCAGTAATCTTTTATCTCCTGAATATTCATTGTCCAGGCACCGGTTTCGGTGTCGCACTCTCTTCTGTATGAGCAGAATTTGCATCTGTGTATACACACATTGCTTGGCTCAAGGTGGAAGTTTCTGTTATAAAATACAGAATCACCATTTATGCTTTTACGTATTTCAGTGGCCATTGAAGAGAGGGTGTTCATATCCTCAATATCCCATAGTGCCATGGCCTCTTCTCTCCCGATTCTTCCTCTCATTTTTAATCCAAATATAACAAAAAAGACGCTCAAGGCGCCTTTTAGTGTATCCGTTGTAATCTCTCTTTTAGAAACGATCTTCAGATGATACTGTTAATTTTTTGCGGCCACGACGGCGACGGGCTGCAAGTACCCTGCGTCCGTTAGGTGTAGACATACGCTCACGAAAGCCGTGTTTGTTGCGACGCTTGCGCAGTGATGGTTGAAAAGTGCGTTTCATAATATGTATACTGTATTTATTATAATACTTAAAAAAGGGAGTGCAAAGATAAATAAAATGTTTTTAATAGCAAATATTTATACTATCGTTTTATGAATATTACGCTTTTTTCAATGAACCACTCCTCTTCGAACCACTCCGATATTTGGGTTTTGGAGAATTTATTCATGGGAATTTTTAATTTATCTGCACAAGCGGCCATCTCTTCATTCAATTCACCACCTTTTAAATAGAGAACCCCTCTGTTAACCCCGTTACAGTCTCCCTTTTCAATTTTATTCCACACCCATGGTATAAAAGAGGAGAGATCTGTAACTGCTCTTGATACAACAAAGTCAAACAGACCTTTAACCTCGTCTGCCCTCATTCTGACAGCATTAACATTTTTCAGCCCGAGAGCATCTTTCACCTCGTTTACAACCTTTATCTTTTTGAGAATTGAATCACAGAGTGTAAAGTTGGTTTCCGGGAACATTATTGCAAGCGGGATTCCGGGAAATCCTCCACCTGTTCCTACATCAAGAACCCTTGACTTGGGGGGGAACTTAACTCTCTTTGCAATTGCCAGGGAGTGTAATACATGATGAAGATAGAGGTTGCCAATATCTTTTCTGGAGATTAGATTAATCTTCTGATTCCATTCGCTATAAACTGGAAACAGCGATACAAACATCTCTTTTTGTTTCTCTGTAAGTTCCGGGAAATATTTAAAAATCAACTCTTCCATATATCATTCAATAATTTTTTTGCCCTACTAACTCGTGTTTTAACTGTATTTAATGGAATATTCATCTCTTTGGCAATCTCTTCCAGTGGATATTCGTGAATAAATCTAAGCTCTGAAATTTTTCGATACTTAAGATCAAGATTTTGAATTGATTTTATTAGATTTTCAATCGCCTGGTCATTTATCATATTCTCCTCGGGGCTTGGAACAGTACTCTCAATATCGGGAGTAGTGCTCTCTTGTCCTATTGAACTTGATGTTACCTGAGGTATTTTTCTTTTTTTATGGAAATCAATGGCAGTATTCTGGGCAATAGTGTATAGCCATGTCGAAAATGCGTACTTGAAGTTGTAAGCCTCAAGATATCTGAAACATTTGTGAAAGGTCTCCTGACAAATATCTTCTGCATCTTCGGGGTTTGACACAATAGTAGATATGTAGGATAGAACGGACTTTCTGTATTGGTTTACAATCTGGGTATATGCCTCCTGCTTTCCGCTGAGTGCCCTCTGTATCAATTCATGTTCGTCAGTGTCTGTAACCTTCATACCTATTAACTTTAATGAGCCTCCAGCCAGTTTTCACCATATCGGCAATCTACAGTAAGTGGTACGGAGAGTTCAATTACCCCCTCCATCTCACTTTTTACAATTTTTGCTAGCCTCTGCTCTTCTCCGGGATATACATCAAAGACAAGCTCGTCATGTACCTGAAGAACCATTTTGCTTTTAAGGTTGTTTTGCTGTATTCTTTCAAAAACCCTTATCATGGCAACCTTTATTATGTCTGCAGCACTCCCCTGTATGGGTGCATTTACGGCGTTTCTCTCTGCCAGCCCTCTAACAGTGGGGTTCTTTGAGTTAATGTCAGGCAGATACCTTTTTCTTCCATATATTGTTGTTACGAAACCGATCTCCTTTGCAGACTGAATCATCTGATTCATATAATTTTCAACCTGCGGATAGCTTGCGAAATACCCCTCAATGAGTTGCTTAGCCTCTTGTCTTGGTATTCCAAGCCTTTGAGAGAGGCCGAAGGCAGAAATTCCATAAATAATTCCGAAGTTGGCCACTTTAGCCCTATTTCTCTGCTCCCTTGTAAGTTGTTCTTCTGGTACTCCGAATATCTTTGATGCTGTTGCTGCGTGAATATCCTTTCCTGCTCTGAATGCATCAATAAACAGTGAATCTCCGCTCATATGTGCCATTAGTCTCAACTCAATCTGCGAGTAGTCGGCAGACATAATAACTCCGTTCTCAAAAGAGGGGACAAATGCTTTTCTTATCTCTCTGCCTCTTTCTGTCCTGATAGGAATGTTCTGAAGATTGGGCCTTACCGAGCTTAGACGGCCTGTAGCGGTAAGTGCCTGGTTATATGTGGTATGAATTTTACCCGTATCAGTTTGAATAAGGGTTGGCAGAGGATCGATATATGTTGAGAGCAGTTTTTTAAGATTTCTGTAGTCCAGAATTTTTGATATTACCGGATGAAGATCAATTAGTTCAGATAAGGTCTCCTCGTCTGTGGAGTAATTTTTCTTACTTGTCTTTTTTGCATCTTTAACGAGCTTCAATTTTTCATAGAGCAATATTCCGAGTTGTTTTGGGGAGGAGACATTAAGAGTTTGATCTCCCGCTATTTCCCTTACAGATATTTCGGTTTCATTAAGCTCTGCTGTCAGTTGAAGACTGTACTCGGCAAGCATTTTACGGTCAATTTTTATTCCCTGATACTCCATATCTGCCAATACATGAATAAGTGGCATCTCAATAGTATCGTAAAGAGGCAATAAATCACCTGCTTTTATTTCCGGTAATAATTTTTCAAATAGTGCAATCATGAGTGAAGCCTCTTCACAGGCTTTTCTCAGAAGTGATTCATTATCCTTCGAAGAGTCACTGAACAGATCTCTTGGCTGAACATTGTCATCTTCTTCAAATTCATGGTCAAGATAGCTTTTTGCCAAAATCTCAATCTTATGCGACCTCTCTGGCATTAAAAGATAATGCATGAGTTCAATATCTGCAAAATAACCGCTGAGATTTATGCTAAACTGCTTTAAGAAGTTAATTATCTGCTTAATGTCATACCCGCATTTATTGATATTACTGTTTTCGAGTAGCTCTTTTACATCTGACGATTCCTTGCATTCAGAGGGGATAAAATGATAAACATAACCTTCTGATGCAATTACAAGACTCTTCTCAAATAGTCTTATCCCAAGTCGTGAGCTTTTTTCTGCAGCACTCCTGAGTGTGTTAAAATCTGAAAGCTTGTGTTCTGTTTTTGCTTGTTTAACTTTTGGTTGCTCAAGACTGTTTGAAGAAGATGAAAAAATGTCTAAAGAAGAACTGCTGTTTAAAGAGGGAGAAAATTTGAATAGAGTCTCAAGTTGTGGCAACATTCTCTGAAGTGAACCAAACTCATAATTGCTAAAAAGATTTTTTATTTGTTGAAAATCAGGTGTTTCAAGTTTTAAGCCATCCTCATCCCAATTAACATCAACATTGATATCTATTGTTACCAGCTTTTTGCTAAGATCTATATGTGGCTTAGCCTCAATAAATGCTACTCTCTGCTTTTCGGGCAGCTCATCTAAGGAGTTGTATATGTTATCAACTGATTTGTATTTGTTTATGAGCTTTTTGGAACTAACCTCTCCAATGCCTCGTACTCCCGGAATGTTATCTGAACTGTCACCCCATATGGTTAATATATCAATAACCTGTTTGGGATCATCAATATCATATGTTTTGCAAATATCCTCTTTTGAAAGAATTTCTGCATCTCCGCCACTTTTACCTGGTTTGTATTGAAAAACCGAATCAGATACGAGTTGCCCGTAATCCTTATCCGGCGTAACCATATAGACTTTGAATCCCTCCTGTGAAGCTTTTAACGCAATAGTGCCAATAACATCGTCAGCCTCAAATCCCTCTTTCATCAAAACAGGTATTGAAATTGCGTCCATAATCTCTATCAGAGGCTCTAAAGCGCTCTTGATCTGTTCGGGTGTCTCACTTCTGTTTGCCTTGTATTCAGGAAACATCTCATGACGGAAAGTTTTTGCCGGGGGGTCAAATGCAACGGCAAAGTGTGTAGGTCTCTCTTTTATAAGAAGTTCCAGTATTGTTTTAGTGAATCCGAAGAGAATTGATGTGTCTGTTCCCTTAGAGTTAATCATTGGTCTTCTAAGGAAAGCGTAGTATGACCTAAAGATTAGGGCGTGCCCATCTATCAGGAGGAGTTTTTTCATCTTAAAATTATTGATTGTCCTCTGCAATCCACTCTACAAAAGAGGTTGGAGTTTCGTACAGTTTTACCGAAAATAATCTGACATCTGAAGGAAGATTCACTTTAATGGTATGTGCAAAATAGACTGCTAAATTTTCGCATGTAGGCTGAAAATCAACCACTATCACATTTGAATAGGCCTCTGCAATCTCTTCGACAAGAGCTGAGTCGTTTCTTAATATCAAAGCGTGGTCAAATGGTTCAATAATTGTCTTATTTACAATCTTTTTGAGTTCTGAAAAATCTATCACCATTCCAGATTTTGGATGTTTAAGGGAATCTACGGGTTTGCCCTTGACTGTTACAAACAGTCTGTATGAGTGACCATGTATGTGTCTGCATTTACCGTCGTAATCCTGCAGAGCATGTGCCCCTTCAAATCTGAACTCCTTGGTTACTCTTATAATTGACATACTTTTTTTGCAAAAGTATTAATATTTTTTATAAAATGAGAGGAAAAGGGAGTTACTAATTTTAATTATTAAAAGTATAATTCGGCTACTTAATTAGAGTTTGTAATTAAAAATATAATAAATAGAATTAAAATTTGATTTTCTCTTACAATTCAGTATTTTTGTAAAAATTAATCCAGGTTATGGCAATAAACATTCAAAACATTTTATCTGACAACGCAAAAAGTATGAGAAGGTCTGCTATCAGAGATCTTTTAAGCGTTGCCAACAGGCCGGAGGTGATTTCATTTGCCGGTGGTTTTCCAAATCCGGACACCTTCCCGGTGGAGGAGTTAAAAGAGATAATGATGGAGGTTTTAACGAATGAGAGCACCTCAGCTTTACAGTATGGACCAACAGAAGGTAACGGTAAGCTTAGGGAAATTCTTGCTCAGAGATACCGTGAGCAAGGGCTCGACATCACAAAGGATAATGTTTTAATAACAACTTCGTCTCAACAGGCAATTGATTTGACATCCAGGATATTTATAAGTCCCGGTGACACTATCGTTTGCGGACTGCCTTCATACCTGGGAGCATTGCAGTCATTTTGGTCATACCAGGCAAAACCCATAGGTGTTGAAAAGGATGAGGAGCTTGAGACAGTTATAAGAACACTTATAGCCAGTGGAAGAAAACCAAAATTCATCTATACAATTCCTGATTTCCAGAACCCTTCTGGTATTACAATGAATCTTGAACAGAGAAAAATGGTTCTGAACGTGGCCAAAAAATATGACCTCTTAATAATTGAAGACAGCCCATACAGAGAGGTCCGTTTTGAAGGTGAAGTTCAGCCGCTTATGTATTCTATGGATAATGAAAGGGTAATGCTTTTTGGTACGCTGTCAAAAACAGTTCTTCCGGGATTCCGAATAGGCTGGGTTATTGCACCTGTTAACATTATTGACAGACTGGTGGTAGCCAAACAGTCGGCAGACCTTTGCACACCGGTATTTGATCAGGCAGTTATTGCCAATTACTTCGAGAAGGGATATTTTGAAAAAAATCTTAAGAAAACAATTGATCTCTACAGAAATAAGCGCAATCACATGCTTGCTTGCTTCGAGAAATATATGCCTGAAGGTGTAACCTGGACAAAACCCGAAGGTGGTCTTTTTCTATTTGTTACTCTTCCTAAAGGTTATGATTCAGCAGTACTTTTCAATGAGGCCATTAAAGAGAATGTTGCATTCGTAATAGGTGAGGCGTTCCACTGTGACGGATCGGGCAAAAATACAATGAGAATAAACTTTTCGTTTATGAATGAGGAGAGAACCGAAGAGGGTGTTAAGAGACTTGCAAGGGCAATTGAAAAGATGTTCCAGCTGTCTCCGGTTGAATCACCAACTTCATTCTGATTAGAGAAAAGTAAATAATTCAGAATCAAATTTAAGAGAGGAGTCTTTGAACATTTTATCAAAGGCTCCTTTTTCTATGAGTTCACCCGGTGTTCCCTCTATAAAGCATTCGTGACCCATAACCCAAATCTTGTCACACAACTTAATAGCTTGCAGCAGGTCGTGGGTAGAAAAAATAATAGTTTTACCCTCTTTTGATGCAATCTCCTTAAGAAGTTTTACTGTTGTTATTCTGTTTGCAATATCCAGAAAGGCTGTTGGTTCGTCCAATAACATAATCTTGCTGTTCTGAACCAGACTTCTGGCAATGGCTGCTCGCTGAAATTCACCATCACTAAGCATAGAGCTGTCTCTGTTAATAAAATCAGTCAAACCAACTTTAGTTATTGTAGAATTGACAAACTCTCTTTCTTTGTTGTCAATAATTCCAAGCCAGTTTGATCTGTTATAGCACCCTGCTGCAACCATGTCGAACAGTGAGAGATTTTTAGTTCTTGGACTTTGTGAAGGAACGTATGATATTTTGATAGAAAGCTCTCCGGGAGTATAGCTGCTAACATTCTCTCCATCAATTCTTATAATCCCTCTGTGGTATTTGATAATTCCTGACAAAGATCTCAATAGTGTGCTTTTTCCCATTCCATTTGCACCCACAACTGCAATCATCTCTCCGCTTTTTGCAGATGCGTTAATGGCTGAGTATATCACCTTGTCGTAACCAAGGGATACGTTCTCTAACTCAAGTACATTATTGATAACTTTTGCCCGGCTCATACTATACAAATCTGCTTTTTAAAACGATTAACAGAATTATGGGAACACCTATCAGTGCACTTACAGTGTTGATTGGAATTACTCCTGGCTGTCCCGGAAGCTGGGCAATTGTGTCTGCAAAAACCATAATCACAGCACCAAGTAGCGCTGCCGAAGGCAAAAGTACTTTATGGTCTGCATTTCTGAACAACATTCTTGCTATATGCGGCACAGCAATACCTATAAACCCAATGGGGCCGCAGAAGGCGGTTACGCTTCCGGCAAGCAGGGTGGTAGCTACTAGTATTCGCTTTCTTGTATTTTCCAGATTAACGCCAAGGCTTCTTGCATAGGCCTCTCCCATCAATAGGGCATTTAGATCTTTAATATTGTAAACTGACAGGGCTAACCCGACGAGCACCAGTGAAAAAAGGACCCAAATCTGAGCCGGATTCAATCCCGAAAAACTCCCCATTGTCCACAATACAAACACCTTAAGGGCCGAAGAAGATGAGAAGTATTGCATTAGGGATATGACTGCGCTTACAACGCTGCCTAACATTATTCCAAATATCAGAAGGGATGTATTATCTCTTAACTTGGATGAGACCATCAGCAGCAGAATTGTCACTGCAAAGGCACCGAGCCAGGCAGCAGCAGCAGTCCCGACAGATGCAAGCAGCGATGAAGTAAGTGTAATGCCAAATGCCGAAAATCCCATTACAAAAATGGCGACTCCAAGCCCGGCACCGGAACTAATTCCGAGGATAAAAGGGTCAGCAAGAGGATTTCTGAAAAGAGTTTGCATCTGTAAACCGCACACAGAGAGCGCTACGCCTGAGAGTATGGCAGTAATTACTTTTGGAATACGATACGGAATCATTATATCCTGAACAAACTTTGAGGTATTTTCGCCGGTGAAAAAGTTAAATATCTCCTTAACGGGTACTATAACCGACCCAAGTGTCAGGTTGAGTAAGATGAAAATTATCAAGGAGATGAATATGAAAATATACCATCCCAAATATGAAGGCTTTATGCTCAATTCTATATCCTTTGAGGCCTCTAAGATAGTGCAAAAAAAGATAAATGTGTTTTATTTTTATTTTCGTATTTTTGCAGCCTCCGTTAATTAACTAAAAGAAAAAATCGATGAGAAAGAAAATTGTAGCAGGTAACTGGAAGATGAATACCTCTATTGCTGAGGGCACACTTCTGGCAAAACAGATAAGCTTTTTAACAAAGGAACTTGAAGCTAACGTTGAGGTCATAATTGCTCCTCCATTTACCCATTTGGCGGGAATCTCTTCGCTGTTAAAGCAGGAGGCTTCTAAAGTATCTCTCTCTGCGCAGAATTGTGCAGATCAATTATCGGGTGCATATACAGGTGAGGTTTCTGTGAAAATGCTTGAAGATATTGGATGTAAATATGTTATAATAGGGCATTCAGAAAGAAGAGAGTACTACGGAGAGACAAATGCGATTCTGCTTAAGAAGATTGAACTTGCATTATCTGCAGGGTTAAGCCCAATCTATTGTGTTGGAGAGAAACTTAATGAGAGGGAGGAGAACAGGCACTTTGAGGTGGTGGCAGAGCAGATAAAAGAGGTGCTTTACATGCTAAAGGGCTTTGATATGAACAGAGTCGTTGTTGCATACGAACCAGTTTGGGCAATTGGAACCGGAAAGACTGCGACATCTGATCAGGCCGAAGAGATGCATGCATATATAAGAAGGGTAATTGGAAACAAGTTTCCGACACTTGCAGATGAGATTTCAATACTTTACGGAGGAAGCTGCAAACCTTCAAATGCAGTGGAATTATTTGGAAAAGAAAATGTTGATGGTGGCCTGATTGGAGGCGCATCCCTTTCAGCACAGGACTTTATTGCAATCATCAAATCTTTCTAATGAATTACGCTGAGGTCTGCATTGAGATAAATCCCTTTTCGGAAGAGACGGCAGAGCTTGTTATAGCTCATTTGTCAGAATTGGCTTTTGAGAGTTTTCTTACAGAGGGTAGTGTGTTAAAATGTTACATAAGTGAAAAGGAGTATTCGTCAGAAGCCGTAAAAGCACTTATTTCTGAATTTGATAAAGCAGGTTGTGTTTTAAAGAGTACCGCTAAGATTATAGAACATCAAAATTGGAACGCTTTGTGGGAGAGCAATTTTACGCCAATTATTGTTGATGACAGGTGTATTATAAAGGCAAGCTTCCATAAAGATCTTCCGGATGCAAAATATGTTATAACGATAGATCCTAAGATGGCTTTCGGTACAGGTCATCACCAAACTACCAGACTGGTGATTGAGACTCTGCTGGAAATGGATGTTCAGAACAAAAGAGTTTTGGATATGGGGTGCGGAACAGGGATATTGGCCATTCTTGCTGCAAAAATGGGAGCCGCATATCCACTGGTAGCCATTGATATTGACGATATAGCTGTTGAATCGGCCATCGAAAATTCAACCAGAAACGGATTGGAGTATAAGATAAATGCTATTGAAGGTGATGCTTCATCTGTCAAAGACTTAACATTTGACCTTATCCTTGCCAACATAAACAGAAATATTATAATATCTGATATAGGGATATATTCCAATGCTCTTATCTCGGGTGGCTACCTGGTTTTAAGCGGCTTTTATGAAGAAGATTCCCCTTTAATTGTAAATGAAGGTGAAAAATTTGGTCTTACTCCCGTATTTAGTAAAAGCCTTGACAACTGGACTGTAATAAAAATGATAAAAAAGTAGATTTTTTATCATTAAGACTATTGCAAGAATAATTTTTTGTTATACCTTTGCAGTCCTCAAAGAAAGCGGGCATGGCGTAATTGGTAGCCGCGCCAGACTTAGGATCTGGTGCCGAGAGGCGTGGGGGTTCGAGTCCCTTTG
>PHDA01000012.1 GCA_002842465.1 Bacteroidetes bacterium HGW-Bacteroidetes-7
CTGAAAAGAACTTCGGTTCCGATCTTCAGTATGTTTCCGGTGGTTTGGGGTTCAGATCAGGCAAAGGTACATTTATTGATTTAGCCTTCCAGAAAAGGCTTAACACAAACGAAAATTACTCATTATACGAAGATTATACAAATCATGCTGCACCAGTTGCAACTCAGGAGTCTTCTGGATGGAAGATACTTATGACACTGGGATTCAGATTTTAATCAATTAAAAGATATCTTAATGATTCAGGGCCTTCGTTAAAGAGGAGGTCAATAGCAGAAAGATTTTCTTTAAAATCAAATTTATGGGCGAATACCTGATGGTATCGCCCTTTTTTATTTGCGTCAACGAAGGGTGTTTTTTGTTTTGGGTGAATTGAAAAGCGAAAGTCGTCTACTGTTTTCTCAGCGTTAAAAAATTCCGTAAATGAGATATCTGAAGGTAACCCTAAGGAGTCAAGTATAAGTTTGGTCAGGGCAGTATTGAATTCGAAAAGAGTATCAGCTCTGTTTTCATAAAAGGGTCTGAAATCCTCTTTATAATACTCAAAGAAAGGAGATGACTGGTATGCAGAGACTATTGCCCCCCAGTGTGTTTTTTGCCAGTTGACAGAATTGTCAACCTTGATACTTTTTATCGGGACTGAGTGTCCTCCCGATCGATCTACCGGGATGGACAAAGATAAAGGGCCGTTGGCACTTAAAATGTGACAACGGCTCCTGTAAGATTGTTTTTGATATTTTTCCCACTGCTCAATTTCCCACTTATCTGCCCTTGCAATTACTCTGAAATAATCTACAGGTGGCAGATATGCTGTAGTCAGCAGTGCCATATGAATCTTATTCATCAATGGTATCAACACTTCCTCTGATTATGCCCCTTTTTGATGTACGAATGAAATCAACAATCATCCTTTTTTCTGGTGTCTCATCAAACATTGCCTCAACTTTATCACATGCATCTGTTGTATTGAGGCCGTTATTGTATATTACCTTGTATATGTCCCTTATTTCGTCAATTTTTTCGTTTGAAAAGCCTCTTCTTTTAAGGCCTATCACATTTACACCACCAAAGGCCAATGGTCTTTTTCCTGCTATAATAAAAGGTGGTACATCTTTACCAATCATTGAACCTCCTGAAAGCATAGAGTGTGCACCTATTTTGGTAAACTGATGTGCAGCTGAGTGCCCCCCGATTATTACATATTCATCAATATCAGAAACACCTGCTATTCCAACATAGCTCACAAGAACTACATTGTCGGCAATATGACAGTCATGGGCAATGTGAGCATAAGACATTATCATACAGTTTTTACCAACTTTTGTAGTCCCTCTGCCACTTGTTAATGTTCCTCTGTTTATGGTAACATATTCTCGAATAATTGTGTTGTCACCTATCTCTACATAGGTTAATTCTCCACCAAATTTATAATCCTGTGGCTCGCCTCCGATGATTGCACCGGGATATATCCTGCAATTTTTTCCGATTTTTACGTTGTCCATTATTGTTGCATGGGGGCCAATCCAGCTCCCTTCACCAATTTCGACATTTCCGGCAATATATGAGAAGGGATCAATTTTTACATTGGTCCCAATTTTTGCATCGGGGTGTATATAAGATAAATTCATAAATATCTATTCCTTGTTTTTAATTACCTGGGCAACCATATCGGCTTCGCAGGCAAGCGAATTTCCAACAAATACCTCACCTCTCATTGAAACAATGGATCTTCTCAATGGGGCTGTTAATGTTAGAACAATTGTTAGTACATCGCCGGGCACAACCTTCCTTTTAAATTTTGCATTATCAATTTTTGCAAAATATGTTGAGTATTTGTCAGGTTCATCAAGGTCTGATAACACCAGAATACCTCCAACCTGAGCCATCGCTTCAATAATCAGGACGCCGGGCATTACGGGTTCATCGGGAAAGTGTCCCAGGAAAAAGCCTTCGTTTATTCCGATAGTCTTAATACCAACAACTCTTTCGTGTCCTAGTTCAATAATTCTGTCTACCATTAAGAAAGGAGGCCTGTGAGGCAGTAGTTTTTTTATGCCGGCGATATCGATTACAGGTAGATCATCCGGATTATAGCGCGGGATACCAGCCAATTTTGCATTCTCTTTTTCAGCAGATTTTATCATAGCTGCAACTTTAGTATTTATTTTATGTCCTGGTTTCACTGCAGAAACCTTACCAATTATTTTTACTCCTGATAAAGCAAGATCACCCAATAAATCAGCCAGTTTATGCCTTGCACATTCGTTGGAGAATCTTGGTTCATCAATATTTACATATCCTTGTTTAACAGACTTAATCTGTTCCCTGCTAAAAATTTTACTTAGATTAACAAGTTCGTCTTCTGAGAGAGGTTTTTCGGCAATTACAATTGCGTTGTCAATATCCCCTCCCTTAATAAGATTATTTTTAAAGAGCATCTCCAAGTCGTGCATAAAGACAAATGTCCTGCAGGGGGCAATCTCTTTTGTATAATCGGTATCTTTAGTATAGCGGGCAAACTGGGTTCCAAGTACCTTTGAGTTGAAGTCAATCATCACATCTGCTGAGAATGTATCATCCGGAAAAATTGTAATTTCCGAACCAGTTTCCTCATCTTTGTAATGAATTTTCTCCTTTACAACAAACACTCTCTTTACAGCACTCTGCTCAACCAGCCCATCTGACGCAATCGGCTCTGCATAAGGCGCTGTACTTCCATCAAGAATAGGAACTTCGTCTCCGTCAATTTCTATAAGCACATTATCTGCACCAAGAGCATAAAGGGCAGACATCACATGTTCGACAGTTGAGATTCTTGCACCGGAAGCCTCCAGTACGGTACCTCTGTCGGTAAATTTTACATTATCGGCAGAAGCTTCAATTGTAGGTTTTCCCTCAATATCAGTTCTGCGGAATTTTATACCGTGATTCTCAGGGGCAGGTAAAAGGCGCATTGTTACATTGCTACCTGTGTGTAATCCTTTGCCTCTGAAAGTGTAGATATTTTTGATTGTCTGTTGGTTTGCCTGCATACAGATTTGGTTCACTCTTAATAACCCACAAAGTTAGAAAATTTCACTTATCTTTTGTGTAACTTTCTGAATATTGCATAAGCCTTCATATACTCTTTAGCATCTAAAGCCGGGCTTCCGAGCAAAGTCTTACCCTCCTCCTTCACGCTTGACATTAAGCCTGCCTGAGCACCAACTATTGTTTTATTGGCTATAGAGATATGGCCGGCAACTCCAACCTGTCCTCCAAACATACATCCCTCGCCCACTCTGGCCGACCCTGCGAATCCGGTCTGCCCTGCAATAACAGTATTTTTTCCAATCTCTACATTATGGGCTATCATCACCAAATTATCAATTTTTACCCCCTCTCGAATAATAGTTGACCCGATAGATGCTTTGTCAATGGTTGTGTTTGCTCCAATTTCACAATTATCTTCAATTACAACATTACCTGTTTGAGGTATCTTTTTGTAGGTACCATCTTCCATTGGTGCAAATCCAAATCCATCTGCTCCAATAACCGCGTTGGCATGAATAATACAATTAGACCCAACTTTGCATCCGGCATAAATTTTAACACCCGGGTAAAGTATTGTATTCGAGCCAACCTCAGCACCTTCACCTATATAACATTGTGGATATATTTGTGTATCTGAGCCAACTATAGCCTTTTTTGAGATAACTGCACCTGTTCCAATATAGCAACCTTTCCCGGTTTTTGCACTCCAGGCAATTTTGGCTCCAAACGAGCGGCCTCTCTTTCTGTTTGATTTTAGCGAATCAAACAATTCAAGAACCGCAGCAATTGCCCTGTATGCATCCTCAACTTTAATCAAGGTGGCATCAACCTCTTTTGAGGGTTCAAACGTCTTGTTTACTATTATTATACTCGCACGACAAGTATAGAAAAAACTCTCATATTTTGGATTACCCAGAAATGCAAGAGTGTTTGGTTTTGCAGATTCTATTCTTGCAACTGAGCATACCTTTACTCCCGGATCACCTGAAATTTCTCCACCAATGTGGTCTGCTATATATTGAGCTGTAAGTTCCATATTCATTATTTTAATTTAGCCCTGCAAAGAAAGTGCTTTTTTGTTATCTGTGAAAAGGCTTTAGCCGATAACATATCTGAAATTTTGTACACATCATTTGTGGTGCCGTCCTTGTTAATTATCTTAATCTCTCCCTCTGCAGAATCATATCCTTTATTTAGAACCTCTCCCTTATTTACAAAATAGCAGATATTTTCTTCTGTTATATCACTGCCAAATATTTGCCAATATTCGTCACGGAATATGTTACATGCATCATTAAAATGAGTCTCATCAACAGGTTCGTTTGAGAGAATTAGCTTTGGCAATCTTCTTTCCGTCAACATTTTGCATAATAACGACAAAACATTATCGTTTGAGTACTGCCACTGTTTTATGGCAGACATAACATCTGTATCATCCAAACGTGTAAACATCTCAAGCACCTCCCTTGTCGAGAAACTTTCAGGGGTAAATTCTCTGGAAAGAAAATAACAGATGGCTGGCGAACCGGGTAAAACCTCTCCTGATTTGGTCATAGTACGTGCCCGGCGAAATATTGACATAAGCAGCTGCTCAGCAGCAATAACGGTTTTGTGGAGGTAAACCTGCCAATACATTAACCTTCTGGATATAAGAAACTTCTCAACCGAGTATATCCCCTTTTCTTCAATTACCAGATTATTGTGGTCAACCGACATCATTTTAATGATTCTTTCAAGACCAATCATCCCCTCAGCCACCCCTGAAAAGAAGCTGTCACGCTTTAGGTAATCAAGTCGGTCAACATCAAGCTGGCCAGATATAAGCTGGTGTAGAAATTTTTTCTCATAACTCCCTTCAAAGATAGAAATTGCTAAATCTAACCTACCATTAAGGCTTTCATTAATCTCCCTCATTAAGGCAAGAGAAATTTCTTCGTGTGAAACTCCGCTTATAATATTGTTTTCCAGCGCATGGCTGTACGGCCCGTGACCTATATCATGCATCAAAATTGCAGAGAGAGCAGCCTCCTCCTCTACTTGGTCAATTTCAATTCCCTTGATGCGCAAAACTACAATAGCCTCCTGCATAAGATGCATGGCTCCAAGTGCGTGTGATAGTCTTGAGTGTGTAGCTCCCGGATATACAAGATTTGTAAAGCCCAGTTGCTTAATATCTCTTAACCTTTGAAAATATGGGTGCTCAATTATCTCCTGTACAGTACCTGATGGTATGTTTATGAATCCGTGAACCGGATCGTTGATAATTTTGAATCTGCTTATCATAATGTAAAATTACAATAATATTAAAAATTTTTGCCTATAATCAAAAATATAAATATCTTTGCAACGGTTTAGAGCAACAGAGAGATAAGGGGACAACGGATGTCCCCTTATTTATTAAATTTATTTAAGATGATTTTAAAGGAAGATATTTGGGCTCTTATTGGAGATTATCTGGATCAAAACTCTCTTTTTCCAGTAGAG
Source organism: Bacteroidetes bacterium HGW-Bacteroidetes-7 (assembly GCA_002842465.1). Lineage (GTDB taxonomy): Bacteria > Bacteroidota > Bacteroidia > Bacteroidales > UBA932 > Bact-08. Next base: position 5,515 of record PHDA01000012.1, read on the forward strand.
ATAACAATCAGCAAAGAGAATGACATTGAGGTAACGATTGATTCATTCGGCAGGGTTGATATAGCAAACTGTGTGGCAATAAGCAAGATAATAGAGAAAGGGTTTGATCGTGAGTCCGAAGATTATTCACTGACAGTTACCTCTGCAGGTCTTGACCAATCATTTAAGGTTTTTGAGCAATACAAAAAATTCCTTAATAAAGATGTGGAGGTTGTCTTAAAAAACGGCAGAAAACAGACAGGTATGCTAACAAGGGCAACAGAAGAGGAGATTGAACTGACATTTTATAAATTAGAAAAAATCGAGGGAAAGAAGAAAAAGGAAAAAATCGAAATTGTATCTGTTTTTCCTCTTTCCGACGTTAAAAGCACAAAACCGTTTATTAACTTCAAGTAAAATTTAATAGAAATTTACCTAATATGGAAGGGTTAAATTTAATCAGCACATTTGCTGAATTTAAAGAGTTAAAGAATATCGACCGCCCTACAATGATGAGCGTACTGGAGGATGTTTTCCGCAATCAGCTTATTAAAATGTACGGAACTGCCGATAACTTTGACATTATCATAAACATAGACAAAGGCGACTTTGAGATATGGAGGAACAGAGTGGTTGTGGAGGTTGTAGAAGATGCAAGCACACAAATATCTTACGAAGAGGTTTCAAAGATTGACAATTCTTACGAAATTGGAGAGGAGTATGTAGAAGAGGTGAAGCTTTCGAGCTTTGGCAGGCGCGGAATACTCAATCTCAGGCAAAACCTTTCCGGCAGAATCATGGATATTGAAAAAGCAAACCTCTACACCAGATACATGGAGAGAATCGGAGAGATTGTTGTAGGAGAGGTGTATCAAGTGTGGAAAAAAGAGGTGCTGGTTATGGATGAGGACGGAAATGAACTTCTGCTTCCAAAGACAGAACAGATACCATCTGACTTTTTCAGAAAAGGTGATACAGTAAGAGCAGTTGTCTCAACTGTTGAGATGAAAAACAATAACCCGATGATTATTCTTTCCAGAACGGCCGAATCGTTCCTTGAAAGGTTGTTTGAGCAGGAGGTTCCTGAGATATTTGACGGTCTCATCACGATTAAGAAAATCGTAAGGATACCGGGTGAAAGAGCCAAGGTTGCCGTAGAATCATATGACGAGAGAATTGACCCGGTTGGTGCCTGCGTAGGTGTTAAAGGTTCAAGGATTCACGGTATAGTAAGGGAACTACGCAATGAAAACATTGACATTATAAACTGGACTGCCAATATGCAGCTTCTTATCCAAAGAGCGCTCAGTCCTGCTAAGATAATCTCCGTTAAGATAAACGAAGAGGAGAAGAGAGTCGGAGTATTTCTCAAGCCCGGAGATGTTTCCCTTGCAATAGGTAAAGGCGGCAGCAACATTAAGCTGGCCGGAATGCTTATAGGAATGGAAATTGACGTATTCCGCGATATCGAAGAGGAAGAAGAGGATGTACTTTTGACAGAGTTTAGTGACGAAATTGATGAATGGATAATTGCTGCTCTCAAAACTATTGGTTGCGATACTGCCAAAAGCGTTCTCGCACTGCCGGTTTCAGAAATAGTGAGAAGGGCTGACCTCGAAGAGGAGACAGTTATTGAAATACAGAGAATTCTTAGAGAGGAGTTCGAATAGATTAACAAGAAGGGAGGAAATATATGACAGTTAACGAAAGCATAAGAATAAACAAAGTTCTCAAGGAGTTCAACATCGGGCTGGGGACCCTTGTTGACTTTCTTAAAAGCAAAAAAATCGAGATTGAAGCCAATCCCGGTACCAAGATAACACCCGAAATGTACGAACTCGTTCAGAAAGAGTTTGGCAAAGAGTTGCTCATCAAGGAGCAATCAAAGAAGGTCGCTATCACGGTTAAGGATATTACAGATAAGGCTGAATCCCACAAAGAGGATGACTCAGACTCAGAAGATGAAATGCCTATTAAAGAGGTATTCATTAAAACCACTATTGCAGAACCTCCAACTCCCAAGATTATTGGAAAAATCGATCTTTCCTCCCATGAAAGACCAAAGCACACATTCACTCCGGAACCCCATCCGGAAACTGTCATTGCAAAAGTGGTAACCGAACCTGAAGTTAAACCGGAAGTGAAACGTGAGGTTAAGCCGGAAGCTATAACTGAGGTTAAGGCTGAAGTTAAACCTGAGGTAGTAACTGAAGTTAAACCTGAGATAGTAGCTGAAGTTAAACCTGAGATATCAACCAAAGTAACTCCGGAGTTAAAACCAGAAGTTATACAAGATGTCAAAATTGAGGTAATACCTGAAATTAAAGAAGAGGTAAAACCTGAAGTTAAACAAGAGGTAAAACCTGAAGTTAAAGTTGAGGTTACCCCTGAGGCACAACCTGAGGCAATTAAAGAGATTATAATTGAACCTAAACCGGTAATCAAGCCGGAACCAACTTCTGAAGTTAAGCCCGAAGCAGCTAAAGTCCCTGAAGTATCACAGGTGAAAGAAATACCTGCTGAAAAGCCTGATTATAAATCACAAACAGAAAAAGAACAAAATATTGCGCCTGTGATAGAACACATAGAGACAAAAGTACAGAGGCTTGTAGGACCAAAAATCAGCGGAACACTTGACCTTTCGCAATTTGAAAAGAAAAAAAGTGAACCCAGACAAAACGGGAACGAAAGTCACAAGGGTAAGAGAGAGAGAATCAGAAAACCTCAAAAAGAGAAGGTTGATCTCTCAAAAGAGTCTAAGAACACTCCTGCAAGACCACTTCCTGACAGAAACAATATTCAGAAAAAGAATACAACCGGAAAACCACTTCCTAAAGAGAAGTTTAAACCGGTAAGAACTGAGGTTGACGAAGATCAGGTTCAGAAGCAGATAAAAGAGACCTACGCCAGAATGACCGAAGGTAAAGGAAAAGCAAAGGGTGCAAAATACAGAAAAGACAAAAGAGATCATGCATCACAAAAGCTTCAGGAAGAGCATGATATTGAACAACTTTCAAGCTCAACCCTCAAGGTTACCGAATTTGTAACAGTTAATGACCTTGCCATTATGATGGACGTAGCCGTCATTAAAGTTATTGAGGCATGTATGAACTTGGGTCTTATGGTATCCATTAACCAAAGATTGGACGCAGAGGCAATGGTTCTTGTTGCCGAAGAGTTTGGATTTAAAGTTGAGTTTGTGACTGCAGATATCCAGGATTCAATCCAGGAAGAGGAGGACGCCGAAGGAACCCTTGTAACAAGGCCACCTATCGTTACCGTAATGGGACACGTTGACCACGGAAAGACCTCTTTGCTTGACCACATAAGAAAAGCCAACGTAATCGCCGGAGAGGCAGGGGGAATCACCCAGCACATCGGAGCCTATAATGTCAAGATAGCAAACGGAGAGAGAATCACATTTTTGGACACTCCGGGTCACGAAGCCTTTACGGCAATGCGTGCAAGGGGGGCAAAAGTAACCGACATTGCAATCATCATCATTGCTGCAGACGACGCAATAATGCCACAAACAAAAGAGGCAATAAACCACGCACAAGCAGCCGGAGTACCAATGATCTTTGCAATCAACAAGATTGACAAGCCCGGTGCTAATTCCGAAAGAATTCGCGAACAGCTTGCCAACATGAACCTGCTTGTCGAGGACTGGGGAGGAAAATACCAGTGTCAGGAGATATCAGCAAAAGAGGGTCTCAATGTGGATAAACTCCTTGAAAAGATACTTCTTGAATCAGAATTGCTGGATCTTAAAGCTAATCCTAACAAGAGAGCTAAAGGAACTATTATAGAGAGTTCCCTTGACAAAGGAAGGGGATATTTAGCAACCGTTTTGGTACAATCCGGAACTCTGCACATTGGAGACATTCTGCTAAGCGGAAGTAACACCGGCAGAATAAAGGCTATGTTCAATGAGAGAGGGCAGAAAATAACCGTAGCCGGCCCATCATCACCAGTATCAATTCTCGGACTGAATGGAGCACCTGCTGCAGGAGAGCTCTTTAATGTAATGGAAGATGAAAAAGAGGCTAGAGATATTGCCAACAAGAGAGAACAGCTTATAAGAATACAGGGGCTAAAAACCCAGAAACATATCACTCTTGAGGAGATAGGAAGGCGTATAGCCATCGGAAACTTCCAGGAGCTTAACATCATTGTTAAAGCAGACGTTGACGGCTCTATTGAAGCACTATCTGATTCACTTATAAAACTCTCAACAGAAGAGGTACATGTAAATGTAATTCACAAAGCTGTTGGAGCTATTTCGGAATCAGATGTTTTGCTTGCTGCAGCCTCAAACGCAATCATCATAGGCTTCCAGGTAAGACCATCTACAAGTGCCAAGAAAATTGCCGATAAAGAACAGATAGAAATAAGGCTTTACTCTGTTATATATGACGCAATTAACGAGGTTAAAGATGGTATGGAGGGTATGCTCGCACCTGAGAAGAAAGAAGAGATTACAGCCACAGCAGAGGTAAGAGAGGTATTCAGAATATCCAAAGTGGGTACTATTGCCGGATGTATGGTTAAAGAGGGTAAACTCACCAGAAACGCTAAGGTCAGAATAATTCGTGATGGAATTGTAATCTATGCAGGTTCACTTGGGTCGCTTAAGCGATTCAAAGAGGATGTGAAGGAGGTTGCATCAGGATATGACTGCGGTCTTAACATTGATGGTTACAACGATGTAAGAAACGGTGATATTATTGAAGCATACACAATTGTCGAAATAAAAAGAAAGCTGTAAGGTTACTTACAGCTCTCTTTTCTATATTTTACCCAAGTTAAATAATATTGACCTCCGGTTCAATTTCAATTTTGAATTTGTCCAGTACACACTTCTGAATTGAATGTGCCAGGTTTATTAACTCCACTCCGGAAGCACCCTCAAAAGCAACAAGAACAAGAGCCTGATTTGGGTGTACACCTACATTTCCAACTCTCTGGCCCTTGAATCCACACTGTTCAATAAGCCACCCGGCAGGAATTTTACTGTAACCACTTTGAGCAGGAAATAATTTAAGCGAAGGGTTCTCTTTTTGAAGCGAACTTGCCATTTCTGCAGGAATTACCGGATTTTTAAAGAAACTACCGGCATTCCCAATCACTTCAGGATCGGGTAGTTTACGTTTTCGTATATCAATGATTGCCTTTCTTACATCATACAATCCAGGTTTTTTTACACCTGCGAGTTCCGCTGCCACATCTGCATAACCGGCATTAATTACAGGATATTTTGACAACCGAAAAGTTACGTATGTAATAATAGTTTTTGACTTAAGTTCCCTTTTAAAAATACTGTCGCGATAACCAAACATGCACTCTTCTGCTGAGAGAGAATGCTCTTTATGTGTCTCCAAATCAATAAATTCAACAGAGAGAATTGTGTCGGCCACCTCAGCTCCATAAGCACCAATATTTTGAACAGGTGACGCACCAACGCAGCCTGGAATATGAGACAGGTTTTCAACGCCTCCCCACCCTCTATCAACGCAATAAGCTACAAATGTATCCCAATTTACCCCCGACCCAGCTCTCAGATACACAAAGTTATCATCTTGACCGGTAACAGTAATTGAGGTAATATCAGGACGAATTAGCAAACCATCAAAATCCTTTGAGTAAAGCAGATTTGACCCGGAACCTGTAACAAGAACCGGCAACCCTTTAAACCTGATGTCGGAGAGAATACTCTTTATTGAGCTCACATCAGCAGGTTGGGCAAACCATCTTGCTTTTGCCGGAAGACCCAGCGTATTCAGTCTCTTTAACTCCTTATTCTCCGTTATCATCCTTTAATTTTTCAGTTTCTGCAATCCACTCAGATTCAGAATGTTTGTGAATATATACTAAACGGCAAACATACCTCATGATTACAATCATCAATAAAATAATAACCGCAGTAAACTCTGCCGAAAGCTGCTCCCTTATTCTTGTTTTTGCTGCAATTAATTCAGGGTCTTCATCAAGAATTGAATCAATATCTTTGTAAGGCATACCTGCCGATGACCATTTCTTGGTTATTGTGCCATTATAAAAATAGACAACTCCTCCATTTGAACGATTAAATGTTAAAAGAGTTTTGAAGTCGGTATGATATATATCTGCTTCAATTCCAAAATCTTTTGTAATTTTTGTTGTCTCTCTCCAACCAGATCCGGTGAGAATGGCAACCGGTAAATTATGGTTCCTTAGGGTGTCAATAAATCTGTTTATTCTAAGTGCCTTTTTCTCTCCAATTATATGCATATATGGCACTGAGATAATAAATAGAGCACCTTCTATTGCTAAAAGAGAATCGGTTACATAGAGACCATTTATATCCGAAACAGCAAAATCCATAGGTTTAACAAAACCCTTTCCTTTAGACTGTTTAGTTTGGGAATCAACAAATGTGAAAGTTGAATCAGGCAGATTTTCAATTGAAAACTCATGGTTTTTACCATCTTTTGAGTATATCAGTACCGTTTCGAATTGGGAAACTTCTGAATTTAGGGGTACATTTTCGAGTTTTGATGCAACGTTTGTTCCTACCTTAAACTCCATGAAATCTATAAGGGGCAGGTGTCGGTATGAATAAGATGAAAGACCCATAATCATCATAGCGTAAACAGCCGCAAAGCCCCACTCCCACGCTGCCGGAGCAATCGGAATAAATTTATTCCTTTGAAAATACAGGAATGTAGCAAAAATCATCAGAACCACATTTTTGAGAAAAGTCTCAAGATTGGTAAGTTTGAGAGCCTCTCCAAAACAACCGCAGTCTGTTATGGGATTAAATATCAACAATATGAGGGTAATAAGAGTGAAACCGGCCATAAACCAGAATGCAACTTTGCACGCAAATTTCATTCTTATGCCAAGCAAAATTGCAATTCCCAGAAGCAGTTCAGCTCCCGAAAGTGCAACACCTACTGTCTGAAACAAAAAATGCCATTCCCCCAGGCCTATCCATTTGAAATACTCCTCTACAATTAACCCGGCACCTACAGGATCAATAATCTTTACAAAACCTGAAAAAATAAAGGTGAGACCAACAATGAGTCTCGATAATGCCCTAAGAAATTTCATCGGTTATTAGTTTAAATATTTCATCTGCTTTAAGCATATTGCCTAAGTTATCTGAACAATCAATTCTCTTCAGCAGGCCGGCATCGCACTCTTTAAGATACATATCTCTTACCTTTGACTGAAAGGATATACTCTCCTCATGAATATCCTTTTTGCCTTTAAGGTAATCTCTCTCCTCTCCCTCTCTGGCCTGGTTTAGTTTTTCGTCAACAAACCTGAGCGGAACGTCCAGAAAGAGGTTAATATCGGGTTTTGGAATTCCAAAATGGTTATACTCGGTTTCCAGAATCCAGTCTCTAAGCTCTACTGCCTGAGTTTCATTAGAATATTTTGCACATTGGAAGGCAATGTTCGAAAATAGATAGCGGTCAAGAATCACACAATAACCATCATTAAGCCAGCTCTTTAGCAGAGGAGCGGCATCTCTTCTGTCCTCGGCATAGAGAAGTGCTATAAGCATTGGGTGAACCTGTTCTATGCCGCCCAGATCGCCTCTTAAAAACCGTGCTATGAGATCTCCAAAAAGAGGAGCGTCAAATCTTGGGAAATGCATAAATTTCACCTTTACACCTCTCTCTGTGAAATATTTCTGCAACAAGGCAACCTGCGTAGATTTACCGGCTCCGTCCAAACCTTCTAGCACCAATAACATATTTGTAGTATATTTGCGATTCAAAGCAAAGTTAGACATTTTATCATAAAAACGGTAAATCAGTTATGATCCTGAACGATGTGCCGAAGATAATGGGCATCATAAATTTGAGTCCTGACTCTTTTTATTCCGGAAGCAGATGTCTCACAGAGGGTGAGTTTGAAGAGAGGTATGCACTAATGTTATCTCAAGGTGCCAATATCATTGATATTGGAGCATGTTCAACACGTCCGGGATCTGTATCAATATCTGAAGAAGAGGAGTGGGAGCTGCTTAAGCCTGCATTGAAAAAAATACTTAGAGTATTCCCTGCCTCTGTATTTTCACTGGATACTTTCAGATCATCAATCGTTGAGAGAGCATACGACTTTGTAGGAGATTTCATTATTAACGACATTTCTGCCGGAGAGGATGATAAAAACATGCTTCAAATGGCGGCAAAGTTAGAACTGCCCTATATTGCAATGCATAAAAAGGGGACTCCGGAAACAATGCAAAGTCTATGTCAGTACCAAGATGTTACCATTGAAGTTACCGATTATTTTAAATCATTCATTGCAAAAGCAAAAGAAGCAGGCATAAAAGAGATTGTGCTGGACCCAGGTTTTGGGTTTGCAAAAAACACAAGCCAAAATTATACTCTTTTAAACAACCTCTCTGCACTTAAACTTAGCAATGGTGAGGGAGGAGAGTACCCCATACTAGTTGGCATTTCACGCAAAAGCATGATCTACAAACTTTTGTCTATAGAGCCCCAAGAGGCCCTCTGCGCCACAACCGCATTACACCTGCTGGCCCTTCTAAACGGCGCCAATATACTCAGGGTGCATGATGTAAAAGAGGCAAAAGAGGTGCTTACCCTTTATGAAACTATTAAAAAGAACACATAAGCTTAACAACTATGCAAAACTCCACATTAACAGCCATCTCTCCAATTGACGGAAGATACCGTTCACAGGTCAAAGAGCTGGCACTCTACTACTCGGAATATGCACTCATCAGATACAGAGTACTGGTTGAGATTGAATACTTCATAGCCCTTTGTGAGATACCACTCGAGCAACTTAAGGGTGTTGACAAGGCTCTATTCTCACAACTAAGGTCGGTTTACCAAAACTTTACCGAGGCCGATGCAAATGAGATTAAAGAGATAGAAAAAACTACAAACCACGATGTTAAAGCGGTAGAGTACTTCATAAAGAGAAAATTTGAAGAGATAAATCTTCATGCATACCGTGAATTTGTTCACTTTGGCCTAACCTCACAAGATATTAACAACACCTCAGTCCCACTTTCGCTTCTTGAAGGGATAAATCAGGTTTTTATACCGCAGCTTAAGGGAGTTATTGAGACCCTTACAAAAATGTCTTCAGAGTGGAAAGATGTGGCAATGTTGGCCCGCACACACGGACAGCCAGCCTCTCCTACCCGTCTGGGTAAAGAGATAGCTGTATTTACAACACGTTTGAATGAGCAACTTGACACCCTGGATAAGATTCCGCATGCTGCAAAATTTGGTGGTGCAACAGGTAACTTTAATGCTCACCACATTGCATACCCTCAGGTTGACTGGAATTCATTTGCAGTGAATTTTTTGGAAAGCAAATTGGGCTTAAAGCGCTCCTACCCAACAACCCAGATAGAGCACTACGACCATTTGGCCGCTCTTTTTGATAATCTTAAACGGATAAACAATATTCTAATAGATTTTTGCCGTGACCTTTGGACCTATATCTCAATGGAGTACTTCCGCCAGAAGATTAAAGAGGGAGAGATAGGCTCCTCTGCCATGCCTCACAAAGTAAACCCAATCGACTTTGAAAACGCCGAGGGCAATCTTGGAATTGCAAATGCTTTGTATGAACATCTATCTGCCAAACTTCCAATATCAAGACTTCAGAGAGATCTTACCGACTCTACTGTTTTGCGAAACATTGGAGTTCCAATTTCACACTCTCTGCTTGCAATTAAATCTATTGAGAAAGGGCTTGGCAAGATAATTCTCAACAGAGATGCTTTGAAAAGAGATCTTGAGAACAACTGGGCTGTTGTGGCTGAAGCTATTCAAACAATTCTCAGAAGAGAGGCATATCCGAACCCGTACGAAGCTCTTAAAGACCTTACAAGAACAAATAAAAGTATATCCAGGGAGTCAATTGCAGAGTTCATAGAGAACTTAAATGTAAAAGAGAATGTTAAAGCAGAGTTAAGAGCAATAACACCTGAAAATTACACCGGAGTATGATAAATAAATTTAGAAAATATATCCGAGTTTTAGCACTCTTTATAATCCTGTTCATTACCGGAACAACGCTTTACGGCGGAGAAGATTTTGATTCACATTTTACCGGCCAAAGACTGCGTTTAGATGTTATTTTTGCCGGAGATGCATATTCACAATCTGTTTTTCTGGAGGAGCTGCATAAAGAGCCATACTGGAGCGGACCAAGAGAGAACCTGACCGATCCGTTTAATTACGGAGAGTATAAATACAGCGTTATTGATAGCAGTGGCAAGGTCATATTTTCAAAAGGGTTTAATAATCTTTTTCAGGAGTGGAGAACCACAGCCGAAGCAAAAAACATTAAAAAGGCATTTAACGGTTCTTACCACATTCCATATCCAAGAGAAAGAGTCACAGTAATATTCTATGAACGACTCAAGGAGAGCGGTGATTTTTCTGAATTAGGCAGGTTCCCCGTTGATCCTGACGACAAACTGATATCATCAGAGCGTCAAAACACATTCAAAACTGATACAATTCTTTATAACGGAGATCCGGCCAATAAACTTGACATTCTATTTATTGCCGAAGGATATACCCAAGATGAAATGGATAAATTCAGAGATGATGCCCTAAGATTTTCAAGGTATCTTTTTGATATAGAACCTTACAAATCAAGGAAAAGCGATATTAACATTTGGGCGCTCAAGTCCCTTTCCAATGAGTCGGGAACAGACATACCACATAAAGATATCTGGAAAAACACTGTGCTTTCCTCAAATTTTTACACCTTCAGAATTGACAGATACCTGACAGCGCCCAACCATAAAATTGTAGCCTCCGCTGCCTCAAATTCACACTTTGACGCTATGTATGTGATTGTCAATACAGATATATACGGAGGTGGAGGAATCTTCAACTTTTACGGGCTCAGCATGGCAGACCATCAACTTTCGGCAGCTGTTTTTGTTCACGAACTTGGTCACAGTCTGGCAGGTCTGGGTGATGAATACTACAGTTCGGCAGTTGCATACGAAGATTTTTACAACCTCAAGACCGAACCATGGGAGCCAAACTTAACCACACTTGTCGATTTTGACTCCAAATGGAGAGATAAAATCCCTACCGGAACACCCATACCAACACCAAACGAAGATATATATAAGGGCGTAACAGGGCTGTTTGAGGGAGGCGGATATATGTCAAAGGGGATTTACAGACCATACCTCGATTGCAGAATGAAATCAAATACCGCTGAAAGGTTTTGCCCTGTTTGTACCGAGGCAATTAACCGGATGATAGATTTTTATGCCGGAAAAGCATATTTAAGAAGAGTAGAATAATGGTGAATAAAGACTACAGATATATTCTTTTTGATCTTGACAGAACGCTTTGGGATTTTGATACAAATGCAAAAAACAATGTATTCAGACTGCTCGATGTATATGGCCTCTCTGCTATTGATAAAGATCACTTTTATGAGAGATACGATCAAATAAACCATATTTTGTGGGCAGCCTACGAAAAGGGAGAGCTCTCAAAGGAGTTGCTAAGATCAGAGAGATTCTACCGCACATTTTTGGAATTTGGAACAGACAATAAAGAGATTGCCTCAGAATTCGGAGAGGAGTACCTTAAAAGCATGCCACTTCAGAAAGCGCTTATGCCTCATGCAATGGAGGTTCTTACCACTCTGCATGAAAGAGGCGTGAAAATGGCAATCATTTCCAACGGATTTAAAGAGGTTCAGTACAAAAAACTTGAGAATAGTGGAATTGCAAAATTCTTTGACGCAGTAATGATATCAGAAGAGCAAGGAGTTCACAAACCATCACCAATTATTTTTAAAAGGTCCCTCAAAGCAATAGGAGGAGACAAAAAACTCTCACTTATGGTAGGTGATGATTTTGCCAATGATATTGAAGGAGCTATGATTTTTGGAATTGATCAATTTTTTTACAACTATAAATCTGTTGTCTGTGACGGAGGGCCAACTTACGATTCAAATGACCTGAGAGACCTGATTACATTTTAGGAACAACAATAAAGACATCCTCGCTATCATCTTTAAACATATACTGTTCACGGGCAAATTTCTCAAGAGAGTCGCGATTTGAAGTCAACTCATTAAGTTTCTCCTCTATAGATTTGATCTCCTGTATATAATATTTTTTCTGAGACTCCTGCTCACTGATGTTTAGAACCACCTTTGACCAGTCAATCAGATTGTTTGAGTCAAAAAAGGTTATCCATACCACAAAGATTGCGGCTGCGATAAGATATTTGTTCCGAATAACTCTGGCAAAGCGTGAATCCGCAAAATTATGCCACTGCTCTTTTACTCCCAATTGTTCAATTTTTTACAAAATTAATAATAATTTTGTTGAAGGATATTTTAATATTAAACATAACCATGAATAAACCAATTTTATTGATACTTGCAGCCGGAATGGGAAGCAGATACGGCGGACTTAAACAGCTTGACGGAGTGGGACCGAACGGTGAAACTATTATGGACTATTCCGTTTATGATGCAGCAAAAGCCGGTTTCAGTAAGGTTGTGTTTGTTGTAAGAGAATTTTTCAGAGCCGATTTTGAGAAGCGTGTCAGAGAGAGATACGCAGGAAAAATTGAGATTGAGTTTATTGAGCAGGAGCTAAACAGACTTCCCGAAGGTTTTTCCGTTCCTGAAGGCAGGGAGAAACCATGGGGAACAGGCCATGCGGTTCTGGTAGCAGGCAAGATTATTGATTCTCCATTTGGAGTTATAAATGCTGATGACTATTACGGGCAAACCTCCTTTGCCGTTCTTGCAGATTACTTAACCAAGAGTGAAGGCAAGAGAGGTGACTTCTCTATGGTAGGTTTTTGTACCGGCAACACCCTATCGGAATCTGGAGTAGTCTCACGCGGAGTTTGTTCAGTAAACGAAAAGGGATATCTGACCTCGGTAGAGGAGCACCATAACATTAAAAAAGAGAACGACCTGATTTTGGGAGATAACTGCAAAGGAGAGAGAGTTATTATTGACTCCAGACGTCCTGTTTCAATGAATATGTGGGGTTTCACACCTGATCTTTTCAAAGAGGGAAATGCTCTTTTTTCGGAATTTCTTAAACATAGAGGAGATGATCTTAAAGCCGAATTCTACATCCCATTTATTGTTAATGAGCTGATAAGGACAAATTATGCCACATGCAGAGTACTCTCAACACCCGACAAATGGTTTGGAGTAACATACAAAGAGGACAGAGAGGCTGTTGCAATAAAAATTGCTCAACTTGTTAAAGAGGGTGCGTACCCTACTCCACTTTTCGTTTAATTAAACCACTTTACAGATTAGAGCCCGATGTTAAAAAAATACTCTACATATCTTCCCGACCTAACACAAAGCTGGCTTCTGATAATGCTTCTTGCGTTGGCAGGTTCACTTCTAGGCGGGCTTGCAAGTTTCATTCTTACTCTTATTTACCCCGGTTTTTCTGGTTGGGGAGAGCTTATAATGTATCCTATTATTTATATTCCACCTTATATTGCAATTCGCTTGTCTCTGAAAAACAGAGCCCAGGCAATTCCCGATACAGAACAGGAGCCCCTTTCTGTGCCAATAAACAGACCCAACTTTGGTAGAATTGGAGCTTTAGCTACTGTGCTGTTAACTATACCTTTAGTCTTTTCATTTAACATTATCACAGAGCCCCTCACAATGTGGATGGATGTTCCTGAATTCCTTAAACAGTTTCTTGAGCAGGTACAATCAAACAAAATTAGCAGTTTCATAGCAGTTGTTTTGTTCGCACCTATTCTTGAAGAGATCTTTTGCAGAGGAATCATTCTCAGAGGATTGCTCGTTCATTTATCGCCGTCAAAGGCTATTTTATGGTCTGCAATAATGTTTGGGATAATGCACTTGAATCCCTGGCAGGCAATTCCGGCATTCATGCTTGGCCTTCTGATGGGGTGGATATACTACAGAACCCACTCTATCTGGATTGTAATTCTTATTCATCTTGTTAACAACGGTTTCTCATATCTGATAACGGTTTTCTACCCCGAACTGCCAGTAGATACAGGTTTTTATGATCTAATCCCGGGGATGTGGTACTTTATTGCATATATTGCAGCTTTCGTTTTTACAGCATTGGTCCTTCACTTAATGAACAAATATTATGACAAAACTATATCCATTAAAATTCAGCCCAATTCTTAAAGAGAGAGTCTGGGGTGGCGACAACATAAAAACAAAGCTGGGTAAAGAGTACGACGGAGATGCCACAATTGGTGAAAGTTGGGAGCTGAGCGGAGTACAAGAAGACATCTCATATATTTCCAACGGATTTCTTGAGGGCAATGACATCAATGACCTCATAGAGACATATTTGGGAGATTTGGTAGGCGATTCTGTTTACGAAAAATACGGAAACGAATTTCCACTGTTAATCAAAATTCTTGACATAAAAGAGAGCCTTTCACTTCAGATACACCCGGATGACGAAACAGCAATTGAAAGGCACGCATGCTATGGTAAGACAGAGTGTTGGTACATACTTGATACGTCACCCGATGCAAAGATATATCTTGGACTTAACCGCCGCCTTACAGCTAAGGAATTTTACGATAAATGCAACGATGAAACAATCGTAGATGCTCTCAATGTTATAAAACCGGTTCCGGGAGACATTATTTACATTAAACCTGGTACACTGCACGCTGCAACCGGAGGCATTTTGGTAGCAGAGGTACAGCAGGTTTCTGATGTCACATACAGAGTTTATGACTGGGGAAGAGAACACAACCCTAAAACGGCAAGAGAGATGCATTTAGATCTGGCTATTGACTGCATTAACTACGAAAAGCTTGACACAACCAAGTTTATTTTCAAAGGTGGCTCAGTCGAGAATCCATACTTTAAAATTAAGAGAATTGACATAACAGACATATACCGGAATGCAAGTTATTCATTTTCAAGCTTTATAATATATTTCTGCACCCAAGGTGAAGCAACCGTGATTAACGGAATTACTACTGAAACTATAAAGAAGGGAGAGGTGATACTTATTCCATCAGAGATGGGAGAGTATTCTATTAAAGGGAAATGCACACTTCTTGAGATAACTGCAAAAGGGTAGTATAGTCGGAATATCAAGCCAGATCATCTTCCGGATCATACTGATCCAGCAACTCATCTATCTCTCTCCTGTCTTTCTTGGTAGGCCTTCCTGTGCCCCGTTCACGATAAACAAAGAAACTCTCCCTTGGAGCATTTAGCTTATCAAGCTCCTCCTGAGGTGTTATATTTTCAATATACTCCGGAACAAGCTTGGCAGATAACCTGTTTTCCAGCTGTTGAAGAACTTTGTATTTAAAGTTGACATTTACCCTTCTCAGATCAATAATATCTCCGGGCTTAACCTCCCTTGAAGGTTTAGCCTCTGTAGAATTAACCTTTACCCTTCCACCCTTGCATGCATCTGCAGCATCGCTTCTGGTTTTGAAAATCCTTACAGCCCAAAGATATTTGTCAAGTCTGCTCATAAAAAAAATACGAGAGTCTATTTTGTGTTGAAAAAATTCATAGCCCTGTCCGGACCTATTGTGACAAATGATATAGCGGCGTCACGTGACTTATCGCAGATTTCAGGCAAAAGCTTTCTCTCCTGTTCACTCCAACTGCCCAAAACATAATCAACCTGCCTTCCTTTAGAAAAGTTATCTCCTATTCCAAGTCTTAATCTGGTAAAATTTGAGGTACCAAGAGTTTCTGTAATATCCTTCAAACCATTGTGTCCTCCGTCACTACCCTGCTTTTTCATCCTTAATGTTCCAAGAGGTAGTGCAAGATCATCTACAATTACAAGAACATTTTCAAGAGGAATCTTCTCTTTTTGCATCCAATAGCTTACCGCTTTACCACTAAGATTCATATAGGTAGATGGTTTGAGAAGAATAACCTTTCGCCCTTTATGCCTTAATTCGGCAACACTTCCATAGCGGCCACTCTCAAAAATAATATTGGATGCCTGAGACCAGGCATCCAATACTAAAAAACCGATATTGTGACGAGTATCAGCATATTCAACTCCGATGTTTCCTAAACCGACAATCAGATAGCTCATACTCCATAATTTACTATTTACCTGAGGCAGCAGCAGCGGCAGCAGCTCCAATGGCTGCACGTGTCATCTTAACAGAACAGATGATAGCAGTCTTAGGAGTAAGTACTTGGATATTATCTAATTTAAGATCGCCAGCAACAATTGATTTACCAATTTTAAGATCTGTAATATCGATATCAATATTATCCGGAAGATTTTTTAATGCAGCAGAAATCTTAATCTTTCTTGTAGTAAGAATTAGTTTACCACCCTGACGTACACCATCTGAGTTACCTTTAACAACAACCGGAACGCTTATTACTACAGGCCTTGTCTCAGAAACGGCCAAGAAGTCAATGTGAAGAGGCTCATCTGTTACCGGATGAAACTGCGCACTATGAAATACTGCGTTGTAAGATTTACCGTCAACATCAAGGTTAATGATGTATGAGTTTGGAGTGTTAAGGATTGAAAGAAGATCTCTGTCTGATAAAGAGAAATGAAGGTTTTGAATTTCAGGTCCGTAAAGTACGCAAGGTATCTGACCCTCTCTTCTCATCGCTTTGATAGCTGTTTTTTTGGTAATCTCTCTTGAGTTACCTTTCAATGAAATTGACTTCATAAAAATAATTTAAAATGTGTTACTCAACCCGGAACCAACCGGATCCCATTGCACCAAAAAAGTTTCCTTTTTTAGAGGTCGCAAAGATACAAAAAAATTACACCCTTGCAACACAGAATCTATTTAATCATCTCTGCATCAAAATTCCAGTCAAAACCCTTGTAGAATGTATCAAGGAATGAGTTTGAAGGATTCTGTATATAGGTGCTGATGCCTGAGAATTTATCAATTTTGATGTCAATAAAATATTCTGTATTCCATTTTGCAACCACAACATTATTGAGTGCTGTCGTAAAATTCTGGTATTCAGAGGGGGTAGCAATCTCCTCAATAAGATTTCCTAAATCCCAAAACCATCTCTTATTAAGACGGAAATAGGGCTGAATGTTACCCATGTTCAAAGTTGCAATTTTATCCCTGTGGTTAGTGAATATTGACTTGGTCACAGAAGAAAGCTGCTTGAGCTGATCTGTCTTGTACAGAGCAATTGTTGCCGACTGATGAACACCTTCGAGAGAGTTATAATATTCATAAAAGAGACGGCAAGCCTCCTCAAGATTGGAATTTATCTGGAACAAAGGGTTCATGATATCTCTGTATGGGAAGCCATTTGCAAGAATCTCTGTTGGCGATGCAATAATATATGTTGCTTTGTCTTTAAGCTCATAAACAGACTCAATTCCACCCATAAAACAACAGTCAAATATTATAAAACTAAAGTGGTAAGGGAGTGCCGACTTAAGCTCTTTAATCTCCATTTCAACTCCTCTATCCTCTCCAAAGCTTTTTACAATTCCGGCATAAGGGTCTTCAAAATATGTTCCCTGGAATGTAGAGTTATAATACCCTTGAGGGAGCCAACCTGTTGCATGTGACCACAATATAAGCCCGTACTCCCTTGCAGGAAAAATTGTTTTAACTTTATTCAGAACAGCTTTAAGAACATCGCCATTGGCAGAGTTCTGATCTTCATAAGCAGCTACAGGATCCTCAGTTACAGTACCGTCAGTCTCTTTGTAAAGCCTGGTAAGCTTAGGATTGCTGCCGGCAAGATGGGCATAAACAATAAGAATATCCCTGCTGTTTTTATCAGGGATAAAACCCCCTTTTAAAGTAGAAATATTTTGTTCTGCATAACTGCTCAAATTATTATTGGCAGCCATATATAGTATTATAACCTTTCTGTAATCATCTTTGCTGAAAGGATTTTTTTCGCAGGAGCTAATCAACGCCACGGCCGCAGTTATCAGAATAAGAGCGGTATATTTTAGTATTTTTATTTTCATGTGAAAAGATTCATAGTTCAAAAATAGTTAATTTTTAGCAAATTTGTGTACGATATCTAAAGGCGAAATTGAAAAATAGCTTAGAGAACACAATTCCGACTACTCATTATCTATTGATTATGTATGTATTATAATTTTTTTTAATCGCTATATTTGCATTAACTAATAAATTGAAATGAAAAAAATCTTGGTATTTTTGCTTGCCGCATTTCTGGTTTCATGCTCTAGTGTGAAGGAGAACGGATCCCAGAAATTAATTAATCAGAGGCTTACAAATCTAGACAAGCTGATTTACACCTCTCCGGGTAATGTTCTTGATTCTCTTAACAGAATCGACAATATGATTCTTAATGAAGAAAACAGAACCTATTCAAAACTTATTCGAAAAATATCCTACGAGTTTCTTAACGGAAAATCAGAACCGGATTCGGCTGAACTAATTAAAGCGGAAATATTTAGGTTAAAGGAGGATAATTATAATTTTACAAGAGCCTTGCTTTTTAATGGCATCACCCTGTTTAACTCAAATAGAAGCGACTCAACCGCATATATATTGATAAGGGATGCCGAAAACCTCTACACCAGAAGTGGTATAAAAGATTATAATCTTGGAGGAACACTATATCTATATCTGGGGAAAATGTACCGTGCCAGGAACAAAAAAGATGAGGCTGCAAAAAGCATAAACAAATCTATTGAAATGAGCAGTAAAGCTGCCAACAAAATAACCCTTTTAAACGGTCGTCTTGAGATGTACTGGATATATTTCGGGCAAAGAAAATATACCGATGCGCTTTCTCAGCTTACTTACTTTGCCGACGAGATAGATTTGCCTCCGTTTCTCTCATATAATCTAAACAACGCGCTTTATTACTACCATACTGCAAAAACAGATTACACCATTGCCGTAGAGTATCTCAAAAAGACCATGCTTATTGCACAAAAAGCAAAACTTGATGTTAACTATTCACAGCTACACTATCTTGTTGCCGCATCTTTTAAACGTCAGGGATATCTTGACAGCACATTGCACTACAGCAAACTTTCAGTAGCAGCCATCAAAGATTCTGCATCTATAAACGGCCATTTTTATTATAAATACCTTGCAGATCAATACTCAGACAAGGGCGATTACAAAGAGGCATGGGAACATTACAAAAAAGCATATAGCATTTATATTAAAGCATTTACAAAAGTATCTCAGGAGAGAGTAACAGAGATAGAGAGAAAATATGATATCAAGAGTAAAGAAGCAATAATTAAAACCCTCAAAAACCAGAGAACAATACTGATTTTCATTTTAATATTTGCAACAATCCTGTCTCTTGCTACAGTTTATATATTAATGCGACTTTTAAAGAGGCATCATCAAAAAGCTGTTCTGGCAGTAAAGGACAAGGTTCATTTTAAACAGGATAACCGAAGATTGTGGATCACTTCTGAAATATGTAAAACCACCTCATTTGTATTACCACAGCTTATTGACAGTGTTTATAAAGAGGCTCTAAGGTGCAGAAGAGTATCATCGGAGACATTCGATAGTCTTAATTCAGTAATTGACCAAGCAAATCTGATGACCAGAAGCGCACTCGCATCAATTACATCTCGGGAAGAATTTATGGAAATGTACACTCACCTTCCCAATATGGACAGGCTTACCGACTACGAAAAGCTCATTTATATTCTAAGTGAAGACGGTTTCTCCAATCAGGAAATAGGCGATTTTCTCAATACAACACAGTCAAGTATTCGCTCTTTAAAGGGCAGAATTCACAAAAAAATCCAGCATAATAACGGTTCATCAGACTAAAATTCCTGAAACATTTTGCGACAAGAAAATTATAACAGATTATAGTAGAATTAATTAATTATCTTAAAAACGAAACAATTTATAACAGCACCCGCAACAGAAGCAATCATGATTTTTATTATCTAAGTTTGGGTTCCGCAAAAATCATGAGACTTCGCTGCAGTTTGTGGGGGTTAAATTAAAATTAAAGTAGTTTCAAATTCATAGTTTCAATTGCATAGACTGCAGCGCAGTTTTCTGAAAAAAAAGCAGCTCCCTTACCGGAAGCTGCTTTTTTAATATTTTTCCAAATTATCCTATTTGCCTGTACTTTTATCAGGAAATGAAGGTATCACAGGAGGAAGGTATTTATGCTCTTTAATCTTACTCTTAATAACCTCAATTGCCTTATTAAGTTGCTCATCTTCTCCCATATAATCTTTATAAGCATCGTTTGAAATTTCAATATCGGGAGAAACTCCTTCGCCTTCGATTATCCAGCCGCTGCCATCGGCAGCAAAAGGTGCATAAGATGGAGTAACAATAGAACCTCCATCAACTACAGGTATAGATCCGCTATAACCAACTACTCCACCCCAGGTACGTTTTCCAATAACGGTACCAAGACCATTCTTCTGGAATCTGTATGGGAAAAGGTCACCATCTGATGCAGAATACTCATTTACCAACAGAACCTTTGGACCGTCAAAGGTTCCCACAGGATTTAACGAGCCCTCTGTTTGATTTGTGTGCATTGTAAAGAAGGTAATTGTCCTTTGCAGACGTTCAATAATCATTGGAGATACATTTCCCCCACCGTTGCCACGGTCGTCAATAATCAAAGCTTTCTTACCCAGCTGAGGGTAATAGTGCTTTACAAATTCATTAAGGCCGGGAACTCCCATGTCGGGAATATGAATATATCCAACCTCTCCATTTGTTGCTTCAGACACCTTTTTAATGTTATTGCGTACCCAGTTAAAATAGTAGAGTGATGACTCGTCGGCAATCGGCTCCACATATACCTTTCTTGACCCTGTTGTTTCAGGTTTACTATTAACTTCAAGTTCAACTATTGTACCGACAGTGCCGGCAAGAGTTTCGTAAATATCAATGAAAGATGATAGATTTGTTCCATTAACAGCAATTATAAATTCGCCCTCTTTAACCTCAACTCCCTGAACAGTTAAAGGCGATCTTGTCTCCTTACTCCAGTTCTCTCCTTGAATAATTCTGTCAACTTTAAAGTATCCCGACTTGTCTTTCGAAAAACGTGCTCCAAGTAACCCTGTTTGAACTCTTGCAGGCTCGGGCTTCTCTCCATTTTGCGAATATGCATGACCCACGTTTAACTCTCCAATCATCTCACCTATCAGATAAGTCAGATCTGAACGATGGTTCACATAAGGTACCAATACTGCGTATCGTTTATAAACATCATCCCAACTCACTCCATGCATATTCTTTGCATAGAAAAAGTCTCTCATCTGCCTCCATGTTTCGTTATAAATTTGCATCCACTCCTCTTTGTAATTCACAAGCTTCTTGACACCTGCAAGCGAAATGGGCTTGTTTACCGTAACAGCTGCTTTAGGAACATCAATCACCTGAATATTTGCACCCGGCCCGGATACTGCAAGAGCCTTTTTATACCCATGGCTGAAAATAATCTGCGCTCCTAGGTCTGTCTCCTTTTTAGCATCAAGATCATAAATCAAGGTACCTCTCCTTGAGTTGTAGTACACAAGGCTACCTATCATGTGAAGATTATTGTATGATGCCGGAGATACAGGAAGCTCAACAGTCCTGGCAGGAATATTATCAAAATTGTAAACCTGTGTGATTGTTTTTGCCTGCGTTGCATTTGATGTTTTTGATGTCTGCGTTGCCTGGGCAGGTTTTTTTGAAGCAGTTGCTGCACTCTTTGAGGTTTCAACTGATGGCTCTGCCTTAACAATGGCAACTGTGTCATTTTTTACAGCAAAAGGTACAAGTGCATCCTTTGTTAAGGGCAAAACATAAATCTTGCTCATATTTGTATATGCGTGATTCCACTCTGTGTTGCTGTAGGTAGGATTGAAAGTTCTGTTTGAGACAAAAAGAAGATGGTTTCCCTCTTTGCTAAAATTACCTGCAAATGACGAAAACCACTCGTCAGTAATTTGAATCTTCTTATCCTCTTTTACATCATAAACCATTACTGTGCTCAGTTGTTTGCCGGGACGGGTATAGACAATATAAGCTGAATTTGGTGCCCAGTTGTAATCATTTATCGGACTTATGCCTGATTGCTCAATAACTGTGTTCTTTCCGGTTGCAACATCCAACAGATTAAGGGTATTTCTCTTCTCGCTCCATAGAATCTTTTTGGAATCAGGAGACCATTCAAAGCCAAATATATATCCCGTAATATCAGTAAGCCTCCTCTCCTTTCCTGTTCTGTTATCGTAAAAATAGAGATTAAACTCCCCCTCTTTGTCTGAAATATAGGCATAACCACTACCATCAGGAGCCCAATCTGCCCCTTTATCATTGGCATTGCTTGAGTTTGTAAGGTTATATGTAACACCGCTTTTTGCAGGGATTGAGAAGATGTCACCTCTAGCTGTTGCTAGAATTCTCTCCCCGTTTGGCGACAATGAATATGAACGAACGCTTTTTGAAAGATCCTTCCATTCAGGACGAGAGTAGTTAACGTCGTTGGCAATAAATATTTTCAACCTCTCATCCTTTTGCGTTTTGGTATTATATTTAACCAGGTAGCCACCATTTTCATATATTATGTAATCGCCACCTGCAGATGGGAATTTTATATCATACTCATTGTATTTTGTCAGCAGAATTGTATTCTTTGATTTAAGATCATATTCGTAAAGGTTCATGAAGCCGTTTCGGTCTGAAATGTAATAGAGTTTGGCACCATCGGCTGACCACATTGGAAATACATCCTGGTTTATGTTTTCAGTAATTTTTTCGGAGCTTTTAGTCTCAAAATTGAAGATTCGAATATCATCTGCCATACCTCCGGTGTATCTCTTCCATGAACGAAATTCTCTGAATATATAATTGTATGCCAAATATTTACCATCAGGAGAATAATTAGCAAACCCTCCGTTTTTCAAAGGAACAGGTGTAGATAGACCACCTGTTACGGGAACTGTCATCAATTGCCCTGTAAAATCGTTAAACGAAAAAGATCTTGTCCTGTAAAGAATGTTTTTGCCATCGGGTGTCCAGTCCATTACAACATTATTGGGACCCATTCTGTCACCAACATCATCTCGTGAAAGCGTTGGTGTGTATGTAAGTCTTTTAGGTTCGCCTCCCTCAACAGGTATTACAAAAACCTCGGTATTTCCGTCATACTGACCTGTAAAAGCTATCATTTTTCCATCAGGAGAAAATTTCGGGAACATCTCAAAACCAATATGTGAGGTTAGTCTTCTGGCTACCCCTCCATTATTGCCCGCAATGTACAGATCACCTGCATAAGTGAATACAATATTGTCTCCGTGAATGTCGGGAAATCTCAAAAGCCGGCTCTCATTAAGAGGCACAGTTGCGCCGGAGCCATTTGCATAAACGCAACCAATAGTTGCTACAGTTATAAACAATGTTAACAGGAATGTTTTTTTCATATATTATTATTTATTTATTAGTGGAACAGTCCAAAATATAATAGATCATTACAAATTTAAGAATATCACAGTCAAATCAAATCATTACAAATATTTATTTGTACCTTTGCAAAACGGAATACTGTCATATACCTTACGTATCCCTGATTAATGTATATCAACAACATCCCAAACCGGTCAAAGTGATCGGTTTATATCATTTTATCATATCACTTAATGGCAAAATCACAAGTAACATTTAACAAAAGAGAAAAAGAGAAAAAAAGACTTAGTAAAAGAGTTGAAAAACAGCAGAAGAAAGAGGATAGAAAAGCAAACGCACCAGGTGGCGGATTTGATGACATGCTTGCTTTTGTAGACGAAAACGGAATGCTGACAAACACTCCTCCCGATCCAACAAAAAAACACAAAGTTGACGCAGCAAAAATTGAGGTCTCTATCCCAAGAAGAGAAAATGAAGAAAAAGATCCCATCAGAAAGGGACGTGTAGAATTTTTCAACACTTCAAAGGGGTTTGGTTTTATCAAAGAGATGGAAACCCAGGAGAAATTTTTTGTTCACGCAAACGGTCTTCTTGAAGATATTCAGGAGAACAACATGGTCACCTTTGAAGTAGAAAGAGGACAGAGAGGCATGAATGCATTTAATGTTAAGATTATTCGATAATTCTTCATTAAATTCGTGAATTAATACATTCGTATGATTCACATCCGAAATGCATCTGAGGCTGATTTCCCCATTATACAGGAGATTGCCCAAAAGACATGGCCGAAAACCTTTTCAGCCATACTATCTCCCGGGCAAATTTCCTATATGCTGGATATTATGTACAGCACAGATTCACTAAAAAATCAAACAATCCATAACGGTCACAGATTTTTACTTGCATATCTGCAGGATAGCTCCCGCAGTGATGTTTGTATAGGCTATGCCTCATACCAACTTAACTATTCAGGAGAAAAAAGAACCAAAATTCATAAAATATATATACTCCCAAAACATCAGGGAGAGGGTGCCGGAGTCGCTTTAATTAATAGAATTGAAGAGATTGCCGTCTCTGTAGGAGATAATCATGTGTTTCTTAATGTTAATAAAAGCAACCCGGCAATAAATTTTTACGAAAAGATTGGCTTTGGTATAATAAAGGAAGAGAAGATACCTATTGGAAACAGGTTTTTTATGGATGACTATGTAATGCAGAAGAGCATATAAAAAAACAAAACTCAATAATAATTCCTAACTTTATAAAAAGGGGTATAAAGACTATGGATTATTCAAATTATCAAAAAACTTTTCTGTCAGCAATTCTTAGCGGAGACAGAAACAGCGGATCGGCCATTATCGCGGAGTTGTCAGACAGAGGCTGGTCAGTAGAAGATATTTACGAAAAAATAATACGGGATTCTCTATATAAAGTTGGCGATTTATGGGAGAGCGGGCAGATTAGCGTTTCTTCGGAACATCTCGCAAGTGCAATTGTAGAATCTATCCTAAATGAGCAGTACTCGAGAATAATTTCACAAATCAAAATCAACAAAACCGTTGTTGCTGCTTCAGTAGAAAATGAGATTCATCAGATAGG
The DNA here is from genome assembly GCA_002842465.1 of Bacteroidetes bacterium HGW-Bacteroidetes-7. Classification (GTDB taxonomy): domain Bacteria; phylum Bacteroidota; class Bacteroidia; order Bacteroidales; family UBA932; genus Bact-08. Next base: position 30,474 of record PHDA01000012.1, read on the forward strand.
GCTTAAAATGGTTGCCGATATTTTTGAAATGTCCGGGTTTAATGTTCACTATCTGGGAGCAAACAATCCATTGGAAGATCTTATTAACTTTATTGATACAGTCAAACCCAACATTCTTGCTGTTTCAGTAAGTATCAATTACCACATAAAATCACTTGAATTACTTATCGAGGAGATCAGGAAAAAGTATCCTGACCTTATAATTATCGCCGGTGGACAGGGCTTAAAAGATCAGTACAGAGAGTTTACTATAAAATATCCCAATGTTATGTATCTGCAGGATCTCTACGCACTCGAAGATTTCCTTGGAAAAACACAAATCTCATAAACACCCGTTAAAAAAAACAAATCTTCCATTTTTCCAAATATTGTATGTTAACATTAAACAATAAAAATAAATTTGACCTCGTTAAGTGGAAAGATGAGATAGAATCAAGTATTCTTGAAAGTAATACGCTTTGTATTGCTATTTTTAAAAAAGATGGGGAGCTCATATTTGCCAACAATGCCATCAGGGTACTCTTCAGAGATTTAAATCCTGCAAGCAGCTTACTTAACCCCACTTTTGAGACACTATCAAAAAACGATTGCCCATATTGCAATGTTTATAAAGGGTACATCACATTCGGTGATTACTCCACCGTTAACTCATCAATAATGGCAAATGTTTACAGAAAAGATGACTCTATACTTATTATTGGAGGAGTTGACTCCGAACAGTTGATGCAGCAGAATTTAATGATGCACAATCTTAATAGAGAGATTGGCAATCTTCAGAGACAATTGATTAAAGAGAAACGTGTGCTTGAAGAGACTCTTGTTAAGTTAAATAGCACAGTAAAAGAGCTTAACGAAGCCAATGCAACAAAAGACAAATTCTTCTCAATAATTGCACACGACCTTAAAAATCCATTCACCACCATTATTGGTTTCACAGATTATTTAAAGACAAACCTTAGAACATTGGAGCCTGCAGAGGTAGAGGAAATTGTCGAGATGATGAACACTTCTGGCAACACGACCTATAAGCTTCTGGAAGATCTCCTTCTTTGGTCAAGATCCCAATTAGGCAAAATCACATTTACACCAGAAAAGACAAGCCTGAGCGAGTTATGGAATGAGGTTGCCGGACCTATGCTAGTGCAGGCAGAAAATAAAAATATCACTATCAATTTCAATGATAAAGAGAGTTTAGAGTTGTATTGTGACAAAAACATGGTTAAGACAATAATTCGTAACCTTGTCTCTAACGCAGTAAAATTCTCATATCGCAACAGCTCCATTGAGATAAATGCTTCTGCAAAAAATGATTTTTCTGAGATAAAAATATCAGACAAAGGTGTGGGCATAAGCGCTGATACAATTGATTCTCTATGGATAATAGGATCTAACCATTCAACCTCAGGCACCGAAAGTGAAGAAGGCTCAGGCTTGGGACTGGTGCTTTGCAAAGAGTTTACCCAGGCAAACGGTGGTAGGATTTGGGTAGAGAGCGAGAAGGGCAAGGGAAGTGATTTTATTTTCACTCTGCCACTGTATAGTCGAACTTAAATTATTATTGTTAATTATTAACTATATGAAAGCATTAATCAGATCAACAATTATCATCACTTTTTTGATGGTTACACCAATACTTTTACTTGCACAGAACACAACTAATCAATATGATCAGAATCTTGCAAAAGAGCTGGGTGCCGACGAATATGGTATGAAAAACTATGTTTTGGTAATACTAAAAACAGGTAGTAACAAGACAACAGACAAAAAGGAGCTTGACTCATTGTTTGGAGGTCATATGAAAAATATGGGGGTGCTTTCTGAAACAGGTAAACTAATAGTTGCCGGACCTATTGGCAAAAATGGAAACAGTTACAGGGGCATTTTTATTTTAAATGTAAAAGACACGTTGGAGGCACGAAAAATACTAGCAACAGACCCTGCAGTTAATTCTAAAGTCCTTGAGGCTGATCTTTATAATTGGTATGGCTCTGCAGCTTTACCACTCTATCTGGAGCCACATAAGAAAATCCAGAAATCAACCATCAGATAAAAATAAAAAGCCCCGGTCTACCGGGGCTTTTTAATAATCGGGTTTGAAAAGAGTTATATAATAGTACTTTTCAGTGATAAATAGCTACGCTAATTTTACATTTACTGCATTTAAACCTCTTTTTCCTTGTTCCAGATCAAATGTTACTTGATCATTGTCTTTGATTTTCGACTTAAGACCGGTTACGTGTACGAAGTAATCCGTTCCTGAATTTTCGTCTTTAATAAAACCAAAACCTTTGGTCTCATCGAAGAATTTTACTGTTCCTTTATTCATGTTGTATTAAAAAAATGTGGCTCAAAGATATGCAATAATTACTTATAATTACAATTTATTTTTCTCCGAGCAGATTAAATTTATATATAGAGCTGATTTTATGACAGATGTGTAATTAGTTAACTGCTTATTTTTTCATATCATCCATCAGAAGCTTGATGGTCTCTTTGACTGTCATAATCTTTTCAGCTTTATATGCATTGCTACCGCAAAAAGCATACCCTCTGTTAAAATTACCACGGAAAGCGTTATATAAAGCAATTATTATGCAATATGGACTCTTGGTATAGTCACATGTTTTTATGCAGTGGAAATTACACTTTACAGGCTTTTCAAGACCACTTTTTACTCTGTCAAGAAAACGTGAACCTAAAGCTCTTCCAGGAAGACCAACAGGACTTTTAATAATCTCAATATCCTTTTCCTGAGCTTTTATATAACTGTTTTTGAATTCAACAGACGCATCACACTCCTCTGTTGTAACAAATATGGTTCCCATTTGTACCGCAGAGGCACCCATGTCCAATATTTTCTGTATTCCTTTTCCATCGTAAATTCCTCCTCCGGCAATTATTGGAATTTTGCGGTTATGGGTCTCTTCTAATGTCCTAATATGTGACACTAAATCAGGAAGTATCTCTTCAAGTGAAAAGTGCTCATCTGTAATCTGTTCTGATTTAAAGCCCAGGTGACCTCCGGCTTTTGGACCTTCCAGAACTATTGCATCAGGTACATAATTGTAATTCTTAATCCACTTCTCACAAATAATCATTGCAGCTCTTACCGAGGAAACAATAGGAACAAGCTTTGTTGTACTGTCTTTTGTAAGAAACGATGGCAAATCCATTGGAAGGCCTGCGCCTGCAAAAATTATATCTGCTTTGGATGAAATTGCTGTTTTAACCATATCTGAGAAATTCGTCAGTGCAACCATAATGTTTACACCAATAACTCCCTTAGCTTTCTCTTTTGCTTTTTGTATCTCCTCTTTCAACCCCAGAATTGAGGCTTCAAAAAAATCTTTGGACTTTTCTTTGTACAGCAATCCTATTCCTGCACACGAGATAACTCCCACTCCTCCTTCATTTGCTACGGCTGCGGCCAAACCCGAAAGTGATATACCCACACCCATTCCGCCTTGTACAATTGGTACCGAAAGGTTTAAATTTCCTATAGAAAAATTGTTCATTCTTAAATTCTTTTTGGCGTGAATATATAAATAAATTCATTGCAAATCGTAAATTAATGATTTTGCCAAAAACATTAATCAAACAATCGGACTATTAGTAAGTTACAAATAACAATAATTACACTCGAAGTGTGTAATCATTATAACAGATATCAAAATGTTAAAATTTAGTTAGGAAAAATAACAGGTTTGTAGTTAAGGGAAAAGTAGAATTTACTCCCTTTGTCCGGTTCTGAATCAAGATTAATACCGCCTCCCATAAGTTCGGTATATGCCTTTACGATTGACAAACCAATTCCCGAGCCTTCGTATGGCCTGGTTAAGCTGTGGTCTGCCTGAACAAAACGATAGAAAATAACCTCCTGACGCTCTTTTGGAATACCTATTCCGGTATCTTCAACGTAAAAATCAATAACCTCCTCATTATGCTTGTAACCAATCTTAATATATCCGCTGTATGTATATTTGATTGAGTTCTTTATAAGATTATTAAGAATAGAAATTAATTTGTTTCTGTCAGTAATAACAAATGCCTGATTATTATCAAGCCCCTTCTCGGCGATAAGCTCTAAACCTCGCTCTGCAGCTTCAGAAGTATATTTACTTATAAAATAGTCCAGGATTTCATTGAGATTAACATTATTCTCGTCTAGTTGTATCTGACCTGCCTCAATTTTCGAAACTTCAATAATATCGTTTAATGTAGATAGTATTCTTCCACTACTTTTCTTGAGTTGCTCAATATAGGTTTGATGCTCATCAATATTAATGTCTTTAGATTGAATTAGTTCCAAAAAACCTGTAATAGAGTTCATTGGAGTTCTTATTTCATGGCTGAGGTTGGTCAGAAAAGAAGATTTTAATGTATCACTCTCCTCAGCTTTTTTCTTGGCAATAACAAGCTCCTCTTTATTCTTCTTGTCCTGAGTAATCTCCCTGGCACTTCCCACAATACCAATCATCTTGCCTGACGAATCAAAAATGGGGGCTTTGTTTACATCCATGACAAAATAACTGCCTCTCAGATAGCCCTCCTCTTCAAATCTTGCAGGCTCTCCAGTTTCAATAACTACCTGATCAGAATCACTGCAGGTTGCACCAAATGTATGCCATTGTTTATTACCATGATTTGCAGCGAATTCTCTGTCAAAGAAATACTGATCAGTCTTACCGATTGGCTCAGAAATGTCTGATGCAAAGAGAAAATTATTACAGATTGACTTATTGACAAAAATGTATCTTTTTTCAAGATCTTTTGCCCACAACATATCCTGCATATTATCGGACATCATTCTAAACAGGTTGTAAAGCTGCTGATAATTTTCATTACTCAGTTTTATCTGCCTCTCCTTTAGAATCTCGTTTGTAATATCTCTTATTATCACAAGATTGCTACCGGGGTAATCCTTAAACTTTTTCTTTAATACAAGGTATGAGTTTACTCCCAACCTCCCGGGGACATCCAGGCGTGACTCAGATTGGTCACTCATTATTACGCTTACAAAACTTTTAACCTTTACATAATCACAATCAATATTTATTCCTGTGATATTTTTTGATTCAACACCAAGAAAACCTCGGGCGGTATCGTTTATATCCTGAACTCTGTTATTGGCATCAAGCACTATTATTCCCTCGTCCAATGTTTCAAAAAGGGTCTCTTTTGCAACGGGAATAAGATCAAGAAAACGGTTCCTGTAAATAGCAATAGTAAACAGAATACCGCTGAATATCATACTTTGAGGAACAAGGTCAAGTCCCGGAACAGGATTCTTTGCTGTTATGTAAAAGACGCTGGCAATCCATGGGCACAAAGAGCCAACAAGAAGGTATAACCCTTGAGTTCGGAATGTTGACATTCTCTCGAAAATGAAGGTGAGCAGATATGCCGAAGTTATAAACAGCAAAATATAGTTGTAAATCACATTCCCTATCCAGAATGCAATTCCGTGATAGTACTGTGTAAGGTTTGTTGAGGGAGAAATTGGAGCATAACCGGTCCATACAAGCTCGTGGTATTCATTAGTAAGAGTAAGAATAAAAGTGATAATCGGAACTATCCATAAAGCAACTAAATACTTCTTTTTAAGATACTTATCTTTACCTACAAACCTTAAAACCAAAATCAGATAAAGAACAGGTGTTGTGAGAGCTCCAACATAGGCAACTTTTGACCAGAAAATTTTTAATTCAATTGTAGTTGCTGCTGTCTCAAATATTACAAAAAAAGACCACAACCCTGCAAATAGCATAAGCCATGCAAGTTCTGTAGTACCTCTTTCTCTCTTTCTATTCCAGGCTATGACAGCAACAGCAAACGAAACCAGACTTGTAAACAGAAAGAGCAGAGAGAATGTTGTAAAAATGTAATTCATCTCTTTTATAAACAACTTAAAACTAAAAAGAGTTCACTACTCAACAGGCTGTTCAAAAGCCACTTTAGCGTAGTTTAAATTGTAAAAATCATATCTTTTGGTCAAAAGCTTTAGCCTGTCTAGGAATTCGGTATAATTCCTATCAGCTTTGGGACTCCAGACAACCTCAGATAGAGCAGCAGCACGCGGGTAAACCATGTACTCTACATGGTCGCTGGTTTTCATATACTCTGTCCAGACATTACCCTGAGCACCCATAATATATTTTGCCTCCTCAGTTGTTAATGAGTCAGGAACAGGTTCATAAGCATATATTTTTTCCAAAGGAGTGAAGCCACCTATTGCCAATGGTTGGGTTTTAGGGTCTGCCTGATAATGATCAAGATAACAATGAGTTCCCGGCGACATAACCACGTTATGGTTCTGCTTGGCAGCCTCAATTCCCCCGGCCTCGCCTCTCCATGACATTACTGCTGCATTGGGAGCCAGACCTCCTTCAAGAATTTCGTCCCATCCTATTAATATTCTTCCTTTTGAATTCAGAAACTTTTCCATTCTCTGTATAAAATAGCTCTGAAGCTCATGTTCATCCTTTAAACCTTCGTCTGCAATTCTCTGCTGACATAATGGGCACTCTTTCCATTTGGTTTTAGGACATTCGTCACCTCCAACATGTATATACTCCGATGGAAATAGTTCAAGCACCTCAGTCATGACATTTTCAAGGAACTCAAATGTTGACTCCTTACCGGCACACATCACATCATGGAATATTCCCCATCTGGTTGCAACTTCATAAGGTCCACCAGTGCAGCCCAATTCAGGATATGAGGCCAGAGCTGCAAGTGCGTGGCCCGGCATCTCAATTTCAGGAACTACAGTAATAAATCTGTCTGCAGCATATTTTACAATCTCTCTGATATCGTCCTGTGTATAGAAGCCCTCATGTGGAATGCCATCATACTCTTTTGAGGTGCGTGCACTGCCAATGAGAGTCTCCTTTCTTTTTGAGCCTACCTCTGTAAGAAGAGGATATTTTTTAATCTCAATTCTCCAGCCCTGATCTTCTGTAAGGTGAAAGTGAAATGTATTCATTTTATGCATTGCCATAAAATCAAGGTACTTAAAGACAAACTCTTTAGGCATAAAGTGGCGGCAAACATCAAGATGAAGGCCACGCCATGCAAATCTCGGATAATCTTGAACAACCGCAAATGGTACCTCAACAATCTCCCTTGCTCCGCTCTCTGCAGGCATCATCTGAATCAGGGACTGAACACCGTAAAAGAGACCATTCATATCAGATGCCTCAATTAGAACTCCATTTTTGCTTACTTCTAATCTGTAACCTTCTTTCTCAATTTTTTTACTTTCATTAAGCTTCAGAAAAACAGATTTCTTGCTTTGCCGCGATGCAGCTTGCTGAGCTACATTTTCCAATTTATAATAATCTGAAAGATGGGTTGCTAAAGTTTCAATTATTAATCCACCCTTCTCAATATCAAAATTGTACTCAATAATGGTACCAGCTGTAATATTGAAGAATCCTTCAAAAGTTTTTGCTGATACCGGCTTTGGAATAATATTAAGCGGATCACCCGCATTCACCTTACATCCCAACACACTCAGCAGTGGAAATACACACAATGACATAATTTTCAGATATTTCATAACTAAAGATTTATAATTTCACCCTCTTAATTTACTTACAATTTATAAAAATAAACTATATGGAAATTAATTTATCCATTTTTTTGTTATATTTCGTTCACTTAAACATATAAATATGAAAAAGACATTTCTCTTAACTCTTTTTTTTGGTATTACCCTCTTTGCAAGTGCCCAGGCGGCATCAGAGAAAGAGGAGAGCCTCTACGGGTCTGCCTATCAGACAGATTATGAAGTAAAACAGCAGATGAACCTCTTTAAGGTAAACCTTACTGCTATCCCAATAAGAAATTACTCATTTCAATATGAAAGGGTGCTGTCAAAAAAATTCTCAGCAGCAATTTCGTATAAATTTATGCCTTCCGGTAACGTACCATTCAAAAACAGCATTATAAGGATGTCGGATAACGATCCCGATGTAGAAGACATGCTTAATAAGCTCACAATGTCACATTCGGCTATAACTCCGGAAATCAGGTGGTATGTGGGCAAAAAAGGTTACGGAAGAGGTTTCTACATTGCCCCATTCTACAGATACGCCAAATTCAATGCAGAAAACCTTAGCGTAACTTATGAAGAGGGAGGCCTAACCCCGACTCAAAACACTATAACTCTCGAAGGTTCAAATACAGCCAATACATTTGGAATTATGCTTGGAGCACAATGGGCTCTGGGCAAACACCTTGTACTTGACTGGTGGATTCTGGGACCGCACGTGGGTAAAAGCAAGGGAGATCTTATAGGCAACTCTGCATCTCCAATGTCTACTGAAGCACAAAATGAGATTAGAGATGCTCTTGAAAGCATAGATATACCATTGATTGAAAAAACCGTAACTGTGACCGCAAACAGAGCAAGTGTTGCTTTTGACGGAATGTGGGGAGGTTTGAGGGCAGGTATCTCATTCGGTTTTAAATTCTAGACATATTTCCAGACACACCGTTTTACCTGAATATCCAAAGAGACCGGGGGAAAAATTACTTTTCCCGGTCTCTTTTGTTTGAAATAATAACAAAAATGAATTAACATCTGAGCAAAAAATCGTATTTTTACATAACTTAAATTTAATCACCAAATTAATCTTTTGTTTATGAACTATGTACCAAAGAGTGTGGTAGAGATGGTAGCTGTAGGGCTCCTTCCGCACCCTGTACTTGAAATTGAAGAGCTAAGCAGCGGGCTTATCAACGATTCATGGAAGGTTGTTACCAAAGACCCAAAGCACCCCAATTATCTGTTACAGAAAATCAACCACAATGTATTCAGAGATGTTGAGAGTCTGCAATACAACATAAAAATGGTAACCGACTACATACGCAACAAGGTTATTTTAAAGGGAATTCAAGATATTGACAGACATGTACTCACTCCAATATCCATTGGGAAAGGTGACAATACAAAATTATACTACTGGGACAGTAACGGTGACTACTGGCGCATGTTTCTCTTTATTGAGGATAGCCACTCATACGATAAAATGGAGAGTCCTGAGATGGCAGAGGTGGCAGGTAAGGCTTTCGGCCAGTTCCATAAATACCTCAAAGACTTTCCCGGCAAAAGGCTGTGTGAAGTTATTCCTAACTTTCACAATACACCCGTAAGAATTGAAAACCTCCGCAGAAGAGTTGTACTTAATCCTGCAGGCCGCCTGAAAGATGTGAACAAAGAGGTAGATTTTCTCATAAATAAAAGTCACGATTTTCTTATGATTGCCGATCTTGGCGAGAAGGGAATTATCCCAACAAGAGTTGTGCATCAGGACACCAAATTTAACAACATACTTTTCGACAAAAATGACGAGGTATTATGCGTTGTCGATCTTGACACCGTAATGCCCGGCTACATCTGCTACGACGTTGGAGATGCCATTAGAAGCGGCGCCAACACAGGAAAAGAGGATGATGCCGACATTAAGAATGTTGAGCTGGACATGAATCTGGCCAAAGCATTCATGAAAGGATTTCTTGACAAGACAAGAATGTTTTTGAAAAAGTCAGAGATAGAGACCCTTGCATTCGGAGCCAAGCTATTGACTTACGAACAAGCTGTCCGCTTCCTGGATGACTATCTGGACGGAGACAAATATTATAAAACAGACTATCCTGAGCACAACCTGGTAAGAGCCAGAGCACAAATCAAACTTCTGCAGAGCATAGAAAAGCACTACACAGAGCTTGACGCGTATGCAAAAAAATGCGGGGTCATCAAATACTAAACTTAATAATCGCAACATGATAGAGATAGGCAATCTGGAGTTTACATATCAAAACACACAGAAAAAAGCCGTCAAAGATATGTCCTTTAAGGTAAAGGAGGGGGAGGTGTATGGATTTCTCGGACCAAGCGGAGCGGGAAAAACCACAACACAAAGGCTCATTATCGGGCTTCTACGGAATTATTCCGGCAGCATTAAGATATTCGGCAAAGAGCGTAGCTCATGGGGTAAAGATTTTTACGAGCAAATTGGGGTAGCATTTGATTTTCCCAATCTGTATCTAAAACTAACACCGGAAGAGAACCTCAAACTTATAGGCGCTTACTATAAAAATGGAATTTCGGACATACCCACTATGCTGGACAGAGTAGGTCTCCTCCCCGATAAAAACTCAAGAGTTGAAAGCTTCTCAAAGGGCATGAAGATGAGGCTTAACTTTATCCGCTCCATTATGCACAACCCAAAGCTTATGTTTTTTGACGAGCCAACCTCCGGATTGGACCCTGTTAATGCACACATTATTAAAGATATAATACTAGAACAAAAGGCTGCCGGTAAAACAGTATTTCTCACCACACACAATATGACTGTAGCCGAACAACTGTGTGACAGAGTCTCCTTTATTGTAGATGGGAAAATTGTAGTTACAGGCTCACCTGCCGATCTTATGATTGAACATGGTAAAAGGCTGCTGAATATCAATTATATAAAAGAGGGAACAGAACATTCAGCTGAGTTTGATCTAAACCACATAGGGGAGAACGAACAATTTTTGAGCTTAATCAAAAATGAAGAGATCAGAACAATTCACACTTGCGAAGCAACTCTGGAAGATATCTTCATAAAATTAACCGGAAAAAATCTTCAATGAGATTAATAAACGCAATTTGGTCAGACATAAAATTTCAGATAAAACAGGGTTTTTACCTGGTATATCTGATAATCACCATAATGTACCTGATTATACTCTCGATGCTTCCGGAAAATGTGTTAACAATTGCACTCCCTCTGGTTGTCTTTTCTGACCCTTCAGTCTTGGGGCTCTTTTTTATCGGAGGAATTATTCTTCTTGAAAAATCCCAGGGTGTACTCATGGTGATGGTTGTATCGCCCCTTAGGACACAAGAGTACATACTCGCTAAAGCTATCTCTCTGGCACTTGTCTCCGCAATAGCAGCAATAGCAATAACAGCACTTAGCCCAATAAATAACGTAAACTGGTTTTTACTGATACTCTCAACCATATTAACTGCCGGGCTGTTTACTCTAAGCGGAATAATGATTAATGCAGGGTGCAACAATGTAAACCAATACATGGTCAAAACAATACCATATATGCTACTCTTTGTTCTGCCATCCTTCTCCCTTTTAGGATTTGAATACTCATATCTTTTTACAGTCGTACCCAGTGTTGCAGCATTAAGACTCTTACTAGGGGCTTATCACGGCATTATCTGGTACGAAGCCTTGGGGCTAACTCTCTACCTTTTACTAATGAACTATATCTTTTTCAGGTATTCAGTCAAAATTTTTGAAAACAAAATTGTATATCAGGATTAAAACTATGATTAATTTGATCCATATAAAAAATGACCTGAAGCAGGTATTTCGAGACCCTGTTATGAGCATACTAATGCTTGCTCCACTGCTGATAGTTGTTGTTTTTAAGCTCCTTATATTTTTTCTTTTCCCATTTATTGCCACAAAATTTAATTTTGAGTTCAGCCTCTATTACCAATATTTGATGGCCGGAATTCTGATACTTATCTCAGGTATGCTAGGTATTGTCATAGGGTTTATGATGCTTGACGATAAAGACGGAAACATTGCCGAACTTATGGCTGTTACTCCCCTTGGCAGAAGCGGATATCTGGTAAACAGACTATCATTTTCATCAATTCTTTGCTTTATTTACTCAATAATTGCAATATATGTTCTGAATGTAATTGATGTTCCCTTTTACACCATCCTTTTACTATCGCTACTATCAGCAATATACTCCATTATTATCGGCTTACTTATTTTCTCAGGAGCAGATGATAAAGTCAAAGGGCTTACATTTGCCAAAGGGTTGAATATGCTTGGAATTTTCGCATTTAGCGACCTCTTTGCACTGAATTGGTTCTCAATATTGTCGCTCATTTTTCCAACATACTGGATTACCCGCATAATTGAAAGTCCACACTCCGTTTCAGCCTTCCTGATAGGCACATCAATACATATTATTTGGTTGTCATACTTGATTTACAGATATTTGTCAAAAAAATAAACAAAACTATCTTTTTATGAACTCTATTATTGAAAGCGTCGCATCCTCAATGGATTGTGACAATGTTGAGCTTGTAGAATACCTGCCATACATTTTGCAGGATTTTACGGAGATAGGGGCTTGCCCGGAGGTTATAACAGATCTTGTAAAGAGAAACACACACAACTACCCCTCACTAAAAATTTTGGATCTTGGCTGTGGAAAAGGATCTGTTTCAATTGAACTGGCTCGTGCTTTAAACTGTTTTTGTCATGGAATTGATGCAGTGGAAGGTTTTATAAAGGAGGCAAAATTATTTGCTTCTGAAAAAGGAGTAGGTGACCAATGCATTTTTGAAACTGCAGACATAAGAGAAAGAACCAAAGAGCTCAAAGATTACAATGTTATTGTGCTGGCAGCAACAGGCCCGCTTTTTGGTGACTACGAATCAACACTCAAAGGCGTTTTACCTTGCCTGGCTAATGATGGAATTGTGATAATGGATGATTGGTACAAGATAAAGAATGACAATTTCACCCATGTAAGACTATTTGAGAAGCAAGAGATATTGAGGCAGGCAGAGGCAGCCGGAATGTTACTTTCTGACGAACATATTCATGAGAAAACCACAGAGCTTGGCAACAGTTACAGTGAGGAGTATGAAAACCTTAAAAAGAGATGCCACGAGCTGACTCAAATGCATCCCCAAAAGGCAGAGATGTTTAAAAACTACGTAAACAAACAAAGCGAGGAGTACCAAATACTCCAAAACAACGTAATCTGCTCAGCATTAGTATTTAGAAAAAAATAATCAAAATGGAAACTCAACTCTTAAGAGAACAGGAGATTATTCCAAACGATGAAAATCTGTCGAGAATAATCCCGGGGTTATTTACGCTGTACCAAAATTTCATATCACTTATTAAGAGTGACAAACACTCCCTTAACACAGAGTGGAACTACTACAAAGACGGCAAAAGCTGGTTATGCAAAGTAACCTACAAGAAAAAAACAGTATTTTGGTTATCGCTTTGGAATGACTACCTTAAAGTCGGCTTTTATTTCACAGAAGCAACCATTAAAGGAATAGATCAGCTAGAAATTGCAAAAGAGATAAAAGAGAGCATTAAAGATGTGAAAATGGTGGGCAAGTTGGCTCCATTAATCATTGATATTTCTAAGGATGAGCAGCTTAATGATCTTACCAAGATAATTGAGTACAAAAAAAGTGTAATGAAATGAAAACAGATCCGGTAAAGGTGTTCAGCGGAACATACCTGCAATGCGAAATGGTAAGGAGCCTGCTCGAAAACGCAGGAATTGAGTCCTATCTCAAAGATGAACTTTTAGGCACAATTGCCCCCTGGTGGGCCGAGCCCGGAGGAGCAGGCGCAGTTAAAGTTTTTGTCTCAGTAGAAGATGAAGCCCAGGCAACTCTTGTGGTTGAGCAGTACGAGAAAAACATTAATGAAGAGAACGTTGGTGAAGAAAACGAAATTGAGTAAAGCACTAATAATAAAAAAGTAACCGAAACGTGAACAACCCAATTCAGACAAAATCAATAATAACATGTCCACATTGCGGCTATAGCAAGCAAGAGGAGATGCCACTTAATGCCTGCCAGTTCTTTTATGAGTGTCCAAATTGCAAAAAATTATTAAAACCTAAGAGTGGTGACTGCTGTGTGTTTTGCTCTTACGGAACAGTAAAATGCCCCCCAATTCAGGATAAATCAAAGGGTTGTTGCGGTTAATGTGAGTAATACAAACTTAGATTGTAATCATTTCAACACAAAGCAATTTTAGCTTAAAGCAGTTTCAATGCAATCACAGCACAGGCCTCTGCATCAGCCAAAGCGTTATGGTGATTTTCCAAAATATATCCGCAATGGGCCGAAACCGTATGCAACTGATGATTAACAATTGACTTACCTAACTGCCTTCTTGATGCAGAAAGTGTACAATAAAACTCATAATCAGGGTAATCCAGACAGTAAGTCCTGAAAGCAGCCCTCAGACATGACTCATCAAAATTCTTATTGTGCGCCACGAGCGGCAATCCCTCAATAAGCGGCTCAATCTCACTCCACACCTTCGAAAAAACCCTCTCCATCTCGGTATCCTCCCTTGTAAGACCATGCACGCAACTGTTCCTGTAATTATAATAGTTGGGCTCCGGCTGAATAAGGCTGTAATACCTGTCAACTATCTCTCCATCTCTTACAATGACCACTCCCACGCTGCAGACACTTGAGGGATATTCGTTAGCTGTTTCAAAATCTATTGCCGCAAAATCTTTCATTAAAAACAAATTGAAGTGAATATTTCTGCAAATATGCATCAATTTTAAAAAGATTTGTAGATTTACACCGTTTTTCAAAAGATTTATAACTCCTCATCACCATTTTATACTATTGCATATGAAGATATTGGCAATCGAAAAAGAGATAGAAGGAACCAACTGGAAAGAGGCAAAAGAGACTCTTAAGGCAGAAGCAGAGGCTGTTTATGAACTTATCCAAAAAAATATTATCAGGGAAATTTACTTTGACGAACTACACAATGCAGTGATGGTTCTTGAATGTAAAGACAAACGGGAGGCAAAAGACATTATTAGCAGATTGCCTGTTGTGAAGCATGGTTTGTCTGTCTTTAGAGTAAGTGAACTGCTCCCCTATTCCGGTCTTGAAAGACTTTTTGAAGTCAGAAAGTAACTAAAAACAACATATCCCAAATATGAATTCAAACAATCCCGGCAACGAAAATTTGCCAGGTACGCTTTTCGTTTAAGCATAACAATTAACACCAATAAAAAATGTCAGACAAATCAAAAGAGCTTTTTGCCTCGATTAAGCTCGTGAACGACAGGCTAAATTTCGAGGGCCTTGTCGAAGGTAATAAACCCGTATCAATTGACTATACTCCGCCGCTTGGAGACAACCTCGGTTACACCTCTCTGGAACTACTTTTAATGAGCATCTCCTCTTGCCTGGGTACTGCCCTGCTAACCTTCTTAAGAAAAATGGGCAAAACCATCGGTAGTTTTGAAATTGAATCACATGGCATTCGCCGACAGGAACACCCAACCGGTTTCAGCAAAATAAATCTTCACATTACTGTTGCCTCTCCCGATGTAACCGATCTGGATATGAAAAAGATAATACAGCTATCAGAGGAGACCTACTGCCCTGTTTTCGCAATGGTAAAAGGTAACGTTGACACAGAAACAACATTTGAACTAAAAAGGTAAATGGTTTATTTGAAACATTTTATGAAAAACACATTAAAAAAGACTAAAACGCTTCACATAATTCTAGGAATTATGTTGGCATTTGGAGCTCTAAACGCTTTTGGTGGAGGGTGGTACGGAATGAGCGGTGCAGAGGGTGTACCCATGGAATGGCTGGAGGGCAGCCCCTTTAGCTCCTATTTTATACCAAGTTTAATTCTGTTTATTGTAGTTGGAGGATCATTCCTAACAGCATCTGTTATGAATTTCGCCTACAGCAGGTTTGCCCGAATTGTCTCATTCGGCTCTGTCGGAGTAGTAGCTCTCTGGTTAATTGTACAACTGATAATAATCGGATATGTATCATGGATGCAACCCGCAACCGCAACCTTCGCATGTGGCGTATTGATTCTTTCAGCATACCTGCCGGCTCAAAAAACAAATAGCTGATATTATGCACCAATTAAAAGAGTGCTTCATTAGATTATAATCCTCTTGAAAGAAAAACTATTTCAATCAAAGATTACTTTTGTTATTTATGATGTTGATGATAAGCTGGAAGTTGGTCTATCTTATAGGAATTCTTTTGTTAAGTAAATTGCTTTACTGCTTCAATAATTCTTTACAAAGATTATCTGTAAATTCATTTACATTTGTATGAAAAACTGAATAAATTTCAGAACATTCATCTTTTGATTTAAACTCCAATTTATCTAATGAAATGATCATAGGATTAATAACATTTTGAATATTGTCAATATGTTCTACACAAATATTAGTACTTAATAATGTATTAAAGTTCTGGATATCTTTTGTAATTCTATTGAATTTGAGAGGTAATGCTATACTTAGATGTGTAACATTTACTTTTTCTTCTTTTGATAATTCTGGGCACAAATTAAGTAACAGTATTGAGCAATCTTTTAATATGGAATTTGATTGATCCGCTAAACTATTATAAGTCATTAGCTTTATATCATTTAACCTTCTAATCTCAGCATCTGATTTACTTAGATAGTACAAAAAATAACTGAAGGGAAATGATAATGTTACAATTATGATTGAAGAAAGAATATCATAGAACCCATATGATAATGTGAATACTCTTGCAATTCCAATCCCAGATAAAATTCCTAATATGTAAATACTAGCAGCTATCCCAATGTGTTTATTATTCATAGTTATATTTCTCATAATGCATAGTGCTAATTATAACCAATATAGATTTTCTTCATTCTATTCATATCATCAGTCTGTTATTCTTATGATTGGATTGCAGTAACAATTCCATCATCTACATATACATACATGTTTCCATAATAAACATACTGCTTTCTTACTCCATACATCGTTTCTGTTCTGTTAACTCTCTTTAAAACAGGTTTATTAATAAGTTTTAATCCTTCTTCTTTCATCCCAACTCTTATTTCTTGATCCCGTATACAACCTGCTGTTATTTCACCATAAGCTTTAACATTTGCTTCATATATTTTTAGAACTTCATTCATTTTTGGATCTTCAGGTGGGATCTCAATATGTTTTCTGGGAATCCAACCAGTATAATCTTCTCTCAAATATTCTGGTTCTACAACACAAACTTTAATCCAGTCGGCACTTTCCTCCAAAATAACAACTTTGCAAGTGTAATTTATCTTCGCTGGTTTTTTACTACTAGAATCTTTATCATTTATAAAAACACCTTCATATGTTACACCAGGACCCGTTTTTAACTGGATACTTGCTCCATAGATTTTATGAGTCTCTAATGATGATTCTTTTTTCAAAACTTCTGAATTGGTATTGCTGACACACGAAACAAGCAGCAATACTCCTACAATCATATTCAAGACAATTGCCAAGAATTTAATATTTGATTTTCCCATAATTTTTAGTTTTGAATTTTACTGCATTAAAGTTAAATATAATATTCTGAACATCAAACACAAAAGGTTTTCAACATACACTGAAGACCTTCACTTGTTAAAACATATTAACATTGTTCAATTCCGACTACCTTCCCACTTTTTTTTATAGGTTTTTTTAGAAATATATTTTAAAACCAGCCTACTATTTCAGTTATAATAATTACTCCAAAGGTTTTAATGAGTACTAACACATGGGCTGCTTAACCATTAAATAATAATCGGCCCCTCAAAAAACAAGGGGATTCTTACACATTTTTTGGTGCCGACACTCATTATCTAACTTTACAGTAATTCTTGTTTGCATTGATGTTAGTTTCATAATTAAGTTTTAAAAAATTGATTACAAAGCTACTAACGCTTAGAGTGTAAGTTTCATTATCAGTAAAATATGTTTAATTTTGAGATTGAGAATGATCCCAGACAAATTATTTAAAACTTCATCATTATGAAATTTAAAGAATATCAAATAAAGATTCAAATATGGTTTAAAAAACAGAAACCGTTAATGACAAATAATAGATTCTCGGTTTTTGTATCCTTAATTCTATTTGTAATATCTGTTATGCTAATTCTGTACGCATATAGATTTGCTAAATATGGGTTATCGAATAATTCTCAGGATTGGGCATATTTTGGATCATTTTTAGGTTCAATCACAGGGTTATTAGCTTTTGCTGGAGTTCTATACTCAATTAATGAATCAAAAAAACAAGCAGCAATAAATGATGAAAGAAATATATTCTTTAAAATGCTAGACCTTTATCAGAATAAAGTTAATAATGTACTCCTAATTAAAGAAGGAGAAAAAACAATTTCAATCAGTGATCTAATTATTGATTATTCAATTATTGCAATTATATATAACCGTTTCATTTACAATTTAGAATATTTGGAAACAGATGCCAATTCAAAAAATACTATTTTGACAGGTATTGCACATAGCTTCAATCACACATCAGTAGATATTGGTGCATTGGAATCTCAAATATTGTTTTGCAATAAAAACAATTTAATAAAATTCCCACCAGATTTCTCTGATATTAAAAAATCAATGGTTTATTTTCGCTTTGCAGAGAAAATTATTGCTGGGGAAAAAAATAGTCTAAACTATGATAATTATTGTTACACTATAATGAAATATGTTGCTAACTGTTTAAATATGAAGTATGGTCATATTTTTAGTCAATATTATAGAAATGTTTTTAATGTTCTTGAATTCTCTTATAATTCAACTAAAAGAGATTATTATGGCAATTTCTTTAAATCTCAATTATCATCTGTCGAATTAGCTTTTTTATTACATTATTCAATAAGTTATGATGCCTTTAAAAAAGCTATAGAATACTTTCAGTATTATGATTTTTTTAAATACGTCGAAACTAGCTATTTAATGTTAAATACTCTCAATCCAAATCCATATAGTAAGAAGCCCGAAGAATCCCTTTCAGTTTTTATAAAAAAAATATTTCATCAATATAAACTAAACCAAATTAATTGAAAAATAAATAATTTTTGACAGCCAAATATTTGGTTAAATATTGAAAATAAATAAATTATGTTTTATGAGTAAATATAAAATACCAAATGATATAGAGAATGAAGCTCGTCTTTATATGACAGAAGTAGTTTCAATGCTTGAAGAAAAGGGAGTAATGGAGTATATTAATACTGCTGCATTAAATATGTTAACAAGAAACTATCCAACGTTCATAAAAGCTTCAAGGCAAGTAGAAAAAAATAGATATTGATTACCAATAACAAAGAGACACAAGAAACACTAACTTACTTCATAAATACGAAGTAAACAGCTAGTATAAGACAAAAAAAGGCTGCTAAATGATTCCATTGTATCTGAGTTTTAAATAATACAAAGGAAAAAACTGAAAACACTAAAAGGGTTATTACTTCCTGTATGATTTTTAACTGAACTAAGGTAAATGAACCACCATTTCCAATATATCCTATTCTGTTTGCTGGTATTTGAACTGAGTACTCAAAAAAAGCAATTATCCACGATCCTAATATTACTAGAAATAGAGGAGTATTAGTAATTTTTCCCATTTCTTGCAACTTCAGATGTCCATACCAAGCAAAAGTCATAAAAATATTGGCAACTACCAATAATAAAATCGTAATTAAGGAGTTCATATTTATCTGATTATGTGCTATTTGTATATTAATAATTATTGACTGGGGTTATTTTGTAAATTTATATTCGAAAAGTGCTATCCCCCAGCTGATTAAAATAATCCCGAAAAGCCCCCACTTACCAAGCTTACTTTCAATATTAAAACGAAGATGGCCATACCAGGCCATTGTCATAAAACTGTTTGAGACAATCAGAAGCAGAATGCTCAGCAAACCTCTGTTCATAAACCTTTTGAATTAACGCGGGCAAAAGTACTCAAAAAATCATATCTTTGTTACAAACAAAATTGTAAAATATTATAAACAATGAAGTATTTAAAAATTATGCTATTTGCTTCGGCTTTAGGGCTTTTCGCGAGCTCTTGTCAAACGGGCAACAAAGAGGTGCAGGAGGAGAAATTCAGATACCTGGCCGATGAATTTGCCGATCTGAGAGTTATCAGATACCGCATTCCGGGATGGGACTCGCTCACTTTCAACCAAAAAGAGTATATCTACCACCTAAGTGAAGCTGCAAAATCGGGAAGAGATATTTTCTGGGATCAGAACTTCAAACACGGTCTAAAGATTCGTAAAGTACTTGAGACCATTTTAGAAAACTACGCAGGCGAGAAAGAGAGCAACGACTACTCCGAATTTCTGGTTTACGCAAAAAGAGTATTCTTTAGCAACGGAATACACCATCACTATGCAGAGGACAAGTTCATTCCCGGTTGCAGTCAGGACTACTTTAAAGGCCTTATGACAGCCAGTGGACAGGAGGAGATGATTGAAGAGATTGTACCTATGCTGTACGATCCCGCCATGTACCCTCAGAGAAAAAACATCTCCGGACAGGGCGACTTGCTTTTGGGAAGTTCAGTAAACTTCTATGACGGAGTAAGCAGAAAAGAGGCAGAGGCCTTTTACGCAAAGATGGAGGATCCCAAAGACCCTCGTCCTATCTCATACGGCCTAAATTCAAGGCTGGTTAAGAGAGACGGAAAGGTGTTCGAAGAGGTTTATAAAGTTGGCGGCTTGTATGGCCCGGCTATCGAAAAGATAATCTACCATCTTGAAAAGGCAGCAGTTGTTGCCGAAAACGACACTCAGAGAAATTACATCGCTCTGCTTATAGAGTATTACAAAACCGGAGACCTCCGCACCTGGGACCTGTACAATGTAGCTTGGGTTGAGGACACTCAAAGTCAGGTTGATTTTATAAACGGCTTCATAGAGACCTACAACGACCCATTGGGAATGAAGGCCACTTGGGAGGCTGTTGTAAACTTCAAAGACCTTGAGGCATCAAAGAGAACCGAAATCATAAGCGACAATGCACAATGGTTTGAGGATAACTCACCGGTTGACGCACAGTATAAGAAAGAGGAGGTTAAAGGAGTATCTGCAAAGGTTATTACAGTTGCTCAGCTTGGCGGAGATTGCCACCCTACCTCACCGCTTGGAATCAACCTGCCAAACGCAGACTGGATTCGTAAAGAGCACGGTTCAAAATCGGTTACAATTGCCAACATCAGCGAGGCCTACAACATGGCTGCCGATGAGGCTCCAAAAAGCATTACCAACGAATTTTCGTGGGACGAAAGCGAGATTGCACTTCTAAAAGATTACGGTGCACAAACAGGAAACCTCCACACCGACCTTCACGAATGTCTGGGTCACGGTTCAGGACAGCTTCGCCCGGGAACATCTTCAAATTCACTTAAGGAGTTCAGCGCACCGCTCGAAGAGGCACGTGCCGACATCTTTGCCCTCTACTATCTGGCAGACCCTAAACTCGTAGAGTTGGGCGTTCTTCCTAACGAAGAGGCATACAAAGCATCATACATCGCATACATCCGCAACGGTCTCTTCACCCAGTTTGTAAGAGTAGATCTTGGCAAGACTGTGACCCAGGCACACATGCAGGGACGCAAACTTATTGCCGAGTGGTGCTTCGAAAACGGTAAGGCAGAGAACGTTATCGAGAAGAGAGTTCGCGACGGCAAAACCTACTTCGTGGTTAACGACTTTGCAAAACTACGTCAACTCTTTGCAACCCTACTTAAAGAGCTACAGCGCATCAAATCAGAAGGCGACTACGAGGCCGGCAAAAAACTAATTGCCACCTACGCCGTGAACATCGACCCTGAACTGCACAAAGAGCTTAAAGAGAGATACGCCGCGCTTGACCTCAAGCCTTACGGCGGATTCATCAACCCCGACATCACACCTGTCGAAAAAGATGGTAAAGTGATAGACTACAAAGTTGAATACCCGGCCGACTTCCTGCAGCAAATGCTCGATTACGGTAAAAAGTACTCGGTGCTGCAGTAAATCTCCGCTCCAGTTTGTGGTAACCGCTTATATATAAGCGCATTAAAAATGAGCCAGCTTTTTCAGTAAAAGTTGGCTTATTTTTATTTTATTATAATTCAACAATATACCACAAACTGGCGCGGAGATTGTCGTGTGGCAGCTGCTATGCGCCGCAGGCACATACATACACCGCAGGCACCGCTACACGGAATATTCATCCCTGGGAATTCTTTCCTTTTGCCTCATTTACAGACGATTAACTAAAAGAGCGATTAGCATTTAAAGCACTGATAACCAATGTAAAGGAAAGAATTCCCAGGGATTGTTCGCGCCCGCGCCTAGGCACAAACACACGCCGTAGGCACCTTATGCACTACATACTAAAGAGAATTTCTCCGCGCCACTTTTGGACATATACTTGATTAACAGTCGTTTGAAAAAGAGACTTCTGTAAAAATGCATCAATTTTTAAAAAGTCTAATTTGTAACACACTTAATAACAGATAGTTGTCCAAATGTGGCGCGGAGAAATTTGCGAATACACGCATAAACACGCGCACAACGGAATGAAAAAAGCCAACCCAAATGGGTTGGCTTTTTTTGTGTCTACACACACTCGGGGTCCTCGTCGTCAATGTTGCCGGACCAGAGGTATTTGTTGGTCTCTTTGACCAGAACGCGGGAGAGCAGCAGTAGCGCTATGAGGTTAGGAATGGCCATGAGTGCATTCATGCTGTCGGCGATGCCCCACACGAGGGCCAGGTTGAGAACCGAGCCTACAAACACGGCGGCTATCCAGAACAGTCGGTAATAGATTATGAGTTTTTTGCCACCAAGGTATTCCACCGCCTTTTCACCGTAGTATGACCATCCGAGAATGGTGGAGAAGGCGAAGGTAACAATGCCGACCGTTAAAATTATTGAACCTACATAAGGTATTTTTGAAAAAGCAGCTTTTGTAAGGGCAGCACCCTGAGTATGGTCAATATCGGGGTGAGCAATTACCGAGCTAACCAAAACCAAACCGGTGAGGGCGCAAACAATAACTGTGTCCCAAAATGTTCCGGTTGAAGAGACTAACGCCTGCCTTACCGGGTTGCGCGTCTGAGCCGCAGCAGCAACGATAGGCGCCGAACCCAAACCCGACTCATTTGAGAAGAGACCTCTGGCAATACCAAAGCGAGCAGCCATCATGATGGTTGTACCCACAAAACCTCCACCTGCCGCTTTAGCAGAAAAAGCCGAATCGACAATCAAATCAAGCGCTTGAAGCACATAAGCCTTGTTCACATAAAGAATAATCAAACAGCCGATTATGTAAAAGAATGCCATAAACGGAACCAATGTACCGCAAACTCTGGCAATACCTTTAACCCCAAACAAAATCACAAGGGCAGTAGCAAAACTCAGCACCAGACCCGTAATATATGGCGAAATCGAATAAGTTTCATTAATAAGAAGAGCTATGGAATTTGCCTGAACGGTATTACCGATTCCAAAGGCAGCAACAGCCGTAAAAATACAAAACAAAATGGCCATCCACTTCATTTTCAACCCCTTTTCCAAAGCATACATAGGACCACCAAGCATTGTGCCGTCGGCAGTTTTCACCCTGTACTTAATCGCAAGCAACCCCTCGGAATACTTGGTAGCAATACCGAACACCCCGGTAATCCAGCACCAGAAAACGGCTCCCGGCCCTCCAAGAGCAACGGCAGTAGCCACTCCCACGATGTTACCGGTACCAATGGTTGCCGCCAGCGATGTTGCCAAAGCCCCAAACTGGCTTACATCTCCACTACCCGACTTGTCTTTCACGACGGAAAGCCTGATTGCCTTGAAAATTTTTCGTTGAGGAAACTTGAGAATTACAGTTAGATAAAGGTGTGTTCCAAGAAGCAGAATGATCATAGGCCAACCCCACAAAATCGCACTCACCTGCTCTACGATGGCAGAGAAGTTTTCCATAGTTAAAGTTTAAAGTTTGTGTTTAAGTAAGTATCTTTGCAAAGTTAAAAAAACAAGGGAACCTCGCAATTTTATTTGCAAATTGCAAAACATATGCTCGATATTGAGCAGGAAAAGAGTTAGAGAAATGTGCGTGAAATGTGATTGAAATGTGATTGAAATGTGATTGAAATAATTAAGAGAATTGAAAAAACACATATACGTAGTATTAGCATCAATTTTTGTAGGGCTGGGAACGGTCGGGATCTTTGTTCCGTTACTTCCAACCACTCCGTTTTTGCTGTTGGCCACCTACCTCTACATGAAGTCATCCAAAAAGAGGCTTAAATGGTTGCTAAGACACAAACACTTGGGCCCGTATATTCGCTCATATCTGTCGAGAGAGGGAATTCCGCTAAGGCTTAAAATAAGGACAATCAGTCTTTTGTGGGCAACAATGCTGTTTGCAATTTTCTTTGCAACCGATAAAACCTTTGTGAGAATAATGCTGGTGGTAATCGCAACGGCGGTTACAATTCACCTGCTTATGAAGAAAACCCGCAAGAGAAGCTTGTGATTGGAAAACATCAAGAGAAGCTTGTTATTGGTGAAAATTTCAAAAAAGCTCAATATTGAAAAAGGTTGAATTTAAATCATTGCGCATATCATTGATAATGTGATATTTATAAAATCAACTCGCAATAAAACAATCAATTATTTTTGTAATACTTTCATAATCAAAACACTACAACACAACTTAAAATACATTCTCCTGAAGAAAACCCGCAAGAGAAATATGTAATTGACACAAAAAAAGGGAGGCAGTTTCCTGCCTCCCCGCTCCATAATAGTTCAAACCTACCATCTGTCATCTGATCACCTAACCTAAACCACACCTTTGGTCTGTAATTACAGAGCTTTTAAATCTCAACACATTTTCTAAAGAAGCGCCTTTACTGCAGCAATTGCCAATTCATAGTCCGGCTCGATTGTGATGTCTTTGGTTATCTCTACGTATTTTACTACGCCGGACTTGCCAATTACAACCACTCCTCTTGCAAGTAACTGATTCTCCTTTACCAGGAAACCGTACTCGAGACCAAATTTGGAGAATTTGTAATCTGAAAGAGTGTGGATGTTGTTAATACCTTCAGCTGCACAGAAGCGACCCAGAGCAAATGGGAGGTCTTTTGATATTGTAAGTATTACAACATCGGCAGACAACTCAGTTGCTTTCTTGTTAAAAGCTCTTACCTGGTTTGCGCACACCGGAGTGTCAATAGACGGGAACACGCTCAGTATAATTATCTTCTCACGAAAGTCAGATAATTTTACATCTTTAAGCGTCAGATCCGATGCTACTATTTCTGGAGCAATGTCACCAACTTTTACGGGATTACCCAGTAGCGTAACAGGGTTACCCTTTACTGCAAAAATGTTTTTTCTTTCAATGGTTGTTAGGTCAATCATAATGCCATCATTTAAGGTGTTTTGTAATTTAAGTCGCTATTTAATACAACACAATTTACGAAAAATTGTTTAAGTTTGTGTAAAATATTTTAAAATGTCAAGAAAAAACAGGTTCAAACTCGTGTTATTGCTACTAGCAGTTTTAACCGCCTTATACACAAATACATCCTGTCAGAAAGATGAGATCCCGGATGATAACCCACCTGAGCAGACAGACCCGTTAGCAGCCATTAAGACATACACTTATGCCCTAATGACCGACATTTACTATTGGTCAAAAGATGTCCCAAAAAACATAGCTGCCAAACCAATCAAAACAGTTCAAGCCTACTTTGACACCCTTATTGTACCACAAGACAGGTGGTCATGGATGATGACAGGTCAGGAGTATCTCAACTCCGAGGCAGGCGTTTCGGAATCATACGGCATAAGCCTCGGGCAACCGGTTGATCACTATAACGACTACAGTGTAAGGGTAAGATATGTTCACCCGAACACACCTATGTCAGAAAACAACATAAAGAGAGGTTACGAACTGACCCACTTAAACGGAACACCCGTAAATACTTTAATATCAAACGGAACGTTCAACTCCATTTATGCTCAAAAGAGCAACCAGTTCACATTTAAAAACCACGCCGGACAATCCACAACCTTTACTGCCACTGCAAGAGTGATAACAACCAGGTCGTACCTCAACAGAATGGTCTTCACAGGTCAGGATTTTGAAGGGCTGCCTCACAGCGTAGGCTACTTTAACTACCTATCATTCAAAGCTACCATGCTGAATGATATTGACGACGCAATGGCAATATTTAAAGCAGCCAATGTTAAGGAGCTTATTCTGGACCTCAGGTATAACGGAGGAGGAGACTCAAGGGCAACATCGCTGCTTGCAAATTATATGGCGCCCGTTTCGGCTGAGAATAAAATACTTGCAAGAAGAGAGCACAACGAAAAATACCGCTCATGGGATAACGATATAGAGACACAAACAATTATCAAAAGAATTGGAGGATCACTCAATATCGACCGCCTCTTTGTACTTACTACCAAAGGATCTGCATCGGCAAGTGAAGTAATTATAAACGGACTTAAGCCCGTTATGACTGTCATTCAGGTAGGCTCAACAACCTACGGAAAACCAAACGGAATGTATGTACTTCCATATCCCGAAGGAAACTACACAAGCCCGCAATATGTGTTTCTGCCAATATGCTTCTTTAGCGTAAACAGTGTAGGATATGGACACTACGTGGACGGATTAATTCCAGACCATTTTCGCCCGGACGATCTCTACCACGACTTCGGTCTTAACGACGACTGGGTAAAAGCAGTACTACAGTATGTAAAAGCAGGCACATTCCCTCCGCTTCCTGCAAAATCACAAACCGCATTCCCAATGATTGAGGGGATGAAGATTATGGTTGATGAAGAGAGAGCAGACTGGGGAGTTTACACAGCAAAAGCGCCTGTGAAGTAGAATTTTCAACAACTGCTTTTTAATAGCGAATTTTGATAATGTAAAATGACCGCTCTGATATAACTCAGGGCGGTTTACTTTTATGAGCAAGAAGCTGTTTAATGAGCTAGAAGCCGTTTAGCTCCATGAAAACCGTTGGCAGAAGAAGCAGGAATCCTACGACAATCAGCAGAAGTATAAACGGTAAGATGAGTTTGAACCACTTGCCGTAAGGGACTCTTGCAATTGTGAGAACCGCAATGAGAATGCCAGAAGTTGGAGTAATCATGTTGGTAAAGCCATCCCCAAACTGAAATGCCAGAACCGTTGCCTGCCTTGAAACCCCAATCAAATCTGAAAACGGAGCCATTATAGGCATTGTGATAGCAGCCTTTGCACTTGCAGAAGGAATCACAATATTAATGAGCGTCTGAATCATGTACATAACCCCAAGCGAAGCACTCTTGCCCGTATCGGCCATTGCGCTCGACATTCTGTAAAGCAACGTATCCACAACCTTACCATCCTCCAGAATCACAATAATTCCGGCTGCCAGACCAACCACCAGGGCAGCGGAAAGAATATCCTTGGCTCCCTCGGTAAGCTTACCCACAATCTCGTTTGCCCCGTAACCGGCAGCAACCCCGCTCAAAATTCCCAAAGCCAGAAACAGAGCCGAAATCTCACCAATATACCACCCGTAACCCATAACACCAATCACCAAAAAGATAATTGTGAAAAACAGAAGGTATAGAACAAAAAAGTGAACCGACTTTTTCAAACCTCTGTAACCTGCAATGGCAAACAGTAATGTGATAACAGGAATCAGAAACGGAATATCAAACACCGAACTTCCTATTTTAATTGATGTATGCCAGTGAAAAACAGAGAAGAGCACAAGTACCAAAAGTGTAACAAAATAACTAACCCAGGCGCTTGTAGGAGTATGATAATCAATAGTCTCCCCCTCCTGCTGAGCAATTTTCTCACGCCAATACGAATCCTCATTAAAAAGCGGAGATTTTTGAGGACTCTTTTTGACCCTGTTTGCATACCACAAAACCAGAGAAATGGTAATCAGATTAAGAACCACCCAACAGAATAGTCTGTACTCGATACCCGAAAATATTGGCAAACCCGCAATATCCTGAGCAATACCAATTGTGAACGGGTTCAGAATAGCTCCCGCAAACCCAACATGGGCAGCAACATACACCATAGCAAGCCCGGTAATGGAGTCATAACCCATCGAGACCGCAAGAGGAATTATAATTATTGTAAAGGCAATTGTCTCTTCGCTCATACCGAATATTGCCCCGAACATACTGAACATAAGCATTATGAGCACAATAACAACATTATTTACACCAATATATCGTAAAAACCGATGCCTCTCAAGACCACGGGTAAAAGAGAGAAACGAATAGATGCCCGCATCAATGGCCCTGCAGGAGTTTACCACCCAAAAGGCCGCACCAATAACCAGAATAAAGACAATAATACCAGCCTGACGGGTAAAGCCCTTGTAAAAAGCGGTGAGAATCTGCCAGCTTTGAGGCTGACTCTGAGTGTAGCTGAACTCCAGCGTCTCTTTGTTGTATTCACCACCCGGCACAATAAAGGTGACCAGGGCGCTAACTATTATCAGGCCAAAAATTATTACAAATGTGTGGGGTATTTTGAATTTCTTCTTTTCCATTTTCAGGTAAAATATTTCTATAGTTAAAGTTGTTCCAACTTTTTTAATCTTATCCAGAAGATTTAAAAAATCTTAGTTCGCA
Source organism: Bacteroidetes bacterium HGW-Bacteroidetes-7 (assembly GCA_002842465.1). Lineage (GTDB taxonomy): Bacteria > Bacteroidota > Bacteroidia > Bacteroidales > UBA932 > Bact-08. The sequence continues at coordinate 58,754 of PHDA01000012.1, forward strand.
AAATTAAGAATTAATAGCAATTCTAACTATTTGATAAAGTCTTGAACAATTATTACAGGCAGGTTAAAAATATTTAGCAGAAATGTTAAATTTGCAACAAACCAAATTACAAATGAAAAACTTAAAATTTACTCTTCTGGCACTGGCTTTACTGCTCACATTGCCTACCTACCTGATATCTCAGGACAAAAGCGTTATAGACAAGATAATTGAAAACGGCACCAAAGACAACAGAACAATGCATCACCTTGATGTGCTCACCAACAGAATCGGTGGAAGGCTTCTGGGCTCAGATGCATACGAAAATGCCACATACTGGGCAGCAGGGCTGTTCGAAAAGTGGGGTCTGGAGGTTCAGGTGATTGAGGTGGGAGAGCTGCCTGTAGGGTTCAACAGAGGCCCTTGGTTTGGAAGAATGTTGAGTGAAGATGGAATGACTCTTCATTTTGCAACCCCTTCGTACACATCGGGAACAAAAGGAGTGCAGAGAGGTCATGTGGTTATGGAGCCAAAGAGTCGTGCCGATTTTGAGAGAATGAAGGGTAAGCTAAAAGGAGCCTGGGTACTGATTTCAGGCGAGAATGAAGGCTGGCCGATTGATTATTCGGAGTCTGCAGACACAATGAGAGCTAAGATAATAGCCGAGAATGACAAAATTGCAAGATATAACGACTCAATAACCCGCATTAACAGGGCAAATCCGGATAAACCAAGACAAGAACTTAAAAAATATAAAGATGCCCCTGCCCTCTTTTACAAACAGATGAGAGATGCAGGAATTCTGGGCATAATCCAGTCAACTACAGTTCCAATAAGAGTACTGTACGACAGAAAAAACTTTCAGCAGATGGATTTTGACAACCTCCCCACCTGCCCGGACATTAAACTCAACGAACATCAGTATAAAATCATTGAGCAAAAGGTTAAGGAGAGACAGTATTTTCAACTGGAGTTTGATATAAGAAATCACTTTAAACCGGGCCCCATTAAGTACCACAATGTAATTGGTATTATTCGCGGAACAGAGTTTCCTGACGAATATGTAATGTCAGGAGGCCATTTGGATGCATTTGACGTTGCAACCGGAGGAGTTGACTGCGGTACAGGTGTTGCCCCAAATCTTGAAGCAGCAAGGCTGATCATGGAGGCGGGCGGAAAGCCAAGAAGGTCTATCGCATTTTGCCTTTGGGCAGGCGAAGAGTTTGGGCTGTGGGGTTCAAAACATTGGGTAGAGACAAACAAAGAGAATCTGCACAAAGTATCAAACTACTTTAACCGTGACGGAGGCCCAACAATTGCCAACAACTTAACAGTTCCGCCGGCAATGTACGAAGACTTCAAAAAGGCAACCGAAGATCTGAACAGAATCAACCCTGAATTCCCATTCACACTCAATAAGAGAGTGGGCGAAGCAAGACCAAAACCAATCACTGCCGGCGGTTCAGACCACGCCTACTTTGCCTTAAACGGAGTACCAACAATCAGCTTTGGAACCGCCGACCCAAAAGGCTACGACTTTAATTACGGAGAGATTTGGCACACCGAAAGGGACACCTACAACATGAGCATCCCTGAATACATGGATCACACATCAGTTGTAACTGCAATTGTGCTTTTCAATCTAGCAAATCAGGACAAACTGCTATCAAGAGAAGATCTTTACAAAGAGCCGGAGCCTGTGAAAAGCCAGCCCGCCACACGCAGAAGGCGCTAAGTTTTTGTGGTGAGATTCAAAAAGAGAATTGAACCGAAGAATTGAATCGAAAAACGAAAAAGTGAATTGAGCTGGTTTAACTGAGTTAAATCAGCTCAATGTCTTCTGAGGCGATCCAGCCCTGGCGGCCGTCTGCAAGTTCGATGCGCACCCATTTACCAAGTTTCTCAATGATTTGGGCTTTAGTGCCTTCGTGAAGTATAAACAGCGTGGTTCCAGAAACGTCGGGAGAGCTTCTGATTGTACTTACGGGCATCATGATTACCGCTTCGTGCTCCTTATGGTAGGCGTTGCGCTGGTTCCATGCAAACAGGGTTGCAGTAATGCCGGCAAGCAAAAAGAGCATTGAGACAAAAAACGAGAGTTTTCTGATTGACGGCCTTGGCCCGTATCTGAAGTTGAGCAGCAAAAGCGCAACCAGAACAAAGAATATAATCGAAATTGTAACCCAGGTGTCAGAGGAGAGCTTGTAGTTTAAATCTCTCACCCAGGTTTTAAGAATAAAATCGGGCAGCTCCTCAATTCTGTCAACTGTAAACTCCTTGGCATGTCTCAGGTTATTCTGAACATCCTTTTCAGAAGGGTTCAGCCTGAGTGCCCTTTCGTAATAGAGAATCGATTTACCTCTGTTGCCCAACTTAAAGTGGCTGTTTGCAATATTATAAAAGAGTGGCCACGAAGCGTATCCTCTTTTCTCAATCTCAAGAAAGTACTCAAGAGCAAGTGCGTAATCTGCAGCGGTATAACTCTCGTTTGCACTGTCCCACAGCTCGGTAGCAGGCGTTGTAGCCAGTTGTGCAGTTGAGGGTTTATTCTCATCAGATTGCTCATTTGTAGCACCCTCCTGTTGAGCCGGTTGTGTCTGAAGCTGGAGTTGCTGCTGACCTGATTGTTCAGATTGGACTGACTGACCTGCCTGATCCGATTGCTCAGATTGACCTGCTTGATCGGATTTTAATTCCTCAGCACTAACAAACAATGGCGTTGAAACGAGTATTGCCAATAAAAATATGATGTGCGTTCTCTTCATAATTATATCTCTCATAACTAAACCTCCATATCTGAAATAAGTCTTATAGCCCTTGTGTAGTTGGCCTCCATTTCGGAACCTCCCGGATCGGGTGCATAACGGGCATATTCGCACTGCTCAATTATTGAAAGCAACTCCTGAGTATGTTCTTCTTTTACCTTTTTCTTCTCAAGCTCTGCCCTGATTTTGGTCTGCGATAGGTCGGCTAGCGAAAGGTTGAGCTTGTCGGAGGTGTAGCCCAGAATTGCTCTGTGAAGCTCCTCGTAAAAGGCGGTGTACAGCCCCTGTTTAAGCAACGACTCTGCATTTTTGAGTTTGGCCCTTGCAACCTTGTTGGCTCTACGGTTCTTAACTCCCGCAACATCTCTGTTACGCTCAATACGCTTAGACAATATCTTCTCAACAACAAAGAAGAGAGCAATTATCAGAAGCATGATTATAAAGTAGGTGGCCGATCCAAGGAAGAATAGGTTGCCCCTTTTGAGCATTGGCGCTTTTGTGTATATAAAGCGAATATCGTCAGCAATATTTCTTACAGCCTGCCTGTTTACCCCGGTTTGAACAATCCCTCCCGACGAAGCAGCACCACCGGCATCACGACCGACTTTTATTACAAAATCACCCGAAGACTGAGTCACATAGCGCTTTTTGGCAACATCGTAATACGAAAATTCAATTTTTGGAATTGTGTGAACTCCCGGAGCACGAGGTATAACCGGATATTCAAACTGTTTGTTGCCCGATGTTTTAACATCATAGGCCTCAAACCCGCCGGGGAAATCAATTTTTGGAGCCTCAATAAGATTTATATTGCCTGTACCTGTAATGTTGACAATCAGCGAAAATGCCTCGTTTGCATTAACACTGTCACGAGACAACTTTGCACTCATGTTAAAGTCACCAACCGCGCCCAGGAACGAAGCCGGGGCACCTGCAGGCAGAGGCTCAACAACCACTCTCACTGTAGGAGCAGTAACCCTCTTTCTTACAGTCTGGTACGAATCAAAAAAGTCATCAAAAACACTTCTCGGAGTTGCAGCAGCAGCAGACCTTATCTGAACCTGACAAATAAGCTCGGCATTTTCAATAGCAAGTGTTCCACTCTGCTGAGGCATAAGCATATATCTGCGCAAAAGGGCAGCATTGTACATTTTACCATTCACACTCTCCCTCACAAATTCAATGCTCTGGGGAGTCTCAATCTCCTGACTCCAAAAGCCGTTAAAGGCAGGGAACTTAACATCCTCAAAACCTGCAATTGGAACTCTTGTGTATAGCTTTATTGTGGCAACCAGCTGCTCACCCTTAACAACCCTGCTCTTAGAGAGCGAAACCCTCAGAAAGACATCGTCATTGCTAATGGCAGGAGACGAACTCTCTTCACTCTTTTTGGCGTTAGGGTCACCCTTAACAACCTCAATAGTTACAGGTTGCGAAGAGTAACTCTTACCGTCAACAACAACAGTTGCAGCAGGAATTGTGAACCGACCAACATTATTTGCCTGAACTATATAGGTATAACTTACCTGAAAGCTCTCGGTTCGCTTTCCGTTAATAATCTGAGTGCTGCTCATTGTTGATGAGGTTGGGCCGGCAAGCACATCAAATCCTGTGATGGCAGGGGGCGAAAAGGACTCCGGCTGAGCATTCACATTGAACACCAGACGAAACCTTTCGTCAGCCTCCACTACTCTTGGCACATCAACCGTTAACGAAGTCTGAGCCGACAATTTGAAGCCGGCCAAAACTATTAAAACAGCAGTAAATAGTATCCTTTTTAAGTTTCTCATATTATCCGGCATTTTACCAGTTTTTCTCCTTTTGTCTTCCCTGCAGAACCTTCTCTTTCTCTTTGTTCACCTTCTCCTGAGTCTCCTTCTCTTTGTTCTGTATTGCCTGCAGCATCTGCTGGGCAGCCTGAGGAGTTATTGAAGGAGGAGGCTGTTGTTGATCTTTTTTGTCCTGATCCTGATCTTTTTTATCCTGATCCTGCTGGTTATCTTTATTTTGATCGTCTTTGTTATCTTTATTTTGGTCGTCTTTATTGTCTTTGTTATCCTTGTTTTGATCCTGCTTATCCTGCTCATTTTTAAGCATTTTTTGAGCATAGGCAAGGTTAGACCTGGTCTCGTCATCGTCAGGGTTTAACCTTAAAGAACTCTTGTAAAAATCAACCGCCTCGGAGTACTTTTTCTGGTCAAGAGCGTAGTTGCCAAGGTTGTGAAAAACCTTTGGAGCCATAAAATCGTTTGCCAGAGAATCTTTCAGCACCATTACAAGCTTTTCGGCCTCGGCAGAGTTTTTCTTCTTGTGCAGAACATTGCCCAGGTTGTAAATTGCGTGCACAGATCCCGGATTCTGCTCCAAAGCCCTGCGATACTCAACCTCCGCCTTGTCTAAATCACCCTTTGAATAGGCCCTGTTGCCCGAACGTATCTCTCCCCTTTCGGGCTGAGCCGCCAGTGTTACAGCGGCAAAGGTAAACAGTAATATAAAACTATACTTAATCATATCAATCCTATTTAAAGAAATTTCTGCCTCTCCTCTCTGTGATTAAAAACTCAAGCAAAAAGAAGAAGAGAGCAATTCCCAAAAAATACATATACTGTTCGTCAAAATCTTCAAAAACCACAGACTTAAAGGTCTGTTTATCCATGCTTCTAATCTGATCTACAATGGCTTCAAGACCAAAGTCGCTGTTGCCCGCCCTCACATAAGCACCACCCCCGGCCTCAGCAACGCTCAGCAAAGTCTTTTCGTCAAGACGGGTAACCACAATGTTTCCCTCATTGTCTTTCAGAAGTTCGCCATTTGGCATCGGAATCGGTTTGCCTTCGGTTGAGCCAATGCCCAAAGTGTAGATATTTACCCCAAGATCACTGGCAGTTTTGGCAACTGCAACAGGGTCATCCTCATGGTCTTCGCCATCGGTAATTATTATGAGTGCCCTGCTAGTGTTTGAACTCTCTATACTAAAACTCTTGACTGCCAAATTAATGGCATCAGATAGCGAGGTTCCCTGAACCGGAACCGAGCCTGTGTTAATGCTGTTGAGGAATATCTTGGCCGATACGTAGTCGGTTGTAATTGGCAACTGAACAAATGCCTGCCCTGCAAACACTATAAGCCCTATGCGATCTTCTTTGAGTCTGTCGGTCAACCGCGAAATTGCAAGCTTTGCGCGCTCCAGGCGGTTTGGAGAGTAATCCTCTGCAAGCATCGAATTTGAAACGTCAAGGGCAATCATAATCTCTACACCCTTACCCTCCATCTCCTTTATTCTGGCACCCAGCTGCGGGCGCGAAAGGGCAATTGCAAAAAAGAAGATTGCAATACTTAAAATAACAAGCTTAATCCAGCCCCTTGAGCGGGAAGCACGAGGCATAAGGGTGTCAAGAATTGCCTTGTCACCAAATTTCTCGATTCTCTTCCTGCGTATTCTCCTGTTTATGGCATGGAAAATAAAGAGGAAAGGAATTATCAATACCAACGCTAAATACTCTGTCTGTGCAAATTGTATCATATTTAACCCCTCTATGGAATTCTCCTTATTACAAATATTCTTAAAAATAGCTCAAGCCCAAAAGCAATCAGAGCAATAAGGGCATACTTCATAAATAGCTCTTTGTAAACAGGAAACGAGTCAACAATTGTGCGGGTTGTCTCCATCCTGTTAATCTCACTATATATCTCAAGCATCTTTGTGTTGTCGGTTGCGCGAAAATAACGCCCTCCGGTCTGAGATGCAATCTGGCTCAAAAGCTCCTCGTCAATCTCAACCTGAACCTGCTGAATCTGAACACCAAACGGAGTCATCACAGGGTACGGCGCAACACCCATTGCCCCAACCCCAACGGTGTAAACCCTCACACCATAGGTCTTGGCAATCTCGGTGGCCATAAGCGGAGCAATCTCTCCACGGTTATTCACCCCATCTGTAAGCAGAATTATTACCCTGCTCTTTGCCGGCGAATCCTTAAGACGCGAAATTGCAGTTGCAAGGCCGTTACCAATTGCAGTACCATCCTCAATAAGCCCCGTCTCAACCTCCTTCATCATATTTATGAGTGTAGCCCTGTCGGTTGTCAACGGACACTGAGTAAAACTCTCCCCCGCAAACACAACAATACCCATTCTGTCACTCGGCCGCTGAGCAATAAACTCAATTGCAATATCCTTTGCAGCACTAATCCTGTCGGGGTTAAAATCCCGTGCAAGCATACTGGTAGAGACGTCAAGCGCAAATACAATGTCAATACCCTCGGTGTTCACCTTCTCAAAATCGTCAGACGACCGCGGCCGTGCAAGCGCCACAATCATTGCAGCAAAAGCAACAAAACGCAAAATGTAGGGAACATGCCTGAAATATCTCTTAAACTTACCACCCGGGCCGCTCCACGGCATTACAGACGAAACCGTAAGCGCAGGCGACTGACCCCTTATCTCTCTCCAGATGTACAGAGCAATAATGGGAATAAGCAGAAGCTCCAGCCAAAGTATTTTAGGATACTCAAAAAACATCTCTAACCCCTCCTCTCTTTTTGATTATTACTCCCGGCAGCATCCTGCTCCACCTCCTGCAGGTAGGTTGTATTCACAAACCTCACAGCGGCAGGTACAGAATTCTCGCACTCATGTTCAAGGGCGGTGTATTTTGCAAACTTCACCAGATCTGAAAGGCTGAGCAATTCAGAGAGCTCTTTGTAAACCTTAGGCTCCATACTAACTCCCGCAAGATCTTTAAGAATCTCTGCCGAGGTCTGCTCCATTGCCTGAATACCGTAGCGATTTTCTATATAATCTCTCAGGGTATCGGTAAGTTCTGTGTAGAACTGCTTTTGGTTGGTTACCCAGAGCTTTTCGTTGCGAATGCGCTCAAGCTGCCTGAGTGCTGCAATATGCGGAGGGTCAACCACAACAGGCCTTCCAAATAGGTCTCTGTTGTTTAGTTTGTTTTTGATTGCCCTGTATATGAGATAAATAATAACAGCAAGTGCAATCAGAATACCTGCCCACGGAAGTGCCTCCTTTACGGTGTATGGGTAGTTCATCTGATCTTTTACATCAAATGGCTGGTAGGTTGTTGTGTCAATCTGAATTGTGGTAACCTCAAGGTTGCCCCCGTCATACCAGAGTGTGTCGGTTGTGCCGTCAGTTTTAAGCTGAAGTGCATGAAATTTGGGCAAAACGTAAGAGCCGCTGTCGAATGAGGTGATTACCAGACTGCTCTCCAGATTAACAAGACCATCTTTAATGCTCAGTGTGTCGGTTTTTGGTGCGCCGATAAGCTCTACCCCCTGAACTACCGGGTTCTCCGGAGCAGTGAATATATATCTGTCGCCCTCTTTAACGGTTGCCCGAAACTTAAGGGTGGCCTGTTTGCCTATTAAAAGTGTATCTTTTATCTGTATTGCCATACTCTACCTCGATTTAAACAGAGTCATAAGACCCTTTACATAATCCTGGTTGGTTCCAATTGAGACCGTATCTACCTTGTACCTTCTTAACATCTGCATTGTACCATCAAGAACGGTTTTGTTCCAGTTGTTAAAGTGCTCCCGCACCTTGGCGCTTGATGTATCTGCCCACTGCTCACGACCTGTCTCGGAATCTGCAAGGCGGATAAGCCCAACATCGGGCAGCTCCCTCTCACGCGGGTCGTAAACGTTAATCACACACAGGTCATGACGGCCTGCGGCAATCTTAATTGCATCTTCGTACCTCGGCTTAAGATCTTTGCCAACATCAATCATATCTGAGAGCAAAAATGCTGTGCAGCGCTTCTTTATTGCGTTTGTGAGAAACCTTAGGGCCTCGGCAATATCGGTACCCCTCTCCTGTGGTTCAAATTCAATCAGTTCACGAATTATCCTCAGCAGATGGCTCCTACCCTTCTTTGGCGGAATAAACTTCTCTACCTTTGAACCGAAGAACAGTGCACCCACCTTATCGTTGTTGGCCGATGCCGAAAACGAAAGTACAGCGGCAATCTCGGTCATAAGCTCCTTTTTGGTCTTGATTGCAGAACCAAAAAGCCTCGACCCGCTCACATCAATAAGCAGCACCACCGTAAGCTCCCGCTCCTCCTCAAAAACCTTAATGAACGGGGCGTTTAGCCTGGCTGTGACATTCCAGTCCATGTTTCTCACATCGTCGCCGTACTGGTATTCGCGCACCTCACTAAAGGCCATTCCCCTCCCCTTGAAGGCAGAGTGGTACTCCCCGGCGAATATCTGCCGCGAAAGACCTCTGGTCTTAATCTCAATTTTGCGAACCTTTTTTAGTAACTCTTTGGACATAACATTAATGTGATTTCAAAAGACTATGGAACTTCAATTGCGTTCATTATGTTTGTGATGATTGTTTCGGTTGTGATGTTCTCTGCCTCAGCCTCGTAGGTGAGCCCGATACGGTGCCTTAGAACTTCGTAGCAGACTGCCCTTACATCTTCTGGAATCACATAACCACGGCGCCTTATGAATGCGTATGCCTTGGCTGCCATTGCCAGCGAGATGCTTGCACGGGGCGATGCTCCGTATGAGATGAGGTCTTTTAGGTTTGGCAGATTATAATCTTCGGGAGTTCTTGTTGCGTAAACTATGTCAACAATGTATTTTTCAATCTTTTCGTCCATGTAAACTTCGCGAACAACCTCCCTTGCCCTTGTAATATCTTCGGGCTTAATAACTGCATTTGCCTTAGGGAATGTGCCGCTGTTGTTCATCCTTATGATAAGCTTCTCCTCCTCTTTATTCGGGTAGCTCACAACCACCTTTAACATGAAACGGTCAACCTGAGCCTCGGGAAGCGGATATGTTCCCTCCTGCTCTATTGGGTTCTGGGTTGCCATTACCAAAAACGGCTCAGTTAATTTGAAGCTGGTGTCACCGATTGTCACCTGACGCTCCTGCATGGCCTCGAGCAGTGCCGACTGTACCTTTGCCGGGGAGCGGTTGATCTCATCTGCAAGAATAAAGTTTGCAAATATCGGCCCCTTTCTAATCTGAAACTGCTCGTTCTTTTGGCTGTAGATTTGAGTACCAATAAGGTCGGCAGGTAAGAGGTCCGGGGTGAACTGAATACGGCTGAATTTTGCATCAACTATTGAGGCCAGAGTGTTAATGGCAAGGGTCTTTGCAAGGCCGGGAACACCCTCTAACAGTATGTGTCCGTTGGCCAAAAGACCAATCATAAGATTCTCTACCAGATGCTTCTGACCCACTATCACCTTGTTCATCTCCATAGTGATCATATCAACAAAGGCGCTCTCTTTTTGAATTCTTTCGTTTAGCTCTTTGATATTTACGGTTTCCATATCGTTTGTTTTTGTATTTTTGTATTCGGTGTAACTTACAAATTTAGCACATTTACTTTATAATGCGTTTCTTTATTTCACTATCATATAACGGAGCTGCGTTTTGCGGGTGGCAGAGGCAAAATAACGGACCCTCGGTACAGGAGCATCTCGAAAATGCCTTCTCGGTTTACCTTCGGGAGAAGATAGAGATTACCGGTGCAGGCAGAACAGATACGGGAGTTCACGCCATAAATTACATTGCACATTTTGACTCCGGCTCAACCACACTTGCAAATGAACAGCAATTGTTACTTTACAAAATAAATGCCATTTTGCCCGCCGGCATTGTGGTGACTGACATTTGTGCAGTTTCATCTGACGCACATGCCAGATTTGATGCCATAAGTCGTACATACAACTACTACGTACACACCGTTAAAGACCCCTTTCTTGACAATTTTTCATATTTTTTCCCATACGATCTTGATATCGACAATATGAACCGGGCGGCCGCACTCCTTATTGGTGAGAAGGACTTCACATCAATGGCCAAACTACATTCAGACGTCAAAACCAACATCTGCACCGTAACCGAGGCGCTCTGGACACCCGGTTCGCCTGTTAACGCCATTACCCCGCAAGGGCAGGCAAACACATACTGCCTCACAATTTCGGCCAACCGCTTTTTGCGCAATATGGTACGCGCAATAGCCGGCTCACTGCTCGAAATTGGCCGCGGCCGCCGCCAACCCGAATGGATCACCCAACTCCTTGCCCAAAAGGACCGCAGCGCCGCCGGCAACTCCGCCCCTGCCCACGCTTTGTACCTCACAAAAATCGAATATCCCTACAGAATTTTCTAAAACCCAATAAACACGGGCAATTCCCAACACTCCAATTATTTAGATGAAAATAAATTTGGAGTGTATTACTTTTTATTATACATTCACATCGCTTTGTGCAAGATAGGTTTACGGCATATTTCAGCAATTCTGCACCAGATGCCGCTTTCAGCGAGATTACAGCAAAAAAAGATAGGTAATGAATACTTTGAATTATTACAAGCCAAAAATCAATTTTTAGCTTGTTTGTCTTTAATATTTATTACTTTGTTTATATCTGTAAAAAAATAAGCGATAATCAAATAAATGAAGACGATATAAACCTAAAACATCAAACATATCACCATTCAATATGGGTACATTAATATGTTCTTTAGTTGAATTAGAGTGGAAAATTGAAAATGCTAGATTTCAAAAAATAAAAACCATCCATTACAATTTACTAAAGTATATAGTAATCATGTCTTTATAGAATGCTGTCAAATCGGAACAAGCTAATATTGCAACCTATTAAGTAGGGTAAGGATTTTGGATAATCTAAAAGTCATAGAGGGACTTATGAGGCAGAATTTAATATATACCGGATTTTATCAAAATATTTAAGCACTTTATTTACTAAGCTAGTAAATTCTTTATATAAATTAATACAAAAAAGTAATATGTATTTATAATAGCAAACAAAGTGTATTAAATATTGTATTGTCTACCAATCAAGCTAACTAATAATTCAGATATAACATATGAATACTGCTATTCTTTTTGATGTTTCATCCATCCAACATTATGTTTTTGGCTCAAATAAGCTGAAAGACAACGTCGGAGCTTCTTTTATTGTGGAAAATATTTATGAAGTACTGATAAAGCCATCGTCTATTGAACAAAAATATCTCGAAATAGGATATACTGGAGGTGGTAATGCCTTGGTGTTTACTGATAGCGCGGAAAGAGCAAAGGGTATTATCAATTGTTTTACAACTGAATTGCTATTGAAATATCCAGGAATTTCTGTGGAAGTTGCAATCAAAGAAAATTTTGAAAAAAACAATTATAAGAATGAAATCAAAGAATTGTTTAGGATTCTCAAATCAAACAAAGGGAAATATAATCCTGTAAACTCTGTATCGTCGCACGGAATAACTGCAATTTGCAACTATTCATCACTTCCTGCTGTACATATTGACTCATATGGCAATTTATTGTCATCGGCAACGGTAACAAAAAGACTTTATGAAGAGAAAGCGAAGAAAAAAGAAAAAGAGCTATTAAATGTTGAAGGGCTTAATAGTGAGTACTCATTTCCGGAAGAGTTTGAAAATCTTGGACAGAAAAAAGGAGAGGATTCTCACATTGCTGTTGTTCATATAGATGGTAATGGATTTGGAAAAATATTCCGTGAACTTAACCTAGAGGAGACTAAGAACCTATCAGAGAAACTTAAAAAAGATGTAAGCAACTCTTTTACAAATACTCTAATTTCATACAAAAACATTGAGAAAAGTATTGATAATATTTTAGATAAGCATAATATTCATTGTAAAGTTTTACCTATTAGACCAATTGTTTTAGGTGGGGATGATGTGACATTTGTTTGTCATGGTAAGCTGGGTATTTGGTTTGCAGAAAAATTTATGGAAAACTTTAACAAAGAATCATTTAGCTATAATGACAATAAACCATTTCAATACACCTCGTGTGCTGGGGTTGCTGTAGTAAATGCAAAATATCCGTTCTTCAGAGCCTACCGTTTGGCAGAAGATTTATGTAAATCTGCAAAAATACAACACAAGGAAAAGGGGGGGAGTTGGATTGATTTTCAACTAGCATACAGCGGACTAGGAAATTGTCTTGATGATATCAGATCAATACACTATAAAAATATTAAAGGAGCTAATTTACACAAAAGACCATTCCAAGTTGATGCGATAAAAATGGGAAATATTTTTAGTGAGCTAAGAGGTAAGGCATTTAAACTTAAACAGACTCTTCCAAATTCTAAAATCAAAGATTTACGAGAAATGCTTACACGAGATGAGGTCTCGGTTAAAAATTTTATTGAACACCTTAAATTTCAGCATAATGAAGGAGAGTTTTCTTTTAAAAATACTTTTTATCACAAAAGTGCAGAAGATAAACTTGATGAACATCCATTTTTTGACATGATAGAACTACTTGAGCTTTACCCCGAAATTCTCTTAAATAAATAACAGTATGGAACTGCAAAAGTATACTATGAAGATTGTGTTGCTCTCCGATACTCTTATCGGTTCTGCCGAAGGTTGCGGAGCAACGATTGATAAAGATTCGGTCTTTGACGAGGTGGGTTTGCCTATTATACCAGGTAAGAGGATAAGAGGCTTGCTAAAGGAACAGGGGAAATTATTACATAATAACGGATATTTAAAAAACAGCATAATCGATCTCTTTGGTGAAGAAGGAAATACGGATAAGAAGCAAGATTATCTTTCTGTTTCAAACTTTACTGTTTTAGAATATAAAGAAAATAAGGCATCTCTGTATTCTAAGATAAAAGAAAAAAAGATAACGAGATCGGAAGTAATAAAATGTTTCACTACTCTCAGAACAATGACTAGAATAGATGAAGATGGTATTGCTGAAGATTCATCTCTGAGAACTTTTCGATTATTGAAAAAAGGAGCTGAATTTATCGGAGAACTATCTTTTAAAAAGAGTCAAAAAGAAGATTTTGATAATATGATTATGCTGTTAAGGCGGGTTGGCACAATGCGAAACAGAGGTTTAGGTCATATAAAATGTAGCATATCAGAAAAAAACATTCCAGTAAGCGAAGTGTCAGATAATCTAGTTTCTGGGCAAAAACTAGTCTATAAAATAACAACACTCGAGCCTTTAATTATTACCCAACACTCAGATGATCCTAATATGTATGAAACTTTGCAGTACATTAGGGGTACTGTCATACAAGGAGTATTTGCGCAGAACTATTTAAAAAGCAATAAAGCAGATTCCGTTTTTACCCGTCTTATTGTTAAGGGAGACACAGTCTTCTCAAACGCATATCCTTTTTACGAAAATAACTCTTTTTTCCCAGCTCCACTCTCAATAGTCCGTGAGAAATATGCACAAAAGAAAGCTCATAACCTATTACTTAAAAGTATTGAAGAACAGACTTCTGGAATATCATCTTTAGTTAATATCAAAGAAACAAAAATACAGGCACTAACTATACCTCAGGAAATAAGGCTGCATAATAAGATAAATAATCAAACGCGTGTTTCAGATGATGGCAAACTGTTTAACTACCAATCTCTTCCAGCTGGAATGGTTTTTAAGGGGCATATATTTGTTAATAATCAAGCAGATATTAAAATAATCAATTCATTGATAAAAAGTGGGTCAGAATTAAGAATAGGACGCTCTGCATTATCAGAATATGGGAAAGTACTATTTGAGTGGATAACAGAAGATGAGAGTTGCATAAAAGACAACTCAAAGCCAGTTATTATGAGATTATTATCAGATACTATCATCTATAATAAATTTGGTTTTTCAAGCCTTAACTACCAGGATATCAATAATTATTTGAAAGGAGAAGTAAAAATTCACCACGAGAGAGAAGTAAATGTAGATAAAAAGAACAAGTTAACAATTCCCAACATTGTTTCTAAAAAATCCCGGATAGAAGGATTTCTTAATGTCTGGAAACTTCGCAAACCTTCTGAAAATGTTTTTGCATCTGGTAGCTGTTTCTGGCTTGATAAACTACCTGATAATGCAGAAGATTTGGAAAACAAAGGCTTGGGAGAACGGACTGTAGAGGGCTATGGTGAGGTCCTTTTTTCTACAGTGGAAAAGAGTGGTGGCGAAATGGAATATCTGGATTCACTTCTGTTCATCGAAAGGATGGACACTCCTGATATTATTCCTTTAATTGCATCTGATGTCATTGAATCAATCTCTTATAATCAGGTAAAATCTATTATAGAAGGTAAAGCGCTTTCAGATGCAGACAAAACCCTAAAAATCCCAAATAATCACTTACTTGGTAAGCTTAGAGGAATGGCAGCAAACCCAGAAGCTTTTATCCGAAACCTTGATGATCTAAAAGAACCTGCAAGGAAGCAACTTAGAAATTCACATTTAGAAGGTGGTGATTCTTTGTATGAGCACATCAAAGAGAATAATAATTATGTAAATGAAATTATTAGTAAAATACCAGTCGACCGTGATTATTTAAAAAGTAAAATATCATTACTTCAACAAGCCTACCTAGAGCAATATTTTATTCAATTACGTCGAAAAAACAATAGAAAAAAATGAAAAACGGTAGAATTATATTAAAAGCGACTCTGACTAATTTAAGCCCAGTCGGAATAGGCTCTGGTCGGGATGATTTTAGTGACAGAGATATTGTAACAACCCTATACAAGATCGATCAAGAAGGACAAATACTATCTCCTGATAATATACTATCTAATTCCTTGGCTAAAGAATTACCCTTCATTCCAGCAACATCCTTTTTGGGCAAATTAAATACTTTATTAGACACAAAGGATAGTAAGGTTTTAAAAATTTGGGGAGTTTCAAATGAGAAAGGAGACAACGGGAACGCATCAT
Source organism: Bacteroidetes bacterium HGW-Bacteroidetes-7 (assembly GCA_002842465.1). Lineage (GTDB taxonomy): Bacteria > Bacteroidota > Bacteroidia > Bacteroidales > UBA932 > Bact-08. The sequence goes on from PHDA01000012.1 coordinate 74,233, forward strand.
ATATAGATTGTAGCGATATCCTTATCACAGAATTACCTAAATGGGCTAAAGAGAACAACTGTAAAGTAACCGAAGTTCGTGATGGAATCCGTATTGACTCCCGCAAAGGAGTTGTAATAAATGGAGCAAAATTTGATTATGAATTACTTGGCTCTGGAGTAAATTTTGGATTGACAATGATTTTTAGAGTTGAGTCAGAAAAAGAGAAAGATGATAAAATCATCGGGGGGGGGGAAATAATTCACACGGAATACCAGACAGTTCTTGATCTAGCTTCCTCAATAGCTCATATTATTGAAAATGGATTTGATATGGGAGCCAAATCAAATGTGGGTTTTGGGAGAATGGAAGGGAACGCAGAATTATTTGAATTGAATTTCGAAAACAAGGAAGATTTTGCAAGATGGATAGAAGATGATCTAGAGCATAATATAATAAAAGCATCAACCCCTAAATATGTTAAGGAGCAAGCACCAATATTTCAAATAGATGCTAAATTCAAAATTAAAAACTCTCTGATTATTCGATCTTATTCGAATGATCCTAAGAGGCCCGACTCGACACATCTAAAATCAGGTGGAGAAAATATTCTTTCCGGACCATCCATAAAAGGAGCCCTAAGTAGCAGAGCTGAGCGTATTCTTAATACATTATTACATAATCAAGAAGATAGAGTGGGTGTTATATTAACAGCTCTTTTTGGTGATGTAGAGAAGGAAAAAGACGATAGACAAAAGGTAAAAAGGAATGGATATAAAGTTCCTTCAAGAGTGTTTGTTGATGAAGTTGTGATTGAAGATACAAAAGAGGAGCTGCA
>PHDA01000013.1 GCA_002842465.1 Bacteroidetes bacterium HGW-Bacteroidetes-7
CGGCAGTGAAGCTTGACGGAACTTATTCCGGAACAATGGTAATTTCGGGTATTGGAACAGGTATGATATCAACGGCAATACCTGTTTTAACAATTGCAACAGCAATAATTCTGTCGTTTCTTTTTTCAATAAAGTTTGATGTAACAAATATGCTCGAAGCCAGGAATATCAGTTTAGGATTATATGGTATAGGAATAGCGGCGGTTGGAATGCTATCCACTCTTGGAATTACTCTTGCCACTGATGCTTATGGCCCGATTGCAGACAATGCCGGCGGAAATGCACAGATGAGCAAGTTAGACCCTGAAGTAAGAAGAAGAACAGATGTTCTTGATGCATTGGGAAATACAACTGCAGCAACTGGAAAAGGATTCGCTATTGGCTCTGCAGCACTCACAGCACTTGCGCTTCTTGCCTCGTACCTTGAAGAGATTAAAATAGGGTTGGTTCATATTGGTCAGACCACAATAGATGTCGCAGGCAGGGTAGTAAATGTAGCTGAAGCCACTATTCCTGATCTTATGGAATATTATCAGGTAACTCTTATGAATCCAAAGGTTTTGGTGGGTGTCTTTTTAGGCTCTGTCATGGCTTTTCTATTCTGCGGCCTCACTATGAACGCAGTTGGTAGGGCGGCTCAAAAAATGGTTGAGGAGGTTAGACGTCAGTTCAAAGAGATTCCGGGTATACTTGAAGGAACAGGCAAACCTGATTATGCAAAATGTGTTGAGATCTCTACAAAAGGGGCACAAAGAGAGATGTTGTTCCCTTCAATTCTCGCAATTGTTGTTCCAATTGCCACAGGATTAATATTTGGTGTTTCAGGTGTAATGGGCTTACTTGTAGGAGGTTTAGGCTCCGGATTCGTGCTTGCGGTGTTTATGGCAAACGCAGGAGGAGCATGGGATAATGCCAAAAAATATGTCGAAGACGGTAATTTTGGAGGTAAAGGATCGGAAGCTCACAAGGCAAATGTAGTTGGTGATACTGTAGGAGATCCTTTTAAAGACACATCAGGACCATCTCTCAATATTCTTATAAAACTTATGAGTATGGTATCTATTGTAATGGCCGGGCTTACAGTTGCTTTCAGCCTTATTTGATAATTAATTCAAATTATGCAAACTGTTACGTGTATCAGTCGGAAAATCCTCCCCACCTGTGGTGGGTCTCCTCCCTTTTCGGGAGCCAAAGTTTTCCTTTACTGATACAGCAACAGTTTGTGAGCAAAAATTTATCAAACAAAAAGCTGGTAGTTTTATAAAACTACCAGCTTTTTATTTTTTAATATCAAATTATTGAAAGATTACAGACCCAGGAATTCTTTAATAAACTGATCAATATCATCTTTTTCTACCTGCCTTTTAACTATTTTACCCTCCTGATCTACGAAAATGTTCTGAGGGATAAATCTTACATAGTACTGCTTTGCAGGAGCACTATTCCAATACTGAAGATCAGAAACCTGAACCCAGGTAAGCTTGTCCTCTTCGATAGCCTTGTTCCACAAACTCTCGTCATTGTCAAGCGATACTCCGATTATACCGAATCCTGCTTTGTTGTATTTTTTATAAATCTCAACAAGAGTAGGGTTGAACTTTCTGCAAGGTCCGCACCATCCGGCCCAGAAATCAATCATTGTGAGTTTATGCTGAGTATAAACACTTGAAAGTGAAACAGGGTTTCCTTTAGGGTCGTTTAGTGTGAACTCAGGGGCAGTCATGCCCGGCTGAATTGACTTCAAAGCCTCAACAGCCTTTTCTATTTCAACAAGATACCTGTTGCCTTCAAATTGAGGGATTGCTTTAAAAGCGGCAATTTTCTGATCCATCTCCTCGATCGGATACTCTTCAACCTTTTGAAGCAACTGGATTATTGTATAATATGATGTTGGATTGTTAGCAAAAAAAGCAGATTCAACTACTTTCTGCTCTTTTTGAGCCTCTTCGTAAACGGCAATGATTTCATCTTTTCTAGCTTGTGTTGTGCCCTCTACGTAAAACTCTGCCAAAAGTGAATCCAGATTAAACCTCTTCTGAATCTCATCTTTTTGCGTGTTAAGAGATTTAATAAGATCTTGAGTAACACCACCTGTAATAACAGCCTTATTAGGTTCGGTTGCAACTACCTGAACATTAATTTTTGAGTTATCAAGAAATAGACTTACTCTACCTTCAACACCGTCAAAGGTAATTGCATATTCTTCAGGAGTAACAACCTTTCCCTTAAACTCAAACTTACCTCCGATAAAGTCAGCGGTATCTTTGATAGGTTCGCTTCGGGAAAAATTTGTAAGGTATGCCTTACCATCAGCTACATTGTCTCCGGTTACTGCTCCGGTAATTATATAACCATCGTGCTTTGGCGTACAGGCAAAAACAATTGCCATAAGTGCCAGAAAAAGAATTTTTTTCATTTGAGTTATTGATTTTTAGGATGTAAATTATTTATTATGAACATTTTTTAACATTTTTTCTTTTTGTCCGGCAGTGAGTTTTTCGGTTCCGTCTCTCTCTGGGTCAATAACAACCTCTTCGTAACAGGTAAGATACCACTCTTTGTACATCATATAACCCCTGGCATTCTTAAGTGCAGAATCCCCAACCTCATCTGAACCCTCTTTAACCTTTTTTGCCGGTATTCCTGCATAAACTCCAGGATCCAGCTTGTTATTACTCAGGACAACTGCTCCTGCAGCAATAATTGTGTTATCTGCAATCTCTGCGTTGTCCATTAAAATAGCACCCATTCCGACCAATACTTTGCTCCCTACCTTTGCTCCGTGAATTATGGCATTATGTCCTACAGAGACGTCATCTCCAATCTCAACCACAGATTTTTTATGAAGTGTATGAAGCACTGCTCCGTCCTGAATATTTACTCTGTTCCCTATAACAATTGGGTTTACATCTCCTCTAAGAACTGCTCCATACCAAATGCTGCAGTCATCTCCGATAGTCACATCTCCCACAATTACAGCATTTTCTGCTAAAAAACAATTGCTGCCGATTTTCGGCTCCATCCCGTTAAGCTTTCTTATTATTGCCATCTCTTTTATTAATGTCTTACAAATATATAAATTATTAAAAAGAACAACCCTTTAAAATTTCGTATAGCATACTTATAACTAACAGTTATAAACCCATTTTGTTTAATTCTAACGATTTCCAACAATATGGCCAAAAATTGGAATAATCATTAATGCATTTTTAGCAAAAAGTACACTTTATTGCAAAAATTATAAGTATAGCTTTCCCGTTTGCTTAACAAATGGCGCATTATTTGCTTGGTTTAATAATAATTCCAAATTTTAGCCCAAAAAGATTTTTTGGATTGGAATAATAATTACATTTGCGTATTATTTTTTAACAAACAGTAATAAGGCACCAGCTTAATTAAACTAATTTTTATGCAACACAAAGTTATTGATACCAAAGAAGTTGTTATCAGATTTACAGGCGACTCAGGGGACGGTATGCAGCTGACAGGCAGCCTCTTTGCAGATGCTTCGGCACTTTATGGGAACGAAGTCTCAACATTTCCGGATTTCCCGGCTGAGATAAGAGCCCCACAAGGTACCGTTTCGGGTGTTTCAGGTTTTCAGGTTAACATCGGAAGCGGCGAAATTCGCACTCCGGGTGATTTCTGTGATGTACTTGTAGCAATGAATCCTGCAGCTCTAAAAGCTAATGCCAAATGGGCAAAGCCAACAGCAAGCATAATTCTTGATTCTGATACCTTTGATGAAAAGGGGATCAAGAAGGCAGGTTTTAAAACAGATGATCCTATCACCGAACTTAAACTGGAAGACAAGCACATAATTTTTGCCCCAATTACTACGCTCACAAAAGAGAGTCTAAAGGATAGCGGACTTGATCCAAAATCAATAATCCGAAGTAAGAATATCTTTACTCTCGGGATCTGTTACTATATGTTTAACAGACCTATGGATTCAACAGAGGAGTATCTTGATAAAAAGTTCCGCAAAAAACCAGAGGTAGCTGCAGCTAATAAAAAGGCTCTAAGAGATGGTTTTAACTATGCGGGAAATGTACACGCAATTCCAAATACATATAAAATTCAGCCGGCTAAGCTGGAAAAAGGTATTTACAGAAATATTAACGGTAATCAGGCTACGGCTTGGGGTCTTTTAGCAGCTTCCGAAAAATCGGGAATTCCACTCTTCTGCGGATCATACCCGATTACTCCGGCTACCAGCATTCTTGAAGAGCTTGCCTTAAGGAAAGATCTTAACGTTAAAACTCTTCAGTGTGAAGATGAAATTGCAGGTATTTGTACCTCAATTGGTGCAGCTTACGCAGGCAACCTTGCAGTAACAACCACTTCAGGCCCTGGTCTCTCTTTAAAGTCCGAGGCACTTGGTCTGGCTGTTATGACAGAGCTTCCAATCGTTGTAGTTAATGTTCAGAGGGGCGGCCCTTCAACTGGTATTCCAACTAAAACTGAGCAGACAGACCTTAACCAGGCTCTTTACGGCAGAAACGGTGAGTGCCCGATTGCAATCATTGCAGCTCACTCTCCATCTCATTGCTTTGAAGCTGCATTCTACTCGGCAAAATATGCTCTTGAGCACATGATGCCGGTATTACTTCTTACTGAGGGCTTCCTGGGTAACGGATCTGAGCCATGGAAAATTCCTTCAATGAAGGATTTCCCTGAAATTAAAGCACCGGTTATTACAGAATCAGAAGAGAAACCATTCTGGCCATTTAAGCGTGATAGCGAAAAATTGGCAAGAAGATGGGCTTTACCGGGAACTCCGGGTCTTGAGCACAGAGTAGGCGGTCTTGAAAAAAACAATGACGGAACCGTATCTTCAGACCCTTTGGTACATGAAAGAATGGTAGGCGAAAGGGCAGAGAAAGTTGCAAGACTGGCAAACTACATTCCTGACCTAGAGGTTATCGGAGATAGTAAAGGTGAGGTTCTGGTTGTTGGATGGGGTGGTACATACGGACACCTTTATACTGCAGTAAAAGAGCTTCATAGCGAAGGAAAAAGCGTAAGTCTTGCTCACTTTGATTACATTTTCCCTCTACCTAAAAACACTGCCGATGTCTTCTCACAATTTAAGAAGATTATTGTTTGCGAACTAAATAGCGGACAATTCGCTAATTACCTGAGAACACAACATCAGCAGTTCCAGTATCATCAGAAAAATAAGGTACAAGGGCAACCGTTTATTGTAAAAGAGATTGTTGACGCAGTTAACGCTATACTATAACATCAAATCAGAAATTTTATGGAAATTAAATATACACCACAGGATTTTAAGAGCAATCAAGAGGTAAAATGGTGCCCCGGATGCGGAGACCACGCAATTCTTGCAAGTGTTCAGAGAGCAATGCCGGAGATATGCGAATCGCTTAACTATACAAAAGAGAGATTTGTGTTTGTATCAGGTATCGGTTGTTCATCGCGTTTTCCTTACTATATGGATTCTTACGGTTTCCATGGTATTCACGGTCGCGCATCTGCTATAGCAACAGGAGTAAAGGTAGCTAACCCTACATTGACTGTATGGCAGGTAACCGGTGACGGTGATGCACTTGCCATCGGAGGAAACCACTTTATCCATGCCATCAGAAAAAACATTGACATTAACATTCTTCTTTTCAATAATCAGATTTACGGTCTTACAAAGGGTCAGTATTCTCCCACCTCAAAACTGGGCATGATTACCAAAACCTCTCCATACGGAACCGTTGAACACCCATTTAATCCGGGAGCTCTTGTTCTTGGTTCAAGAGGGACGTTCTTTGCAAGAAGCATAGATGTTGAGCTTAAGCTCACACAAGACATTATGGTTCAAAGTGCTAAACACGATGGAACCGCCGTTACCGAAATTCTTGTAAACTGCGTGATTTTTAACGATAAAACACACGCTCAGGTTTCAGATAAAGAGTCCCGTGCAGACAGAACAATAGTTCTTAAACACGGTGAGCCTATGATATATGGTAAAGACAAAGACAGAGGCCTTGTGCTTGACGGTAACAAGATCAGATCAGTTATAATAGGGGAAAAAGGTATAACTGAAAAAGATCTGCTGGTACACGATGCCGAAGAGGAGAATCCGGGAATTCACTCTATGCTTATAGATATGATGTATCCGGAACTGCCTGTTGCCCTTGGAGTGATTCGCGCCGTTAAAGATAAAACCTATGACGACAATGTTCGCGATCAGGTTATAGATGCAAGAGAGCATGCTCAAATCCACAACATGGATGAACTTTTGCACAGCGGTGCAATCTGGGAGGTTAAATAGAGAACTAACATACCAAACATTAAAAACAAAGAAATAATGAAAGTTGCAGACATTATGGCTTCTCTCGAGAAGAAGCATGGTAACGAGAAAGAATTTTTACAAGCAGTTCATGAAGTGTTGGAGTCAATTGAAGAAATTTACAACCAGCATCCTGAATTTCAAAAAGCGAAAATTATTGAAAGGCTAATTGAGCCGGACCGTATTTTCACATTCAGGGTAACATGGCAGGATGACAAGGGAGAGGTTCACTCAAACCTTGGTTACAGGGTTCAATTCAGTAACGCCATTGGCCCATACAAAGGCGGCTTCCGTTTCCATCCTTCAGTTAATCTTTCGATTTTAAAATTCCTCGGTTTTGAGCAGATGTTTAAAAATGCTCTAACCACACTACCTATGGGTGGTGGCAAAGGAGGCTCTGACTTTGATCCTAAAGGCAAATCAGATGCTGAAATTATGCGTTTTTGCCAATCATTTATAACAGAACTGTGGCGTCACCTCGGTCCTGACACAGACGTTCCTGCAGGCGATATTGGAGTTGGTGCACGTGAAATCGGGTTTATGTACGGCTGGTTTAAAAAACTTGCTCGCGAAAACACCGGCGTTCTTACAGGAAAAGGTTCAACCTGGGGAGGTTCACTTATTCGTCCTGAAGCAACAGGTTATGGTGGAGTTTACTTTGTAACACATATGCTTGCTACCAAAGGAATGGATATCAAAGGTAAAACAGTTTCAGTTTCAGGTTTCGGCAATGTTGCATGGGGAGCTGCTCAAAAAGCCACCGAACTTGGAGCAAAGGTTGTTGCGCTTTCTGGTCCTGACGGAATGATACATGATGAAGCAGGTATGACTGCAGAGAAAATTGATTACATGCTTGAGCTACGCGCATCAAATAATGACGTGGTTGCACCTTATGCTGATAAATTCCCCGGATCGAAATTCTATCCTGGTAAAAAGGCTTGGGCAGTTAAGGTTGACATTGCACTACCGTGCGCTTTCCAGAACGAACTTAACGGTGAAGACGCAAAAGAACTAATCAAAAACGGAGTTATTTGCGTAGGAGAGCTTTCAAACATGGGCTGTACCCCTGAGGCGATTGCAGAGCTTCAGAAAGCTAAAGTTCTTTATGCTCCTGGTAAAGCAGCAAATGCAGGTGGTGTGGCTGTTTCTGGTCTTGAGATGACACAGAATGCAATGCACATAAGTTGGACATCAGAAGAGGTTGATAACAAACTTAAGCAGATAATGGAGAACATCCACCAGCAATGTGTTAAATACGGAACACAAAAAGATGGCTTTATCAATTATGTAAACGGTGCAAATATCGCCGGATTCATGAAGGTTGCAAGAGCCACACTTGAGCAAGGCCTTTGCTAGAAATTAATACTGATTTCAGAAATAGAAAAGTTTTTCCAAAAATATTCTGAAACTTATTCAGGTAGCCACATTTGTTAATGTGGCTACTTTTTTTTATTGCAAAAATGAATTGTCTTATATTTTGAAATAATTACACTATATTCGGTAATGATTTATAATATAAATTTCTCCCCTCGGAGTAAAATATTTATTATTTGATGAATAAAATATTTATTTTGAATTAAATTTTTGTTAAATTTGTTAGGTCTATGTTTTTAGACTAAATATTTAAAGCCAATAAAATGCTTATGAGAATAAACCAAAATACTTAAAAAACTAACTAACTTATTTACTAACCAAAACTTTTTTACATGAAAAAATTTAAACTAATCTTAACAGGTCTGTTACTTGTTTTGACTGTTGGTATTATCAACGCTCAAAATATTCAGGTAACAGGAACTGTTACTGATGCCAACACAGGGGAGCCTGTTATGTTTGCATCAGTTATGCTGAAAGGTACAGTTGTAGGGGCAGCAACAGATGAGGGTGGAAAATTCACCATAAGCTCTCCGGCAAACGGAATCCTGGTTTTCAGTTTTATTGGCTACACAACTGTAGAAGTGCCCGTAAATGGACGCACAACAGTTAATGTATCAATGAGGCCAGATGCCGTTTATCTGGAGGATGTGCTCGTAGTTGCCTACGGTACAACAAGAAAAGAATCATTTACTGGTTCTGCCGAGGTTCTCAAATCTGAGAAAATCGAAAAGAGAACTGTTTCCAATGTAACTAAAGCTGTTGAAGGTTTAGCAACCGGAGTACTTGTTACATCAGGAACAGGTCAGCCGGGTGAAGGTTCAAGTATTATTATCAGAGGTTATGGTTCGATCAATGCATCAAACACTCCTCTATATGTAGTTGACGGAATTCCTTACAATGGTAGTATTGCAGCTATTAACCCTGCAGATATTGAATCAATGACCATCCTAAAGGATGCATCAGCAGGAGCACTTTATGGTGCCCGTGGTGCAAATGGTGTAATCATGATTAATACCAAAAGGGGTGCAAAAGATGGCGAAAGAGTAAAAGTTAACTTCAGAAGCGTATGGGGAGTCTCTTCACAGGCTATCCCTTCTTATGACCTTCTTGATGCAAAGGGCTGGATAGAATACCAGTATCAGGCATTTAAAAATGAAGAGACCATTATGAAAGGTGTTAACCCTGCTGTTGCAGGTCAGACTGCTATTCAGATGATGCTAACAGGACCAAGTAAAGTGTTTGGTCTTAACCAGCAATATAACCCATATAACTATCCTCTTGCTGACCTTATCGATACTCAGACCGGTAAAATCAGAAGCGATGCAACTCTTCGCTATAATGACAACTGGATGAAAGAGGTAACAGCCAGCAACCCAATCAGGCAAGACCACGTGCTTACAGTTACCGGAGGTAACGATAAAGCCAAGTACATGGGTTCTGTTGGTTTCCTTGATGAAAAAGGTATTCTTATGACCACCGGTTTCAAGCGTTACTCCGGAAGGGCAAACGTAGAGGCCAAACCTGTTGAATGGCTTAAATTTGGCTTAGGTACCAACTTCGCCCAAACAACAAGTAACTTCCTTAGTGCTACAGGTTCTGCAACTTCAAACGTATGGTACTCTTGTATGTTAATGGCTCCTATCTATCCGATTTATGAGCTTGACGCAAACAATCAGCCTATTCTTGATGCCAACGGCAAGAAGAAATTTGACTACGGTCAAAACCGTGCCTCAGGAGCACAACAAAACTACAATAGTATTGCAACTCTTTATGATGACAAGTTTAAAGCTGTCAATTCAAGTGTAAGCGGTAGAACATTCTTTGAACTTCTGGATTTCAAAACAGGTCCGATTGCAGGTCTTAAGTTATCTGTAAACCTCGGTTTTGACTTTATAAACCAGGAGCAGCACAACTATGAAAATCCTTACTTTGGTAATGCTGCAGGTTCACAGGGTCGTGCTTACAAATACAGCCGCAACACTTTGTCTTCAACTTTCAACCAACTAATTACCTATAAGAGGACAATTGCTGACAAGCATAATCTTGACTTCCTTGTTGGTCACGAAAACTATCAGTATAAATTCAACTACCTTATGGGAGCAAAATCAGGTTTCCCTTTTGGTGGTCTATACGAATTGAATGCAGCAGCTACAGTTATCACAGCAGGTTCATACGAGGATAATTACACGATTGAGTCGTACCTTTCAAGGTTGAACTACAATTTTGATGACAAGTACTACCTTTCAGGTTCATTCCGTCGTGACGGATCTTCACGTTTCCACACTTCTAACCGTTGGGGTGACTTCTGGTCAGTGGGTGGTAACTGGAGAATAAGCCAGGAGTCATTCATGCAGAGCCTGTCATGGGTTAGAAACATGAACATAAGAGCCAGCTTTGGTGTTCAGGGTAATGATGCTGTTGGAGGATATTATCCATACCAGGCACTTTACGACCTTGGATTCCCGAATGCAGGTATGAACGGTGCTGTTGTTGCTTCTATTGCAAACAACGATCTTAAATGGGAGAAAAACGAAAACCTAAACATTGGTTTTGACGCCAGAATTTTTGACAGAGTTTCCATCTCTGCTGAATGGTACAAAAGAGTGACAAAGGATATGCTTATGGCCTATCCTCTTGCTATGTCAACCGGTTTCCTCTCTTATCAAAAAAATATTGGAAGCATGCAAAACACCGGAGTCGAAGTTACTATAGGTGTTGATATGGTTACAAGTAAAGATCTCAGATGGTCACTAACACTAATGGGTTCTACTGTTCAGAATAAGATTCTCAACCTGGCTGACAAACCTGAAATTACAGCAGGTAACTATATTACCAAAGAGGGTGAGGTTCTTAACTCGTTCTATCTTCCAAAATCTGCTGGTGTTGATCCTGCTACAGGATACCAGCTTTACTGGGTATGGGATACTGCTGCAGATGGTACACGCAGTGAGGAGTACATTACTGCCGACAGAGCAAAAGCAGCTGCTTCAAGAGTTATCGCAGGTAATCGTATGCCTGACCTGTTTGGTTCAATCAACAATGATTTCAAACTGTTTCAAAGTATAGATTTAAGCATTCTTACTACCTACTCAATCGGAGGTAAGATTCTTGACGGTCTTTATGCTAACTTGCTTGACCCACTTTATCAAGGTAACTCACTGTCTGCACACTTATCAAGAGCTTGGAGCAAGCCGGGAGATATCACTGATACTCCTATTGCTCAACTTGGTGCAAACACAACCACTTCTACCCGTAACCTGATTAATGCTTCATACTTTACAATTAAGAATGTAACTTTAGGTTATTCTTTACCAAAAACCTGGATGAAGAAAATCGGTATTGAAAATGTAAGAATATCTGCAATTGCAGATAATATTGCAATGTTCACACACCTAAAGGGTATGAATCCACAGTTTAACTTCTCAGGAGGTACTGACTATGTTTACACACCTACTCGCTCTATTTCACTAGGTTTGGATATAACTTTTTAATTAAATAATAAGAATATACTTAATATGAAAAAAATATTTACACTATTTGCAGTAGCACTTCTCGTATTGAGCTCTTGTGAAAAGGAGTATCTTGATACGACCCCTACTGACTCAGTTTCCGGGCAATTGATCTTCAGCAATACCGAAAGTGCAATGGTTGCTATGAACGGTATTTACAGAGCTCTTTATTTGCCGAACAGTACCTGGTTTGGAACTACAGGTAACGTACAGCAGAATTTTGGTATTGTTTCGCACAACATGGTTGCAGACCTTATGGGTGAAGACTATGTACAAGCGGAGCAAGGAAACGGATGGTTCTATTTTGACTACAGATATGATGTTAGATCAAGATATGCCAGTGCATCATGGAGATGCTATGGTCTGTGGAACTTCTACTACAAGGTAATTACAAACGCAAACTATGTAATTGCATCTAAAGATTTGATTCAGGGTGACCCTAATAAAGTTAAGAGTATAATCGGACAGGCTCTTACCCTGCGTGCCTACTCTTATTACTATCTGACTCTCTTCTTCCAGCACACTTATAAGGGTAATGAAAACACTCCCGGAGTTCCTCTTTATACTGAGCCAACTTTAGTAGGTGCTCCAAGGGGTACACTTAAAGATGTGTACGATCTTATTACGGCTGACCTTACAGAGGCAACAACTTTGTTGAAGGCCGCTAAAGATGCAGGTTTAACCAGAACTCATAAATCTCACATTGACTACAACGTTGCAAAAGCTATACAGGCTAAGGTATTCCTTACAATGGAAAACTGGACAGGTGCAGCTGATGCAGCAAAAGAGGCAAGAACAGGTTATACGCTTCTTTCTGGAAGTTCATTATACACAGGATTTAACGATCTTGTTCTCTCTTCTGTAATGTGGGGAGGTCAGGTTATTGCTACTGAAGCAGTTTCAGGTGGTTGGGGTACATTCTTCTGCCATGTGGATCCGGGTAGCACTCCTGCAGTGATTACAGCAAACGGTTACGGTGTAACATCAAGAAAATGTATTAGTTCATGGTTATATAACCAGATACCTACAACTGACCTTAGAAGACCTTGGTGGAATGGAGTCGTTCCTGTCCAGGCAAGTTCGGGCCCAAATAAGAACTATGCTCAGTTTAAGTACAAATACAAAAACATCAGTGATTACACAGGTGACTATATTTTCTTAAGAGCAGAAGAGATGCTTCTTATCGAAGCTGAAGCAAGAGTAAGACTTACTCAATATGATGCAGCAAGAACACTTCTTCTTGAGCTGGGAGCAGTTCGTGACCCTCAAATGGCTGCAAGAATTGCCGGAAGGACAAATTCAGCTGTTTACAACACCAATACAACCGGTGCGCTTACTACACTTATGGATGAGGTTTTATTCCAGCGTCGTATAGAGCTTTGGGGTGAAGCAGGTCGTCTGTTTGACCTAAAGAGACTTGGTCTTGGCTTTGACAGGGATTTTGCCGGAACAAATCACTCACAGCTTCTTAAAACAATCTCTACAGCAGCTAAATCTAAAGAGTTTGTACTACCTATACCTCAGCAAGAATTTGACGGTAATGAGAATATGGATATCGAAACCGATCAGAATCCTCTATAATGATTAATTAATAAATTAAGTCTATGAAAAATTTAAAATATATAATATCATTGGTGTTATTGTTCGGTTTATTTTCGTGTAACCAGGACGCCATAATGCCATACATCGAAAAAAGCGATATCGGAGCCGTAGATGCCGCTTTCTCATCAACCGTTGCAATTTATGATCTGAAACAGGCTGACAACGGCAAGATTCAGGTACTTATTTACAGAGGCAACACAAAAGGTGCGGCAACTGTTCCTATCAAAATTACAGGAACAGGTATCACACAGCTTACCCTTGCCAGCAATACTGTAACATTCAATGATGGTGAAGGGAAAGCCTATGTAACGTTAAATTATAACTTTGCTTCAATTCCTCTTGCAACCAAGTACATTGTTACTCTAACTATTGATGATGCTACAATGATTTCAAAATCAAAAGTGTCAGCCATCAGAGTAGAGGCACAACTGCCGTTGAACTATGCAAGTTTTGGAACCGGCACATTTGAGTCAGAATTTTTTGATGGTGAGACATGGAGTCAGCCGGTACAAAAGGCTAACGTTTCAACAACTCTTGACTACTATAAACTTCCAGGTTGTTACTATGCCGGTTATGACATTGTTTTCAGAGTTAGTAACGGAGTTCTACTAGCTGATCAGCAAAACATTGGATATCTGTACAGCCCATCATATGGTTATGTTTTTTTAAGTCCTCAAACTAACACCATAAGTGGCAAGAGACACACATTTAACAGCCGTTTTGTTTTGCCTCAAGCAGTTCCTCCTGTGGCTTTTACAGGTACATTTAACGAGACGTTTATAATGCCATAATTTTAGAATAATGGGTGCACTCATTTGGGTGCACTCTTTTTTTTAATAATTCAATTATAATTAACCGGGATGTTCCAAAATTCAAATTTGACTACAGAAATAACACTTATGATTAAGCGTTATAACTATTAGGGAGTATTTATTTTTTTAAAATTAATTCTTTAAACATATGAAATATTTATTATATTTATTGCTTATTAGTACTGTGCCATTTACATTTTCATGCAATAGCCATGAAATGGAAGAACCAATTAATAACACTTCAGTTATATTGATAACTAAGTCTGGAGGAACAATCGGGAGCGTAGTTGATGGAGGTAGTGGAGGAGGAGGTCAAGGATCTGCTAGTGGAAATTTCACATATCCAACAGGTTGGTGTTTGTTTAATAGTGGTGATTTTGAGTGCAAAGTAGATTGGGTAAATGGCGTTCCCAGCGTATCTACTTTCACTCTTTTTAATATTTTTCCTTCAATGCAAGAGCTAAAGGTTGATAGCAAAAATGCATATTTCTCAATTCCGGAAGAAGAAATATCAGTAAATATTACTTACACAATTAAACCAATTAAACGTAAAGACTCTACTTTCACATTTCCTCCATATCAAGGTGTTTTTGCTTTTAAAATTAACATACCAAATGCTAGAGTTATTACTCCAGGTAGTTTAAACTATCCACCAATCCCAACAATTCACAGGTCTTATAATGTTGTGTCTCTTGATAGATATTACAACATCTCGTTTATTACTGACACTACTGATAATTCTATAATTGCATCAAATGTTAATTTAATGTCACATTCATTTGAAGATGAACCTTCTATTTCATATACGTACAACATTTCAGCCGATCAAGTAACTTTTGAAATAGCAGGAATTGTTATTGTACCATTTTTGTTGCCAAATGGATCGATTCGTTTAACAGACCTCATATTTGATGATTCGTTTACTGTTCAATTATAATTCTGTTGATTTCATTCTTTATATGAACTCTAGTCAAATTTGGAAAACCTATAAAATTCTTAATATTCAAAATTAGTTTTAATTGGCGTTTGTTATACCAAACTTAAACAACAATTGAATCTTGGAGTGCACTCTTTATCTGAAGTGCACTCTTTTTTTATAGTAACCATCAATAAAAATTTGTAATTTTGATAGTTAGCTTAGATAAAATTTATGAAAAAGATGAATGAAAATAATAGATTATATCAAATTACCGGGTACATGCTAATCGCTTTGGTTTTTATAACAACCAGCCTACTCTTAATAAGTTGTTCTGAAAGAGAAAAAGGGTATGTTATAAATGGTGCAATTTCCGGAGCAGAAGATTTATCCGGTATGATGTATTTAAGGCAGCAGGAATTTGGAGGTACACCTATTGATTCAGCTTTGCTGGTAAATGGGAAGTTCACATTTAAAGGTAAGGTAGAAGACCCTGACCAATATATTATTTATAACCCAAATCTACCAAACAGAATTTCAATTTTTATTGAAAACACCAAATATAAAATTACAGCACCCTCTTATAACCTTAATGATGCAGTTATTGAAGGAGGGAAGTCTCAGACCCTAATAAGCCTTGCAGAAAAAAAGAGCAAAGAGGTGATTGAAAAATTGAATCTGAATTCAATTATGGCAGATTTCTCAAATTCTCAGGCTCCAAAGGAGGTGAAAGATAGTATCTTGGCCATATTTAACCTTGCAAATGCTACAATGAAGAGCTACTATGACTCATTATTAAAAGAGAATAGGGACACTTGGTTTTACCTCCATTATACAAAATTATCTGCTCAGGGAGAAAACCTGGATACCCTTAAGAAAAGGTATGCCCAACTAAAGTCCAATGAAAGATTTATTAATAGTAATCATCTTAAAGAGATAGAAGATGTGCTAAATAAACGAGAGTCACTCCAGCCCGGAAAAATTGCTAATAATTTTACACTCAAAGATATGAGCGGTACAAATGTCTCGTTTTATGATGTAACCGCCGAATCAGATTTTACAATTCTTATTTTCTGGACTGAATGGAGTCTTGAGAGTATAAGTTTCGCAAGGGAAATTAAAGAGATTGCAGATTTAACAAAAAGTAAACAAATAAAAATTGTAGGTGTTATACTTTCAGGAGCAGAGCAAAGCGAGAGTATGAACGATATGAGAATAGAGACTATAAAGAAAGAGGGATTGAATTTTTTAAATCTAAATGATATAAGAGAGAATCCGGTAGCATCTCTTTACAATATCAGCCTTATTCCAAGAGCTTTTTTGATTGACAAAAAAAATGTCATAATTTTAAACAATTTAACAGTTAACGATTTAAAATTGTTTGTTGAGAACAAGCAATAAAGATTTTTGCTCTTTTATTTTGTTAATTTTGATGATTGCTTTTATGGGTATTTTACCATGTTGATTTTTTATTTTACCATGTTGATTTTTTTACAATTTTGCTATTATCAGATTTTTTAAATTTTATGAAAAGATTTATTTACCACATATTTATAATAATTTTAGCAGTATTTGTTACAATTTCTTGTAAAAAAGATCCCCCTGCTATTCTTGAACTCTCATTAGATGAGGTCGCAATTGCAAATATTGATGGAACATCAAAAATTCAGGTAACTGCAAATGGTAAATGGACTGCAAGTATCTCTTCAACATGGTGTACTATAACTCCATCTAGTGGAGATGGCAATGGTGAGATAACAATTACAGCTGTCAATAATTTTACCAGTTCAGACAGGATTGTGAATATGGTTGTCACTTCCAGAGAACTTAAAAAAACAGTAAGGATTAATCAATCATATTCCAGACTTGATGTATCTGCCATTGAGCTTCTTTTCCCAAAAGATCCAGGTTCAAAAACTGTATTTGTGGATGCAAATACAAGTTGGACAGTAGAGATACCTTCGTCAGTAAACTGGATAACGGTTTCGCCAATGAGTGGTACAACCAGTGGTAATGTGACTATCACCCTTGCTCAAAATGTTGGTGTTATGCGAAGTGCCGATATACTGTTTAAGTACGGAGAAGAGCAAAAATCGCTTAAGATCAATCAGGAGCGAAGTATTAACCAAGATCCGGCTGCCCCTTTACTCAAATCTCCTGTTAACAACCTCTCAGATGCAAACAGACTTCCAACATTCCGATGGGGTACTGCAAAAGATCCTGAAGGAGATTTGGTAACATATAAACTCGAATATACCAAGAATCAATCCAGCTGGACTAACACTGTTACATTATCTGATAGTGTTTATAATCTCTCATATTACCTTGACGCAAACCAAACCTATTACTGGAGAATCTCAGCAGTGGATGCCTATGGTGGGGCAGGGGTATCAGAGGTTTATACATTTACAACCGGCACCAAAACCAGCTATCTTGACGGACAGTATAAAATAGCTCAAAATTTCAGCAAAGGAGCAAGGCCATCAGAGATTTTGTTTATTGGCGATGGTTATATCTCTGAAGACTACGAAGAGGGCGGTATCTTTGACCGGGATATGAATAACGGGATTGAATATTTCTTTGAAATAGAGCCATATAAAAGCTACAGAGAGTATTTTACTGTTTATAAACAAGCAGGATACTCAAGAGACAGAGGTGTAAAACAGACTGATAAAAACGTACTGAAATTCACAAAATTTGGTGTTGACTTTTTAGGAGGCTCATCACTCAATGCAGATACCGATGAGGTATTCAAATACGCCAAAATGATTCCGGGAGTCGATGATTTCAAATTACGAGACATGCTAATTGTTCTTGTTGTAAATCAAGACAGATATGCCGGAACCTGCTGGATATGGACCGATGGCAAAGCTATTGCAATTTGCCCGGTAAGTACATCAACAGCGGCCGGACAACATTTCAGAAATCTTATATATCATGAGGCCGGTGGACATGGTTACGGCAGATTGGCAGACGAGTACACTATTACTGCAAATGCAGGAAAAACTATAAATGACGAATATAAATCAAAGTATAATACATTTAAGAACGCCGGATTTTATCCAAATGTCGATCTGACAGGTGATGTTACAGCCGTTAAATGGAAACACTTCATTAGCGCACCCGGATATACCAGGGTTGGCACTGTCGAGGGAGGATTTTACTTTCCGTTGGGTGTTTGGAGGCCTGAACAATCCAGTTGTATGCAGTATAATGAGGCTTACTACAACGCACCTTCAAGAGAGAAGATGGTTCAACGAATACTTTCAATTGCACAGGAGCCATTTTCACTGGAAGCGTTCATGCTAAAAGATGTGCAGAAAGCACCATCGCAATCTGTCTTATTGCAAACAAAGAGTGTAAACCCACTCACTTTCGTACCACTTGCACCGCCTGTAATGATGAAATAGGCAGGTACGTAACATAAAAAAACGTATCTTTGGTATGCTTAAAACTAACCATTTATGTTAAAATCAATACTTTTCAATAAAATCTATTTTTATAAAATATTTTTAATAATAACAGTTTTAATAACTTTTGGATGTCAAAAAGAACCGGAGCCCGAGTTAATTCTCTCACAGTCAAATTTAGCTGTTCTTAATACTTCAGGCACTAATAATGTTTCTTTCACTTGTAATGGAAAGTGGACAGCTGTCTCTTCTGAAACATGGATTACTGTCGCACCGGCGTTTGGTACAGGTAATGGAGAACTTACCTTAACTTTTTCTGGGAATACATCATCAAGTGAAAGAAGCGGGAATATAATTATAACATCTGGTATTCTCACAAAAACACTAAAAGTTACTCAGAGCCGTACTATTCTTGAAACAGATAATTCAACGCTCTCTTTTCCTAAGGAGAGCTCTTCTCTAAAATTAAATATTGTATCAAACACAAGCTGGCAAATTGTTGTACCACAGGGTACTGACTGGATGTCAGTTAGTCCTCTAAGTGGTTCGCAAAATATGGAGGTTAATATCACCGTTAATGCAAATGTCGGAGCACTTAGAGGTGTAGATATTGCAATTAAATATGGAGAGACAGAAAAAAATGTATCCATAAGCCAGCAGAGAGGCATTAATAACGCGCCTGAAGCACCAAAGCTAAAGTCTCCGGTTAATAACACTCAGGATGTAACAAGATTGCCTGCGTTCAGATGGTCAACATCAAAAGATGCAGATGGTGACGCAATTACTTACACATTAGATATTTCAAAAGGTAGTGGTAATTGGACAAACTTACCACCGTTACAAGATACTCTGCAATACCTCTCCTCTTTTCTTGATGCAAATAGTGTTTATAATTGGAGAGTCAAAGCTACCGACACTATGGGCGAATCAACATATTCGCAACCATCTACATTCACTACAGGAAATAAGATAAGCTATTTTGACGGAGAGTATAAGGTTGCTATGGAGAATACTTCAGGGGCACTGCCATCAGAGATTCTTTTTGTTGGAGATGGCTATACAGCAGAGGATTATGTTGTTGGAGGAAAGTTTGATCAAGAGGTTGAAGAGGGTATTAATTACTTGTTTAATACAGAGCCATACAAATCATACAAACAGTATTTCAAGGTTTATAAGCAAGCAGGTTATTCGAGAGATCAGGGAGTAACACAAACAGATAAAAACATTGTAAAAAACACGAAGTTCAGTGTAACATTTGGGGGTGGCTCATCAATGAACTCCAACAGCGATGCTGTTTTTGCAAGTGCAAAGCTTATTCCGGGAGTTGATGATATAAAATTGCGCGATTTACTGATTGTTTTACTGGTAAATGAAAACAGGTATGCCGGCACTTGCTGGACATGGTCAGATGGAAAGACCATTGCCATAACTCCAATTAGCAGAAATTCAAACCCAAGTTACCATTACAAAGGGGTGTTGCTGCATGAAGCAGGAGGACACGGATTCGGCAGATTAGCAGATGAGTATATAAGTTCGGCAAATGCCGGGAAGACCATAACTGCTGAAGATATTCAAAGCCTTAAAGCTCGGTTTAGCAAAAATCATTCAGCTAACGTTGATCTAACCTCTGATACTACTCTGGTAAGATGGAAGCACTTTCTTAGAAGAGCCGGATACGATAGGGTAGGTACGTACGAAGGTGGTTACTACTATACTTATGGAGTATGGAGGCCTGAGCTTACAAGCTGTATGATCAATAACATTGCTTACTTTAACGCAGCTTCAAGAGAGGCAATTGTTAAAAGAGTGTTGGCCAAGGCAGGTGAACAGTATTTGCTGGATAACTTCCTGGCGAAAGATGTCATTAAAGAGCCATCG
Organism: Bacteroidetes bacterium HGW-Bacteroidetes-7; assembly: GCA_002842465.1. GTDB lineage: Bacteria > Bacteroidota > Bacteroidia > Bacteroidales > UBA932 > Bact-08. The sequence continues at coordinate 19,806 of PHDA01000013.1, forward strand.
CAGGCAGCAGTTCTTCAAACCAAGAGTTTCAACCCACTTACCTTCGTCCCATTGGCACCACCGGTGTACGTGAAATAGAGAATATCAAAACAACATAAAATTCATTAAAAAAGCCTGCTTATAGAAGCAGGCTTTTTTAAATTATATCAGTTAACAAAACCGAATTGAGATTATTCCTCTTTTTTGCTTTTGAAAACTCTTTGATAATCGTCTCTTGATGTTACAATTATCTTTTCAAACTCTCTTGTACCGGTTCCGGCAGGGATAAGGTGTCCGCAGATTACATTCTCTTTTAGACCCTCTAGAGTGTCAGTTTTGCCGAATGTTGCTGCTTCACTAAGTACCTTGGTAGTCTCCTGGAACGATGCGGCCGACATAAAGCTGTTGGTACGCAAAGCTGCTCTGGTTATACCCTGAAGTATCTGGTTTGAGGTGGCAGGAACGGCATCTCGTGCCACAACTGTCTTGAGATCTCTTCTTTTTAGAGTAGAGTTCTCTTCGCGCAGTTTTCTTACCGTGATAATCATACCAGCCTTAAGCTCAAGTGAATCACCTGCATCAAGAATAACTTTTTTATCATAAATGTTATCATTCTCTAGCATGAACTCCCATCTGTCAACAAGTTGTTCCGGAAGGAATCTGGTATCGCCCGGATCTACGATCTGAAGCTTACGCATCATCTGTCTTACAATAATCTCAAAGTGCTTGTCGTTGATCTTCACACCCTGCATTCTATAAACCTCCTGAACCTCGTTCACAATGTACTCCTGAACCCTGGTAGGGCCTTGAATAGCAAGTATATCGGTAGGTGAAATAGCTCCTTCTGATAGCGCCATACCTGCTCTTATGTAGTCGTTCTCCTGAACAAGTATCTGTTTTGAAAGCGGAACAAGGTAGCGTTTCTCTTCGCCGGTTTTAGATTTAATAATAATCTCGCGATTACCCCTTTTGATTTTGCCCATTAAAACCTCACCGTTTATCTCGGAAACAGTAGCAGGATTTGAAGGATTTCTTGCCTCAAAAAGTTCGGTAACCCTTGGCAGACCTCCCGTGATGTCACCGGATTTACCGATTGCTCTTGGGATTTTTACCAGGATATCACCCGATTTAACCTTTTTACCATTTTCAACCATGATGTGGGCTCCCACCGGCAAGTTATACTGCCTTAGTTCGAGCTTGTTTTCATCAAGAATACGGATTGTAGGGTTCTTTGATTTATCGCGTGATTCAATAACAACCTTCTCTTTGTGAAGAGAATACTCGTCAGCTGCCTCTTCGCGGAATGTAACACCTTCGATAAGATTGTCAAATACAATTTTACCACCGGTTTCAGCAATCGTGATAGCGTTATAAGCATCCCATTCGCAAATCTTGTCACCTTTTTTAACGGTATCATTATTTTTGAAGTATAGAGTTGCACCGTAAGGAACGTTGTGAGTAGAAAGTACGATTCCGGTATTGATATCCACAATTTTCATCTCAGCTGTACGGCCGATTACAATTTCGGATTTCTCTCCATTCTCAAACTCTTTCAAGAGTGTTCTTAACTCTTCAAACTCAATCTTACCATCATATCTTGCTACGATCTCATTTTCAGAAGCAATGTTTGATGCAGTACCACCGACGTGGAATGTACGGAGAGTAAGCTGAGTACCCGGCTCACCAATTGACTGAGCAGCAATTACACCCACAACCTCTCCAATTTCAACCATCCTGCCGTTGGAAAGGTTTCTTCCGTAGCATTTGCTGCAGACTCCCTTCTTAGATTCGCAGGTTAACACCGAACGAATTTCAACATGTTCAATTGGTAATGATTCAATAAGAGTTGCAATCTCTTCGGTAATCTCCTCACCTGTATCGATAATTTTCTCCCCTGTTAGTGGATTGTAAATATCGTGAACAGTAGTCCTACCAAGGATTCTGTCGTAAAGTGATTCAACTATCTCGTCTTTATTCTTAATTGCTGTTGCAACAAGACCCCTTAATGTTCCGCAATCGTCCTCGTTAATGATGACATCATGCGATACATCCACAAGCCTTCTTGTAAGGTAACCGGCATCTGCTGTTTTAAGAGCGGTATCGGCAAGACCCTTTCTGGCACCGTGTGTAGAGATAAAGTACTCAAGAACCGATAGACCTTCTTTAAAGTTTGAAAGAATCGGGTTCTCGATAATCTCTGCTGAGCTGGCTCCGGATTTCTGAGGCTTTGCCATCAGACCCCTCATTCCTGAGAGCTGACGTATCTGTTCCTTTGAACCCCTCGCACCTGAGTGAAGCATCATATAAACAGGATTGAAACCATCTCTGTCTGTTGCTATCCTCTTCTCAACTATGTTTGTCAGCTTAGAGTTGGTTGATGTCCAGATATCAATAATCTGATTATACCTCTCGTTGTTGGTTATAAGACCATTATTGTACGAGAACATAATATTCTCAACCTGCTTGTAACCATCTTCAATGAGACTTACCTTCTCTTCCGGAATAATCACATCTTCAAGGTTGAACGAAAGTCCCCCCTTGTAAGCCATCTGGAATCCAATCTCTTTAATATCATCAAGGAACTGAGCTGTTTTGGCAACTCCCGCAACCTTTAGTACATTACCGATAATGTCCCTTAAAGATTTTTTCGTTAGGATCTCATTAATGTAACCTACTTCTGGAGGAACAACCTGATTGAACAGAATTCTACCTACAGTAGTATTTACAAGTGAGTAGCCTTTTGAATGATCAGTAAAGTCATTTGGTAATCTTACATCAATTTCGGCATGCAGAGCAACTCTTCCCTCGTTGTATCCGATAATTACCTCTTCGGGACCATAGAATTTAATTCCATGACCTTTAGCCTTTTGACGAGCTTTAGTTATGTAATAGAGTCCGAGCACCATGTCCTGAGAAGGAACAGTGATAGGAGCTCCGTTGGCAGGATTCAGAATGTTGTGAGAGCCCAGCATTAATAGCTGTGCTTCAAGAATAGCAGCATTTCCCAATGGAAGGTGAACAGCCATCTGGTCACCGTCAAAGTCAGCGTTGAACGCTGTACAAGAGAGCGGGTGCAGCTGGATAGCTTTTCCTTCAATAAGTTTTGGCTGGAATGCTTGAATACCAAGACGGTGAAGAGTAGGGGCACGGTTAAGCATAACCGGGTGTCCTTTCATCACGTTCTCGAGTATGTCCCAGATAACAGGATCTTTTCTGTCAACAATTTTTTTGGCAGACTTAACAGTCTTCACTATTCCTCTTTCAATAAGCTTGCGGATAACAAACGGCTTGAAGAGCTCGGCTGCCATATCTTTAGGAATACCACATTCGTGCATTTTAAGCTCAGGACCTACAACAATTACCGAACGAGCAGAGTAGTCAACCCTCTTACCCAAAAGGTTTTGACGGAAACGACCCTGTTTTCCTTTAAGACTGTCTGACAGTGACTTAAGTGTGCGGTTTGCCTCGGTTTTTACGGCGTTTGACTTTCTTGAGTTATCGAACAGAGAGTCAACTGCCTCCTGCAGCATTCGTTTTTCATTTCGCAAAATTACCTCAGGAGCCTTGATCTCGATAAGTCTCTTTAGGCGGTTATTCCTTATGATTACCCTGCGGTAGAGGTCATTAAGGTCAGATGTTGCAAACCTTCCTCCGTCTAACGGAACCAAGGGGCGCAACTCCGGTGGAATAACCGGAACTACCTTAAGAATCATCCATTCAGGCTTGTTTATCTCTTTAGACTCACGGAATGCTTCAACTACACTCAGTCTCTTTAGAGCCTCTGCCTTTCTCTGCTGAGAGGTTTCGGTCTCTGTTTTGTTTCTGAGATCGTATGAAAGCTGGTCAAGATCAATCCTGCTCAGCATTTTATAAATCGCTTCGGCACCCATTCCGGCAATAAACTTATTAGGATCATTGTCGTCAAGCATTTGGTTTTCTCTTGGGAGAGAATCCAGAATATTTAAATATTCATCCTCTGTCAGGAAGTCATGCTCCTTTACTCCGTCAACGGCTTTAGCGCCTGCCTGAATAACAATATATCTTTCATAATATACAATTGCTTCAAGTTTTTTTGATGGAATACCTAACAGATAACCAATCTTGTTTGGTGTGCTGCGGAAATACCAGATATGAGCCACAGGTACCGTGAGTGAGATGTGTCCCATTCTCTCTCTTCTTACCTTTTTCTCTGTCACCTCTACACCGCAACGGTCGCATATTATGCCTCTGTAGCGAATTCTTTTATACTTACCACAATGACATTCATAGTCTTTGTAAGGACCAAAGATCCTTTCGCAGAAGAGTCCGTCTCTTTCCGGTTTGTATGTTCTGTAGTTGACAGTTTCTGGCTTTAGTACTTCGCCGGAAGATCTCTCGAGGATCTCTTCGGGTGAGGCCAGACTTATGGTAATCTGATTGAAATTACTTTTTACCTTTATCTCTTTCTTTAAAGACATATTATTCTGTTTCAAAGATTTGCAAATACTATTATCAAATTACTCCAGGTTTATGCTGAGTCCAAGACCACGAAGTTCGTGAAGCAACACATTAAGAGACTCAGGGATGCCGGGTTGCGGCATTGGATCTCCTTTAACTATTGCTTCGTAGGCACGAGACCTTCCAACTACATCATCTGATTTAATTGTTAGAATCTCCTGAAGAATATTGGCAGCACCAAATGCCTCAAGTGCCCAAACCTCCATCTCACCAAATCTCTGTCCTCCAAACTGAGCTTTACCTCCCAGAGGCTGTTGGGTTATGAGTGAGTAAGGTCCTATAGAACGGGCGTGCATCTTGTCGTCAACCATGTGACCGAGTTTTAGCATATATATTATACCAACTGTAGCCGGTTGATCAAACAGGTCACCTGTTCCGCCGTCACGAAGATATGTTTTACCATATTTTGGAACTCCGGCGTTATCGGTATGCTGACATATTTCATCAAGGGTTGCTCCGTCAAAAATTGGAGTGCTAAAGCGTTGTTTTAGCTCTTTACCTGCCCATCCGAGAACAGTTTCATATATCTGACCCAGGTTCATACGAGATGGTACACCAAGAGGATTCAGTACTATATCTACTATAGAACCATCTTCAAGGAATGGCATATCTTCGTCTCTTACAACTTTGGCAACAATACCTTTGTTACCGTGACGACCCGCCATCTTGTCACCAACTCTAATCTTACGCTTCTTGGCAATGTAAACCTTAGCAAGCTGCATTATGCCTGTTGGTAGCTCATCACCGATTGTCAGATTGTATTTTATTCTCTTAAGTTCTGCATCAAACTCCTTATGAGCAATTAGATAATTGTTAATAAGCAGTTTAATTAGGTTATTGGTATTCTTATCTGTTGTCCATTTGGTAGGATTGATATTTTCATAATCAACCTTTTCCAGTACTTCATATTTGAAATCAATTCCCTTTTCAACAATCACAACACCATAAAGGTCAGATACCCCCTGAGAAACTTTGTTTGTCAGAAGTGCGAAGAGTCTTTCCAGGAAGTTAAGTCTAAGCTGACCTGCTTTTCTGGCAAAATTCTCTTCGGCATGTTGAATCTGGTTTTTGGAAACAGATTTGCCCTTTTTATTGTTCTCCTTTGCAACTCTTGAGAACAACCTTTTGTCAATGATTGTTCCTCTGAGTGAAGGGGATGCTTTAAGTGAGGCATCTTTTACATCACCGGCCTTGTCACCGAAGATTGCTCTTAAAAGCTTCTCTTCAGGAGAAGGATCGCTCTCTCCTTTAGGTGTGATTTTACCAATAAGAATGTCACCTGGTTCGATGTTGGCGCCTATTCTTATGATACCATTCTCGTCAAGATCTTTAGTGGCCTCTTCACTTACGTTAGGAATATCAGCTGTAAGCTCTTCCATTCCTCTCTTAGTGTCACGAACCTCCATGGTGTATTCATCAACGTGAATTGATGTGAATACATCTTCTCTAAGTAGTCTCTCAGAAATCACAATAGCATCCTCAAAGTTGTAGCCTTTCCAAGGCATAAATGCAACCTTAAGATTTCGCCCCAATGCCAGTTCACCCTTCTCTGTTCCGTAACCTTCAGTAAGAATCTTGCCTTCGGTAACCTTTTCACCCTTTCTTACAATTGGGTTAAGAGTAATTGATGTATTCTGGTTGGTTTTTCTGTATAGTGGTAATTTATATACTGTAATTTCAGGGTCGAAGCTTACAAAACGCTCGTTTTCGGTCATCTCATACTTAATATGAATCTCCCTTGCGTCAACGTAAACAACTTCACCTTTACCTCTTGCAGTTATCTGAGTCCTTGAATCCTGAACAACAGGACCCTCAAGACCGGTGCCTACAATCGGAGCCTCAGGCCTGATAAGCGGAACTGCCTGGCGCATCATATTTGAACCCATCAAAGCACGGTTTGCGTCATCATGCTCAAGGAAAGGAATCAGTGAAGCTGCAATTGAAGCAATTTGATTTGGAGCAACATCCACAAGGTGAACGTCTTCTTTGCCTACAACAGGATAGTCTGCTTCGAAACGACACTTGATCCTTTCGTCAGTCATCATTCCATTTTCGTCAATATGAACGTTTGCCTGAGCAACCATCTTCTCCTCTTCCTCCTCGGCGCTCATATAAACGATTCCCTTAAGGGTCATATCAACTTTGCCCTCTTCTACCTTTCTGTAAGGAGTTTCGATGAATCCAAGTTCGTTAATCCTGGCGTAAACACACAGTGAAGATATCAGACCGATGTTTGGACCCTCAGGTGTCTCGATTGGGCAGAGACGGCCGTAGTGAGTATAGTGAACGTCACGAACCTCAAAACCGGCTCTGTCTCGTGAGAGACCTCCTGGACCCAATGCCGAAAGACGACGCTTGTGAGTCATCTCAGCCAATGGGTTTGTCTGATCCATGAATTGAGAAAGCTGACTTGTTCCAAAGAATGAATTAATTACCGAAGAGAGTGTCTTGGCATTAATCAGGTCAATAGGGGTAAACACCTCATTGTCCCTTACATTCATCCTCTCACGAATAGTTCTTGCCATTCTTGAAAGACCAACACTGAATTGATTTGCAAGTTGCTCACCAACTGTTCTGATACGACGGTTACTAAGGTGGTCAATATCGTCAACAATTGCCTTAGAGTTAATAAGCTGAATAAGGTAACGAATAATCTCGATAATATCCTGTTTTGTAAGAACTCTTGTTTCCTCAGGTATATTTATGTTGAGTTTATGGTTAAGCCTGTATCTTCCAACCTCTCCAAGGTCGTATCTCTTATCTGAGAAGAAGAGCTTGTCAATTACATCCCTTGCAGTAGCCTCATCTGGTGGTTCTGAGTTACGTAACTGGCGGTAAGTGTAAAAGACAGCCTCTTTTTCGGAGTTACACTGGTCTTTTTGTAACGTATTATGTATAATAGCGAAGTCATTGAAGTTTGCATCTTCTTTGTGAACAAGTATTGTACTTACCTCTGATTCCAGAATAAGATCAATATGGTGCTCTTCGATGATGGTCTCTCTATCAATAACTATTTCGTTTCTTTCAATGTATACAACCTCTCCTGTGTCCTCATCAACGAAATCTTCGTTCCATGTTTTGAGAACCCTGGCGGCAAGTTTATTGCCAACACATTTTTTGAGACTGCTTTTGTTGACCTTGATCTCATTTGCAAGGCCGAATATATCAAGGATGTCCTTATCACTCTCGTATCCTATTGCTCTAAGGAGAGTGGTAACGGGTAACTTTTTCTTTCTGTCGATATATGCATACATCACATTGTTGATGTCTGTTGCAAACTCGATCCAGGACCCTTTGAAAGGGATTATTCTTGCAGAATATAACTTTGTTCCGTTTGCGTGCAGACTCTGTCCGAAAAATACTCCCGGAGATCGGTGCAGCTGAGAAACAACAATTCTTTCAGATCCGTTTATTACAAATGTACCCCTTGGTGTCATGTACGGAATTGTTCCCAGATATACATCCTGTATAACTGTGTCAAAATCCTCATGTTCAGGGTCTGTGCAATAAAGTTTTAATTTTGCTTTGAGAGGAACGCTGTATGTTAAACCTCTGTCAAGACACTCCTCGATTGTGTAACGAGGTGGGTCGATAAAGTAGTCTATGAATTCAAGGACAAAATTGTTACGGGTGTCCGTAATTGGGAATATTTCCTGGAAAACCTTGTAAAGTCCTTCGTTTTCACGATTTTCTGGTGTCGTCTCAAGCTGGAAGAAGTCTTTGAAAGACTTCAGCTGTACCTCTAAAAAATCCGGATAATCAAGAAGGGATTTAGAAGTAGCGAATGTAATTCGCTGATTAATTGTTTTTTGCGACATTGTATTCGGGTTAGTTGAAAATATATTAAAATAACGACAAAAAGGTTTAGAGCCTTTTAATGACTCTAAACCTGATGGTGTTCCCCGATCAACGGGTTGTGGAGTTATTTAATTTCAACTTCTCCGCCCGCCTCTTCTATTTGCGATTTAACTTGTTCTGCTTCGGCTTTAGAAACTTTTTCCTTGATAGCTTTAGGAGCAGCGTCCACTAAATCTTTAGCCTCTTTAAGACCAAGACCTGTAAGCTCTTTAACAACTTTTACTATCTGGAGTTTAGCTTGTCCTGCTGATATAAGAACTACATCAAACTGAGTTTGCTCAACTTCGGCAGCTGCACCGGCAGCGGCAGGAGCAGCAATAGCAACAGCTGCAGCAGCTGGTTCAATTCCATACTCGTCTTTAAGAATTTTTGCTAATTCTTGAACCTCTTTAACAGACAGGTTTACTAATTCTTCTGCAAATTTTTTGATATCTGCCATGATTATATTTGTTTTTAAAATGATTAATTTCTGTTACTCTTTTTCTGAAAGGGTCTTTACAATTCCTGCAATCTTACCGCCACCGCTTGATGTAAGGGCAGAGATAACATTTTGTACAGGTGATTGAAGTAGACCAATTATGTCACCGATGAGTTCATCGCGAGACTTAATTGAAATCAGTGCTTCAAGTTGGTTCTCACCAACATATGCGCACTCTTGTACCAGCGCTCCCTTAAGAACAGGTTTCCCATGCTCTTTACCGAACTCTTTAATAAGTTTGGCAGGGATGTTCACTACTTCTGTGAACATAACTGCTGTAGGGCCTTCCAGTATTGGAAACAGAGCCTCTGAGTCTGTTAGTGCTGTCTTCTCAAGAGCCTTACGAAGTAAAGTATTCTTTACAACCATAAGTTTGATCTCTTTCTCGAAGCATGCACGACGCAGCTTTGCAGTTTTTTCGGCATTTAGCCCTGATATATCTGCAATGTAGAAATTTGGAGTTTTCTCCAACTGTGCCGCCAGACTTTCAATAATTTGTGTTTTTTCGTCTTTTTTCATAAAATAGTAGTTATTTTATTCAGCAGCACTAAAAGTCTTGCTATCTACATTAATACCCGGACTCATAGTAGATGAAAGGAATATGCTCTTAACGTAGGTACCTTTTAGCGCCTGAGGTTTCAGTTTAATAACTGTATTCAGGAATTCAAGTGCGTTCTCAGTGAGTTGCTCAGGAGAGAATGACGCTTTACCTATAGAAGAGTGAACTATACCTTGTTTATCTACTTTAAAATCGATCTTACCGGCTTTAACCTCATTAACAGCCTTACCAACCTCCATTGTAACAGTACCTGTTTTTGGATTAGGCATCAGACCTCTTGGACCGAGGATACGGCCAATAGCACCAATTTTTGCCATAACGGATGGAGTACAGATGATAACATCTATATCTGTCCAGCCATTTTTGATCTTCTCGATGTATTCATCAAGTCCAACAAATTCTGCTCCGGCAGCTGTAGCCTCGGCCTCTTTATCGGGAGTACACAGTACCAGTACACGGACTGTTTTACCTGTTCCATGCGGAAGAGTCACAACGCCGCGCACCATCTGGTTCGCTTTACGAGGGTCAACTCCAAGACGAACAGCAAGATCAACAGAGGAATCAAACTTTGTAAAAGAGATCTCTTTTACCAGCTTGCAAGCCTCTGAAAGTTTATACTGCTTATCAGGATCAACCTTAGCGTATACTATTTTTTGATTTTTTGTTAGCTTACTCATTATCGCAGGATTTAATCTAATTTACATCATCAGGGAAATTCCCTGACACAGTTATACCCATACTTCTTGCAGTTCCAGCCACCATTGTCATTGCTGACTTAAGTGTGAATGCATTCATATCAGGCATTTTATCTGTTGCAATTGCGCGGATTTGTTCCCAATTCACAGAGCCTACTTTTTTACGGTTAGGTTCTGCTGAACCTGACTGTAACTTCGCAGCCTCTTTTAACTGGACGGCCACTGGTGGTTGCTTTACGATAAAAGTAAATGACTTATCGCTGTAAACGGTGATAATAACCGGTAATATCTTACCGGCCCTATCCTGGGTGCGAGCATTAAACTGCTTGCAAAAATCCATTATGTTTACACCCTTTGAACCAAGTGCCGGGCCTACCGGAGGTGAGGGATTGGCTGCTCCGCCTTTGATCTGCAATTTTATGAGAGCGGCAATTTCTTTAGCCATAATGATTATTTATTTATTCTTTAATTACTTGAACAAAATTCAACTCCAGGAGTGTCTTCCTTCCAAAAATTTTAACCATTACCTTGAGCTTCTTCTTGTCTTCAAGAATCTCCTCAACCGCTCCATCAAAACCGTTGAACGGACCATCGATTACCTTTACAGGCTCACCGATGATAAATGGTGTAATGTTCTCCTCCTCCATGTCAGCCAACTCATCAACACGGCCAAGGATTCTGTTCACCTCCGACTGGCGGAGTGGAACCGGCTCTTTGTCTTTACCCGATTTTTCTGTGAGAAAACCTGAAACATGAGGAAGATTACGGATAAGATGCTGTATCTCTCCGGTCAAGGCTGCCTCAATAAGGATGTATCCGGGGTAGAAAATCCTCTCCATACTGACTTTTTTACCATTTTTAACCTGGTAAATCTTTTCAGTAGGGATAAGAACCTGGGAAACAAAGTCATCGAGGCCCAATCTCTTGATCTCGTTTTCTATGTATTCTTTGGCTTTCTTTTCCTTGCCGCCGGCTGCCCTTACGACATACCACTTTTTGGAAATTTCACTCATAAAAATTTAGTACAACATGTTGTAAATAAAAGTCATAATGTTTCTGAACCCAAAGTCCATTGCAAAAATGACCAAAGCGAAAATCAGAGAGGCAATCATTACTACGATTGCCGAATTCTGAAGCTGAGACCAAGTTGGCCAGCTCACCTTTTTTACTAACTCAGTGTACGATTCCTGGAAGTACAATCTAATCTTGTTCATCTTTATATGATTGCGGTCTTTAACATTGGAAGCTGTTGTTCTGACCGGTTACTATTAACTCCGACACGTAACTGTCGTTGTTGCAGGGGCAGAGAGATTCGAACTCCCATCAACGGTTTTGGAGACCGCTATTCTACCCTTGAACTATGCCCCTTTATAATTATAACAGGTTAGTCACCTTTTGGGTGACTAACCTGATCTATTAATCTGATTAGTCGACGATCTCAGTTACCTGACCGGCACCAACTGTACGTCCACCTTCGCGGATAGCGAAACGAAGACCTTGGTTGATAGCAACAGGGTAGATCAATTCAACAGTAATTGTAACGTTATCACCCGGCATTACCATCTCTGTTCCTTCAGGAAGCATAATCTCTCCTGTGATATCCAGTGTACGGATAAAGAACTGAGGACGGTATCTGTTGTGGAATGGAGTGTGACGTCCACCTTCATCTTTCTTAAGAACGTAGATCTCAGCTTTGAACTTGGTGTGAGGAGTAATTGTGTTTGGTTTTGCAATTACCTGACCACGCTTGATCTCTTTCTTGTCGATACCACGAAGAAGAAGACCTACGTTATCACCTGCTTCACCTCTGTCAAGAATCTTACGGAACATCTCAACTCCTGTACAAGTAGATTTCTTTGGCTCTTCACCAAGACCGATAATCTGAACCTCTTCTCCGGTTTTGATAACACCTGTCTCGATACGACCTGTAGCTACTGTTCCACGACCTGTGATTGAGAATACATCCTCAACAGGCATAAGGAAAGGTTTTTCATTTTCACGAGGAGGAATTGGAATGTACTCGTCAACATATTTCATAAGTTCTACAACTTTATCTTCCCACTGAGGGTCACCGTTAAGTGCACCTAGAGCAGAACCGCGAACAACAGGAGCGTTATCGCCGTCAAATTTGTAGAAGCTAAGAAGTTCACGAACCTCCATTTCAACGAGGTCAATCATCTCAGGATCATCAACAATGTCAACTTTATTAAGGAATACCACAATCTTAGGTACGTTCACCTGACGTGCAAGCAGGATGTGCTCGCGTGTCTGAGGCATAGGACCATCAGTTGCAGCAACCACAAGAATAGCACCGTCCATCTGAGCAGCACCAGTAACCATGTTTTTAACGTAGTCGGCGTGACCAGGGCAGTCAACGTGAGCATAGTGACGATTTTCTGTCTGATACTCTACGTGAGCAGTGTTAATAGTAATACCACGCTCTTTTTCTTCAGGAGCGTTATCGATAGAGTCAAATGAACGAATTTCAGATAGACCCTTTCTTGCCAGTACCATAGTGATAGCCGCAGTCAAAGTAGTTTTACCATGGTCAACGTGACCGATGGTTCCGACGTTTACGTGTGGCTTGTCCCTTTTATAAGTTTCTTTTGCCATAATGATTGAATTTTTAAATATAATTTAACTTTTTTACACACTTGTAGAGCCGGTGACGGGAATTGAACCCGTGACCTCTTCCTTACCAAGGAAGCGCTCTACCTCTGAGCTACACTGGCTTACTATAGAGCGGAAGACGAGGTTCGAACTCGCGACCCTCAGCTTGGAAGGCTGATGCTCTACCAACTGAGCTACTTCCGCGATAAATAATAAAAGTGGGGAGAGCAGGATTCGAACCTACGAAGGCGTACGCCAGCAGATTTACAGTCTGCCCCAGTTGGCCACTTTGGTATCTCCCCATAATGAATAATTTCAAAAAACTTTTTTCGAGCCGATGGAGGGATTCGAACCCCCGACCAGCTGATTACAAATCAGCTGCTCTGGCCAACTGAGCTACATCGGCGTTATGTCAATATTCCCCTCCGCGTTTTGGGGACTGCAAAGATATATGTTTTTGATTAAACTCCAAAAATTTTTAAGTAAAAAGTGAGACTATGGAATTATACAAAAACCAATAATCCTACTCTGTAAGCAAAAAATCCTGCAATCCAGGCAACTGCAATAGTGCTAAATATTGAAATCAGTGCCCATTTCCAGGTCCCGGTCTCCTTCTTTATAGTATATGCAGTAGCAACACAAGGCATATATAAAAGTGCGAAAATCATGAAAGAGAGTGCATTTGCCTTATTAAAGACCTCCTCTTCTTTTATTCTGGCCATAAGAGAGGTGTTTATCTTCTCATCTGATGCGGATTCCTCCTCTGCCTGATAAACTACACCAAGGGTGCTAATAATAAATTCTTTGGCAGTAATGCCGGTTACAAGACTTACGCTCATCTTCCAGTCAAAACCAAGCGGTTTGAGCGCAGGCTCAACAATTTTGCCAAAATGTTCCAGATAAGAAACCCGTTGTTCATCTGGATTGGTTTTATCTTTTAACGGGAAATAGTCCAGTGCCCATACGATTATTACCGCAAGAAGAACAACAGTACCAATTTTTTTCACATATTGCCAGGCTGCATCCCACATATGTTCTACAGAGTAGGCAAATGAAGGTCTCCTGTATCTTGGAAGTGGAATCGAGAAATCTTTGATTCCAAAGTTGAAGAAAATTTTTCTGAATAATATGGCCATTGCAATTCCTACCAGAATTCCACCGAAATATAGCAGACTAAGTGCTAAAACCTGATTGTCGGGGAAGAAAATTCCGGAGAAGAGTAAAAATGTGGGGATTCTTGCACTGCAGGGAATGTATGGAATCATGAGCATGGTAAGAATCCTGTCGGATTTTCTCTTTATAGTTCTGGTAGCCATTATTGCCGGAACATTGCAACCGAATCCCATAAGCAGAGGAATAAATGAACTGCCATGCAGCCCAATCCTATGCATATATCTGTCCATTATTGTAGCTGCCCTTGATATATATTCAGTCTCCTGCAATAGTGAAAGGAAAAAGAAGAGAATAAGAATATTTGGAAGAAAGGCCAGCACGCTTCCCACACCCATTATGACACCCTGACTCAAAAAATCGGCAAACCAACCCTGAGTCATGTTATCTCTGATTAACGTGGCACCCAGATCCATAAGGTGTTCAATGCCTGCCTGAGGATAAGCTCCAAGTCGGAATGTGAAGAAGAATATGAGCCAGATAATAAAAATAAACGACAAGAGACCCCAAACAGGGTGCGTTAGATAAAAATCAAGTCTGGAGGTTTGTTCTTCGCTATATTCTTTTAATTTTCTGAGTTTATTATTGTGATTATGTCTTTTGTGATCTCCTTTGTGATCTCTTCTTTGCTCTCCTTTTCCGTGGTGGCCCCTTTTGGGATTCTCCCTCTCACTATTATATGCTAAATGGTCAAAGACCATTTTTGGGTTTTTATTTTTTTCGTGCGACATCTATTATAGTATTATATATGCCGTTTATATCATATCCGCATTCGCCGATAAGCTCTTCAACGGTCCCTTGTTCGATAAATCTGTCCGGAACTCCAAGTCCAACTACCTTAACATTAAGGGAATTAGTGGCAACGTATTCTGAAACGGCAGAGTAGAGGCCTCCTGAAACAGAGCCATCTTCTACAGTTATAATGGTTTTGCAATTTGTTGCTGCAGAATCAATTGCAAAGGTATCTATTGGTTTAATAAAACGCATATTGTAATGCATTATGTTAATACCACTCTCCTTTGCCTTTTCAGCCGCTCTAATTACGTTATTGCCAACAGGTCCTATTGATAAAACTGCAACTTCACTGCCATCCTGCAAGAGCTGTGCTTTGCCCGGCTCGATTTTTTTATAATTACCCTTCCATTCAAGTCCTTCGCCGTAACCTCTTGGGTATCTTATTGCTGTTGCACCATATTCAGGAAACTGTACTGAGTATAATATGTCTTTAAGTTCAACCTCGTTTAGAGGTGAAAAAATTGTCAGATTTGGTATACATCTCAGGTATGCCAAATCAAAAACCCCATGATGTGTTGCTCCATCTTCACCCACAATTCCTCCTCTGTCGAGGCAAAATATTACCTTAAGATTCTGGATGGCAACATCATGGATTACGTTGTCATATGCTCTTTGCATAAAGCTGGAGTAGATATTGCAGTAGGGTAGAAGACCCTCTGTGGCCAGACCGGCCGAAAATGTTACTGCATGCTGCTCTGCTATTCCTACATCAAAGGCCCTGTGAGGCATCTCCTTCATAAGTATGTTCATTGAACATCCGCTGGGCATTGCAGGTGTAATGCCTACAATCTTTTCGTTTTCCCTTGCCAGAGAAAGCAGCGTCTCTCCAAAAACATCCTGGTATCTTGACCTTTTTTCATCAGGAGATGATATCCTTTTTCCGGTATTTTTATCGAAAGTACCCGGTGCATGCCATACAATCTGGTCATTTTCGGCTGGCATATACCCTTTGCCTTTCTTTGTTATAATATGAAGAAGCTTAGGACCTGGAATATTCTTAATATGCCCTAATGTCTTGATAAGCTTGGGCAGGTCATTTCCGTCAACCACCCCAAAATAGCGGAATCCCAGAGATTCAAAGAGAGAGCCTGAACGGAAAAATGCAACTTTTGTACTGAATGAAAACCTTTGGAAAAGCGACCTCAATTTTCTAGAACCTATTATGTTCCAGATTCTGTTTTTGGTTTCGTTATAAATTTGAGATGTGGTAATTTTTAAAAGGTGGTTATGCAGTGCTCCTACATTGGGGTCAATAGATATCTGATTATCATTGAGTATCACAAGTATATCGGATTGCTTTGCTCCGGCGTTGTTGAGCCCTTCAAAAGCAAGACCTCCGGTAAGCGCACCATCACCTATTACCGCTACTACTTTATTATTATTGTTGTTAAGCTCAGATGCAACAACCATTCCTAAGGCGGCAGAAATTGAGGTAGATGAATGGCCTACACCAAATGCATCGTACTTGCTTTCGCTCATTTTTGGAAAACCGCTGAGTCCTTTATATTTTCTATTGTTAATGAATTGGTCTCTTCTTCCGGTTAAAATTTTGTGGGCGTAGGCCTGATGGCCTACATCCCACACAATTTTATCATTAGGAGTGTTGTATAAATAATGGAGTGCGACAGTAAGTTCAACTGTGCCCAGACTGGCACCTATATGACCCGGATTTTGTGAACAGCATGATATTATGTGCTCCCGAATTTCGGCACATAATTTCTGTAGCTCCTCTTTTTCCAGGCCCTTTATATCATCGGGTGAATTGATCTTACTTAATAGCTCCATAGGTCATTATAACAACTAACTAACACAAGAGTTTATTTTTTTATGTTAGGTAATTGAAGTCCGTATCCTTTTTTCTTATCCTCAATTTTTACCATAAATGCAAGAAGTATTGCAAATGAACACATTCCGGCAAAAATCATCATTGGTAAAGTATAGTCGTATTTGTTTACCTCAATTCCGTTAAGTACATGTGTCCCAATGATGCAATACTTATCCAGTACATAACCAATAAGTACAGGCATTCCCCACAAACCGATATTTTGTATAAAGAAGGTGAGGGCATAAGTTGTACCCAGTTGCCTTTCAGGCATAATTTTAGCCAGTGAAGGCCACATTGCAGATGGAACCATAGAGAATGCAACACCAAGAAGGATCATCAGAATTACGGCAGCAATCCAGTGATCAATAAACGGCATTGCAAACAACGTGTGTATAATAACAATCATAAAAGATCCAATGATCATAAGGTCGGCACCGTGTCCGA
Source organism: Bacteroidetes bacterium HGW-Bacteroidetes-7 (assembly GCA_002842465.1). Lineage (GTDB taxonomy): Bacteria > Bacteroidota > Bacteroidia > Bacteroidales > UBA932 > Bact-08. The sequence goes on from PHDA01000013.1 coordinate 36,716, forward strand.
TTTTGTCATAGATTCTTCCGAACAATGGTGTAAGGATAATTGCTCCGAATGGAAGCATGCCAGGAATTGTGCCGGCAAGTTTAGGATCTACGGAGAATTTATTTACCATAAGATCGGTTGCATACTTGATAAAAGGGAATGCAGCAGAATAGAAAACTACGCAAAGCAGGGCAATAAGCCAGAAACCTTTATTTGTAAGAATTGACTTAACATCTTTCATATTGAAAGACTCTTCTGCCTCATTCTCGAGCTTCATCTGGTTGTCAAGCTTTTTGTCGTAAAAAGCATACACCATGAATGAAAGGCTACCTGCAATCATTAGCGCAAGACCAAAAAATACAGAAGGAGAAACACTCTGAAACTTAGCTGCAATCATAGGTGAGAAGATAAGAGCTGCAGCGGAACCCATACGGGCAATCGATAGTTGCATACCCATTGCAAGTGCAAGCTCTTTGCCTTTAAACCATTTAACTATTGCCTTACTGACTGTTATACCCGCAACTTCGGCTCCAACACCGAATATTCCAAATCCGACAACAACCCAAACAACCTGTGCCTTAAGCCCAAATATCGAAGCTGCTTGAATAAGATCAGGGGATGAAATTGCCCAGTACTTGATGGTAAGACCAACAACCATGAAGAGACAAGAGGTTATACCGCTGAAACGGATACCCATTCTGTCTAGCATAATACCTCCGATAATAAGTAGTCCGAGGAATACATTAAAGAGAGAGTATGAGCTGCTGAACCATCCGTATTCAGTACTTGTCCACTGATTATGCTGCTCGAGCATCGTTTTCAACGGAGAGAAAATGTCAGATGCCAGATAAGCTGCAAACATAGTCAGCGCCACCAGCAACAGCATTGACCAGCGCATAACGGCTGAATCTTTGAGATTGGTAGTTTTTTTCATAAAAAAAGTTAATGATTAGTGTGTATTGATAATTGAAAGAATTTACTCTTCACTTCTGATTATAGTCTGACTTCTGTCCGGCCCCAGTGAGATAATCTTGATTGGAACTCCAACCTCTTTCTCAATAAATCGCACATAATTCATGAATTCAAACGGAAGGTCCTCCTCTTTTGTGACCTTTGTCAAATCTCGCTTCCATCCCTTAAATTCTTTATATACAGGCTCAATCTGAGCAAAAGTATCGTAAGGAAAAGATTCGGTTAGTTCTCCGTTTACCTTATATTTAACGGCAATCTTAACAGTGTCGAAAGCGTCAAGAACATCGGCTTTCATCATTATTAGATTGTCCACACCATTTATCATAACTGCATATTTCAAAGCAATCATATCAAGCCATCCGGTTCTTCTTGGTCTGCCCGTTGTTGCTCCGAACTCTGCGCCAACTTCTCTGAGCTTTTCTCCGGTTTCGTCAAAAAGTTCTGTAGGAAACGGTCCGCTGCCTACTCTGGTACAATATGCTTTGAAAATACCTGAAACCTTGCCAATGTGCTTTGGGGCAACTCCTAGTCCAATGCAAGCACCTGCGGTGGTTGTAGTAGAGGAGGTCACAAAGGGATAAGAGCCAAAATCCACATCCAATAGCGAACCCTGAGCACCTTCTGCTAAAACCCTTTTTGCATCATTTAGAATATTGTTTATAAGGTACTCTCCATCAACAAGATTAAAACTCTTTAAGTACTCAATAGCACCCATCCACGCAGATTCGTTCTCTTCGATATTGTATTTGTAATCGAACTGCTTAAGAAAAGATATGTGCTTGTTTTTAAGGTTTTGGAATCTTTCGGCAAAGTTATCAGAAAGAATATCACCCACTCTCAGTCCGTTACGACCGGTCTTGTCCATATAGGTGGGGCCGATGCCCTTTAGGGTGGAGCCGATTTTTGAAGCTCCTTTTGCCTGTTCTGATGCAGCATCAATGATTTTGTGACTTGGCAGAATAAGGTGTGCCTTTTTCGAGATAATAATTCTCTCTTTGACAGGCACCCCAATCTCTTCTAGCTTTTTACACTCGTCATAAAAGGACAATGGGTCTATAACAACACCGTTTCCAATAATATTTTGTGTGTTTTTTCTAAATATTCCGGAGGGGATGGTATGCAGTACAAATTTCTTATCCTCAAACTGAAGCGAGTGCCCGGCGTTTGGACCTCCCTGGAATCTGGCTATAACAGGATAGCCATTTGCTAAAACATCGACAATTTTTCCCTTCCCTTCATCTCCCCATTGGAGACCCAGTACTACATCAACTTTCATATCAAAAATTATAATTATTAAAATGGCAGATCATCCGCTTCGGGCATATCTGCATTGTTATTATTGCCGGCGTTAATGATATCTTCTGCCTTTATAGAAGATGCAGCCTGCTCTCTGTCGGGACCTCTTTTGTCATCACCGGCTCTGTCAAGAAGAACAATGCTATCGGCAAAAATTTCGGTCGCATATTTTTTTTCACCTGTATTTTTATCGTTCCAGCTGTTTGTTCTGATGCGGCCTTCGATATAGAGTTTAGACCCTTTGTGAATATATTTTTCGGCCAAATCTGAAAGAGATCGCCAACACACTATGTTGTGCCATTCAGTCTGCTCCTGAAGGTCTCCTGATTTGGTCTTGAATTTCTCTGATGTTGCCAGAGGAAACCTGGCTACTGATGAATTGTTTGCAAGGTGCCGTATGTCCGGATCCTTTCCAACATTACCAATTAACATTACCTTATTTAACGACATAATGTACCCTTTTTAGTTCTGACAAAGATAAAAAAAATTAGCAATTTCCACCCACCATTTTCAGGGCTTTAAGGTCAGGTTGGATGCCCGTAAAAATTCTGAACGAAGGTACCGCCTGAGAAACAAGCCACTCCCTACCTGAAATGTATTCGATACATTTATTTGTATTCAGGTTAGGATTTTTATAGTTTGCCTCAAAAATTATAAGATGGCTAAAATCAATAGTTTGCGCATTTATCAAAGGTACATCTATTGTGTAAACAAGTAAGTTGCTGATTTTTAGTAAGTCTGAGATATGGTCCTCAGGTTGGTAACTTACATCAAATTGTTGTGCCAGCTCAGCCGCTTTTTCAACAGTACGGTTAACAACCGTTACCTCCATACCCAAATCTTTTAATGCCAGAACAGCAGCCCGGGCCGCTCCACCGGCACCTGCAACCACAGCTTTACCCGATTTTAAACCTCTGGCAATCAGTGGGTCTTTAACGCCATAATAATCTGTATTATAGCTTGTTAATTCGCCTTCATTATTAAGTATGAGATTTGTGACACCTGTTTTTTTTGAAATTTCATCATGGAAATCACAAAAATTCATAAAACTCTCTTTGAATGGAGAGGTTATGTTCGCTCCTCTGTAGCCTTCTGATAGAAATATGTCAAGTGCTTTAGCGGCATCATCACTTTCAATCAGCCCGTATGTCCAGTCTGTATCAGGGTAGGCTGCTCTGAAAAGAGAGGGACTCAAGCTCTTTGATACATTATTGCCTATAAGTGCGAATTTTTGCATTGTAAAGTCAGGTATTCTTAAATCCTCTTTGTCTGAGAGCCTCAAAACAGATTATTGCAGCGGATACGGAAACATTCAAAGAGTCAAGTTTGCCACTCATAGGTATTTTTATTCTGTGATGGGCTCTCTCCCTCCAATATGCTGTCAACCCTTCGGCCTCAGTGCCCAGTACCAATGCCATAGGGCCTGAGAGATCGGTTTTATGGTACCATTCGGCTGCCTGAAGTTCTGCGGTGTAAATTTTTATGTTATTTGCCACAATCCAGTCGTGAGCTTGTTGCGATGTGCAGGCAAAGACATTGCGTGAAAATATCCCACCAATGCTTGATCTTATAACATTAGGGTTGTAAATATCTGTATGTGGGTCGCAAATTATCACCGCGTCTGCATTGGCGGCATCGGCTGTTCTTATAATAGCCCCAAGATTACCGGGCTTCTCGACACTTTCAAGTATCAAAACCAAAGGATTTTTGCCTGGCTTAAACTGCGAGAGCATTAACTCTCTCTGCCTCATGACTGCAATTACGCCCTCGGTTCCCTCTCTGTATGCAACTTTGGAGTAAAGCTCTTTGTTGATAGAGTAGTAGCGGGGAGCCTGAATGGTTATAAGATTTTTTTCGTCAAATATTTCAGGACAGAAGTAAACCTCTTCACATTCAAATCCTGCATCAAGTGCATTTGAAATCTCCCTTTTGCCTTCGACTGTAAACAGACCCCTCTCTCTTCTCTCTCTTGATTTTTCTCCAAGAAGGATGAGGTCTTTTATTTTAGGATTTTTGAATGAAGAGAGCTGATCTATATACATTACTGATAATTATTCTCCTTGTTCTTCTGACTCCTGGTTTTCCTGCTTGCTACCCTTTTCAGGACGCATTTGAGGGAAAAAGAGCACATCCTGAATGGAGTGAGTGTCTGTCAGGAACATTGTAAGGCGGTCGATGCCAATACCCATTCCTGAAGTAGGAGGCATACCGTATTCAAGTGCTCTTACAAAATCCATATCTATAAACATTGCCTCATCGTCACCCTTATCTTTAAGTTTAACCTGCTCGCGGAATCTCTCAAGCTGATCAACAGGGTCATTAAGCTCACTGTATGCATTTGCAAGCTCTTTTCCGTTTACGAACAGTTCGAATCTCTCTGTAAGCGCAGGATTTGAGCGGTGTCTCTTGGTAAGTGGCGAGGTCTCAACAGGATAGTCGGTTATAAAGGTTGGCTGAATGAGGTGATGTTCACAATATTCACCAAAAATTGCATCAATCAATTTACCTATACCCATTGTGTTGTTAACCGGAACATTAAGCTTTTGACAAACAGCTCTTAAGTCATCTTCGCCCATTCCTGCTACATCAACCCCGGCATACTCTTTAATAGCATCCAACATTGGCAGTCTTCTGTATGGAGCCTCAAACTCAATCTCTTTATCTGACAACTTAAGCAACGTTTTATTATGCAGAGCAAGGGCAACCTTTTCTATCATCTGCTCAACAAACTCCATCATCCAGAAATAGTCCTTGTAGGCAACATATATCTCAAGAACTGTGAATTCAGGATTGTGTGTTCTGTCCATGCCCTCGTTTCTAAAATCTTTGGCAAACTCATATACTCCCGTAAAACCACCTACGATAAGCCTTTTAAGGTACAGTTCGTTGGCAATTCTCAAATAGAGAGGCATATCCAGAGCGTTATGATGGGTAATGAACGGTCTTGCAGTTGCTCCTCCCGGAATTGGCTGAAGAATAGGGGTCTCAACCTCTAGATAGCCGTGGTTGTTGAAGAACTCACGCATTGTATTCATTATTTTAGTGCGCTTAATGAATACATCTCTTACCTGAGGATTTACAATCATATCTACGTATCTCATCCTGTAACGCTGCTCAGGATCTGTAAAAGCGTCGTACTTCTGACCCTCCTTCTCCTTAACAATTGGAAGCACCCTGAGCGATTTGCTCAGAACCTTTAGCTCCCTCGCGTGAACAGAAAGCTCTCCGGCATTTGTGATAAAAGCATAACCCTTAATGCCAATAATGTCGCCAATATCAAGCAGTTTTTTGAAAACCGTGTTATACATGGCTTTATCTTCACCGGGGCAAATGTCGTCTCTCTTTATATAAACCTGAATTCTGCCTGTTTCGTCCTGAATTTCCATAAATGAGGCGGCACCCATAATCCTGCGGGTCATGATTCTTCCCGCCAGCGAGATCTCCTGCAGATTCTTCTCGTCTGCATTATATTTGTCTTTGATTTCCTGAGTGGTAATGTTAACATCATACGCCTCCGCAGGGTAAGGTTCAATGCCAATTTCCCTCATTGCTGACAGCGATTCTCTTCTAATAATTTCCTGTTCGTTGTACTCAGTAAATTCCATTATTATAAACATTTTGATAAGGTACAAAAGTAATTTTTTTTATCTATATCCCGAAATTAATCGCTAACTTTGCGAAGATATGGCCATAGATAAAAAGTGGATAGTAAGAGAGCCGGGCAACCCGGCACTGGTAAGACAACTTGCTTCGGAGCTTGGAATAGACCAGACTCTTGCAAACCTTTTAGTACAAAGAAACATAAAGTCACAATCTGAGGCCAGGGCATTTTTAAAGCCCCAGCTTGACCAATTGCACGATCCATTTTTGATGAAAGATATGGACAAGGCTGTGGCAAGACTCTCAACGGCACTTGAATCAAAAGAGAAAATTCTAATATACGGTGATTATGATGTAGACGGTACCACAGCCGTCTCTCTTGTTTACTCTTTCCTGAGAAAGTATGGCGAGGATAATCTTGAGTACTATATTCCAAACAGATATACAGAAGGTTACGGGATATCATACAAAGGTATTGACTGGGCAAGTGAAAACGGATTCACCTTGATAATTGCACTTGACTGCGGCATAAAATCTGTAGAAAAGGTTAATTATGCAAAGGATAGAGGTATTGACTTTATAATTTGTGACCACCATCTGCCTGACGAATTTCTACCCGATGCATCAGCAGTTTTGGACCCTAAAAGAACAGACTGCTCTTATCCCTTTGACGACCTGTCGGGTTGTGGTGTAGGATTTAAGTTTATGCAGGCATTTGCCTCCACAAAAAGCATCCCCTTTGAAAGTCTTTTGCCATTGCTAGATCTTTTGGTTGTAAGCATAGCATCTGACCTTGTATCTATTACGGGCGAAAACAGGGTGTTGGCAAACTTCGGTCTTAAACAGCTGAATCAATCACCTCGAAAAGGTCTGTTGTCAATAATCAAACTTGCAGGGCTGGAAAAACACATGATTACAATTGATGATATTGTATTCAAGATAGGCCCCAGAATTAATGCTGCAGGAAGGATGGAATCGGGTAAAACCGCTGTTGATCTGTTAACCTCCCGCAACGACAACGATGCAAGGATTATAGGAGATACAATCAATACACACAATAACGACAGGAAAAACGAAGACAGAAAAATTACACTTGAGGCCAGTGAAATGGCAGCAGCAGTTTCTGACTTTGCAAACAAAAAATCAACAGTTGTATATAACCCTGACTGGCATAAAGGTGTACTTGGAATTGTTGCATCACGCCTTGTTGAAAACTATTACAAACCAACAATAGTACTATGCCGTTCAAACGGCTTTATTACAGGCTCAGCTCGAAGCATCCCGGGATTTGACCTCTATGATGCTATCGAAAATTGTTCTGATCTTCTTGAAAATTTCGGAGGACACATGTATGCAGCAGGCCTAACCCTTACGGAGGAGAATTTTGAACCATTCAGCCAAAAGTTTGAGAAGTTTGTTGCATCAAAAATTACTGCTGAAATACTCACTCCTGTTATTAATATTGATACATACCTTGATTTCAAGCAGATTACTCCAAGATTCTTCAATGTTTTAAAGCAGTTTCAACCCTTCGGTCCCGGAAATCTCTCACCTGTATTTATATCGGAAAGGGTTTATGATAACGGAAACGGAAGAAAAGTGGGTTCAGAATCGGGACACCTTAAACTGGAGTTAATTCAGGAAGATGACTTCCATAGACATATCTCAGCAATAGCCTTCAACAGGTCTGAACATTTCGAGCACCTTAAAACAGGAAATCCGGTAGATATCTGTTATTCAATTGCAGAAAATTACTACAGAGGCATTGCCAACCTGCAGTTAAGAGTGAGAGATTTTAAGCTTATTGAAGACCCTATCTAGTTAATACTAAATCAGAGTTATAATTTTTCCAACAACCTCGCTTATTGTGAGGTTATCTACATCTACAACCGCTTTTGAAACATCAAGATAGCCCGCCTCTCTAACCGAAAGCATATCAGATATCTTTTCTGACATCTGCTCAGTAGTAAGGTTTTTCATTAAAGGCCTGTTTTTATGGCTTTTAGCGATTCTGCTCTGCAATGTCATTTCATTTGCTTTGAGATAGATGCAGAATGTTTTTTCTTTAATTAGTTTCCTGTTTTTTTCAGAAACAAGAGCGCCTCCTCCTAGTGAGAGGATGTGATGTTGATCTTTATTGTCTGAGATGAAATGTTCAAGAGCCTCCTCTTCTATTTTTCTGAATTCGTCTTCTCCCTTTGTTGCAAAAATGGTCTCAATTGTCTGAGAACATTTGTGTTCAATAATTTTATCAAGATCGGTATACTTGCAATATAAAAACAATGATAGTCTTTCGGCAATTGTACTCTTACCTACACCCATAAAACCTGTAAGGGCAATTATCATAATTTTTTGTTAAAATAGGGTAGGCGATGAGTCTTTTTGAGGAGGGGTATCAGTTTGGTTGTCTGTTGAATCTGACTCAATTTCTTCTTCAGTATTTAAAAGATCAGATCCATTAGCTACAATCTCAATGTTAATCTCCTTTTGAAGAGGTTCAATAAATGCAACGGTTCCAACTTCGAATGTAGTAATTCTCTTTCCCTTTGCTCTAAAACTCTTACATGCAATAAATTCTTCTGCGTCAATTACTTCAGGCAAACGTTTAAGGTGTTTGCCAGTAAAATTAACCTCAATGCGAGGATATTTGTCGGAAGAGATGGCAACCAGATATGAACCTGGAGAGTCACCTATAAAAAGCTGCACTGTATTGTCATTTGGTTCGAAGCAGAATCTTTTGAGATAGAACGACGACTGCTCTCCATCAAAGTACACTGCAGTATAAATCTTATGATAATCAAGTTTTTCTATTGAAAAAATATCTCCCTGATATCTGTTGCTCAAATCAAAATTTGTAGTGTAGTATTCACCGTTTTTGCAAATCACCAAAATGTGGTCATCTGCCAAAAACTCTCCCAGAAATTGTCCCCTGGAATCTGTATTAAGTCTGTTAATGTCAAGGTCGAACCATATCGATTGCCCACCGAATTGTGAGATACCCTTAGACTTAAGCTGTATTTTATGAATTGGATTTTTGCTAAGGATATTACCCATAGAACCTCTGCCCTTTATAGCAAGCGCAGCAAAATCGAATTCAAAGATGAGTTTTTTAAGCTTTGGACGAGGTTTGAGGAATATCTTAAGAACTTCAGCCTCACCGTTTGGATTCGAGGTAAACCAAAGAATCTGGCTTCCCTCCTTACCCTGAGAAATGTCGTACTCCTTATCTCTTGTTACACCGGTAACAGCAAATCTCTTTACAAAAACCTCCCCTCCCTTGCCATTACGGTAAACAGCGTTGTATATTGTTCTCTCATCATTTCTGACAAACACCCCAACATGAATAATATCTCTGCCCACAAATTGTTTTTCAGCAATTCTGGAAACAGAGTATTTACCATTTTTAAGGAAAACTATAATGTCATCAATATCTGAACATTCGCATACAAACTCTGCATTTTCGTCTCTTTTGAGCTCCATTCCCACAAAACCCTCTGTACGGTTTACGTATAATTTTGCATTAGCGGCAACAACTTTGGTTGCATGAATGGTTTCGAAACTGCATAGCTCTGTTTTTCTGGTGTATGCAGCCCCATATTTTTTCTTAAGCTGAGAATAATACTTGATTGTATATTGAGTAAGATGCTCAAGATTGTAATTAACCTCTTCCATCTCAGCCTCAATTTTTAAAATGGCATCCTCAAGTTGCTTGACGTCAAACATAGATATTTTCCTAACAGGCTTTTCAACCAGCTTAAGGACATCTTCACGTGTTACTTCACGCTTGAGACTCTTCTCATATTTTTTAAGCTCTTCTTCGACAGTTGCAAGTTGATCTTCCCAGCTCTTAGCATCCTTCTCAAGCAAACGGTACACCCTCTCTTCAAAGAATATTTTCTCCAGAGAGGTGTAGTGCCAGCTGTCATTCAACTCCGCAAGGCGAATATCAAGTTCCATCTTGAGAAGCGATCTTGTTTTGTCGGTATTGTGCCGGAGTATAACATCAACCCCAATGAAATGAGGATTATTCTCTACGATTACACAGGCATTAGGGGAGATTGAAGTTTCGCACTCGGTAAAAGCATAAAGGGCATCTATCGTTTTATCAGGAGAGACGTCGTTGTGAAGATGAACAACAATCTCTGCTCCATCAGAAGTATTGTCGTCAACTTTGCGGATTTTAATCTTTCCCTTGTCATTTGCCTTAAGGATAGATTCAATAAGTTTAGTTGTTGTAAGACCGAAAGGTAATTCGGTAATGACAAGTGTTTTTTTATCTACCTTGGAAATTCTAGCTCTGACTTTTACAGCGCCACCTCTCAACCCTTGATTGTATTTACTGCAGTCTGCAAGTCCCCCGGTAGGAAAATCAGGATAGAGTTCGAAGTCCTCTCCTTTAAGATAGGCAATAGATGCGTCAATAAGTTCGTTAAAGTTATGAGGAAGTATTTTAGAGGCAAGTCCTACGGCAATACCCTCTACTCCCATTGCGAGCAGAAGAGGAAACTTTGACGGGAGGCTCACAGGTTCCTGGTTCCTTCCATCGTATGACTTCATCCATCCTGTAGTCTTGGGATTAAAAAGTACTTCGTTTGCAAATTTTGTCAGACGAGCCTCAATATAACGTGGTGCCGCAGCACTGTCACCCGTGAGAGTGTTACCCCAGTTACCCTGACAGTCAACCAATAGATCTTTTTGACCGATCTGAACAAGAGCGTCACCTATCGAGGCATCTCCATGCGGGTGGAACTGCATGGTATGACCAATAATGTTGGCAACCTTGTTGTACCTGCCATCATCCATTCTTTTCATAGAATGGAGTATCCTCCTCTGAACAGGCTTAAGACCATCATCAATATGGGGAACAGCTCTTTCGAGAATTACATATGAGGCATAATCGAGGAACCACTCTTTGTACATCCCGGTTATCTTGTACCTTTTGTCTCCCTCGTTTATGAGTTTATCATACTTACTGCTCTCGGCCGTATCTTCAGAAATTTCCAAAGGTTCTTCCGCCTCGAAATCGAAATCAAGATCTGGGTTGCTCATTTTTTAATAAAAAAAAATCTATCTAGTCCTGGATGTACCCGAATTGTCTGAGTTTTCTGTCGTCTTCGCGCCAATCGGGATTTACTTTTACAAATATCTGTAAAAATACCCTTTTTTCAAAAAAGGTTTCCATATCTTTTCTGGCAAGTGTTCCAACTCTTTTTAGCGCCTCACCACCCTTGCCAATTAAAATTCCCTTCTGGGAATCTCTTGTAACATAGATAATTGCTTCTATATGATAGATGTCATCAGACTCTTTAAAGTTTTCAATAACAACTTCGGTACAGTAAGGGACCTCTTTCGAATAATTTAAAAGAATCTTTTCACGAATTATCTCACTGGCAAAAAACCTGAGATTTCTGTCAGTAAAGATATCCTTTTCGTACCAAGCCGGATTTTCAGGAATAATTTCCAGAATTCTGTTGAAAAGCGCATCAAGGTTAAATTTTTCCTGCGCAGAGATTGGAAAAATCTCGGCATTTGGTAAAAGTTCTCTCCATGTGGAGTGAATTTCTTCCAATTCAACCTGATTGCTTAGATCAATTTTATTGATTACAAGAAGAACCGGAATTGAGGTGTCTTTTAATCGGTTAACAAAGTCCAGGTTTTTCGTGCTTTTTTCAACCACATCGGTAACATAAAGTATAACATCGGCGTCCGAAAATGCAGAACGTACAAAACTCATCATACTCTCCTGCAATTTGTAGTTAGGACGTAAAATACCCGGAGTATCAGAATAGACAATCTGATAATCTTCACCGTTTACAATTCCCATTATGCGGTGTCTGGTTGTTTGAGCTTTGGCTGTAACAATTGACAGTCTTTCGCCAACCAGCGCATTCATAAGCGTAGATTTGCCAACATTTGGGTTTCCCACAATGTTGACAAATCCTGACTTGTGATTTTTTTTAGTTTCCTGAGAACTAATCATAGGCACCCATCTTTAGCAGAGATACCTCTACATCGGTAAGAAAACGCCATTGTCCTCTTTTAAGGTTCTTTTTGGTAAGTCCTGCAAAAAAGACTCTGTCAAGTTTCTTAACCTTATATCCAAGATGTTCGAATATTCTTCTCACAATCCTGTTTTTACCCGAGTGAATCTCAAGACCAACCTGACTATTCTCCCCATCTACATAGGAAAGAGCGTCTGCGTGAGCCTCTCCGTCTTCAAGGTTAATACCCTTAAGAATCATATCAAAATCTGATCCGGATAGATTTTTATCGAGATGAACATGGTATATTTTCTTTTGCATGTTTGACGGATGAGTCAGCTTTTCTGCCATATCTCCATCATTTGTCAGCAATAATACACCTGTAGTAGATTTGTCAAGACGGCCAACCGGGAATACCCTCTGGCTGCATTTACCCTCAATCAGGTCCATAACGGTTTTATCTGCATTAGGATCAGACATTGTGGTTACAAAGTCTTTAGGTTTATTCATAACAATATAAACCTTCTCTTCTCCTTTAAGCCTCTCTCCGTTAAATCTTATATCGTCGTTATATGAAACTTTTATTCCAAGTTGAGTTACAATTTCACCGTTTATAGAGACCAAACCTGCCTCAATATATTCATCTGCCTCTCTTCTTGAGCATACGCCGGAATTGGCAATAAATTTATTTAGTCTTACGTTTCCTGTATCAGGTTTATATTCCTTTGGTGAAGTTTTGCTCTTTCTGACTCTCATTTTTGGAGTACGATCGCTCACAAATGAGTCCTCGTCAAAAAATGATTTATGTTGACCTTCTACGTAAGGTTTGCGCTCAGTTTCAAAAGGCTTTTGTTCTCCTTCGAAAGGTTTTTGCTCTCCTTCAAAAGGTTTACGTCCTCTTACAAACGGTCTGCGCTCGCCATCAAAAGGTTTACGTTCTCTGTCATATGGTTTACGCTCACCATCAAATGGTTTGCGATCTCTGTCGTATGGTTTACGCTCTCCATCGAATGGCTTACGGTCCCTGTTGTAAGGTCTGCGCTCACCATCAAACGGTTTACGCTCTCTGTCGTAAGGTTTACGCTCACCATCAAATGGTTTACGTTCTCTGTCAAATGGTTTGCGATCTCTGTCGAACGGTTTGCGAGCTCCATCAAACGGTTTACGTTCTCTGTCGTAAGGTTTACGCTCACCATCAAATGGTTTACGCTCTCTGTCAAATGGTTTACGTTCTCTATCGTAAGGTTTACGCTCACCATCAAATGGTTTACGTTCTCTATCGTAAGGTTTGCGCTCTCCATCAAATGGTTTGCGATCCCTGTTGTACGGTTTACGCTCTCCATCAAACGGTTTACGTTCTCTGTCGTAAGGTTTACGCTCTCCATCAAATGGTTTACGTTCTCTGTCAAATGGTTTACGAGCTCCATCAAATGGTTTACGTTCTCTATCGTAAGGTCTGCGCTCACCATCAAATGGTTTACGTTCTCTATCGTAAGGTTTACGTTCTCCATCAAACGGTTTACGTTCTCTGTCAAATGGTTTACGCTCACCATCAAATGGTTTACGATCCCTGTTGTACGGTTTACGCTCTCTATCAAACGGTTTGCGATCTCTGTTGTATGGTTTACGCTCTCCATCAAACGGTTTACGCTCCCTATCATACGGTTTACGCTCTCCATCAAACGGTTTGCGTTCCCTGTCATACGGTTTACGCTCACCATCAAACGGCTTGCGCTCCCTGTTGTACGGTTTACGCTCTCCATCAAACGGTTTGCGTTCCCTGTCATATGGTTTACGCTCACCATCAAACGGCTTGCGCTCCCTGTCAGACGGCTTCGCATCTCTGCGGGTGCGGTCATAGGGTTTGCGATCACGATCAGACGGTTTCGCATCTCTGCGTGTGCGGTCCGAGGGTTTACGATCGCTAGTTTTCGTTCTTCCGGTAGCTCTTGCTCCGGCACGACTTGTAGATTGATTGTTTCTCATTTATATTTTATTCGGGTGCAAAGTTATGTTAATAACATATATTTTCCTACTTTTACAGACTCATTAGATGTAATTTGTATCAAATGTCACGCCTGGTAAGAATAATTTCAAAATTTGCAGGGTACAATCCTTTATTGAAGGAAAATTTTAATGTATCTATCAAATCAATCAAAAGCAGCAAGCTTAGATCATCATTAACAATTATGATTATTGCAATCGGAATAACCTCCTTGGTAGGTATTCTTACTGCAACAGATTCAATTAAGGCCCTTCTAAACGAAAATTTCGGGAAAATGGGGGCCAATTCATTTGCAATTCGTTCGAACTTTACCGACACACAAACTACAAACCGTAAGGCCCGTGTATTAAACCGCCGAAATATCCGTTACAGTCAGGCTAGGGATTTTGCCGATAATTTCGAAATTCCTTCAATAGTAACCATATCTGCAACTGCAATTAATAATGCTACTATTAAATATGGCTCTGCAAAAACCAATCCAGTAATTAGGGTAATAGCTACGGATGAAAAAAATGCTGGATATGTGGGGGCAAAAATGGCAAAAGGGAGAAACTTAAATTTCAGGGATATTGAATCTGCCTCTTTTACCGCTGTGATAGGCTCCGGCGTAGCAACCTCTCTTTTTAAAGGGTCTGACGATCCTATAGGAAAGGTTATTTCGGTAGGAGCGGTAAGATATGAAGTTATTGGCGTTTTGGAAAAGCAGGGTCAAACTTTTGGAGGAGGTGTAGATAATCAGGTTTGGATACCGGTTTCAAACGCCAGATCAATTTTCCTTTCGGATAATTCGTTTTTTGTAATAGGTATTATTCCGGAACTGGGAGTTGATCAGAATAAGGCGATGGAGGCGGCAGAACAACTTTTCAGATCTATAAGAAGGTTAAGCCCCATTGATCAGTCTGACTTTAGAGTTACCAAGTCTGACGCCATGATGGAAGACATAATGAATATTATGAATTATGTTACAATTGCGGCGTTTTTAATAGGTGCCATAACATTGCTTGGTGCTGCCGTTGGTCTGATGAACATAATGCTGGTATCTGTTAAAGAGAGGACTCGTGAAATTGGTACAAGAAAGGCACTGGGCGCAAATTCCGCTACTATAAAACAGCAGTTTCTTTTTGAGTCAATTGTAATTGGCCAACTTGGAGGGGCATTTGGAATTCTACTGGGAGTTTTGGTGGGTAACCTTACAGCAGTGCTAATGAAAAGCCCGTTTATTATTCCATGGTTCTGGATGTTTGCCGGAGTAATGGTTTGCCTGATTGTAAGTATTGCTTCGGGATATATTCCTGCAGTAAGAGCCTCAAAACTAGATCCGATTGAGGCGTTAAGATACGAGTAACTATCTATTCGAGAAGTTACTACTTCAGTTTGAATATATATGTGATTGTACCCTCCTGAACAGCAGGGGCATTTGCACTTAGATTGAATTTTGCCTTTAATGCTGCTTTTCTTGCAGCCTCCCATAGGGTTCTGTCCTGCACAGTTGTGCCTGTAGACCCGGAGGTGGCGCTGATAACTGTTCCGTATTGATCGACAGATATCTTTACCACTACAGTTCCCGATTTATTGACAGCATATTCCGGTTCAGGGAGCGAACCCATTACACTTCTTCCGGCCAATCTTGCCTGAGGTACACCATCAACAGATCCAACGCGGGTATTTCCATCGGCATGTCCCGGAGTAAGGTCTCTGCCGGCTTCACGGGCAACCTGAGGTGCTGTGGAATCTGCATTTGATGCAGATGGGAACAGAGCCCTTTTATCAATTACCGGCCTAGGAGGTTCATATTGTTCGACATCACCTTTGTCACCGGCAGTGGCCTCGGCACCCCTGTTGGCTCCAGTACCTGTTATTGGAGACTGGGATCTTTGGACAAGCCTTATATCCTCGTTGGGATTTGGGTTTTCAACTCTTGGTTCGTTCCCCGAACTCACCTGAATAGGTTTAGGGGGTTGAAGTTCAAAGTCAACCTCAATTCCTGTCTCTGCAGGGGGAGGATAAACTACCTTAAAGCCCGTTGTAAAGAAGAGAGAGACAAGCAGAATATGAAATCCTGATGCCATGTAAACGCCAATGAATTTAGCGCGTTTCTCCGCTTTGGTAGGTTTAAAAGGTAGCTTTGCCATTATTATTAATTGTACTATTCAGGTGCAGTAGCAAGAATTATTCTGTACTGATTTCGCTTTGCAATGTTCATTATGTTAACAACTTGCTCCATTGGTACGGTTTTGTCAACATGAAGAGACAAGGTTGGCTCATCTTCTTCCTGAAGTTCGCCTTGAATAAGCCTTTCAATATCACTTAAAGGTACAGGCGTGTTTCTGCCGTTAATATGATATGAGAAGGTATTAGTTTGCAGGTAGTGTTTAATTGAGACGCTAACCATTGTTTTTGCAGCAACCTGATTTGTGCTCTTTGGTAAGAGTAATTTCAGGGCATTAGGGTTAACCAGTGTAGATGTCACCAGGAAGAAGACAAGCAAAAGAAATACTATGTCTGTCATTGATGACATACTAAACGATGGGTTAACCTTTGCACGACGCTTTATTGCCATAACTTATATCTTTTATTTGCCCGCAGGTTCGTGAAGAAGATCCATGAATTCGATGGTATTGCTCTCCATCTTGTAAACTATATCGTCAATTCTGGCAGTGAGATAGTTGTACCCAAAATAGGCTAAAATACCAACTATCAGACCAGCAACGGTTGTAACCATAGCTGTATAGATACCTCCTGAAAGAAGTGTAATATCTACGTTACTTCCAGCCTGTGACATATTGTAAAAAGCCTGAATCATACCTATCACAGTACCAAGGAAACCTAACATAGGAGCACCCCCGGCAATTGTAGCCAACATTGGAAGACCCTTTTCAAGGCGAGAAACCTCAACATTACCCATATTCTCGACAGCAGTCTGGATGTCGTTTAAAGGGCGACCAATGCGCTCGACACCCTTTTCAATAAGGCGGGCGATAGGCGTCTCCTGCGACTGGCATAGACTAATAGCTGCTTTAATTTTTCCTTCGTGAATGTAATCATGAATATTTCTCATGAAGTTTTCATCTGTCTTAGAGGCATTTCTGATTGCCCACCATCTTTCACCAAAAATGTAAAGTGTAAGTATAGAGAGTAAAAGCAGAGGAATCATAATCCATCCGCCTTTGAAGGCCATCTCTATAAGGGAAAACGACAGTGTCTCCTTTACCGGAGGAATCTGAGCAATAGCCTCGGCAGCGTCCTGCCCAAAAGCCATAAGAAAATGAGTGATCATAATGTTTAAAGGTTGTATTACTTATTATTTATCTCTTAATTGTGTCAATCTGCAAAAATACAATAATTGAGCCACACCTCAAAGTATAATTAATTGAGAATTCAGTTTCCCGGCTGTTGAAATCATTCCGGCGGCAACATCACTTGCCTTTATTCCTTTGTATTTTTTTAAGGGACCTACAAACAGCCAACTCACAGCCTTGAAGATGAATGTACCGACCTGCTCACCAAAACGAAACTCATCTCTTTTACCCAAAAGAAGCGATGGCCTTACTATCTGCAGGTTTCCACTGAATGCCTCTCTTACAGATTGCTCCATTTTGCCTTTGGTGCTGAGGTAGAAGTTTGAAGAGGTGCTCTTTGCTCCAATTGAAGAGATAACCGAAACAACAGGAATTTTAAGTCTTTCGGCAAGGTGTGCAATCTTTAGCGGAATATCATGATCTGTGTGGAAAAAACTCTCTTTAGTTCCGGCTTTTTTTATGGTAGTCCCGATGCATATAAAATAGACATCTGCAACAAGGTTCTCTGCAAAAAAATCAATAGTACTAAAGTCCGCCAAAGTCAAGACTTTGAGTTTAGGGTTTGAGATTCCCGGATCTCTTCTTACCACTGATGTAACAGAGGTAAAAATCTCATTTGTTAAAAGCTGTTTGACCACCTCTTTTCCTACAAGGCCGGTAGCTCCGAACACAACTGCCCTTTTCATGATTTCATAATGTTAATATCTGACTTAAAGGTAAATAAAAATCCGACAGAGTGTACTCTGCCGGATTGGTTTTATGTATATATTTAATTTTGAGGAGATTCTGACTAGCGCGTTTTATTTACTATAGAACCACCTGAAAGATTGCTGGTTATGAATGGATTGCCTTTAAAAAAGACTTTGCTTCCCCCTGAACCGTTTACATGAAGGTTTTGCTTTGCATAAATTTCGGCATAACCTCCTCCGGATACAGTAATATCACAATCCAGTGACTCAAGGTAGTTAAACCAGGTTTTGCTTCCGCCGGATGAATTTATATTCAGATAATCGGCAAATCCCGCTAGGTCAGCTTTTGAACCACCTGAAAGAGATACGTCAAGTGAAATCAAGTCAACATCGCCAAACAGGTCTCCACCTCCGCTCACATGAATATCCAATTTGTTTCCAACCCAAAGGTTATCAAAAACAATTGACCCTCCACCACTTGATGAAACATTATCAAGGTAATCTGTTGACACATAAACCCTGACAACTGCACCCCAGCCAAATATTATACCTCTTCTGCAGTAGACTCTCAAAGTGCTACCAATAACTTCAACCTCGATATACTGGTGAAGGTTCTCTTTGGCCTCGATAACAACCTCCTGAGAATTATCTTGTGTGACAATCAGTTCAAAACCGCTTGATACTGCAATATTGTCAAATGTCCTTACCGGCCTCTCATATGCAACTGTGTTACCGTAAGGGAAAACTGTTTCAAATTTAAGGCAAGAACCAAGAGACAAAACAGCTAATAGAGAAATGATAGAAAAACGTATAAACCTCATATTTTGATAAAATTTTACACATTAGACGAAAAAGTGTGCCAAAATGTTGCAAACAATTATAAAAATTATCCATGTTTTGCAATCTCTGCAAGCATTGTCTTGTTTACCAATATGATATCTTTTTCTGAAAGTTTGATTAAACCCTCTTTTTCGAATGTTTTTAAAAGTTTTATCCCGTTTTCGGTAGAGATTCCGGCAAATTCTGAAACATCTTTCCTTGTAAGAAGCGTGAAAATATCCGGATGGTCGTTTTTGAGTTGGTTCAGATAAAGAAGAGTTGATGCCATTCTCCCGTTCATCTGCTTGTAAAGAACTGATCCTAATGTTTCGTAAAGATTTGCATTATGAAGGCAGTATCTTTTTACAATATTCATTGTGAAAGCTGCATTTGTCTTCATTACAGATGCGATAGCCTCTTTTTCTATTAGAAAGCAGTGGCTGTCTGTAATTGATGTAACAGAATACTGAAAAATACTTGCCGAAAATACAGATGAGAGTCCGATAAATTCTCCCGGACCAATTATTCTGAGATTGTGGCTTTTATTACCAGGACCCTCAACGTACTGCTTTGACAATCCGTTTATGACAAAGAGCACATAAGAGGCAAATACACCCTGTTTGGTTATACCGTCTCCTTTGCGAAAAAGTACCTGAGTCTTACTGTTTCTTATTAAAGTAAGTTCGTCCTGAGAGAGCATCTGAAAACAGGGGGCACTAATCTCACATACATACTGACTGTCGTTTTCCAGGATTGTTTTCATAATAAATTGAATATTCAGGTTAATGCAAAGATAAACTATTTGATTCAGATGCAGAGCAGCTTTTTGTATGATGTAAATCATGTTTTAATATGATGCGTTAGTATTGTAAATGCTTTGTAATTAATAAAATAGAGCGTAATTTTGTGCCATGATTTTATATTATTAATCTTTTAAAAATTAAGCAATGTTATACACAAATTTAAAACACATAGAATCGGCAGCCGATCACTCAACAATACTAAAGGAAAACGAAAATGTAATGGTAATATGCGGAAGAATGGGCCCAATGTGCATTCCTGTATATGAAATTGCAGAGGAGCTTGAGGGGGAGTATAAGCATGTTAAGTTTTATGATCTGGAATTTGATAATCCGGAATCACACGTAATTAGAAATCTACCTGAAGTAAGAGGATTTATGGGTATTCCATTTACAATTTACTACAAGAACGGAAAAGTTGTTAAGGCAACATCAAGTATCCAGACCAGAGAACAGGTAACCGCAATTCTTAATGCAGAATTCGGGAAGCCTTCAAATTAATTTTGTGATGGAAGCAACAATACATTACGATACTATCGTTATTGGTGCAGGACCTGCCGGCTTAACAGCCGGCATTTACCTCTCCAGAGCCCGTCTAAAAACTCTTATAATTAGTGAGGGAGTTGTTGGAGGGCAGATGGTGCTGACTCACGAGATTGCCAACTATCCCGGTGTTGAAAGCATCAGTGGATATCAGCTGGCAAACATCATGAAAAAGCAGGCAAAATCATTTGGTTGTGAAATAAAATCAAATGTTAAAATTGACAAAATTGAACTTGAAGGCGATATTAAGCAGGTGGTGTTATCTGATGGCAAAGAGTACACAGCCGACTCAATAATTCTAACATCCGGAGGCCGTTCCAGAACACTTGGAGTAACAGGGGAAGATAAATTCAAAGGGAGAGGTATCTCGTATTGCGCCACTTGTGACGGAGATTTCTTTACCGACAAAGAGATAGTTGTTGTAGGTGGAGGCAATTCAGCTCTGGAAGAGGCTGTTTCGCTTACAAAATACGCTACCAAAGTTACCATAGTTCATCAGTTTGACCATTTTCAGGCATTTGAACACGCAGTACAGGAGGCAAAAAGCAACCCGAAGATTCAATTTAAGATGGAATCTATGGTTACAGCATTTTATGGTGAGGAGAAGCTGGAAAGCGTTGATATAAAAAACCTGAAAACAGGCGAAACTGAGAATTTCAAAACTGACGGAACATTTATATTTATCGGATATGTGCCCAATACCGAATTTTTAAAAGGAAAAGTTGAGATGAATCAGTGGGGAGAGATTATTACAGGTAGTGATATGTCAACAAACATACCTGGCGTTTATGCAGGAGGTGACAGTGTTACAAAACGATACAGACAGGTAACTACAGCTGTTGGTGACGGTACAATTGCGGCATTAGCTGCCTCGAGTTATCTTCATAACAGAAGAATCGCAAAACTTACATAGACCAAATACAGTTTAGGGAAATCTGTTTTGTTTTATTGGCATGGAAGTGTTAAATTTATAACCTGAAAGAACTTCTTAAATGACAAAAACAGGCAATTTTATTATAAGAACAATAGTTCTGCTGGCCGTATTATATACACCTGCAGAGCTGTTTGCATTTAAAGATCAATCAGAACCGAGCGACACCGTTAAAATTCCTGAGGCTGCTCTATTTCTAAGCGAGTATGTCTCAATACCATCAATATCGGGAAATGAGAATGAAGCAGCATATTTTTTTGCTAAAAAATGCGAGGAGGCAGGGCTGCATGTCCATTTTATATCTGATGATCCGGGATCGGTAAATTTTGCTGCCTCGTTATACCCTCTATCCAGCGGAAAGCCCAACATTATTTTTCAGAACCACATTGATGTAGTTCCTGCAGGTGACACCTCATTTTGGAGGTTTCCCCCTTTTGAAGGAAGAATTGCAGAAGGAAGAGTGTGGGGTAGAGGAGCCCTTGATAACAAAGGCCTTGCTGTTGTACAGTTTTTTGCCATCAAGAGCATACTGGATATGGCCAAAGAGACAGAGTTGCCATACAATGTAACCCTTTTAAGTGTTTCAGGAGAGGAGACAAGCAGCTCTACCGGTGCAATGATAGTAGCTAAGAATTTTAAAGAGGTCTTTAACCCGGCTGTTGTTATCGGAGAGGGCGGATCCGGTATGGAAAATTTAAGTATTGCCCCAAAAGTAAAGCAGATATTTGGAATCTCGATTGCAGAGAAAGAGCATTTGTGGCTTAAACTTACGTGGAGAACCGAAAATGCAGGTCACACCTCAATTGCAGAGGAAAATAACTCAACATTACTATTTGTAAACGGCCTCAGCAAGCTTTTAAATACCCCTATGCCAATTATAATTACTCCGGAAAGTGAGTTAATGATGAAATCACTAGGGAGAGAGGTTGGAGGTATTGTGGGAAAGGTTATGAACAACCCTGACGGAAAAATTTTTCAGAAATTTGTGAAGAAGTATGCCGTTGAGAATCCTGAACTTGGAGATTTGTTCACAAATAAAATTACACTTTCGGGAGTTTCATCAAATAACCAAAGCATGAACCAGAATTCATCAGAGGTGAATGCCTATCTTGACTGCCGATTACTTCCCGGTGTAACTGCCGACGAGATGATTAGTTACATCTGTTCATTAATAAATGATCCTGAAATGACTGTTTCTGTAATAAGTTTGGGTAAAGGCGGAGGTAAAGGTACAATGCCGGAATTTTTCTTCGATAAAATTTCAGATGCAATTAAATATGAATTCCAGGGGGCATCCGTAATCCCTATGCTCTTCCCGGCTTCGGCAGACAATGTATATTTTCGACAAGAGGGTGTTCCTGTTTATGGACTAAACCCATTTATTGTTGATTATGAGCAAATAAACGCCATCCATAATTACAATGAATTTATTGATATTGAAGACCTTGTAAGGGGAATAAGCGTCTACTCTTTTCTATTAAAAGACCTTCTGACAACTTCTGAAGAGGACTAAGACTTTTTAACCGTCACCCTCTTCTTAATCAAGTTCATTCTTCTTAATCAGGTAGTATCCGCTGGCCAGCGAAAAGATTAATGCTGCAAGCCCAAGATTAGCAAGCCCGTCAGCATCATTAAAGTCATAAGCTATGAGCTTTCTGCCTATGGCTATCAATCCAATAAGCATAATGTTTAAAACTTTAATAGCGTGTTTCTGAACATAAACGCTAAAAGTATCAATCAACTCAATAGCAATCAGTATGTTAAAGAATACAGGCAGAACCTCTTTCAGGAGTGCATTTGAAATAAAGAGGCGACCATCTACGCTAGGCCCGAGTATCCCTTTAATAAACTGATACAAAAGCTCAATAATCTCTACAATAATGTAGCAAGCAAGAACAACAACCAGAAATGTGAAGACAATTTTTTCGAATCTTTTAAGCAGGTTCATAGCTTTATGAGTTAAAGGCAGTAATGATATAAAAAATGCCGGACTGTTATTTGTCCGGCAAGTTAATAAAAATCAGGAAAAAATCCTGTAAAAATCGCTAAAAGCTGTACAACACCATGAACTGCGCTCTGTTTGCATTGCCTTTGACATCATTTGTATTAATTCTTGTACCATGGATATACTCCCATGCCATTGTCAGGTTCTTATATGCGTTCCAGAAAAGAGATGCAGAGAAGTAGCTACCTTTAAAGAAATCGTTATCTTTAGTAATATATAAACCATCATTTTTTTCAAGACCTGCCAGAGAGAATGTGCTTGAGGCATATACAGATTTTGAAAAATCAAGTTTAGCACCCAGTGAGATACCATACATAGGCATAGTGCTTAAGGCGTTTACAGCTACCGGAAGCAGATCCATATTTTGAGCAGCAAGATCGTTAATATATCTTGCAATACCCTTACCATAAATACCTTGTGAATAAAGAGTAAGCCCCTTAGCAGGTTTGAAAGTACCACTTAGTTGAACACCAAGGCCTGTTTCAGTTTCAATATCGCTGCTCGATGTGACACCATACTGCAGACTTCTGACTGCACCGGTTAGTTTTATGTGCCCTTTTGTACCCTTATACTGAATGTAAACCGGCAGATCAGGTACTCTCTGATTAATTGCCTTAAATCCTGTTGCAGTTGTAATCTTAATTTTTGGTAATTCCAAAGCGACACCCATTGTCCATCCTTTGCCCAGGTTGCCCACGTAACCAATCAGAGGCGTGCGAAAGAAGGTACGGGAGTTAACATTTTGGATGTCAATTGTTGGAGCATTTGCAGGAATATCGGTCATAAAGCTCCACGTTTGACCAAAAATAAAACCTTTGAAAGAGACGTAGGCATGTCTTATCCTGAAAGTTTCATTTGCACCTCTGAAGTCAGATTCAAGGTACATATCTATGTTGCCTAACTTCTCGGTTTTCTGAGTAATTTTTATGCTAAATCTTGAGGCTGATGCGTCAATGCTGTTTCTTGACATAAGATCCCAGTTATTTGGGGCAGACATTGTTGAGTTTATGAATTCATAATTCATAATTGTACCGCTAAAGTCCTGAAAAGCAACAGCTCTGATTGTTCCTCCAATTTTTGCTGTGGTTTTACCGCTTTCTAAAAGCAGTGGAGATTTTTCTGACGTTTGAGAGAGTAACAGAGACAATGGCAGAATTACAAGAATCGAAGTTAATAGTATTCGTTTCATAGTCTTAAAATTAGGTTATTGATAATATAGTTTAGGCTGATTGTTTAACAAAAGTAAACGCTTTTACTATAATATCAAATACTAATTGAATTTTTTTACTCCATTAAGATTAAATTTCTGATAAAAGGGGCTATTCCTTAAGATAATCGGTAAACAGAATGCCGTTAAGGTGGTCAATTTCGTGCTGGAAAATTATTGCCGTGAATCCCTCAACCATCTCTCTGTGAAATGACATATCAGGTCTGTTGTACTCCAGCAGAATTGCATAGGACCTTGATTTTGGATCACCTCTGCGGTCAGGAACAGAGAGGCAACCCTCTCTTCTCTCTTGCTTTAACTGGGAGTACTGTATAATTTTTGGGTTAAGATAGGCTTCAAAAGGTTCGCCAAGTTTATCAAACCTCTGCACCCAAATAACTCTTTTAAGAACACCAACCTGTGGAGCTGCTATTCCAACTCCAAGCGATGCAGTGTCATTCACTGTAATATACATTCTCTTGATGAGGGTATTTAAATGAATGTCAGTGGTATCAATGTTTACTTCTGCACTTTGAGATCTTAATAAAAGAGAGTCAGAGTGAGAGTCAGTTTTGAACACTCTCATTGGAGATTTTGAATCGGTTGACAAAATTAGGTCAATTTCAGCTTCAGAAAATAAAGATTCAGATGCCTGAGATTGTGTTGAGGTAAGAAGTGTGCCGCAACCAGACACCACCAACATAGCAGCAAAAGCAAATATGCAAATTCTTCCGGCAATTCTATTTTTCAAACCTGACTTTTTCATATTGTTTTATGTTAGCGTGTGATTAACATCTAGTTCACATGTTTTTTAAAATAGTTATGATGTGATTAACATGTGTTTATCGTATAGTTATCTGGTTTTATCTGAATACTGATATGCTGCCTTGGTGAGCCTGTCCATAATGGCCTTTCCGATTCCTGATTCGGGGACAGGTTGTGAGACAATAAAATCTATCTCGTTGTCATCTTCCATTCTGTGCAGAGCTCCAAAGAGGTTAACAGCCGCATCTTTCAGGTCAGAATTTTTTGAAAGGAAATCTACCTTTTTAAAACCTTCAGGAAACTGACCGTTAAAAGAGAGGTAGCCGGCCTTTGATGTATTAGAGGGGTTGTTTGAGCCGCCCTCAATAAATATTGGTTTTAAGG
This sequence comes from Bacteroidetes bacterium HGW-Bacteroidetes-7, assembly GCA_002842465.1. Taxonomy (GTDB): domain Bacteria; phylum Bacteroidota; class Bacteroidia; order Bacteroidales; family UBA932; genus Bact-08. The sequence continues at coordinate 61,991 of PHDA01000013.1, forward strand.
GGCTGTAGTGAGATTTTAAGAGTCCGGGAGAGGCCGGGGCATGTTCTGCCACCTTTGATAGTGAAGCCGGTAAAACCTTTAGCAGATCTGCAGCTGTGATGAATCCCTCTCTTAATATTATAAAACCTTCATTGTCAAGTGTTATTACGGTGGACTCTATTCCAACCGAAGCAGGGCCTCCATCCAGAACACAATCAACCTCAGGAAGCTGTTTTTTTACATGCTCTGCCCTGGTTGGGCTAATTCTGCCGAATTTGTTTGCACTTGGAGCCGATATCGGGCAACCGGAAAGCTTGATTAACTCAAGGGCTATGTTGTTGTTGGGCATTCTGATTCCAACTGTTGGAAGGCCGGAAGTTACAATGTCAGGGACAATATCACTTTTAGGCAATACAATTGTCAGCGGACCAGGCCAGAATTTTTGAGCAAGAGCATAAACTCTTGGGTCTTCTGATTTTGTAAGTCTTTTAATATCTGCAATATCTGCAATGTGAACAATGAGGGGGTCAAAAGAGGGGCGCTCCTTTACGGTAAAAATTTTTGCAACAGCTATGGGGTCAAGGGCGTTTGCACCAAGGCCGTAAACAGTTTCGGTAGGGAAGGCTACTAAACCTCCGTTTTTAATAACTTCGGATGCCTCTCGTATAGATTTTGAATTGATCATCAGTTTTGGAGCATAGAATTCCCGGCAAATTTAGACTATTATTTCTTACAATGAAACGTAAGCGTTCTTACAGCGAAATGCGAATGTTGGTGTCCAGTTCAATTTCGACCCACTCACTGATTTTTACAAGGCCAAAAAATTCAACAGGAGGCTCAAGTCCAAAATCTCTGATTGTAAGTCTTATTCTGGCTTTAACATTGTATTTGTCACTACCTGCCGACTCCAGAGTCAATGGAAACATATAAGTTTTAGTTTTACCTGCAATTGTTATGTTTCCGTTTGCATTTATTGTTTGAGCAGGTGTGCTTGTCGTGGTGGCCGGAATCTCCAAATAATTGAGTTTGAGGTATATGTTTGGATTATCTTTCTCATTGACCAGCTTTAGGAATCCACTGTACGCAAGTGGGTCTCTCGATTTAAAATTCTTTACAGGGATTGCCACTAAATCGGCCAGAGCAGTGATACGCCCTCCGTTTTTGCTGAAAGTTCCCTTGTAGCTGTTTACGGGAATTCCGCTTTCGTTAATGGTAAGCTTAAATTCGTTGATATTAGTAGAACCGTAAACGGTTATTATGCTGTTATCAAGAAAGTTTGCGTTAAACCTCTGTTGCGAATATAGTGCTGACTGCATAGCCAACATTAAAATTATTAAAATGAATAGTGTGGTTGTATTTTTCATTTGTAACTAAAAATAAAACCGGCAAGGGTTACTTACCGGTTTAAATTTATCAATAATACAATTAAAAACCAATAACAGCTTCGAATACGATACCGTTGAATTTACCACCGTTACGTATGTCTGTAGGCACGAAACCATTATATTTCTGACTTACATATTCTGCTTTGGCAAGAATGTTTTTGGTAATGAACCATCCACCACTCACAGCAACTCTGTTGATATCAACATCTGATGCTGCCATTTTTGCACTTACAGTGTTGTAACGACCACCAATCCAGAAATTTTTAGTTGAACCGAATCTGTAAAGAAGATCTGTAGCAAACTGGTTTGCACTTCTCTCAGACTGCTCTGTTCTGTTTCTCCCTTTTGCGCTCTCAAGGGTAGTAAACCACTCAAGACCTCCGAATTGAACGAACAGATTTCCAACAACTGTACTTAGTTTGTCAGAAAAGCCAGGGTTAAAACGGCCAGAAGTAAATGTAGAGGTTGTGATTGCGTTGTCCATAACCCCAAAGTAGTGAGATCCTGCACGGTCACCATTAAACAATGTATTTGAAACAGAGCCCGCAGTATGGTATCCCGAAACTGTTGCACGAAGACGAAGATTTTCCATCAACTGGCCATCGTAACCAAATTTACCTATAAATGCAGGGTGGTGTTTACCGTCGCTTGCTCCCGGTACAGGAGTGGCTTTAATAACATCACCTTTAATTTTACCATTTGTTACAGAGGCTACACCCAGAAACCCTTTATGCTGAAATATGACTTCTGCTCCGATTTCGGTTGTAAAGGCATCCATAATGTAGTTTTCTATAAACGGATTGTAGATTGAGTTACCGTTATCCGATCTACGGAAGTGAGAATCACCGTAGTTTATCTCCATGTGACCAACCTTAATGGTGGTGAATTTCATAATGTTGTCAATAGCGTCGCTCTTAAGGAACGGAAGTTTGTCAAACTGAATGTAACCACCTTTTACCCATGTCTCGTTGTGGTGTCTTGATGACAAATAGAGTGTCATGTTAAGAGTAACACCATCTGCAAGGTAGGCGTCAAAGTAGAGATTGGCATACGCGGTGTTGAACCCCGGTACCATTTCAACAGGTTTGTTAAGATTTGTTGTTCCAGACATGTTAGGCGAAGCTGTGTTACTTTGACTAAGTGCCTGAAATCCTTGAGTAAAGCTTCCTCCAATATTGAGTTTAACTTTTTCAAAAGGTTTTGTTGTACCCTTAGGTGTTTCAAAAACATTTATACCGCGCTGGTCATACGGTCGTTGCTGAGCAAAAAGTACTCCTCCCATGAGGAAAAGCGCCGTCAGCATAATTAGATTCTTTTTCATTTTTTGTTAATAGTTGGTTATTTTAATAGTGCTAATTATATTATTAATAGATAGCTACGAGATTTTGTGCAGGTACATTGACCTCAATCTTAATTGTTACAGCATCACCGGTCTTTAACATACCTAAAAGAGCAGTTGGGGCTTTCATACTAAAGTCACTCAACTTAAGCGGAACTGTTCCGCTAACCTGGTATCCATTGCCGGTTTTTTGGCCAACTGACTTAAAACTCACTTTTTTTGTAACTCCCGCAACTGTCAGATTACCTGTAAGTGTAACCTGTATGTCATTATTGTTGCCGATAATGGCTGTTGAGGGTTCGGTAAGTGTAAAGGCGATGGTTGGATTTTTACTTGAATTCAGAGTCTCATATGTCTTTTTATCCATCAGTCTGTCACCGCTTTTAATGTTCTGTACGGGAAATTTTACGTTTAAAGTCTGAATTACATTAGATCCGCTAACAATAAACTCTCCCTTTAGCTGTTCAACTTTGGTGTTCCAGTCGTGAAGGTTTGAAGTACCGTTAATTGTGATGGTTGATGTAAAAGTGGTTGCTTTCTGACTCTGCGAGAAGAGAGTGTTTGCTGAGAGGAGGATTACCCCTGTCAATGCAAGCATAAAAAGCTTTTTGATTTTTAACTTATACATGGCTGTTCTTTAATTTTTAAATTGGTTTTTTTAATTTTTTAAATTATTCTTAGTTGCTTTATCTGAAATTATTTGCGCCAGGCTCTTTTTAGCTAACAGTTCGGTATAGTTTTGCCTAAACTCAATCCAATAGTCCCTTGAAACGCAGTCACAAGCCTGGTCGCAAAAATTTTTATTCTCTATGCACTCAACCACTGTTATTGGTTCGAATGCTGTATATACGTCAAGAACAGAAATCTCCTCTGCAGCTCTGGTGAGCCTGTACCCACTTCCTCTTCCTCTTGCGTTGGCAATAATCCCCTTTAGTTTTAGGGACGATATAATGCTGTCGAGGTACTTTACAGAGATATTCTGTTTTAGGGCAATATCCTTTTGAAGCACTCCGTTAGGGTCATCAGAATTCGCAATTTCTATTACTGTCCTGAGACCATACCTGATTTTTGTGTTTAACTTCATAATTACACTGCTTAAATTTTATGCAAAGATAAATAAAAAAATTATAAATCCTATAAGATTAGTAGTATGAGAGAGAAAATATGTTCAAAAGGAAAATAAACGAAAGGGAAATCAAAATTCAGACAAACTTTGTTAAGTAAGTCTAAATGAGATTAAAAGAGTAGTATTTTGGGGTTAATCCCTTAGAAGCCCACTTACAAATCCTGTAGTCCAGGCGCATTGAAGATTGTATCCGCCGGTGATTGCATCAATATCAAGAAGCTCTCCGGCAAAGTACAAGTTCTTTACAGCCTTGCTTTCAAGGGTCTTTATATTTACACTGTCAAGACTGATGCCTCCGCAGGTAACGAACTCATCTTTGTAGGATGACTTGCCATTTACCCAATATGAGTCGGCAGTTAGAATTGTGGTAATTTTGGTGACTCCTTTGCTTCCGATATCACCCCAGCGGACATTACTCTGAAATTCACACTTTGAAACCAGGTGGTTCCAGAGCCTTGCCGGAACATCAAAAGGTCTTACAGAATTGAGAAGTTTGCCTGGAGATGTTTTGATAATTTCTTTAATGTGCTCTTTAACAGATTCTTCATTGCTGATATCTATCCAGTTTACAGAAATTGTGAAGTTATAGCCCTTCTCATTCATTATCCGGGCGCCAAAAGAGGAGAGTTTTAAAATTGCAGGGCCGCTCATACCCCAGTGGGTAATTAGAAGAGCACCCTGTGCCTTAATTTTTGTACCCGGCAGGCTGACTGTGGTCTTTTCGGCTACTATTCCCATTAACGACGTGATTTCGTCTGTAGGTAAATTCAATGAAAAGAGCGAAGGGACAGGCTCTTCAATTTTGTGTCCCAACTTCTCTAGCCACTCAAGACCTCTTTTTTTTGGGCTACCCCCTGTAGTGACAATAACCTTGTCAAAGGTTTCCGGGTTTAGCTCCGGATTAACAAATGACAATACAAGTGAGCCGGAGGTTTGCGGGTTTATCTCGGCAACTCCCGCTTGTGTCTTTATTTTAATATTGAGTCTGTAACACTCACGGTGTAAACAGTCGATAATAGATTCAGAGTTTTGAGATTCGGGAAAGAGACATCCATCATCTTGCATTACAAGCGGAACCCCTCTGGATTCAAACCACTCTATTGTCTTATTGTTCCCAAACTCCTGAAGCAACCTCTTCATTGCTCTGCCACCTCTGGGATATGCAGCAGAAAACTCATTTAGCGATTCGCAGCCATTTGTCAGGTTACACCTGCCTCCTCCTGATATTCTCACTTTAGCGAGGGTTACGGGGGCCTTCTCAAATATTGTAACTGATGAGCCAAAATGGTTTTCTGCAGCTGTTATTGCCGCAAAGAAACCCGATGCTCCTCCACCTATTATTGCAATTTTCATGTGATTATAATGGCCAGAAATATAAAATAAGCGGTACTGCTATTATGACTACCAAAATCGATACCGGTAGCCCCATTCGTATGTAGTCGCCAAAGCGATAGCCTCCCGGACCCATAACCAGTGTGTTTGACTGGTGGCCGATTGGGGTGAGGAAAGAGGCTGAAGCACCTATGGCAACTGTCATCAAAAACGGATCAGGGGAGTAGTTCATGCCGTGGGCAATGCCTAGGGCGATAGGGGCCATAAGTACAACTGTTGCAGCATTATTGATTATTCCCGAAAGAAGCATGGTAACCACAATGAGAATGGTGAGGGTTACCTGTGGTGTAAAATCTCCTGCTATGCTAAGAATGTAATCTGCAATTAATTTGGCACCTCCCGTTGTCTCAAGAGCTTCGCCAACCGGGAGCATTGCCCCAAGCAAAATTATCACCGGCCAGTCGATGCTGGTGTACATATCTTTAACAGGCAAAACTTTTGTCAAAACCAATATTACTGCGGCGAGGGGAAAGGCTACATGAACTGGTAACAGACCAAATACTATCGTAAGAATTGAGACTCCGAAAATTGCCAGGCTCAGCAATATCTTTTTTTCCGAAATAAATGAAACTCCTCTTTTTGCCAAAGGCACACATCCGATAGAGGTGATTGTCTCCCAAATAAGATGCTCTCTGCCCTGAAACATAACAACATCGCCGTTACGGAATATAATCTGTTCAAGCCTTCTGTGTATCTTCTCCTCTTTACGGGAGACGGCTACCAGATTAATTCCGTATCTGCTTCTCATCTTAAGGCCCGACGAGGTTTGACCTACAAGTGGCGAGTCTGCCATAACAACAGCCTCGGCAAACGAAATGTTATCTGACCCAATTGCATTCTTCCTGAATTTTTTACCTCCGGTTATCTTGACTCCGGTATTTTCAATAAACTCTTTAAATGAGTGGGCATCTCCTTCAAGTATGAGTATATCATTGATCTGCAGTATTTCATCCTCGTCAGGGGCGTGAACCCTTATATTGTTCCTTACGAGACCAAGTAGCTGGACATCAGCTTTTGATAAGCTATTTAACTCACTAATTGTTTTGCCATTTATTAAAGAGCTCTCCTTAACAATCATTTCGGTGATATAGTCATCTATGTTAAAGGCATGTCCTTTAGCCTTTTCAGACGCTCTTCCCGGAAGTAACCTCCACCCCAACAGAGAAATAAATAGTACTCCCGCCAATGTTAGAATAGCTCCAACGGGGGCAAAAGAGAACATTCCAAACGGAGTGCCGGTTTGGGCCTCCCTAAAGGTAGAGATTATGATATTTGGAGGAGTTCCTATAAGAGTCATAAGACCTCCGAGAAGTGATGCGAAGGCAATGGGCATAAGAAAGAGAGAGGGTGATTTTTTGCTTTTAACGGCTATGGAAATGGCTACCGGCATTACTATGGCCAATGCTCCAACATTGTTCATGAACGCCGATGCTACTGCCACAAGTGAGCACAAGGTGAAAATCTGAATGGTTATGTTGCTGCTCAGTGAAGATACCCATTTCCCAAGCATATCTACAATGCCCGATCTTTCGAGTGCCTTGCCGATAATCAAAACCGCTGCCACGGTAATGACAGCGGGATGACCAAGACCCTGAAAGGCCTTTTCGGCTGGAATGATCCCTGGAATTACAAGTGCGAAGAGGGCCAGAAGGGCAACAAAGTCGTGCCTTATTTTCCCCCATACGAACAGTCCGAGGACCAGAACAAGTATTACAAAAACATAGATATAATCCAATGTTTATTCAGTTAACTAATTTTTTACAATAAGAGGCGAATCTTTTTGTACGTTAACCGGTTTTCTGTTTATCTCAATATCTTCAATTAAAATGCCGTCAGGATAGACAACCGAAACCGGAACTGTACCCTGATAAAGATAATTATAAATTTTCTGATTCTGATTCAGACCAAGTACTCTTTTTAGTTTGGTAAGAGGAACAGGGGTTACCTCAGCTCCTGTAACCAAAGACTCTGAACCATCTTTTACAGAGACCTTATAGATTAACTGATCTGTCTCATTTGCAATCTTTTTTACAATGTATGCATAGTCAAGACCCTCTTCAACAGCAGCCTTGATAAGGTCACTTTTGAGTTGTTCATGAGTTGTTCCATCTTTAACAGTGATTATCAGGTTACCCGGAGCGGACTCTAATGGAATAGATCTTGGTCTTGTTCCATATCTCAAACTGCCTGTTGATGCACTTGAGGTTTTGGTAGGTACTCTAGTGCTTAATAGGTTTCTGAGAATTCCGTTTTCGATTAAAGATGTCTCTTTTTGAGGGATAACGCCTTGTGCATCAATATTGTAATAACCTATAAGAGGTGTGTTGTCATAAGTTTTTGTGTCCGTCATGTTTTTCACAGAGATACGGCTGTCAATCACCTTTTTGTTTATTCTCTCCTCCAATGCTTTGATATCTCTTCTTGCAGATACATTTTCGGGCCTTCCGGCAGTTGCCATTACCTGAATCGGCCTTCTGTAGGCAAAAACACCGGCAGGGGAGATTAGGTTATCGGCAAGAATCTGTGCAGCTGCATCTTCAATAAAGAGAACAGGGCCAAGATAGTACTCTTCCATCTCGTTGCTTGAAAGAAGTGCTGTAAGCTTAGCTGCAAATTGTCCGACTGCTGTTGTAAGCTCCTGCTCGGCAGGCAGAGTCTCGAATGTTCTAGAATAAACCACCTCTTGGTCTCTTAACACCTGACCTTTTGCATTTCTAACCTTGCCTTTGAAAGTTACTGCAACATATCCAACCGGTTCAACAATTTTGGTACCCTCAGTTGAAACGTAATGGAAGATGCTCTCAATACCGTCAATCTCTACCCTTGAGTCAAAGATTGAGTTGTATTTTGCAAGCTCTGCAGAGAGTTTATTGGCCAATTCCTGATATTTGTTTACTGCCAGGGGAATCTGAGGCATCTCAAAATTTGAATTCATCTGAGCATTCTGGTTTTGGCGAGTCTGCTGATTTTGGCGAGCTTGTTGGTTTTGGTTAGCATTCCAATTTTGGTTAACTTGCTTGTTTTGTTGAGCTTGCTGGTTTTGCTGGTTTTGGTTAGCATTCCAATTTTGGTTTACCTGCTGACCACTTTGGTTGTGTTGACCGTGCTGACCACGTTGATTAATGTTTACAACCGGATTTGCGAGTGGCAACATGTCCGGCAGGTTCTTTTCCTGCTCTGTAAGGTTTGCACTCTTGATTGCATTCTGCTTTGAGTTGAACACCTCAACTGCCATTTTGTAGGCAATGTCGGATGTTTGCCAAAAACTTCTTCTAAGCTGGTCGTAGTTATTCTCGGTAATGGTCATAGATGTTGTAAGAATACCGTTTCCTGAATATGCGTAGTCGCTTGAGAATTTGCTGTCACCTACGTAGAGGTTAACAGAGTGAAGCCTCTCTTTTGGGCTCACTTTGGTGTAGATGATTGTTCCCTTTGAGCTGATTACAGATGTGTATCCGATATCTGCTACTGTGTATGCTACAAACCAGGGAGAGGGTGAATTCGGGAGTGTTAGCTCGTTTTTGCTTCGGTTCATCTCGTCCTCCATAGCTTTGTAGAGAACGGAATTGTCGCTCTGTCCCTGCAGAGTTGCCAGAACTGTAATGTTCAGGGCAACAAAAAGAAGGGCGAACCTGTATATGTTTTTAAAATATTTCATTTTCTGGTGTTGTTAAAATTTGAGATTAACATTTGATTACGGGCGTGGCAGAAGCGCAGGAGTTACTGTCGGTTTGGCCTTCTTCTGCAGCTCTACCTTATTCACAAAAATGGTAGGTGAAATTGCAGTTACCGGCACATTGCCCGACGAGGCTCCGCAGGTTCCTGTAAAGATCTCAAACTCTCCGCCTGCATACTCAATATTTGAGAACATGCTAAGCGGTGTACCAATCATATCAACTCCCCTTACAAGTTCGTCCGCCCTTCCATCTACATAAATTCTGTAAACCTCAAGAGGTGTTACGTTAAATGAGTTGGCTCCGGTTCTTCCTGTTTGGGTGAATCCACCTGTAACGGTTTTGAAGAAGTAACCATACTCCTTCTCCTGCCTCTTTGCCTCGTCAATCAGAAGTTGTCTCAGCTGGGCATCGGTTTTATAATTGTTTGTCTCAACAATCAGATTTGATTGCCTTGATGTAGGGTCATATTCAAATTCTGCTCTTGAGTGGCCGTTTGACTTTGGAAAACCATCAAGACCTGTTCTTGTCATAAGAAAGTTCTTAAGAATTCCGTCCTTTACAACGTCAACTCTTTCGCCACGAACACCCTGATCGTCAAAAATGTAGTAACCATTAAGGGCGCTACCATGGTATTTTTTCATGGTTGGGTCGCAATATACACTCAAAGCAGCAGGCAGTACGTTTTCGCCCACCATATTTTTAAATGTTTGACCATCTCTTTCGCTCTTCATCTTCTGACCCTCAATTCTGTGGCCGAAAATCTCGTGGAAAAACACTCCGCTTGCAGAGCCCGAAAGTAGGGCAGGACCCGTATATGGCTGAACCAATGGGGCTACCTTCAACTCAGAGAGTTTTGAAGACAGTTTCTTGAGGTCGTTCATAATTACTTCAGCTGAAGGAAGTTCGTCAGGGAAGTAGGCAAAGTAGCTTGTGTTTAACGGCAGCTCCATACCGTCGTCTGCCATTGTGGTGGCTCTTACGCTAAGGATTGCGTATGTTCTGTTTTCTGCAATTTCTGCTCCCTCGGATGAAACAAAATATTTCCGCCATATTCTGTAGGTGAGGGTAGTGTTTGCCGAGATAATGTCTTTGTTTTCTGTAAGCAGTGCGCTGAATTTATTCAGTTGTGCTTCCCAGGCTTTGGTGTCAAGATCAACCTTATCTTTCTTAAGTGCTGGCTCAAAGTATTTCTCGGCCTTAGCTTTTGTGAAGTCCGGTGACTGATCTTCGTTCTCAATTTGAACACCTTTTTTGGCATTGGCTCTCTCGAGACTGGTTACCGCAAACCTGTAACGAGTATTAACCTCCTCCTTCATAATTTCGCGCATTGCCTCAAGACCGTTTTGCAGGTCGGCAGGCAGAAGAATTGTTGGGGCTCCGGAGAACCTGTTTATGGCCACTCCGTTTTGTGATTCATGAAAATTGTCGAATTCGGGCGAGCCGATTCTGATCTGAGGAACGAATATTATCTGTTTCTCTTGATCTGAACTTATGGTTGCACCCATAGCAGAGCGGATTGTACGTGTGTAGTTGTCAATCACTCTGTAGTTCATGTAATAGGGCGGATACTCACCCTTTTGCAGAATTGTCATTTGGCTTTTAAGCTCGCCCTTCAGAAGATCGAGCATCTTGTCCTGCGCACTTAGCTGCAGCGACATAAAACCCAAAATGATTACTAGTAAACCTTTTAGTTTCATTTTGAATGGATTAAATTAAAGTAGTAAAATTGTAAAAAAAAAAGTAGTTTCAACAGCAAATGTAACAAAAACATACAATAAACTGCCTTTTCTGCTATGTTTAATTTAGAAATCCAAACAAAATGCTAACACATTGTAAGTTAGACAAAAAATCTCCGCGCCACTTTGTGCCTTCTGCTAAAAAATCTCCGCGCCAGTTTTGGACAACTGTTTGAAATTAAGCATATTGCAAATTAGACTTTTTGAATTTTACCAGATTATTGGCGAAGTCTGTTTTT